>NZ_JBODRU010000004.1:0-334431 GCF_050632815.1 Chryseobacterium sp. JK1 | reverse complement strand
TTACCTTGATGGATTTCAATATTATCATAATGAATCCAGCAATAATGGCGGAGGTGGCGGTCTTGAAGAACTTCGTATGATCACAGAAAAGTTGAAATATGCTTATGAGCAACAGGCTTTCTCACTTGAAAATACTGCCAATCCTCCTTTAGAAACATTAAAAACTACTGCAAAAACACCTCAATTAATGTTCTTTCCCACAGCAGAAGGATTTTATGATTACGGAAAAGATCAGTATATTTACCAGTATAAGGATCATCTGGGAAATACAAGAATAAGTTTTGGAAGAAACAGCGTAGGCGCTCTTGAAATCACAGATTCCAATGATTATTATCCATTTGGAATGAACCATCTGAAGACAGGAAATGCTTTCTTTGGACAGGGTACTTATAAAAACTACAAGTACAATGGTAAGGAGTTACAGGAGACGGGAATGTATGATTACGGTGCTAGGTTTTATATGCCGGATTTAGGTAGATGGGGAGTGGTGGATCCGCTGGCGGAAACTTCAAGAAGATGGAGTCCTTACAATTATGCTGTCAATAATCCGATAAGGTTTATAGATCCCGATGGAAGATCAGAATCAGATTGGTTTAAAAACTCTTTAGGCCAAATGGAGTTTAGAGATGATATAAAAAGCCAGCAAGATTTAACAGATAAAGGAGTAAAAGGAACTTATGTAGGAGAAACAGCAAAAGAAGGCGATTTAAGCTATGCAGCAGACGGATATATTTATGACGAATCTTCTGGAGGAAAACCAATTGCTGACGGAAGAGTTTATGATGTTGGAGAAGTTGTACTTAATAAAACCAAATGGTGGAACAGTCCATTTGCTAGATTTTTAGTTCCAGATAGATTTGGGATTACCCAAGGCGGCTCAGTTGGCGGTGGTGCAGAAATTGGAACTAGTATGGGACTTGAAGTAATAACCAGAGGTAAAGATGCCGGGGTTTACTTTGATCCAGGAAACACTTTAAGTTTAGGTGTTGCTTTTGGGGCAGGAGGTGAAGGTAATCTTTCATTTTTTAGTAGTACCTTTACCGGAAAAGTGTCAGATATGAGTTTAAATTCTGTTGTAGGAACTGAAGCATATGTAAATGGATCACTTGTTTCTGTAGTAGGAGTCACTGGTAGTGTTGCTGTTTCTTTTGATCCCAATCCTAATAATGGTCCGGTAGCGGGAAGATGGGTTACACGTTCAGTTGGAATTGCAGCAGGAGCAAAAGGTTCTGCAGGAGTAGGTGTAACAATCTCTAATACGAGAGTGGGTGTTGGTTTTGATGGTAAAATTAGAGTTGCTGATTACACAGGAGCAGTAACAGGTAAAGGATCATATTAATATGGAATTAAATAAAAAAAATATTGCTATACTTATAATAATTATTGTCATAGGTATACTATTTGCATTTTTTTGGAATATAAATAAACAAAACAAATTTTATAATTCTGAATTAAAAGGAATCATTGAAGAAATAAAATCTAACAGGAAATTTGAGAACTCAAAAATAGCTAAATTTGTTGGAGATAAGGATTTTAATTACACTTTTTGGATTTATGCCCCCGGTAAGGATGATCTAAAAATGGGAGATTCAATTTATAAGGCAAAAGGCTCTGAGGATTATCTTATATATAGAAAAGATCGCTTTGGAGAGTATGCTTTTTATAAGACGTTAAAAAATAAACCATAATTTCTTGTTACAGTATCATTTTTTTATGTGCTGAAGTTATAATAGCAAAACCACTACTATTGAGTAGTGGTTTTTTGTTGTAAAAGGTTTCTATTTTGTATATGAAAAGCTATATATTTATTTAGAAAACAATAAGTATATTTACCCATATAAAAATCAGTTTTGGGAGAAATAATGCAGATGCTCTTGAAATCATAGATGCTAATGATTATTATCCATTGGGGAGACTTACAGAATCATCTAAGAATCGGATGAAGACTACCTCTTTTAATAGAAAAAGCCACGAGAATATAACTTCTATCTCTAATCCAAAAGTGTAAAAACATAATCCTAAAAAATTGTTATAGCATTTCAAAAAACTTTCCTCACATATGAAATGTTTACTTTTGTGACAAATTTTAACAAAATATTCAAAACCTAACAATCTACTATCAAAATGCAGGATTTTCTACTTTATTTAAACCTTGGATGGGAACACATTATCTCGCTAGATGCTTTAGACCATCAGCTGTTTGTTCTTGCCTTGATTGCAGTTTATTCTTATAATGACTGGAAAAAAATTCTGATCCTTGTTACTGCTTTTACAATTGGACATTCTATCACATTGGCTTTAAGCATTCTGGATGTATTCAGAGTGCCATCAGACTGGGTGGAGTTCCTGATTCCACTGACTATTGTGCTGACCTCTTTGGATAATATTATCATGAAAAACCAAAAACAGACTCTCATGCGGGCCAATTATTATCTTGCCCTAATTTTTGGTCTTGTACATGGGATGGGATTCGCCAATACGGCGAGAGTAATGATTGCCAAAAGCCAGAGTATTGCATTTCCACTTTTGGGATTTAATATTGGGTTGGAATTGGGACAAATAGCTATTGTTTTTGCAATTTTAGTCGTTTTATTTATTCTTCTTAACCTTTTTAAGGTCAACAGAAAAGACTGGATTCTCTTTGTATCTTCTGGTGTATTTGCTTTATCTCTAAAAATGACTTTGGAAAGAATTCCTTTTTAAGTGTGAAATATTTTCATGATTTCAACAGCTTATTATTATCTTTGATCATTAATAAATCATTTTCGGTTATGAAACTAAAAGTTGTTATACTTTCACTTTCTGTATTTGCATATACAGGTTTCACCGCACAAAATATTCAGAATAACCCAGGCAGCAACCATGGAAATAAGTTTGAGCAACTGGGAACTATTCTACCAACACCCAACATCTATAGAACAGCTTCGGGAGCACCCGGACACGGCTACTGGCAAAATAGGGCCGATTACAACATTACCGCTTATCTGGATGAAGACAAAAGAAATCTCAAAGGTTCGGAAACAGTTACTTATTACAACAATTCTCCTGATGATCTGGATTATATCTGGCTTCAGCTTGATGAAAACGAACATTCAAGTATTAGAAATGCAGGATATGACAAGTCATCTGTCCTTCAACCTTCAACCACGGATCAGCAGCTAAAAGTTACAGAGCTTCCTGCTAAAGACAATGGTTATGGAGTAAGCCTTGAAAAAGTAACGGATGCTTCAGGTAATACTCTGAAGTATACTGTTAATAAAACCATGATGCGTATTGATCTTCCAAAAGTTTTGAAGAAGGGAGAAAAGTTTGTTTTCAAAGTAGACTGGAATTATAATATTTCCAACAGGATAAAAATGGGCGGCCGCGGAGGTTATGAAAACTTCCCTGAGGATGGGAATGATCTCTACACAATGACCCAATGGTATCCGAGAATGTGCGTTTACAGCGACTTTCAGGGATGGCAGAATCATCAGTTCACCGGAAGAGGTGAATTTGCTTTAGTTTTCGGAGATTTTAAAGTTTCCATGAATGTTCCTGCCGATCATATTGTAGGGGGAACCGGAGAATGTAAAAACTATGATCAGGTATTAACTTCTGATCAGCTTTCAAGGTATAAAAAAGCAGAAAGTGCTTCTGAGCCTATTGAAATTGTAACATTGGACGAAGCTAAAAAAGCAGAGAAAAATCATTCAAAGCAAAGAAAAACATGGGTTTTTGAAGCGAAAGACGTACGTGATTTTGCATGGACTTCTTCCAGAAAATTTGTCTGGGACGGAATGCGTGTAACAATCCCTGAAAACAATAATAAAGTAATGGCAATGAGCTTCTATCCAAAAGAATCTTATGGTCTTTACAGAAAGTTTTCCACAAAAGCGGTGGCTCATACTATCAAAACCTATTCAGAATTCACAATTCCGTATCCTTATCCTGTTGCTCAGTCTGTAGAAGCGGCTAACGGAATGGAATATCCAATGATCTGTTTCAACTTCGGAAGAACTGAAAAAGACGGGACTTATTCTGAAGGAACTAAAAATGGAATGATTGGTGTGATCATTCACGAGGTTGGGCACAACTTCTTTCCAATGATCATTAATTCTGATGAAAGACAATGGGCATGGATGGATGAAGGACTCAATACCTTCACAGAATATCTTACAGAAGAAAAATGGGATAATAAATTTCCTTCCAAAAGAGGGCCGGCATGGACGATTGTAGATTATATGAAGCTTCCGAAAGATCAGCTGGAGCCTATCATGAGCAATTCTGAAAATATTGTTCAATATGGTCCGAACGCGTATTCAAAACCTGCTACAGGATTGAATATTCTTCGTGAAACAATCATGGGAAGAGAACTTTTCGATAAAGCATTTAAAACATATGCTAAAAGATGGGCCTTTAAACATCCTGAACCCGCAGATTTATTCCGTACTATGGAGGATGCAAGTGGTGAAGACCTGGACTGGTTCTGGAGAGGATGGTTCTACGGAACAGATCCCGTGGATATTGCCATTGATAAAGTAACGGTAGCCGTTCCAGACCTGAATACAAACCCTAAAGCTGCTGCTGAAGTAAAATATCAGGTAGAGAAACCTTTGGTGAACAGCTTTGAAGATCTTTCAAAAATCAGAAACAGAGAAGATAAGAATATTAAATTCTATGTAGACGGAGATAAAGAGCTTCAAGATTTCTATTATAAATATGACAGAGGACAGGAAAAGGTTGACAATTCAAAAGAGTATGTTACCAAAACTGAAGCTGGTCTTCCTTTAGATGCTAAGGAGAAAGAGAAATTTAAAAATATAACCGCTTATCAGATCGATTTTGCCAACAAAGGAGGTTTGGTAATGCCAATTATTCTTGAGTTCACTTTTGAAGATGGCTCAAAATTATATGATAAATCTTCTGCACAGATCTGGAGACTGAATGAGCAAAAAGTTTCCAAAACCTATTATTTTGATAAAAAACTGAAATCTATTCAGCTGGATCCGATGAGAGAAACTGCTGATATTGATACTAACAATAATTTCTGGAGCAGTACAGGATCAACAAGCGAGACTTCGAAATTCCAGCTCTTTAAGCAAAAACAGGAAGCTGGTTCTGTAAGAGGAGGTTCTAATGGAAAAGTAAATCCGATGCAGGCAGCAGGAAAAAGTTAATAATCAAAAGGTTGTAACTTTAACCAACAAGGCACTACTTATTAGTAAAAAGATCATGAGAACATTTTTTCTACTTTTACTACTAAGCAGTGCCCATTTTTTTTCACAGAATCTGCTGACTCCTAAAAATTCAGGGATGGATTCAAAATTCATTAAAGACGAAATTTCTGAGGCTGTATGGTATGCTGAAAATGCCGGAGCAAAAATAGAAATCGGAAGCATCATTACAGAATTCAAAAAACTGAACAAAACGGATCTTCTCATTAAGACTACTGTAAAAATGAAACAGGCTCCGGATGCCAAATGGACGGATTCTACACTTGTAAAAATCAAAAATTTTGATCCTATCTATCATTCTTCTTACAATACGATGAGAGATATGGCACTCCAATCTGAGAAAAACAAAGTCACCGGATATTATCTTGACAAGAAGTCTCAGAAAAAAGATATTATTGATATTCCTGCCACTCAATATTTCGACAGTAGCAGCTATGCAATGCTGATACGATTGCTTCCTTTAAAAGAAAACTATACAGGCGAGATTTCCATCTTTGATTATAACCCTAAATCTGAAAAAAAAGGAATGATGAAGGCTTATATTCTGGATACTCAAAAGTCAGAGTATAAAGGAAAACCAGTCTGGATAGTAAAAACAACTGATGACATCAGCAACAAAACCACCACCACAACCTACTATATTGATACTGCGACCCGAAAGATCGTTAAGCAGGACATGGACCTGAACGGTAGAAAAATGCTGTTAGAAATGATCAAATAAGAACAAAAATTAGCAATTGATAATCATAGGTTTATATCAAATAAAATAATTTAAAATATATCACAAACAAAGGAAAAATTATTATATTTGAAGTACAAATCAACACCAAATGTCAAAAACCCTGATTGACTTTAAATACTCAGGAATTGTACAAACAAAAATGATTAACTATGAAAAATGCTAAACTGCTAAGCAGAGATGCTCAGAAATCAATTAAAGGCGGAGCCCCAGGACGTTTCTGCTGTGAATACAATTACAAAGGCCAGTGCAGTCTTTGGATTGGACCGGGAGAATCTTGTCCATAATAGAACTCACTGAATAAAAATCTAAAAAGGCTGTCTTACAGGTCATATTGTTTGACTTTTGAGGCAGCTTTTTTAATTTAAATGGGCTTTTAAATTCTTTTTATATGTTCTCCCCAAAGGAAGCTCTTCTCCGTTTTTTAAGAAAACATGACCTGAATTATAGGAATTGATATGTTCTGATAATACAATATAAGACTTATGAATTCTGATAAACCCGAAATGCTGAAATTTCTCCTCAAAATTGGACATTCTTTCCAGGATCATATATTTTTTCAAAGGTGTCATCAGCACAATATATTCCCCGAATCCCTGTATCCAGAGGATATCTTTAAGAAAAACTTTGTTCATCACATAATTGGATTTAAACATAATATAGTCTTCCTGCTGCTGGCTGGCCGCAGAGTTTTTAAACTGAACAAAATCTCTTGCTTTATTGACTGCCTTTTTGAAAGTATCAAAATCTACAGGCTTTATAAGATAATGAACAACATCCAATTCAAATGCTTTCACCGCATATTTTGTTTCCAGCGTAAGAAAAATACACAGCGGCGGATCAGGAAGTTGCTGCAAAAGCTCTACTCCATTTATCCCAGGCATATTGATGTCGAAAACAACAAGATCTACTTTATTGGCTCTCAAAAATGCCAGCGCTTCTTCCGGCTTCTGAAATGAAGCCAGAAGTTCAACTTCTTCAAGCTGATCACAATATTGTTTTACAAGCTGTAATGCAGGATATTCATCATCTACATTTACGATAGTCAGATTAGCCATGGATAATAATTGTTAAAGCAATTTTATATTGATCATTTTCTTTCGGTCCGGAATAAAATTCATACTGATCAGGATAAAATTTTTCCAATATATGAATAATTGCTTCATTACCCAATCCGTGATAATTGGATTCTATCTGACCCATTTTACTTTTTCCTACAGAATTTATAATTTCAAAATACAATTCAGAACGCTCAATGTTACAGAATAATTTGATAAAACCGTGAGCATCTTCACCTATTGCAGAATGTTTTAAAGCATTTTCAAATAACGTAAGAAGTATTGCAGACGGGATTTCAGCAATGTCAAATTCTTCCTGATCCTCGATATCCATCACAATATCAAGCTGATTATTATATTTAAGCTGATACAAAGCTGCAAGGGCTTTCAGTGAAGAAAACTCCTGGGAAACCGTTACTTTTTCTTTTCCACTGTCATAAATAATATATTTCAGAAGCTTACTTAACTGTAGAATAGAATCAGAAGTTTTTTCAGAATGGGTAAAACTGTTGGCATATATATTATTAAGTGTATTCAGCAAAAAATGGGGATTCAGTTTAGATTTAAGCAAATCCAGATAAAGCTGATCTTTCTCCTCTCCAAGGCTGATTACATCTTGTTCTATTAAAAATTTGTCTTTTGTAATTCCCAAAAAAGAAGCCACCAGAATAATGACACCCTGCGAGATATATACATTATATAGGAAGCCAATATGATATCCTTTTTCACTGAAATCTATCTGAAAAACCGCCGGCTCCCATAAAATCCTGAAAAGGCTAGATACTAAAAAACAGATTAAAGCATAGAGAATAAACTCCGGATACTTGTTGGATAAATAGAAACGGGGAACCAAATAATAGTACACCAAATAATAAATTCCCACATTGAAAATTGTGTTCAAAATAATGCTCATTACCAACTGAGTGGAATCCAGGAAGTAGTTTTCGGTGAAATAAGTCATCAAAATGAAGATAAAAAGGAAAAATATATGTTGAAACCTCAACAGAAATTTCCAACGGTACTTCATAAGACTTCCCAGAATCCTACCATTAAATAAAACTCTGATAATCAATAATATAATTATAAAATTAATGATTAAAAACATACTCCACACCTAATTTTGACACACGTCAAATATAATATCTTTTTGTCGCAAAATGCAGTTCGTTGAGAAAAACTGTCATTGATTGAAAAAATCCGCCCCCCCTCTTTTGAATAAATATATTTGAGAAATCACAATATTAATCAAATATTACATGAAACTTAATATACAATTAACCCTTATTTTATCATTTTGCCTGCTAAGTAGTTTTTTTCACAGTCAGAGTAAAGACAATTACAATATGTGGTTTCAGTATCTCATGTCGGCAAAACTTACGGATAAAAGTACCTTAACAGCGCTTACCCAATACCGTTCTTTTGATCTGGCTTACGACACCAGGCTTTTCCTTGTGAATGCTTATGTAGACTATGAGGTGGCGGAAAATATAAGACCTGCAGCAGGAGCCATGTTTTTGATTCTCGAATCTTATAATACCGATGGTTCTAAAAAGATAAGATATGAAAAAAGGCCTTTCCAACAGGTAACCGCTGAATATTTTATTGGAAGAACTTCCATTTCCAACTGTCTTAGAGTGGAAGAACGCTTCCTCAGCAACCCTGATGAACTGGAGGTAAGAATCCGATATCTGATCTCTGTCAGAATTCCTTTCAGCAAAAAAGGAGAGAAAGAAAAACTCTATGGTATTCTTAAAAACGAAATAAGAATGAATATAGACAAAGAAGAACCTTTCGACAGCAACCGTATCACAGCGGGCCTTGGAATAAAAGTCGGGAAAAACTCCGCCCTGGAACTTGCCTTTATCAACCAGATGGAAACCAAAAAAACAAGTAATTACGGGTTTATAGGTTTCAGAAACAGTTTCGACTGGAGAAAAAAGAAACAATAATAACCTCATTAACATTATACTATACTATGCTTACATTTCTTGGTTTTTTAATGATTTTCATCTTCATGATCCTTATCATGAACAAAAAGATGACTCCTCTCACTGCTTTGGTTCTTGTCCCAGTTCTTATTGCTGTTGCAGCAGGATTTGGGCCCGATCTTGGAAAAATGATGAAAGATGGAGTAAAAGAAATAGCGCTTACGGGGGTTATGCTAATTTTTGCCATCCTGTATTTCAGTCTGATGATCGACACCGGGCTTTTTGAGCCACTTGTGAATGCCATATTAAAGGCTGTAGGAGATAATCCTGTAAAAACAACCATCGGAACCGCCCTTCTTACCACTTTGGTTTCCTTGGACGGTGATGGATCTTCCACTTATATTATTGTAGTAGCTGCATTACTCCCGCTTTATAAAAAACAAGGTATGAATCCTTTAGTTTTAACCTGTATCATTATGCTGGCGGGCGGTATTATGAATATTCTACCTTGGGGAGGGCCTACTGCAAGAGTGATGAGTTCTCTCAAATTGGGACATACAGAAATATTTGTTCCTATGATTCCGGTTATGCTGATCGGGTTGGTATGGGTATTTTTTGTTGCCTATATTTTGGGAGTACGAGAGAAAAAAAGAATTGCTAAACATGGGAAATACAGTAAATACAGCGGACAGGATATCGCAGGCGAAAACGACCCGGCATTAAGACGACCAAAACTTATTATTGTCAATCTGATCCTGACCATCGTTCTGCTTGTCGTTATGATTCTGGATATTATCCCTTTGGGAATTGCTTTTATGATTGCGTTCTGTATTGCTTCCCTAATCAATTATCCTAAATTGAAAGACCAGCAGAAAATTATTTCAAAACATGCAGGAAATGCTTTATCGGTAGCAGGAATGATCTTCGGAGCCGGAATTTTCACAGGAATACTGAATGGAACCGGAATTATGAATGCTATGGGAAACAGTATTATCAGTATTATTCCTAAAACATGGGGCGGCTATCTGAATGTAATCACGGCTATATTCAGTGTACCATTGACTTTTTTCCTGACCAATGATGCTTATTATTTCGGGATATTACCTGTCATCACAGCAACAGGCAGCCAGCTGAATATTCCTCCTGATATTTTGGGACGTGCCAGTCTTGTAGGACAGGCTTCTCACTTATTAAGTCCGTTGGTACCATCTACTTATTTATTGGTTTCACTGGCAGGAGTTGAATTCTCTGACCATTTGAAATTCACTTTAAAATGGGCTATCGGATCATCAATTGTAATGTTGCTGAGTGCCTTAGCTCTTGGTATTATATAAGATTATATCTTTGAATTTTGTAATCTTACCTTATAAAAAATGAATGATGAAACCTTCTAAGCAAAAAACGTTTACAGACTCTTATTTAAGAAACCTTACTCTGTATGTATTCACAGCGATTATCTGTGGAGCATTAACCGGTTATTATTTTCCGGAAGTCAGTAAACATCTGGAGACAGTAAGCAGTTACTTTTTCACGCTTCTTGAAGTTTTGATCATTCCTGTTATTTTTATTGCAGTAACTTATGGGGTAAGCTACATTTTCAGCACCAAAAATGCTTTTAAAATTGTAAGCCAGATGGTTGTTTATTTTTTAATCATCACTTCTGTAAGTATTTTTCTGGGAATCGGTTCCGGATTACTTTTAAAGCCAGGTGCCAATACGGGAATTATTATTTCTTCACATAAGGCGCTTCCTGAAAGATTTTTAGCCCAAACGTCTAATCCTTTACATATCAGCAATTATGTACTTTTTCTTTTAATATCAATAACTGCAGGTATCCTGATTGGTCTTTCAAAGAAAAAGAATAACATTCTTAAGGCTATAGACATGGGAAGAAATCTGTTTTTCAAACTGATCAAGTATGTTTACATCTTTCTTCCCATCGTCATTTTCTCTAATATCGCTTATGGAATTTCTGTATACGGAATTAATACTTTGCTGCCATTAAGTAAGATTGTTGCCACAGTATATCTCACCTGTGTATTTTTTATTTTCGGGATATTAGGTGTTATAACAGCTTACTTTAAGATTAACCTTTGGGATTTTCTGATCAGTATCAAAGAAGAAATCATTCTTGTGGTAGCAACTTCGTCGTCAAAGACGGCCTTTCCTATGATTTTCGACAAAATGGAATCACAGGGCTACGACCGGAAGATTCTTCGCCTTATCATTCCTCTTGGGTACAATTTTAATCTGGCCGGGGCTTGTATTTATCTTTCTATTTCATGTATTTTCCTGATCCAGTTTTATAATATTCCGCTTACGATAACAGATTATTTCTGGCTTTTCATCACCATTTCTATTGCTTCAAAAACTGCTTCGGGAGTTCCCGGATCGGGTTTCCTTGCATTGATGTTTACTTTAAGCAGGTTTGGAAAAATCCCGACTACAGATCTTGCCCTTTTATACAGCATAGACCGCTTTATGAATGAAGCCCGATCGGTCACCAATTTCATTGGCATTTCAGTTTCTGCCGCCATTATTTCAAAACTTAACCAAAATACTATTTCTTTAAAAAATGATGTTTCCTGATTTTACTCATCTCTTCAATGACCTATTAGAAAACCCGGCAAAATCTATCGCCATTATCGGTAATCTGATCCTAATCGAAAGCCTTCTCTCCGTAGACAATGCAGCCGTATTGGCAACCATCGTGATGGATCTGCCCGAACACCAAAGAAAAAAAGCCTTGAAATACGGAATTATCGGTGCGTATGTATTTCGTGGATTGGCTCTTATTTTTGCTTCCGTACTGATTTCCGTGTGGTGGCTAAAACCACTGGGAGGATTGTATCTGATCTATATCTCCTTCGATTGGTTCATCAAAAAAATAAAAAATACAAATGATGAAGAAAATCAGGAGGAAAATCCGGACAAAGAATCCAGTTGGCTGTATAAAAATTCAATTGGCTTGTTGGGACAGTTCTGGGCAACGGTTGCTATTGTAGAAGTCATGGATCTTGCTTTTTCCATAGATAATGTTTTTGCAGCAGTAGCTTTTTCGGATAATTTACTTTTGATTACCATTGGCGTTTTTATAGGAATTTTGGCGATGAGATTTATTGCGCAGTGGTTTGTTCGTCTGATGCAGGTATTTCCTTTCCTGGAAACTGCCGCTTTTATTGTAATTGCCATTTTAGGAATTAAACTAAGTTTATCATTATATGAACACTTCTACCCTGCTACAATATTTGCTCAATTTTTAGCCAGCCATACTATGGAAATTTTAGTTTCCGCCATTACCGTTCTTTTGTTTGTTGTTCCTGTAGCAACAAGCTATCTCTTTGGATTTCCAGCGCGCAAAAAATAATTTTTCTGCCAAAATTTCACATTCCTCAATAAAAGTCTGCCATTTCAGCCGTCCCCGTCTCATGGCATACATTTAGAGAATTATAACACAGAAATAATTAAAAAATAAATATATTATGTCAGTAAACTTTAAACCATTGGCAGACAGAGTTCTGGTAGAGCCAATCGCAGCAGAAACTAAAACAGCTTCAGGAATCATCATCCCGGACACTGCAAAGGAAAAGCCGCAAGAAGGTACTGTAGTAGCAGTAGGTCCTGGTAAAAAAGATGAGCCTACAACAGTTCAGGTAGGTGACAAAGTTCTTTATGGAAAATATTCAGGTGCTGAATTGAAGTTGGAAGGTAAAGATTATTTGATCGTAAGAGAAGCTGATTTATTAGGAATTATTGGATAAGCTTCTGGCTATTGGCTTCTGGCAAATGGCCTTTTTGCAATTATGAGAGACTTTAAGAAATTCGAAGTTTGGCAATTAAGCCACCAAATAACTTTAAAGATTTATACTTTAACCAAAAGCTTTCCGAAAGAAGAAATTTTTGGATTGTCCTCTCAAATCAGACGATCATTTGCATCCATCGGATATAATATTTCTGAAGGCAGCGGTAGAAATTCAGATAAAGAATTTGCCCACTTCATCAATATTGCTCTTGGGTCCTCCAATGAAGCCGAAAACCAATTAATTCTAGCCAAAGATCTGGGATATATCAATGAAAGTGATTATCAGAATACTCTGGAAGAATTAACTATACTAAAAAAGAAGCTTGTCACACTGTGGAATAAGCTAAAAGTAAACTAAAATTAAAATCAAACCGCGATCTAGTAAAGCCAAAAGCTAACCGCTAGTCGCCAAAAGCTAAACAACATGGCAAAAGAAATAAAATTCGATATTGAATCAAGAGACGCTCTAAAGAGAGGAGTTGATGCATTGGCTAATGCAGTAAAAGTAACTTTAGGTCCTAAAGGAAGAAATGTAGTAATCGAAAAATCTTTCGGTGCTCCACACGTAACTAAGGATGGTGTTTCTGTTGCAAAAGAAATCGAACTTGAAGATAGAGTAGAAAATATGGGAGCGCAAATGGTAAAAGAAGTTGCGTCCAAAACTAATGATATCGCAGGAGACGGTACTACTACCGCTACTGTATTGGCACAGGCTATCGTAAGAGAAGGTCTTAAGAACGTAGCTGCCGGTGCTAACCCAATGGATCTTAAAAGAGGTATTGACAAAGCGGTAACTGCTGTTGTTGAAAACCTTAAAACTCAGTCTCAGGCTGTTGGAGATTCTACAGATAAAGTAAAGCAAGTTGCTTCTGTATCTGCTAACAATGACGAAACTATCGGTGCTTTAATAGCTGAAGCTTTCGGAAAAGTTGGAAAAGAAGGTGTAATTACTGTAGAAGAAGCTAAAGGTATCGATACAACGGTAGATGTTGTAGAAGGTATGCAGTTTGACAGAGGGTACCAGTCACCTTACTTCGTGACTAACCCTGAGAAAATGTTAGCTGAACTAGAAAACCCATATATCCTTTTAGTAGAGAAGAAAATTTCTTCAATGAAAGAATTACTTCCAGTTCTTGAGCCAATTGCACAAGGTGGTAAGTCTCTATTAATTATCTCTGAAGAAGTTGAAGGTGAAGCTTTAGCTACTTTGGTTGTAAACAAATTAAGAGGTTCTCTTAAAATTGCTGCTGTAAAAGCTCCAGGATTCGGAGACAGAAGAAAAGCAATGTTAGAAGATATCGCGATCCTTACAGGTGGACAGGTGATCTCTGAAGAGCAAGGTTTCACTATGGAAAACATCTCTTTAGATATGCTTGGAACTGCTGAGAAAGTAACGATCGACAAAGACAACACAACGGTTGTAAACGGTGGTGGTGACGAAGCGAAAATCAAAGGAAGAGTAGCTCAGATCAAAGCTCAGATGGAAACTACAACTTCTGACTACGACAGAGAGAAACTTCAGGAAAGATTAGCTAAGTTAGCTGGTGGTGTTGCTGTACTGTATGTAGGTGCTGCTTCTGAAGTAGAAATGAAAGAGAAAAAAGACAGAGTTGATGATGCACTTCACGCTACAAGAGCAGCTGTTGAAGAAGGTATTGTTGCAGGTGGTGGTGTTGCTTTAGTAAGAGCAATCAAATCATTAGACAGCATCTCAGGAATCAACGCTGATGAAAATACTGGTATCAAAATCGTTAAGAGAGCGATCGAGGAGCCATTAAGACAAATCGTTGCTAACGCAGGTGGTGAAGGTTCTGTAATCGTTGCTAAAGTAGCAGAAGGAACAGGTGACTTCGGATACAACGCGAAAACTGACGAGTATGTTCAAATGCTTGAAGCAGGAATCATTGACCCAACTAAAGTAACAAGAGTTGCCCTTGAAAATGCAGCTTCTGTTTCTGGAATGCTTCTTACTACTGAATGTGTTATCACTGAAGTGAAGAGCGCTGAACCAGCTATGCCAATGGGTGGTGGAATGCCAGGAATGATGTAACAACGTGTCGTTGAGACAAATTTAATATATAAACCGTTCTACTTTTGTGGGGCGGTTTTTTTGTTCGCACTCAACAAACATAATTATGTAAATTTGTATGGTATAATTATTAAATTAGTTTAAATTTTAACGAATGGCTGAATTGGCAGATATTTTAACTATTATTGGTTTTTTAATAACTATATTAACCTTCCTTAAGGTCATAAATAATAGTAAAGAAATTAAAGAATTGAATAAAAAAAATTTCTTTATTAATCGATTACCTGAAAATTTACATGACCTAAAAAAGTCAAGCTCCAAATTATCTGTTTTAATATCTCAAACAGATAATAATAAAAAAGAAATATTAATTGAAATTTCAGGGCTTTCACCGATTCTTAAATCAATAAAACGATCACTTAAAAAGGAAGATTTAGAACATTATAATTTATTAAAAGAAGAAGTAGATAAACATAAAAAAACTTACATTTCAATTGATGATGTAGCTTGGATAAGAAAACTTACTAAGAATTTTAATTTATTAGAAGAAGCTTATATTGATAAGACATACAGATATTTATCAACATTAATTACTGATATTGAAAATATGAATAAAGATTATAAAAAAGATTTGCTAAAATGAGAAATAAAAATTTAGAATTTATACTTGCTTTAATAAAAAAAACGAACAATAAAGAAATTATTTGGCAAATAGTGAATCACCAAATTTCTTTACCATACGAAGAAAAAATAACTAGTAAAATTTATAAAACTACAATTCAAGGTAAACATTTCCGATTGTTTGAATACCAATATAAGCATTACACTGATGAAGATGAATGGCTTTGGGTTCAAAGAAAAAAGATAGAATTAATTGATAATGAAAACGAAAAACTATATGAATTTAATTATGAGTATTCTATAAATGATTTATTTGATGCTGTTACAAGACAAACATCTGGAATAGAAGATTTTTTAAATGACTTTTTAGAATAGTCTTTTTTATATAACATCTATAAAACTACAATCTGTAAAGTATCCGAACTTTATCAGTAAATAAAGTAATCCCTTTAAAACATACTCAAAAGCCTTTTAACTTCGGATACAACGCTAAAACTGACGAGTATGTTCACATGCTTGAAGCAGGTATCATTGACCCAACTAAAGTAACAAGAGCTACCCTTGAAAACGCAGCTTCTGTATCTGGAATGCTTTTAACAACTGAATGTGTAATCACTGAAGTGAAGAGCGCTGAACCAGCTATGCCAATGGGTGGTGGAATGCCGGGAATGATGTAGTAGCGTGTCGCTAAGACAATTTAATATATAAACCGTTCTGCTTTTGTAGGGCGGTTTTTTCATTTGTAAGTTTTAAGCAAAGATGCCTGGATTGGTACCCTTGTCAAGGTTTAAAACCTTGACAAGGGTTTGTTGAAACATATTTGAAAAAGTAACCTCTGTATCTGGAATGCTTTTAACAACTGAATGTGTTATCACTGAAGTAAAGAGCGCTGAACCAGCTATGCCAATGGATGGTGGAATGCCAGAACGGTCAGCAACCGAGGCAAATTAACATACTAGTCGTTCTACTTTTGTAGGGCGTTTTTTTATATTCGTAAAAAATAATATTAATAATATAGATAAATTGCAAAATATCTAAATTTGTTTATTGTCAAGTAGATATATGTATAACACTAGAGAATTTAAGTTTCGCAACATTTTTAAGTGTTGAATCAGGCTTTTTCCAATCACCACAAATTTATTTTGTATTCACAAATGATAATGAGACACAAAACCAATACGAAGAACAAATAAAAATAAAACCTGAACATAATTGGAAACTAGAGAAAAATTGGTATCGGATAATGGAACGAGAGTAAACAGACTGCCGATAACAAAGCTTTTGCAACAATAGGATGAAACCGAAAAATTAATGTTTCCCTTTTCAATTTCCCGCCCGTCACAAAACCAAAAAATACTAAAAACAACTGTAACCATAGACAAACGAAGAATTAATGACAACGAAATTCCCTACCATAAACAGCACACTTTCACCCAACGCACTTGCCCAACTTATTCAACAGCAATATAACCTAAGTGGCAAAACCAAATGCAGTATATTTCGGCTTGCCATGAACCATTTATACATCGTTAATGATAACGACAACCAATATGTTTTTAGAGTGTATACCCACGATTGGCGGACAAAATCAGAAATAAAAGAAGAGCTAAGGCTTTTGCTTCACTTAAAAGAAAACGACAAACAGGCTGCCTATCCAATTGCTGACAAATCGGGCGAATATGTACAGGAAATTGAAGCATCGGAAGGAAAAAGATTTGGAGTTTTGTTCTCCTATGCCAAAGGAACAAAGACTGCAAAGTTTTCATCTCAAACAAGTTTTCTCATCGGAAAGGCACTAGCCAAAGTTCATCAATCGACGGAAGGTTTTGAACTCAACAGAATATCTTACAATAGCGAGAACCTGCTTACAAAACCTGTTTTAAGAATAAAAGAATTCTTTCCTAAAAATATAAATGAAGTTGAATTTCTAGAAAAACTATCTGCTTTTCTAACGCTGAAAATCCAAAATACTGGCTCGAAAATGAGATATGGAAGTGTTCATCTTGACGTTTGGTTTGATAATCTGCACATTGATGATGAAAAGGAAATCACATTTTTTGACTTTGACTTTTGTGGCAACGGTTATTTATGTTTTGACATTTCTTATTTCCTGTTTCAGTTACTCGCTACCAATTTAAACGAAGAAGATTACCAGATAAAAGCAGAAAGCTTTTTGAAAGGTTATGAAACGATAACTGAAATCAGTAACGAAGAAAAACAGTTTTTACCTTTTGCCTGCTTAGCTATTATGACCTATTATATCAGTGTACAGTGTGACAGATTTGAATACTGGACCAATATCTTCCTGAATGAAGACCATCTAAAAAGAATGGTTGGAAATTTGAAACGTTGGATAGCATACAACAAAATTGAAATAGAATAACAACCGGCGACCGTGGCAAATTAATATACTAACCGCTCTGCTTTTGTAGGGCGGTTTTTTATATAATTTGCAAAAATTAATTTTAAATGTACATAGCCCTTTTTCAAGTAGATCCATGCGAACAACTTAAAGTAGAGATTACAATACTGGCTTAGTAAATGTTAAATTTAAGTTAAAATCAGTAATAAATTTGGTACAACCAAAAAAAAACCTTTAATTTGTATTAATATGTATTTCACCACTTCATTGAATTTTAATCAATGAAGTAATAAATATTTTAAATATATGAAGAAGCTAATTTGCTTCTGGTCCTTCAAACATTGGAGGTCTGGAAAAATTGTGAAGCTAAGTAAGCCTTTTTGCATCCAATGTAAAGGGTAATTAAAATTACTAAGCAAAGTGCTAAACTGCATATCCGAAGGTGCTGACAAAGTTTAGTATTCCATTTGCAGAAGTGATATCATTGCCCCGATTCACTTTTGCAAATGTACAAAATAAAACGTTAAAAAAAAGTTAAATTATGTTAAAATTTAATTTGAAATTTAATTTAAAATGTATAAAATGCAAAAAATAACAATTAAAGAAATCATTGACTTCAGAAGAAAGTCACAAAAAAGTAGACAAACTTTTATCAAAAATTTAAGTAAAGAAAAGGAAAAGGTAACAACTGAACCAGGAGGAGATTACTGGATTTCAGCAATAAGTTCAATCAGTAGAGCCTTCAAAAATAAAAACAGAATGGAAATCACTGATAAAATAGATGGTTTGTTACAAGATATAGAAAATACAGAGTATAAAAGAACAAAATTGATGTATCAAAGAAATGCAGATATACTTTACAATTTTGAAGATTATGATTTTAGTAGTCTAAGAACAGGACATGAAATTTCTTTCTTAAAGAAACCAGAAATGTTATCAATTATAGATATTTTAAAACTTCCAGTTAAAATAAATCCTCATCATGTTTACACATTTGAGCAAGAAGGAGTAAAATACATTGGAGGTTTATGGATTACCTGTAAGCTTGGTGGGTATACCTATCAGGAGTTAGCTTCATTTACAGAAGGGCTTTACAAATATTTAAGCAAACATTATTCTCAAGAATACAAAATAAGCACTGAATATTGTATAGCTTTGGATGCATCAAGTGGTAACAAAGTAAGTTATTCTGAAATTGAGCAAGGTGCTTATGTTCCGATTTTAGCAAGCACAATTGAATTAATAAAAGAAGTAATTTAAAATTTATTGAAAACCGCTCTTCCCCGGAGCGGTTTTATTTTTCAACACATTCAAATAAAATACCACCACTCTCCTATCTTTATCTCTAAACTTTGATTCATTAAATAAAGTCTCTCTAGACTTTGAGTCAATAAAAAACATAGTTTTAAAGTATAGACTTTTGAAAAGAGCTTTGGATATCTTGCAATTACAACTTTAGAATTATCTAAAGTAGAAATATATTATAATAAATGATAATTCAATTAAAAATGAAAATAGGAACAATTAAAAAAGGGCTTGAACTACTTTTAGAAGATGGTGCTGAAAGCGAAAAAATATTATCAGAAAATAGAGATTCACAATTTTTTAGAAGAATTTATATAAGAAGTGTTTTTACTACCATTGAGGGAAGTATTTGGGTTTTAAAGCAAGTTTGCTTGAAAGCAAAATCCATTGATGGAACTAAAAGAAAAATAAATATCTCAGAGTATATGATTCTGGCAGAAGAATCATATGATTTAAAAGGTAATGGTGATATAAAAATAACTTCAAAAACTATTAACCTATTAGACAATATTAAATTTACTTTTAGAACAATAAATAGACTTTTTAAGGGAGAAATAAATATAGGTGTGGGAACTAAATCTTGGGAAAGCTTAATTATAGCGAAGAATATAAGAAATCGAATTACACATCCTAAAAGCGAAACAGATATGATTATTTCCGATAACGAAATAACTGTTTGTGAAGAAGTTAGCAGTTGGTTTATAAATTTAGTTTTTGAATGCTTTAAACTTTTTTTAAATTCTGGAAAAGCTAGCAGTTAAATTTATATCTGCAAATTATCATAACTTTGGATAATAAAAGTGACCTTTTAAACCAAGCTTCGAAGTCTTCAGACTTCGGAGCTTGGTTTATTTATCTAATTCAGAATAATATTCTTCAAAATCAAAAACAATATCAAATAATTCTTTGGGATGTATTCTTAGCCCGGTTGCAATTTCAATAAAAGTGCTGAGTTGACAGTCAATTTTGTTATTCGCTACATCACTAATTCTTGCAGCGGTAACATTACATCTTTCAGAAACCTTAGAATAAGGAGTTTCTCCTTTTATTTCTTTTATTTTTTCTGAGACCATTCTTTTGATTTTATCAGTCTTAAACTCGTTCATAATCGCACTGTTTAGTGCAAATTGTAATTATTAGTATAAATTATCATTACCGAATTCGGTAATATGTAAATAATTTTATTATATTTGGAAAAGATTACTCATTAGAGTAATTTTGCGATACTTCAAAGAAATATAGAAGCTATTGCTTAGAATCTTGTAATAGAAAACTGGTAATTTTTAAAGCAACAAGATGATAAGTATGAAGCTCACGACCTAGGCGTGGGCTCTCTTATCTGTTGCAAGGTATACCAGTGCCCCTATTACAGATATTGTAGAGTCTCATGCCGTTTTTATTTTCATGCTGTTCTGCTTTTCTACAATTATCTTTTTCTAAGCCTGCTTTACAATATAAGTATCATGATACGGTACAATGGGGTGTACAATCCATTGCGGCTTTCGGGCTTTTAGAAAAACACAAATTCTATCATATTCATTAGGCTTGTATAGGCAGGAAGTTCAGGCGGGCTTCCTCCTTTACGGCCAGTAAAATCGTACAGTAAAAAAATACACACTCATGAAAAAAATCAGAACAGATCTTCATCTCCGGCTTGGTAAAGACCGGAAGAAATATTGCGGCTTACAGCTAATGGAAACCTACTTTAAGCTCAATGACCTTGCAGCATCCAAAGAACTGCTAAACGATATTATAAGTTATGCGGTAAAAAGAAAAAGCTGGATAAAAGAGCATCCGTCCGTTATCCTTCATTTTCAGCAGGCAATGCGGTCATTCATCCGTGCAGGTTATTTCATAACGTTGCAGGAAAAGAAAACAGCTACAGCTCACAAGTTGGAAGATGTCTCTCCATTGGTTCTTGGCTTGCTTTCGGAGAAAGAATACCACAATCCCCTCTTGGTCTTTAAAAAAGCATTCAAAGAATACAGCATCAAGGAATTTGATTATTTTATTTCCGGAATGGTCTATTTCTCATTGGGAATCCATGACAATCTACCGGAAAGGAATATAATAAGCCCATACATTCACCTTACCAAAATGCTGGATGCAGCGTATCTTCTTCTGCAAAGGAGAGTGAAGGAATAAAAACTCTCTGCTACCGCACGATTATAGCATTAGAATGTTTAATTTATAATATTAATCACACAAAAGGATTCGTGTGGCAACGGAAGGGAATGAGGTAGTCTTAGCTGCTATATATAAATTAAAACCGTTCTACTTTTGTGGGGCGATTTTTATTTGCATTATGTTTTCTCGTAAGGAAATAATATTTATATTTTATATTTAATGGCTAAAAATAGATGGCTAAGACCAGAACAATATTAGCGGAATGCGTAAATTTGGGTGTTAGCTGAAATTTTATAAAAACTAAAAATAAATGAAAACCCGAGTAATAATTTTTTCCATTTTTATCACGTCTGTTTTAAATGCTCAAAGTCTAAAAATTAAAAATCTAAAAATTGTTGATTATGAAATTCAAAAAAATGGGAATGTTGAAATTTCAACTCATACAATAGTTGATCAAAAAGGAAACTTAATTGTTTATTCAGATAGTTGGGACGGAAAAAATTTCTTCCAATATAAATTAACTCAAGAAGAGGTTGAAAAATTAAATTTATTTGCGGAAAAGGATTTAGAATCTTTTGTGAAACAAAAAAAATTAAACAAAAATCAAGCTTTTGCAGGCAAAAGAAAGTTTATAACCTTTAATTACAAGGGGAAAAAGAAAAGTCTTTGCTTCATCGAACCTTTTATGAATAATGAATTTATGAATGTTTTAGAACCATTGAGTAATAAAATTTATCAACATGATCCTAGTGCAAAAATCGCATTGCTTTCAACTGATTTCGGAAAAACTGAGAAAGAAATAATTGAAAGGGAAAAAATCGACAATTATTTACCCGAAACAGCATCAATAATAGTATATTAAAACAACTTCGACGACCTCGCTACCGCACGATTAAATCGTGTGGCTTGGCTTTTACATTATATTATTAGAATATTTAATTTATAATACCAAAAACAACGTTAGCGTAACTTTATATATTATACGCAATGCACAAATTTGGACTTTATGTATCATTTTAAAAAGACAGATAAAAATGGATAGAATTGAGATATATTCAAGTAAAAAGAAATCATTGAGGTTATTAATTGGGTCAATTGTATTTGTTGTTTTAGGTTTTTGGTTACTTTTAGATGCAGAAAGCTTTATAAGTTGGAGGGCCAGAAATCCAATTTTTATCCAAGGAGTTGGAATTGTTTCCATTCTTTTTTTCGGACTTGGTCTCTTTATAGGAATAAAAAGACTGATTAAATCAGAACTTATTTTAATTATTGATCCTAAAGGACTCAATATAAATCCAAGGAAATCAGCAACCGAATTCGTAAAATGGAGTGAGATCAATGGTTTTGAAGAAATCAAAATACAGCGCACAAGAATTGTCATTGTAGGAGTGAAAAATCCCAAGTATTGGCTCAACAAAGAGACAAACGGATTTAAACGAAAACTAATGCAGTTTAATATTAATAGTTACAATTCACCTTTCAATATTGCGGCTTCTGGACTTGACATTACTTCAGACAAACTAATTGAAACGTTGAATAACTATTATGACAGATATAAAAACGAAGCATAATACGTTTCTTTTTGTTAAAGACTAACTTATTTTTCTTACCCACACCGCTCAAAGTCTGCCGACTTTCCAGCTCACTACAGCACGAACCCGTAACTCTTATAAAAGAATTTTATTTGCATTAAACTACAATTAAAAAACAAACCATGAAGATAGAACTCATCCTCGTCATTGAAATTACATACTATGATGAGGATTTAAATGTACCAGAAAATGGTCCTATTGGGAATATCAGGATGACTGGGAACTTTATAGGCAGCTTTCGATTAAAAAGGCAGGCTTTAAAGAAGATCTTACTCCCTACCTGAAAGGTTCCTCATTATACAAAATCTCTGACATTTCTCATGAAGACTTACTCAAACTTGTACTGGATAAAACACAGGAAATGAGAGAGCATAATGATAGAGAGTTTTGTTCTGCATTTTCCGGTGGCTATGTATTAAGAATAGATAACGAAGACAAAATATTTCCTCAATGTTGCAGCGATCTGGGCTGTATAGAAAGCTGGCAGGACCTGGTAACAGACCAAGTACAGAATTATTATCAGGGACATCCTACGCCAGTGGTCTCATTGATGGATAATTTTATAATTTTCGACTTAACAATAAAGGAAACAGATGATGAAAAGTTCGTCCCTACTCCTCTTCAAACAATAGTAAAAGTAAACAGAGAAGAGTTAGCAACCGCCGTTGAAGAAGTACAGAAAGAACTGCAAAATTTTTCAGTTAAACTCAACAAAATAAATACAGACAACCAACTTGGTATTGACCATATTGAAAAGTTATTAATATTTGGACAGTATGACTAAGTTGCCCTTGAAAACGCAGCTCCGGTATCTGGAATGCTTTTAACAACTGAATGTATAATCACTGAAATGAAGAGCCTTGAACCAGCTATGCTAATGGGGAATGGAATATCAGGAACGGTCAGCGGCCGAGGCAATTTAATATCCTAACCGTTCTACTTTTTGTAGAGCATTTTTACTTAAATTATGATTTTATAACATTCAATATTAATTTAAAAATTTGTGTATTTTGTAAAACACAAGAAAAAAATATGTTATTCCCAATCTACAAAGCTCCCTATATTTGAGAATTGTACAACATTTCATCCAAACCCTTATATCAATAAATCATTATAATGAAACTAAAAATAAAAAATTATTTCATCATTTTTTTTAGACTCGCACTTACTTTTGCTGTAGTCCCCCTACCATTTATTTTCGCTAAAGGAGCATATCAAAATATGATTTCAAAAGGTCATTATTTATTGTTTATTTATCTTATTTTACTATTTCTATTTACAATCTATTTAACACTGAAAAGGAATTATTATGAATTGATACTTGCCAATATTCAAAACGAAAATCTAGTTTATAATAACTTCTTATTAATTAAAAAGATTATCCCCCTAAAAGACATTCTTGGATATAAGAATGGAATTGATGAGCATGGAAATGAACTTGTAAGTCTGTTCAATAATAAAAACAAAAAAATAGCAACGCTAAAAGTTAATATAT
Source organism: Chryseobacterium sp. JK1 (assembly GCF_050632815.1). Lineage (NCBI taxonomy): Bacteria > Pseudomonadati > Bacteroidota > Flavobacteriia > Flavobacteriales > Weeksellaceae > Chryseobacterium > Chryseobacterium sp. JK1. The sequence goes on along the minus strand of NZ_JBODRU010000004.1, from coordinate 310,157 downwards.
ATTCCAATTTACCTACATTCATAGAAGCTCTACATTGTAAGCACATTGGGTATGAATTAACTCCTTTCCAAAAAGCTATTGAAAAGATTAGAGAGCTTTTTACTAATACATAAAAACATAATATACTATTATTCTGTATCAGGAATGCTTCTTACAACTGAATGTGTAATCACTGAAGTAAAGGGCAGCTATGCCAATAGGTGGTGGAATGCCAGGACGCTCAGCGACCGAGGCAATTTAATATATTAACCATTCGGCTCTTTTTAGAAAGGTTTTTTCGTTTAGAATATCTTCTCAAATTTATCACTCTTATACGTTTACCCAAAAATGATTTACTAAGTAATGTTCAATATTAAGACACTACTGGTTTAAGAAAATATAATTTCTATTAGTCTAATGTGTAAATTTGAACATTAGGAAACTTTGTAATAAGCATATGGGATTTCAATCAATTGTACACGGAAGAATAGTTATAGAAAGTAATCTTGACAAAGTAAGAGAAATTATTCAAAATCTAGGAAATGATGAATGGATGTTTAGAACTGAAATGTTTGGAACTGGTATATCAGATCAGACTTATTACGAAAATCCTGTAATTTCATTTGGAGCAACATACAAGCAAATTGAATATTATTGGGTAGAGTTCATTCAAGAATTTGAAAACATCTTACGGCAAATTGACTTCGATACGGCAAAAATTCAATTGGAAACTGAAATATTGGGGACTTATAATTTTTTTTGGAAGTCAAAAAAACAAGATAAAACAAGTTACGAAAAAGAGGCTAGAATGATTGAGACTGAAAAATGGTTTTTTGGATTTGGAAACCGGGATAGATGGGGACTTCTGGAAACAGATTTACTTGAGGAAGAAATTTTCGCAATAGATGGTTTTAAATACCCAATCATAGATGCTCGTTCCCAATAAGTATCCCTTACAATAAATCAACAGTGAAAGTATTCGGAGATAAAAGATGATAAATATATTTATTGAACATTTTACCGCTGCACAACATACCATTTTAAAACCTACCGCAAGTGAACAAAATATATAAAGATAAACTTGAAATATTACAAAAACGAATTCCAATTGGACTTCGCCACGGGTTGACATTGCTTGAAAAAACAAATGGCAATGTTGAGAAAGCAGAAGAATATTTTCGTAACGAAATGGTTACCCTTACAGCTAATAAAACAAATGTCACAAATGATATAGCTTTAAAGCATCTTGTAAAAAACAACTTCGACATTGGCTTGACTATTAAAAGCATTGACGAAGAACGCTATACCTTGACAGAATTAATCCTTAGAAAATATGGAAACAGAAAAGAAGAAGCCCTAGATAAAATAATGTACGCCATTGAGGAAACACATTCGATTGAGCGTCAATTCTGGTTGAAATTCCATGATTTAAAAGAACTGTCAAGTGAAACATTTTGCTTATTAACTCTCATGGAATGGATAAATTATGAGGATTACGAAAGTTTTGAAATCGCTTTATCATTTGAACTGGAAACAGTAACGCAGCAACTGGAAAATAAATTGGCACTTGCAGAATTAGCTAATTCCTTACGACGAGCAAACGAGATTCAGAAATTACTCTATGAAAAAAATAACACTGATAAGGGTATAGAAAATTATATACTAGCAACAAATCAATTGCGTGAAAACAAGGAATACCAAAAATATGAGACGAACTATAAGGAACAACGATCGTTACTAATAGAACGTCTTTATGAATTTGTATCTGCAAATATTGATAAGTTTCCGTAAGAATAAACAGCATACAGCATTGTATTGAAGTTATTCTTTTCACCTGCATTATTTTAAAATTATTTCCCCTTTTTTTTCTTAGTTTCGTACTCGAGAAATAGCGTCATAGTTTGGTAAAAAACCGAAGTAAAGTGTATTCTTTGCAATCATTTGATCCAATACTTTTCGTTATATGATAGCGTATAAAAACTTAATCCATGAAACAATTTCTATTGCTGTTATCGGTGCTGTTATGCCTGATCAATATTTCAGCACAACAAAATCAGACAGACTATTTTTTAGGAAACAGAACGTATTGTCAAAAGCCGGATAATGAAAGAGTGAACAAAATATATCCTCTGGGAATAAGGGCTGTTCAGCAGAATAAATATCTCGGAGCCGCTTTTAAAATCTTTGCTGAGGTAATAGAAGCAGACAATTCTTTTTGTGATGCCTATTTCTGGGCCGCATATACTTTAAGACTAAGCAATACTAATTTGGAGGACGCTGTAATTTTCTATCACGCCGCCGACAGTCTTGCCCAAAACAGATCCATAGAATTTAAGCAAAACCTTGCCACTCTAGCCATGAAAACAGGAAGAATAAGTTTCTCACGAAATAAATTCAAAGAAATGACTCAATATTTTCCTGCAAGTCCTGAAGGATATTATGGAATAGCGCTTACCTCTTTATTTTTAGAAGACTATAAAAACGGACTTGAAAACATAGATATTGCAGAAAAAAAATATAATACTCCAAGCAAAGACTGCCAATCCATTAAAGCGATATTATTAACGCTCAATGAAAAATATGAAGAAGCTATTCCATATTTTGAAAAGGCAGAATCAAACTTTAAAAAGGATGATATTTTTAATGGATGCTATGCATTAAGTCTGAAGCAGGTCGGTATTAAAAACTCTGATGAAAAGCTGATGAAAAAGTATAAAAAATATTACGAAAAGGTACAAAACAAGACAGCATTACCCGAGGCAATAAAAAATTCTTTCAAAGAATAATAAAAAGATATTTATTCCTTAGCTTTACAAAGTCTTCAGGCTTTAGCCAGTAAAATAATCTCACTTTAATATTTTAACTTAGTAGAATTCAAATAAGTAAAAATAACATGATAAAATCGAGAATAAATTTTGAATCATTTTTAATTATCTATTTCTTAACTTTTATATTATCTCTGGTTTTTCCACTAATTATTTACTCCAATTTGCAAGAACTAGCAAGTAAATTTAGCATAATAACCATATTAAAAGTTGCTTTTCGATTAGGTATTTTATTTTTTATATGGACTTTCTTTTATAAAATTCATACGAAGATTATAATCACAAAAGAACATATTACATTTCAAAAAATATTTAACTCTAAAAAATACAATTTCAACGATCTAGAATATTTCTTTGAAAGGCAAGAACTTGCAAAGCATAAAAAATATACCGCATTGTTTCTTGTGAAAGAAAATAAAATTATTGAAAGAATTTCAAGCTTTGACTATTCAAATTATGAAGAATTAAAAAGCAAAATTAAAATATCTGAATCCAAAAATACAGAAGTATATTTTTATGATTTAATAAAAGTATTGATAGGATTGAGTCCCAAAATTAAAGTAAGAGATCATAATTAGTAGATCAGCAGACTTCAGTAGCCCATCAGTTTTCTGAAAACAATATAATTCTCCTACTACAAATAACGGACTTTGTTTCAATAATAAAGAAAATAAACACTAATCATAATATCATTGAAAACAAAATTATTATTTCTTTCATTTTTAGGAGCGATACTAGCTCATGCACAAACCCTTCAATTTAAAAGTCTCACCAATATGTCTGCGGGCAGAGGGGGCACAAGCAGTGTGATTGTGAATGATAAAATCTATGTGAGCAATGGCTACCAGGAAAACGGAGGTAACGCCAATTATATTGAAAAATATAGTATTACGGATAATAAATGGAGTGTTCTCAATTCTACCTTAAGTCCTAAAAAATTTGCCAATTCAGAGACTTATGATAATAAGATTTACATTTTTAATGGCTGGGGAAATAGTCATCTTGAAATTGTAGACCTCGAAACCCTTAAAGTAACAAAAGGTGTTGTTAATCGTTCCTACACAGGAAATGCAGGTTCTGCCATCTATAATGGCAAAATATATGTCTTCGGTGGCAGCGGTCTCAATGGAGCGGCAACCACTGTATTTTCCAATAGATTCCAATATTATGATATTGCTTCCAATACATGGAATCCATTACCCAATATGCCAACAGCTAGAGAAGCAAAGGGCAAAATTGTGAATGATAAACTGTATGTCATTGGTGGTTTTAACGGTACTCCATCCCGTCTAATCAATGTTTACGACCTCAACACGAATCTTTGGATCAAGCAATATACAATGCCTGCCGGAATAGCCGGGCACTCGTTAGCTGTATCCGATAATAAGATTTTTATTGTGGGTGGTGTTAATAATCAATCTTTTCTGGCCTATTTTGATACAACAACCAATACATTTCATCAGTTATCCTCCAATATGATTCCCAGAAGGCATGCTACAGCGGAAGTATATCACAATAAACTATACATCATAGGTGGAAGTACCACTTCCTCAACAAAATCATCGATTAAAAGCATACAGGTGGCTGATATCAGCTATAATGTAATTGGTGCACAAGTAAAATAAACCATACAAAACCTCATCATCTTCAGCTTTTTACTTAATTTTATCCGCAAACTAATACCTTACCTGAAAACTCCAATAAAAAATCTGCGTCAATACTTTTTCCCATTATCCATAAGCAAATATATAAACGATAACCCCATTGAAAATATCAGAATTAAAAGTTCATAGAATAATTCACAGACCATCAAAAAATTTTGATCATGATGGCAATAGAATTTTTGAAGAATATGAATATGGTTTATAATTTCTTAGATTTGTAGTTTCTAGTGAAGTTCCTTATGAAAAACGGGTGCTCCTCATTAGAAAATCAATTACCAACCAACATAAAAACTTAATACCATTGAAAACAAAATTATTATTCCTCTCAGTTATAGGCTCCTTCTTAGCCCATGCACAAGCACTCGATTTTCAAAAGCTTAAAGATATGCCAACAGGCAGAGGAGGAATCACGAGTGTATTGGTGAATAACAATATTTACGTAACCAACGGCTATACAGCAAATGGAGTCACCAATTATATTGAAAAATATAATATTAATGACAACAAGTGGAGTGTTCTTAATTCTACTCTGGTTCCCAAAAAATTTGCTAATTCGGTAGCTTTCAATAATAAAATTTACATTTTTAATGGGTTGAACAATAAGCACCTTGAAATTTTAGATCTTGCCAGCAATACGGTCACCCGTGGTGCAGATAATCCTTTTTATGCAGGAAGTTCAGGATCGGACATTTATGATGCTAAAATATATGTGTTTGGTGGCAGCGGATTAAAAGGAGCAGCAAACACGGTGTATTCTAATAAATTTCAGTATTATGACATTGCTTCAGATACCTGGCATTCTTTACCGGATATGCCTACAGCCAAAGAAACAAAAGGAAAGATTGTTAATGATAAATTGTATGTAATTGGCGGTTTTAATGGTTCTTCGTCTAATCTGATAGATGTGTACGACCTTACCTCTAATCGTTGGACCAATCAATATACCATGCCTGATGGAGTATCCGGACATTCCTTAACGGTAGAGGGTAATAAGATCTTCATTATAGGCAGCTATAATAATCAGACTTTCTTAGCTTATTTTGATACGACCACCAATGAATTGCATGAATTATCATCTAATATGATCCCCAGAAGACACTCCGCAGCAGAGATCTATGACCATAAATTATACATTATCGGTGGAAGCAGCACTTCTGTGATCACTTCAGCTATAGGAAGTACTCAGGTTGCAGATATTAACGACAGCATACTCGCTGCCAATGTCCCTCCTGAAAACAAAGTACAGAAAGCAAAGGTTTATACCAATGCAAACAAAGATGGTTTTGTAATCAGTAACAAAAATAGCAGTAATCAGTTTGAATATACCGTTCTTTCATTAGATGGAACGGTACTCAAAAAAGGGGTTGCCTATTATAATAATAATATAGATTTATCAAGAGTGCAAAAGGGAACTTATATTTTTACTTATAAAGATGAGAAAGGAATTTTACAAAAGGTTAAAGTAATGAGATAATAAATTCCCTTCAAAAATTAGGAACAGAAGCATAAAATATAACGCTAAAGCTCTCAAATATTCTCAAATAAATAGTTAGCCTATTATTTGAGAATATTTTGGTTTAAAACATCAACCCTACAAAGCCATACTTCAACCGAATCTGAAAAGAATAGATAACATTTATGTAAATTAGCACACCCTAAATAAAAACTAATTTCTTTAATTTATGAAATACTTATTTTTCACATTTTTCTATTTCTCAATGAGCTTCGGCCAGGCTTCTGAAGATCCTTTGGATAAACTTGGAAAAAATCCTGTAACTTTTATTGATAGTGTTAAAGCCAGCAGAACTGAAGTACTAGCCCTGGATTCAAAATTCGTCACTTTAATGACCATTTACGATCCGAGCGAAGCGAAGGATTTAATTGGAGAAGATGGGAAAGATGGAGTTATCTACGCAGAAACAAGAAACTTTGCTAGAAAAAGATTTTTAAGATATTTCAAATCTAAATCAAAAGAATTTTCAGAACTGTTAGACTCTAAAGGAGATGATAGTACTTTTCAGTACATCCATAACGGGAAAGTTCTCACCAATAATTTTCAAGGAGGATTGGCACTTGTTGATGATGAAGCTTTTAAAGCAATCCATATTATAGGGAAAAAAGAATTATCAGAACACTATAATATTCCGGATAAAGAGTATGGGATTATCATTACATCCACTCCCCGGGAAGATTCGTCTAAGAAAGAGTAAAGCTAAACAATACACCCTAATCAGATGCTTTTTAACTCCATAGAGTTTGTCTTTTTCTTACCAATAGTATTTCTGCTTTATTGGTTTATAACAAACAAAAGTATCAAACTTCAAAACATCCTGCTCCTCATCGCCAGCTACTTTTTTTATGCTTGCTGGGATTGGCGTTTTTTGTTCTTGCTTATGTTTTCTACGCTTTTAGACTATTACACAGGATTGAAAATGCAGCATGCAGAGAATAAGAAAGGAAAATATTTTTGGTTTTGGCTAAGCATCACAATAAATCTTGGATTTCTTGGGGTATTCAAATATTACAACTTCTTTGCAGAATCTTTTGCTGAAGCCATTTCATATATGGGTTTTCAGATCAGCCCCTGGACCCTCCAGATAATTCTTCCTGTAGGCATTTCATTTTATACATTTCACGGACTTTCCTATGTGATTGATATTTACAAAGACAGAATTAAAGCCGAAAAGAACTTTGTAGATTATGCCGTTTTTGTAAGTTTCTTTCCTTTACTTGTGGCCGGCCCTATTGAAAGAGCAACCCATCTATTACCCCAAATAAAAAAAAGACGAACTTTCGATTATACAAAAGCTGTTGATGGCTTACGGCAAATACTTTGGGGACTATTCAAAAAAATAGTTATTGCTGATAATTGTGCCGAATTTGTTAATCAGATTTTTAATAATTCCGGAGATCAATCCGGCAGTACTTTAGCTTTGGGAGCTGTATTTTTTGCGTTTCAGATTTATGGAGATTTTTCGGGATATTCTGATATTGCGATAGGAACGGCAAGACTTTTCGGGATCGATTTATTAAGAAATTTTGCATTTCCTTATTTTTCAAGAGACATTGCGGAATTTTGGAGACGTTGGCACATTTCGCTTTCTTCCTGGTTCAAAGATTATTTATACATTCCTTTAGGAGGCAGCAAAGGAGGAAACCTGATGCGTATCCGCAATACTTTTATTATTTTTATCGTAAGTGGTTTCTGGCATGGAGCCAACTGGACTTTTATTGTTTGGGGAGCGTTACATGCTTTGTTCATAATGCCATCTATCATCATGAAAACCAATCGTAATAATTTGGAAACAGTGGCAAAGGACCGTTTATTGCCTAGTGTGAAAGAATTTTTCCAAATGGCACTCACTTTTACTTTAGCCGTGTTTGCGTGGATATTCTTCAGAGCAGAAAATATAACGCACGCATTTTCATACATTTCAGGTATATTTTCCAGGTCTCTTTTTTCCATCCCAACCATTAAACCGCTTTTTCTGGTTCTCCTGATTATTATTTTTATGATCGTTGAATGGCTGGGAAGAGAAGAGCAATACGCTATTGCAAAGTTGGGAATGAGGTGGAAAAGTCCAATAAGGTATGCCCTATATTATGCAATCATTATTGCCCTATTTTGGTTCGCAGGTCAAGATCAGCAGTTTATTTATTTTCAGTTTTAACTTATGAAAAGATTTATTTTAAAAACCGCATTCTTTGTTGCTCCGTTTCTGATTTTATACGTCATTACGTATTCGTTTTCCACATCGGATGCAGGCGATTTAATGCGTTTAGGATATCTTCCTTCTACAGATAAGAACTACCGACAGAAATTCACTTCGTTCAATCATGCCATCAGGTTTACTGAATTATCAAAATTGAAAGAAAAAGGGAAAGTGAAGAACTATAAAATACTAACCATAGGAGATTCATTCTCAGAGCAAGGACAAGCTGGCTATCAGAATATTTTAGCTAACGATTTCAGTGTTTTGCATGTAGACCGTTTTATTTCAAATAATCAAATCCAGAAACTGATTGAATTGTGCAACGGTAATTTTTTTGATACGTATAAAGTTCAATATGTGATTTTACAATGTGTAGAACGCAACTTACCGAATAACCTACAAAATATAGACAACAAGACCAGAATAACCACTCAGCAAATTGACTCGATTATTATCAATCACAAACCTCAAAAAGAGCAGAACGAATATGATTTCTTTTCGCGTACAACGCTGAGATTTCCTTATTCAGCTTTGAAATACTTCGCAGACAAAAATTATCTGGCCAACGGGCAGGTTTACAATTATAATTTGAATACAACCACATTATTCAGCAATCACTCCAATAAGTTGCTTTTTTATTATGACGATTTGATGTATACTCCGAAAAATAATTTACCTGAAAGCACCGTAAAGCTTAACAAGATTTTAAACAATCTTTCAGAGAAACTTAAAGAAAAGAATATTACCCTGATATTTTTGCCTTCTCCAGACAAATATGATTTGTACTATAATGATATCGTTGACAAGCAAAACCTGACGCAACCTAAATTTTTTGATCACTTTAAAAAGCTTCATAAAGAATTTATCTACATCAACTCCAAAGAAATACTTACCCAAGCATTGAGCCGTAAAAAAGATATTTACTATTTTGATGACACTCACTGGTCACCAATAGCAGCATCACTCATCGCACAGCATATAAAGGAAGCGATAGCATCCCATGAACTAAGTATGAATGTTCAACAGCATCCACATCTCTCTACAAAATAAATCAATACTCTACTCCAGAGCCTTTCATTTTTACACGTATTTTTCTTCTCCATAAAGCAATATGCATGATGTAACCGTTTTCTGGTTGAAATCTCAGTTCAATTATAGGTACCGTATTATTCTAATTTGTAGATTTGGTTTCTATAAAAACTAACAACCTCTTACCATGAAATATTCAGTATTCCTCATCGCTCTACTGTTCTCAGTATTTTTGAGTGCACAAAATCAATCTGATAAAGCCGACAAAATAATTGATGAAATGTGTGCAGATTTTAAACAAAACGAGAAATTGGGCGATTCTTTAAGAATTGAAAGACTAAACGAAAAATTTATTCTTCCCTATGTCAATCAGTTTTCCGGTTCAGAGCGTCAAAGTAAAATTGATTATTTAAATGTCAGATTTCAAAATCGATGTGAGTATTTTAGAGAATTCCTGCAAAAAACAGATCCTCCACAGAGTGATAATTGGGTAAGGTTAAATACCCGTCCCAACATTACCGTTTCTGAAAAATGAAGTGAGCCAGTTTAAAAAAATCACTGAATTCCATTATTTTGAATATTTTGGAGAAAAAACAACCGTAAAAACAGATAAAAGCTTTTGGGTGGAAACGTTTGCCAACAAAACCCATTCAAAATTATATTATAAATGGCTGGATAAAAATAAATTTGAGTTAGAATTTATTGAAAGTGATAATGTTGGAAGAAAGAATTTCAGTAAAAAAGGTGACCGGTATCTATATGAAATCATAAGTAAAGAAAATAACTTTTATTGGATTCTTGTTCAAATTCCCAACCAGTCGGAGCTTCTTAAATTTAAATTATTTATAGGAAAATAATCTCGGATTGACAAAAGCTATTGTTCTGGATTCCTCTAAATGGAAATTCGGCTTCAGTCTGGCCAATAAAAATGTTGATTATACATGGGTTGCCTCCACAAATGATATTGATCTCTTTATTCCCATCATTGAACTGATAAGAAAACAGTATCTGGATAAAATTTGAATGGAAGACAAAATCCATTTACAGAAGATAAAAAGCAATGATACAAAATTAAAAACAGGTTGGAACAGCCATTCTATAGATAAACTTTACTATTCAAAAAATGGGGAATATATATCATGTATATCAGCTTAAACCTAAAGTCGTTTATACAGGGACCTTCTTACGTGTTCGCAAAGACAAGGAAAGTATTTTTTCAGAAAAATATCCTCTTATCAATCAGGTTCATCAGAAGACCAGTGTTTTAGGTATTTTTGAAAACACTTTTATCATGAACTCTCATGACGGAAAAGTCAGAAAAGATGAATATGTTGGCAAAGACACGATAATAGATTTTGAAAAACCCGGCATTTATGTTTCTATTCACAGTGGTAGTAAATATGGCTTTGGCAAGGATTTCAATGAATTTCTCAGTGTAATGTCTCTTTATTTAGAAAACGCTTTATTTTATGTAACTCAAGATGCCACTATTAGTCGGTATGAAATTATTAATGGAGAATTACATTATAACAGCAATAATGATTTTGGGCGCTGGAACTATTTTATTGAAGAATATGTAGCAGATACCTACTCTTCCTCCAAACAGCTCATTGCGGAGTTGTATGTTGAAGAAACATATGAAATGATAAGGAGATATAACAGACACATTGAAGATGGAGAAGATCCCGAAAACTTCTTTTACGAAGCAGAAGACTATGAAGAACTACTCAGCAAGATTACTAATTATAAAAGCCACATTGAAACTGAGGAATTTAAAAAATTGGAAGACTGGTTGAAAATTCAGATTAATAAATAATTAGCTCTCAATAAAAATATAATAACTATTAATTCACAATTAAAGAATGGGAACACTCCATGAAGTATATCAGCTTACCCCAAAAGTCACTAGACATGGAGCCATTTTGAGGGTTCGTACAGACAGAGAAAATCTCTTTTCAGAAAAATATAGTCCCCATCAAAAAACTTATAATAAAGGTCAGGAAATTTTCTGTAATATATTTGTAACACATACTAATAATGGGAAAGTTAGAAGATATGCACTGTATGCCGCGGAAAGAGTAATTGATTTTAAGAAGCCGGGGACGTATCTATCTATACAGGGAGGCACCAAGTATGGATTTGAAAGTGATTTTGATGAAATTCTTAATGAAATGTCGTTCTATCTTGAAGACGCTTTATTTTATGTTACCGGAGAGCTCAGAATCAGTAGGTATGAAATTAAAAATGGAACATTAGATTTCAGCACTACATGGGATTTTGATTGCTGGAATTATAATTTTGAAGAATATCTGCTCGCAAATGACTTATCCTCTCCACAGCTCATTGCTGATTTATATACTGAAGAAACCAATGAATTGTTTTTATTCCATAATGAATTAATTGAAGTTGGAGACAGTTCAAAATATTATTACGAAGCAGAAGACTATGAAGAACTACTCAGCAAGATTTCTAATTATAAAAGCCACATTGAAACTGAGAAATTTAAAAAGTTGGAAGACTGGCTGAAAACTCAAATTAATGAGTAACACCCAACAAACAAAAAATAAAACAAATATGAACGATACTTTCACGATCGATGATCTGCAGAATATATGGCAGAAAGTCAGCATCCTCCATAGCGGACAAACATATGGAGGACAACATAAAGACGAAAAAATTGAATACATTAACCATATTGGAAGTGTTGTATTTGAAATCATGAACGCTTCCAGAAATACTCCTGATTTTAACACAGAACTTGCGGTAAAATGTGCATTTCTACATGATACTATAGAAGACACCAACTTGAGTATAGAAGATCTGGAAAAGGAATATGGCACACAGGTAAAAGAAGGTGTTCTTGCATTGACGAAAAATACAACGCTTGAAAAAGAACATCAGATGACCGACAGTTTAAACCGCATAAAAGCACAGCCAAAAGAAGTTTGGGCCGTTAAAATGGCCGACAGAATCTGTAATTTATATACCCCACCCTATTACTGGAAACAGATGAAGAAAGAAAAATATCTTGAAGAAGCTAAAATAATTTATGAACATTTAAAAGATGGCAACGGCTATTTGGCTAAAAGATTAGCAGAAAAAATTGAGCTGTATCAATACAAATAATTCAAAAAATATGACAGAAATAGAAAACGGCCTTTTTGAAAATTCGGAAGAAATAATAAACTGGACGTATCCCGGAGCGACATTATACTATAAAGATTGTGATATACATCCTTCTGTAGTAGAAAAATTCACAAAAGACAGACTCATTAGAAACGGCTTTTTTCTTGATGTAAGCTCTAGAGGCGGAGGAATGAAATTTGATACAAGATTTCTGATTGCATCTGCAAAAGCAGCAAAATTATATAAAGTAAATCCCGACAATGAAAGATTTGCTCATTGCTGCTTAAACCTTGACAGTTATTTCAAAGTTCTTGACATTTATAAGCTTGAAGGTAAAACTCAGATCTTTTTACTGCATATCCCGGCAAAAAGCTTGAGATATTTTGAAAGAGTCACCTCAAATTGGGATGATGATTTCATAAAAAAAGCAAGAAAAAGTTTGGATGATAAAATACACATGGAACCCATAAGTGATTTGCTGGAACCCTTTTGGCTGAAAAGAACTAACTTTCCGGTCGGAATGAATGCCCGCAACAATTTCTTTCCTCTGAGCTCTGTATCCACCATTACAAAAGAAGAACAACCTTTGTATAACGCCATCAAAAACCTGTCTAATGACAAAAGTCAAATTAATATTCCAACACCGTTTTTCAGTGAGCAGGATAATCAGTCTAAAGGAGGTGGTTTTTGGAGCAAAATATTTGGAAGATAAAGCTATATCTGCCTATTCATTATCTTAAAAAACAAAAACATAATATCCATGGGATTCTTCAGTAGAAACAAAACATTTAAAATCAGAGATATAGAATTCTATTCAGAAGGAAATTATCACTATTCAAAAGGATTACAATCATCCATTACAAAAGAAATAAAAATTGCAAAAAATAACCTTTCATTAGAGCAATTACAACCCATTCTACAATACCTCGTCGAGTTTATTCAGGATGAGAAACCGGACATTAAAAGCGGAGAAAAAACGACCTGTTTTTCCTGGTGTATTTTATTCCATGAAGAACCTGACGCTTTCGAAATTCTTGAAGTCATACCGGAACAAGGAGGCTTTGGAGAAGGCCTTAGCCGTACCCTTCATCTATTACATCAGCAGCTTTCCGTTTGTAACCAGCTAAAAGTAGAACCGGATTTTCCTGATTTTGATCATATTGTTGCTATAGATCCTCTGATACAAAAAGGATTACAACCCAATTTGTTCCGTTGGAAAGCAGAAGATCCGGATTCAGGATGGGTAGTTATGAGCAATAGCTTTAATGAAGAAACCATGTCCTTTGAAGAAATGACTGTCGGGCAGCTGATGACGATGAGACCGGAAATCGCTCAATTTATGGCTCTTCCCGCTGGATTTAAAGTAATTTCGCAAGGCAATAATGTGCATATAGCATTTGACAAACATCTGACGGAAAATTAAACAGCAGATATTAAGAACGCTATTCCAACAATAGACAACAGCCAGAAATGACGCAACAAATTCGAGATTCGTTATTATATGAAGGGAAAGAGTATCATTTGAATAATGAAATTTTAGAATATTATTTTAAAGAATTCCCAGAGCATAAACCCAAAGATATAGGAGCATTAAGTGCTTGTTGGAGAGGATATGTCGCGCTTTTCGAAATAAAAAATAAAGAATTGCTCATCAAAAACATAAACTGTTTATCGAGTGCAGAAAATGAAAAATATCATGATATACTGACCCATTTTTTTCCTCATAAAAAATATGCATGGTTTTCAGGATTAATTCGAATTGATGATTTTCGCGGCGAATATGATGACGAAAATAATGAACATGCCATTTATGAACTGCTTGAAATAAGAGAGGGAAATTTTATCAATCATTGGAAGCTCAATTTTGAAGAGTTTAATGAGTTCAAAAAAATGCTATTCATCGATTTTAAAACGACAACCGAGTATGAAAAACTATTTCTCACATGGAAAAATAATAATCCGGGAATTACAGAAATAGAAATTAATGAGTATATTTTCCAATACCTCATCAATAAGGTTCGTACAATATAACACAAGAAATGCTAAAAACAACTTATGAACTCATTGAATATTTAAAATCGGATACTCTGGAAAGAGAATCTGCCATTATATGTTCATTGGTCAATTCTATTATAAAATGTGGTGACAAAAGTGACGCTGATGAAATTCTAAATCAGTATTTAGTTCATCCGTTTGATTTTGATAACAGGTATTTATTCCCCATTTTTAAAGCATTTGGAGACCGCTCCATTGCTGAACAGATCTTCAATATATCGATCCACAACAATAAACTGGTTGAAGATGCAGACCCGGAAATTCTGGAAGTTGTAAGCTATTTACAATATGGACCGATGAAACCCATCTTAGCTGACTATATTTTTGGAAACAGTGAAAATTCTGATTATTATTTATCAAAGTGTGCAGCTCTTGGACTTTTGCATTTCGACTGTAGCGAATACCAAAAAGATATTGAAACGGAAATTGAAAAATGTTATGGGAAAAATATATTTCCCGAATTTGTACCTGCACTGGTTGCCAAACTGAAGAATCCCCGCACAATTCTTGAAAAGCTCTTTGAACTAGGAAATCAATTGGCATCAACTGACTGTAATGCAGGCATTGTACTTGGCTTTTCTCTTTGCGGAGAACAGGGAGAAACTTATTTCCGGAAAGTTCTTTTTGACAGGAGTTGGGATGTGAATTCCACGGCTACAGGAACCATTTATTTCGCTTATGAAGGGTTAAAAAATCTGGGAATCACTTTTAGAGAACTTTACAACGAAATCAAAAAGATTTCTGATAAAGAAAATCTTGAATACTGCTTAGACGTTTTTTTTGCTTTATTGGAAAGAAAATTTGACGATATTAAAACAGATCCGGAAGAATCGTTTACAGAGATTTACAAAGTCTTATTTCAATGGAAAAACGAAAGTGACAATATAATTCATTTGGCGCAGGCTGTCAACAAAGAGCAGGAAGTATATCACTTAAAAAAACTCATTGAGATAAAAATGAATGAGGAATACCTTCTCAAAAATTACGTCTGTTAATTAAAAAAATAAATCAAGAAACTTAAGAACAATTCAGAACAACAAATTTACATCATGAATATAGCCATTTTTTCAGACATCCATGGTAAAATACTATTGCCGTTCAAATTGGTTGATCTCTACCAGAAAGAGACCGGTAATACCATTGACTTTATTTTGCAATGTGGAGATATGGGTGCTTACCCAACCATTGAAAATCTGGATAAAGCCACCATAAAACATGCCCAATACGATAGAGATGAATTGGGATTTCATGACAATTTCACGAAAAAAGATCCAAGTATACAGTCATTTTTAGATCAGCTCAATATCAATATGATTTGCGTTCGTGGAAATCATGAAGATCACGACTTTCTGGATCAGCTGGAAAATGAAAATCCACAAAGCAGTATGTTTCCCATTGATGTTTATGGAAAAGTATTCGTCTGCAAATCCGGATTCAAACAAAAATTAGAAACAGAAAATGAAACGTTAACGTTTGTGGGCATTGGCAGAATTGGAGACAGAAAAGGAAGATCGGAAAAAAGATTCATTCAGGACTATGAAAGAAAGACGGTCAAAAAACTGCTTACAACAAAGGATATTTTTGATGTTTTAATCACTCACGATAAAGATGACAGCAGCCAAAGAGGATATGGAATGTCTGAAATAAGGGATGTTCTGGACAATATTATCTTTCATTATCACTTTTATGGCCATACAGGAGAACCTTTCAAGCAGGAAACAGATGTTAATGGTATAACGCAATCCATAAAAGTAAAGGAACTGGAATTCAATGATACCGGAATTCTGGAAAAAGGCTGTATGATTATATTAACAAAAGAAAACGGAGAAATAGGTATTGAAATTGTTGATCAGAAACTGACCAATAGAATGACAAAATACAATTGGAAAATTCAATAAAAACAGTCACGAACAACGATACATGTTGATGACATAAAACCAAAACAAAATATGGCAACACAAGAAGAATTCTGGGAAAGGAAAAAGCAGTTAAATGACGATTTTTTCGTGATGGGTTCCGTAGCAAATCCGGCTGCCGAAAAACAAATTACGGACTATGAAGAGAGTAAAGGGTTTACTTTTAGTGAAGATATGAAAGATTTTTTGACCACATTTGGATCTTTAGTTTTTGAGGTGAAAGAAGAAGTATGGAAAAGACCGAATGAATTTGATGTTCTTCCGAGCTGGAAATTTGGATACGGCTTTTTTGTGTACGGTCTATCCCAGGACGAAGAAATGCCTTCATGGATGAATTTTGAAGAAAAATATCATGAATCTCTGGAATATAAAGAAACTCCTTTGGGACAAATGTTTTTCAAACGCAGCGGAAATCTCTATAGAGCCTATACCGACAACGGCGTTATAAAAATTGAGTATGATAAATATGATGATGAAGATTACGAAATTTTTGAGGGGAATTTGTACGACTTTTTAATTCAGGAGATTAATAATTTAGAGGAAGATTATAAAGAATATATCAATGAAGGTAAATCGTGATGTAAAAATACACGGACTTCAATAATGAATCTTTCATCAAACTTTTACCTATATTTGTTTTATACCCAACACCTATATGAAAAAAAATGAGTAGAATTCTACAGCCTTCTTGTGAGACAGCAAGTGCATAAAATACATTTTAGACTTCCACAAGATTACCGATAAAAATCAAACCATTAGGTTTCCAGATAAAATATAAAAACAAAACACGATCCATGAAAAACCTCCAGCGGGAAGATCTCCACATCGTCAGCCGCCATTCTAACCTCACAGAACAGAGCATAGAAAGAATCCTTGAAGAAAATATTTACCCTGATAAAGAAATGTGGAAGAAGTTTCTCCGCCTGTTTCTTCTTACTTTGGGTATCGGTTTTACCACCGCAGGAATTATTTTCTTTTTCGCTTATAACTGGGCTGATCTTAATAAATTTGTAAAGCTTGGGCTAACCGAAGTTCTTGTTATTGCCACCACTATTATTGCTTTGCTGCCCAAAATAAACAATACGACCA
This sequence comes from Chryseobacterium sp. JK1, assembly GCF_050632815.1. Taxonomy (NCBI): domain Bacteria; kingdom Pseudomonadati; phylum Bacteroidota; class Flavobacteriia; order Flavobacteriales; family Weeksellaceae; genus Chryseobacterium; species Chryseobacterium sp. JK1. The sequence continues at coordinate 292,761 of NZ_JBODRU010000004.1, read as the reverse complement.
GAAATATCATTCTTACTGGTTGCTCTTTTTTGGTTGGAGTTTTATTTTCTGTCTTTGGGCAGATTTATCAGACAGGGGCCAATGCCTATGATTTTTTCCTGGCCTGGACACTATTTATCACCTTATGGGTAGCCGTTTCCAACTTTGCACCATTATGGTTACTGTATATTGTCTTACTCAATACTACGTTCTTTTTATATACCGAACAGGTTGCAAAAGACTGGCCATGGTTATTGATTGTTAGCTTACTTTTTCTGTTCAACACGATCATACTTCTTACTTTTATCTTCCTGGAAAAGGATAAGAAAATTGAAAAGATCCCGCAATGGTTTATTTATATTTTAGCTTTAGGTTCTGCAGCATTTGCAACTTTAGGAATGGTTTCAGGAATTTTTGAGAGATACGATCCCAATCCTGTATTCCCTGTTTTAATACCAATCGTTATTGTGGTTTTTGCCTTTGGAATCTGGCATGGTATTCAGTCGAAAAGTGGTTTTTATCTTTCGGTGATTCCGTTAAGTATCATTATCATCATTTCAGCATTACTTCTCAAAATATCAGAAGACATGGGTATGCTGCTATTAGTAAGCATGTTTATCGTTGTAAGTGTTACACTGGTAATCATGAATCTGATCAACCTTCAAAAAAAATGGAATCATGAGAAGTAAAGAAGAAGTACAAGAATTACTGGAGCATTTCAGAACTTCAGAAAATAAAAATTTCACATGTAATGAAGAAGCCATCTTTTCTGCTTATGACAATAACCATGGGCATCAATCTTTAGCCATTAAAATCCTTTCTATTTTTGGAGGTGTTTTAGCAAGTTTTTCCTTTTTAGGCTTCCTTCTTCTTGCGGGGCTATACAATTCTCCGGTAGGTATTTTGGTATTGGGAATAATAGGTATTGCAGCAGGAATATTCATCAATAAAGCCTATGATAAAATAATTATTGACACAATAAGTGTTTCATCATTCCTCATTGGTTTTGCCCTTTTAACTTTTGGATTATCTACCATGGAAGTGGATGAGAACATCAATTATCTCATCTGTATTTTGGCAGCCGCCGCTTCCCTAATAATTACCCGTAGTTATATCCTCGTATTTATTTCGGTACTCATTATCAGTGGAGGAATCTTGATGATCATTCCATCCAATAAAGAGTTTGACTTTATTCATCTTTATACTTCTCTTCTCGCCATTATTGTTACCGCTTTTTATCTGAAAGAGGCCAAAATAATTGCTCAGCATACCGCTCTTTCGAGATTGTACAACCCGATCCGTATTGCCCTTCTTCTTTCATTTCTTGCCGGATTAGCCAGTATAGGAGATGATTTCATTACAGTTTCTGATGATTATATTTGGGTTTCATCTGTGGTTATTATACCCGCCATCCTGTATGTCCTTTCAAGAATTTTTGAAGTACTGAATATTTCTCAGACGCCACAAAAGGCAGGAATTTATATTATAACCGTAGCATTACTTCTACCAACAGTATTGTCTCCGGCAATCTCTGGAGCTATTCTTATTATTCTTTTAAGCTTTTTGGTGAACTACAAAACCAGTCTGGCGATTGGTATCCTTGCCTTTGTCTATTTTGTTTCACGATATTATTACGATCTTCATTTTACTTTGCTTACAAAGTCGATACTTTTATTTTCGTCGGGTATTTTATTCCTGGGACTTTATCTATTAACTCATAAAAAACTGACCTCCCATGAAGAAATATAAATGGTTCATTATTCTGGCAAACCTTGTTATTTTACTGGTTTATTTCAATTACTCCATTTCTCAGAAAGAAGAGCTTCTACAAGACGGAAAACTGGTTCTTCTGCCACTGGCTCCTGTTGATCCCCGCTCACTAATGCAGGGTGATTATATGAGTTTAAGATACAGCATTTCTCAGGACGTCGATTATGAAAAACTTGCTAAAAGAGGATATTGTGTAGTACGTTTGGACAGTGGCGATATTGCAGAAAAAGTAAGGTTCCAGCAGAATACAACTCCGTTAAACAAAGGTGAATATCTGATCAAATACTCTTCTTCCGACCCATGGAATATCAATATTGGAGCAGAATCTTTCTTTTTTCAGGAGGGACATTCCAAAAAATATGAAGCAGCAAAATATGGCGGCATAAAAATCGACAAAAACGGAAATAGCTTGTTGGTTGGACTTTATGACGAAAATCTGAAGAATATAAAATAAACACATTATTTTTGATATACGCAGAAAAATTATTTCTAACATTCATGCAGAACTATGAAAAAGACATTTGAATTCCTTACTCATTTACAACACAATAACAACCGGGAATGGTTTGCCCAGCACAAAACCGAATATGATCTGGTCGTAAAGCAAAATAAAATTTTGTTCAATCAAATCTATGCAGAACTTCAGGAACATGACAATCTAAAAGGCAATCATATTTTCAGAATTTACAGAGATGTACGCTTTTCGAAGGATCAAACACCGTACAAAACCAATTTTGGAGTTGGGTATTCACGTTCCAAACCAATGTTAAGAGGCGGGTATTATATTCAGTTGGAACCTGGCAACAGCTTTGTGGGTGGTGGATTTTGGGCTCCCGATGCCAAAGATTTACTCCGCATCCGTAAAGAATTTGAGATCAGTACCACAGAAATTGAAAAGATTACTTCTGACAAAAATTTTATCCACTACTTTGGCGAACTTCAGGGCGACTCAGTAAAAACAGCTCCCCGTGGCTTTGATAAAAATCATCCGGCTATAGATTTGATCAGAAAAAAGCAGTTTCTAGTGATGAGAAAATTTACAGACAAAGAGGTTCTTTCAGATAATTTTCAAAAAGAAGCCGTTCTTACACTATTGGCAATGCGCCCTTTCTTTGATTATATGAGTGAGGTGCTGACAACGGATATGAATGGAGAACCTTTATTTTAACATGAAACAGCTCTCAAAACATTAATATTAATGAAATTACGCTCCGTTTTATTTTTCCTTCTTTTTATTCATTTTTTTTCTGCACAAAAGACAGAAATGAAAAGGTTTAATTTACAGGAGTACAATAAGCTTATAAAGAAATCGTGCCCTTTGGACTGTGAAGTAAAAACCCACTATAATAAGAATATGATTCAGTTTAAAAGAAATGACTCTATCATAACAATGTCATATAATGAAAATGATATTTCTTATATAATGAAAGCGAAAGGTAATTATTATGTGAACTACGAGTTTCATCCTAATTTAAATATTAAATCCAAAACAGAAAATATTTCAGGAATCAGCCAAACCTTACAAACGCCTATTAGCATTGGAATTTTTTTTGATCAAAATGGTAATATTATTAATAGGATAGACTATGAAAATGCTCCTTATGATGAAAATACTCCAGGACCTAGAAAAACATATCAAGACATCATTTTAGCAATAAAAAAAGATTTTAATTTTGATGTTTTTCAAGACAAATCCTTCTTTGGTATTCAAAGCTTTTATGATGAGAAAATAGGAAAAGTGAATTATAGAGTCGTCGTATTTATAGAAGAGAAAAATGATATTCTAAAGTTGCTTAATTATGAATATGATGGAGACACAGGAAAATTTATCAAACAAGAAAAAAGAGAAATACAACTTCCAGAAGGAGGATTGATACATTATTAATTTAAATAAAACTATTCCAATTGAGTATCATTGTTATTTTGCTAAAAATAATAGAACCTCCAAAACCATGAAATTAGCGTTTAAAATTCTAATTATATCAATTATTGATGTATTTATTATTTGGCTATGGTTCTATTATGTAGATCCTGATCCCAGTATTTCTATTGTTCTAATGATCATATTACCTACAGTATTTTTCATAAATCTTATTGTTGCAGGTATTTTATGGATAAATCAAAAAAGAAAGTTATCCCAACTTTTTATAATCAACTCAGTCCTTACCGTTGTTATTGCGAACTATCTTTGGCCAAAAGCTATAAAAAGGCATCAAAATAAGATCTATGATACTTACAGTTTTAATTATAATGATAAAAGTTATCAGATTAGTATTTACAAAAAAGAAAGTACTTTTATGATTACAAAATCTGAAAATCCGGGAAGCTTCTGGGGATTTCAGGATGGAACTGCACAATATAAAAAAGATTGATGAATTTTTCAAAAAATAAAATCAAATTGAAAAAGGAGTAATCGCAATATCATATAAACAGCCACACTACTCTCAGCTTTAAATAAACGTTAATCTTTACACACTTCTACTCCTTTACAACTCCTTTTTTGTATTTTAGGTGTTTTAAAAAACTAATGAAACCAAGATCATGAAATCGTATGTTGTACCCATATTCTTCTTCATTTTCAGTATTACTTTCGGGCAGAAAAAAGAATATCCTTCCATAAAAAAGGGAGATTTCCCGGAAGGAATTTATATGACCTTAGAGGATGTTCTGAATAAAAAACCATCTTCCACGGAAGAAGTTTACTTCAAATCTTCTCAAAAAACAGATTCTCTCACTCTGCCGGAAAAAGCATTGTTTTATGAAAAACAAAAAGATAAAAGGGTAAGGCTTCCCTTAGCGGTCTCTTATAAAGGAGAAATGTATTTCCAAACCTACCGGAAATATACCAATCGAGATGACAAAGGTTATGATCCTGACCAATATTCTAGATTTTGCAAGGTTTTGAACTACGGACGTTTTTTATACTTTGAAGAAAATATGAAAGGATTGTGGTCAAAAGCATTTTTGGGAGCCTTAACTCCTGTAGCATCTTCTATCAATGGAAGAACTAAAGGTATCGTTCTGGATCTGGAAAATAAAGAATTCAATATTTTACAAGACTGTGACGACCTAAACGACTTTTTATTCTCCCATGAATTTCCCTCTATCGCTTGTGACTCCGATAAATTTACGATTAAAGACCTGAGAGCAAAAATCAACGAAATTAACACCCCTTATCACTAAAAATTTTAATTATGTCAGAATATATTTTACCCCATTTCGGAGCCCTATCAACAGACAACTTAGAAGAATATTACAATGTCACTATAGATTGTAATGGAAAAGAAATTCAGATTGATTTGAACTTTGAAGATGACAATATAGCAACTACACAACTCGAAAAAGTAAAGAGTTATCTGGAAAATATCGAAAAATTTGATAAACTCAACAAAGCCTATATTGTGGAAGATTATCATGATGAAGATGGTGATACGGTGAGATTCTATTTGGAACATCACCTTGAAGAAGTTGAAAAACAAGACCTTTCCACATTAATTAATTTTGAAGATACCAACACTCGGCCAGACCAACAGCTTCTGACAAAACTGGAATTGGTAAGAATTGGACTTTATCCTGACAGTGAAGATAATTTTGCTATTTCAGACTATTCCATCGGACAAGATTTAACAGATTATTTGGTTGTTATTAATACTGACGAAAATGGTCAGTTAGAGTACATGGCCATGGAAAGCTAAAAAGCTTCAGTACATTCAACAAAAAAATAACGGATCGCAAACATTAAAGATGCAATATTGAAAAAGAACTGAAAATTTGCAAAACACAATAATCTACTCTTAAAAAAATAATAAAACCGTTCACTTCAACAGAACGGTTTTTATTTGTAAATTTATTTACAAAAGACAGTGCTTACATCTATATCCAAAAAAAGAAAAATGAAGTTTTTAAGGAGGTTTTTAAAACAATTTGACATATCAAATAATAGTAAAGTAACGTTCGACAATCCGAGACCTGACCAGCAAAAACTTTTTATCCCATTGGGACAGCTTACTCTTTTCGATGATTTTTTAAAAATAGAAAATTATCCATTCAAACCTTCTATAGCCTATAAACAGAACATTTTTAAATCGGCGGAAATGGATGATATAGACTTTAGGTCTTACCCTCCTAACTTCAGAATTGAAAATGAGCTCATCTTTTTACCCAAAAGTCAAAATAATGAAATTGAACTTTTTGCAAAAAGAAATACTATTAAGACCGTACAGAGACCTCCCATTTGGAGCTGGTTACTAGAACCATTTCTGGATACTGAATATACGCAGGGAACCGATCAAAAGCTGATGGAGAATCTAAGTGAATACGGATTATCAGTGGATCAAATCAGCCTCCTTAGAGCCGAAGTGGAGTCTCAAATGCTTCAGTATAATTTTGACACCATGCTTTGGGAATGGGTTTCCTTTGATACTTCAGATGTCCTCAGAGCAATGCGACCAAAATACAAAAAAAACGAATTTGAAAGCTTTTATAAAAGAGTGATGAAAGTAGCCTTACTGACAAAACAAACCGACTGATGTAAAAACATCCCTGAATATTTTACTTTATAACATTGAACTTCATTAATTCTAGACAAAAACAAATTATCCTTCTATGAAAATCAGAATTTTATTATTTTTCGTATTGGCTTTTGTAAAAACGTGGGCTTGCAAATGTAGTGAAACACCCTCTTTACAGTCTTCTTTTACCAATGCTGATTTTGTTTTCATTGGTGAGGTTTATGATATCATTGAGGTACCTTCAGGATTTAAAACCGCTCAAAGTGTTCTTAGTAAAGTAAAGATTAATAACATCTATAAGCCAGGAGGCTATAATGGATTTTATACTCAGACAGCTACTTTTAGCAGCTTCTCCCCTCAATTCGTGTGATGTTTTTTTTACTGAAAAAGGGAAATATCTCATTTTTGCTTATGACAAACAGGATTCTGACTTTCTCCATTCCAGTCAGTGCTTTGTTCAAAAAAGATTGGACCAACTTTCTCCACAAGAATTGAAAGAACTCGAAGCATTAAGTACTGCATATAAAAAGAAAGCTATTGAAAATAATCAAAAGTTGACTAACGATATTATTGAAGAGATAGACCAATCAGACACAAAAGTTCACGAACTTACCCATGAAATAGATTTTCTCAGGCACCAGAATGACAAATACAAAATAATCATCTACACATTCTCTTTAGTCATCATTCTTTTTCTCATTACACTCATCATAATCTGGAAAAGAAGAACTCATCGATAATAATAAATCTATGATCAAAACAATATTGAATATTTTCCTACCTTTCCTTCTACTCTTCTGTGCATGCCGTAAAGAGAAAATAACCTATGAAGATAATTTTGTCATTTTTAAGACTGATCCTCAAAAAGAAAACATAAAATTCTACTGGAAAAATAAGAACGATACCATTCTGGGAAGCATCGGTCAATTAAAAAAAGAAATTGAATCCAGAAACGAAAAATTACTGTTTGCAATGAACGGAGGAATGTTTGAACACGACAACTCACCAAAAGGGCTTTATATTGAAAATTTTAAAATTCTCAAACCAATTGATACTGTTCAAAAGGGTTCTGGAAATTTTTATCTTCCTCCCAACGGAATATTTTATATCACCCGAAATCATAAAGCTGGAATCGCAGAAACTCAAAAGTACCTTCAAAACAGCGAGATTCAATATGCGACTCAATCCGGACCAATATTACTCATTAACGGCACTATTAATCCGGACTTCAAAAAGGATTCTAAAAATCTGAATATCAGAAACGGGGTTGGAATTTTAGAGAATGAAAAAGTCGTTTTTGCCATGTCGAAAAAAAAAATAAACTTTTATAATTTCGCACAACTGTTTAAAGAATTGGGGTGTAAAGATGCTCTCTATCTTGATGGTTATGTTTCCCGAGCTTATCTTCCGGAAAAAAAATGGATTCAGACCGATGGAAATTTTGGAGTGATTATAGGTGTTTCAAAAACTGAGAAATAGAGAGTATTGCTTCGATTACATTTGAAATATTCATAACTTTAAGAACCAAAAATTCTTTATCAAAAAACAATCAAAGCATTCATGAAAAAAGTAGTATTAGACCTCGCTACCACCTTAGACGGATTTATTGAAGGACCCAATGGAGAAACGGATTGGTGCATCATGGATGATGACATGGATTTTGAGGAATTTCTTTCTGGTATTGATACCATTTTCTACGGAAGAGTGAGCTATGATGCCTGGGGAAATTATCAACCTGAAGAAAATGCAGCTGCGGAAGAACAGAAACTCTGGAAAGACGTTCACTCAAAAAGTAAATTTGTCTTTTCACATCAAAACCGAGAAGATGAACAAGCAAATTTTATCAGTTCCGATATTGCAGAAAAAGTTTCGGAAATAAAAAACCAGGGAGGCAAAGACATCTGGCTGTATGGCGGTGCAAGCCTCATCAAAACTTTTATACAGCTTAACCTGATTGATGTGTACAGAATCTCAGTTCATCCTATTGCTTTAGGAAAGGGGAAACCTCTTTTTGAAGATTTAAAGGACAGATTACATTTAAAATTGGTCAAAACCAATGTCTTTAAATCCGGTGTTGTTCAGCTTATTTATGAAGCTTAAAAAAGACCTAAGATTCAAACCGTTCTAAACAATTTCACTCCATGAATGTAAAGCTCGACACCCTCATTTTATACGTAAAAAATACGGAATTGCTTAAAAATTTTTATGTTGAAAACTTTAACCTGAAAGTGATTGAGGAAGATCATATTTGGGTTTTGCTTGATGCAGGATCCGCCAATATCGGACTTCATAAAATAGGAGATGAATACCTTAAACAGATAGATTCCACTCATACTTTCGATAACAATACCAAAATAGTTTTTGAAATTGATACAGACATAGAAACAGCGAGGAATGAGCTGATCGAAAAAAATGTTCAGGTAAGGGAAATTAAAACATTTGATCATTATCCTTTCTGGCTCTGTGACGGCAAAGATCCTGAAGGAAATGTATTTCAGTTAAAAAGCAGGAAATAAAAACTAATCTCTTTACAGCCATGAAAAAAATATTGGGAATTCTGTTCTGCCTTTTCTTTGTCGGCATTCTATCTGCCCAGGATATAGCTACCATTGAAAAAAAACTGAATCGCTCTTTTCAAAGAATCCAATATTGGTATGATGCTATTGATCAACATAAAAATGCTTATGATTCTTTGTATGCTGCCAATAAAAAATTTGAAAAGATGCTGCACCACTACGGTTTCAATCCCCAAACCCTGAATCATGATTTTAAAACATTAAAAAGAGAAGGGGTAAAGATCAGCACTTCAGAAGATGGAAAATTCAGGATCTACTCCTGGGATACTCTTACTGGAGGAACCATGCATTTTTACAGATATGTATTTCAATATGAAGCAGGCAAAAAAGTGAAAGCAAAAATATCGGACAGTAATATGGAAGATGATTCGGAAAGTCTGTATTACCAAGTTAATGATGTAGTATCGGAGGGTAAAAAATATTACCTTACCCAGAACCAAGCTGTATACAGCAATGCTCTTCTCTACTATACCGCAAAATTTTTCACCATAGAAAACGGTCAATTAAAAAGTGATGCTAAGCTGATTAAAACTCCGTCAGGTCTCAAAAGTGAGCTTACCTGCGAGCTTGACTTTTCAGCAACTGTTAATCACAACAGTCCCATTACTTACGAGGATTATAAAAGTCTAAATCTTAGATATGATCCTAAAAAACAGATCATAAGCATTCCTCTTGTTCTTGACGATTCTAAAATTACAACCAGAAGAGTCCGCTATCAGTTTAATGGCAAATATTTTGAAAAATTATAGTGCGAAATTTAATCATCATTATTTCAACAAAAAATTATTCATAAAACATGTAACACAATGTCGGTTTTAGCTGTCTTATCTAAAAAAATACATGAGACTCATTTTAACCTGCCTGTTTTTGTTACTGGCTGCTAACCCTTTTTTTTCACAAAAAACAAAACAACTGGACCAACTGTTCGCTACTTATGACAAGGCGGGGTTGTTCAGTGGCTCTGTTTTGGTTGCTGAAAAAGGAAAAATTATTTTCGAAAAAAGTTATGGCTACAGAAATGCTCCTAAGCGAGAAAAAAACACCAACAACAGCCTTTACCGAGTTTATTCCACGACAAAAATGTTTACAGCGGCTGTTATTCTTCAGCTGGAAGAGCAGGGAAAATTATCTTTAAATGACAAACTTTCCAAATATTACCCCAACTTTCCCAAAGGGGATAGCATTACGTTGGCTCATATAATTTCCCATACTTCAGGAATTCCCAGCGATGAAGATTCGGACAATACAGTTGATGAAGATACCTTCATAAAGTATATTTCTGCCAAGCCATTGGATTTTTCTCCTGGTAAAAAATGGAACTATTCCAATTCCGGATATTATATTTTGGGCTACATCATCAAAAAAGTAACGGGGTTAAGCTATGACAAAGCAATAGAAAATTACATCCTGCAGCCATTACAAATGACTCACACCGGTTTTGATTTTAATCATGTTACCGATGACAATAAAGCTTTGGGCTATGAATTTCTGTCTGATCATTTTTCTCGTGAAGCATTCCGTTTCAAGACGGATCATCCTTTTTCGGCCGGAGCAATGTATTCTACCGTTGAAGACCTGTTTAAATTTAATGAAGCTTTAAAGAATTATAAGATTCTCAAAAAAGAAACAACTGAAAGAGCTTTCACTCCTTATCTCAATGATCAATATGGATTGGGCTTTCAAGTATCAACACTTTATGATAAAAAAAGAGTGGGTCACGATGGTGGCGGCCCGGGATATAGAAGTAGATATTACAGAGTTCTGGATGATGATATTTGTCTTATTATTATTTCAAATTCAGAATTGTCACATACCGATTTTCTTGTGCCTGCTATTGAAAAAATTCTCTACAATAAACCTTACAGTATCCCGGTAATTGGAAAAACTGATCCTAAAAATGTAGAAAGACTCGCAGGAACGTATTCCAACGAGAATACAGACTTCTTTATTTCCGTCATTGACGGTCAGATTATCTTCCGGGAAAGAAATTATGGTGCCTGCAGCTTAATTCCTATGAGCAAAACATTATACCAACTGGATGAGAATTTCACTTTTACTTTTAAACCCGGTTCCGACAAGCAAACGGATTCCATTGTTATTCATTTCCGAGACGGATCGGTAAAAACAGGTACAAGAAGTAACAAAAGTTTTCAGTGGGGAATGATTGGCGATGCTACACCAGCCGGATGGGACGGAAAAGATATTCCGTTGCAGACAGACTCTAAACGTCCGCATCTATATTTTCTGAAGAATTACCCGCTGAAAACAGGAGGTTTCAAATTCAGATTTGATAATGACTGGGGTAACAATTTGGGACTGAATAATGATGGAAAAAGTATCGCCCGCGATGCTTATAACTTTAAAATAGAAGAAAATGGTTCCTATGATATTTCCTTAGACCTTTCCGATACAATGAACCCTACCTATACCATCAAAAAATCTGTTCTGTAAATACTAACATTCATACTAACAAAGAACAGGTTTTTCAAACTACCCTATTATCAGGGGTAGTTTTTATTTTAAATAGGAGTCAAATTTTTCGTTATTTTTATACAATCCAAATCTTTTGACAAAATAAGTTATGCCACACTTTGTTATAGACTGCTCACAGGATATTCTTGAACAAAAAACACCTGATGAGATCATGAATAGGGTATATGAAACAGCTGTTTCCTCAGGTCTGTTTGCCAGCAATGATATCAAGGTCAGAGTTCAGCCCTTCCAGTATTTTAGGTTGGGAGATCACAAGAAAAATTTCCTGCATGTGTTTGGCTATATTATGGAAGGCCGCAGTACGGAGCAAAAAGCAGATTTATCCAAGCAGATTAACATCAGCCTTGCCGGGCTGCTTCCCTACATTTCTTTTCTGTCCGTTACGATCAGTGAATTTGAGATTGCCACTTACAGCAATAAAGCACTTATTAATCCGGAAAACATAGAGAAAAACCGTCATTTTGGATTATAATAACCCTTGAAACCAACAAAATATTGATAATATGAGCCTAAAAGCATTAGCCACAAAAAGTGTTCAGTATAACAACTGGGTAGTCCATAAATACATAGACTGGCTGGCCACAAAATCTGACGAACAGCTTAATCGGGAAGTTATTTCAAGTTTCCCCACCATTTTAAAGACTTTACACCACATCTGGCAATCTCAGGAGTTTTGGTGGAGTTATATTTCTGAAAGTCATGATTTTGATTTTGAGAAAACCTCCTCAATTACCGATAAAGAAGGAGTTTTCAACGCTATAAAAAACAACTCCCAAAAACTGGCTGATTACGTAGAAACGTTATCCGAAGAGGACCTGATCAAAAATATAAAAATAGAAACGCAATGGTTTCAGTGTGACTTTTCAAGATATGAATATATCCAGCATATTATTCTTCACGGAACCTATCACCGAGGGCAAATTGTAACGATGGGGAGAAATGCTGGAATTACAGATGCTCCTATGACCGATTTTAATTTCTGGAACATCTATAAAGACTAACTTTTACGTACACAATAAAAAAACATTCATTTATCCATGAAAAAAATTCTTTCGTTCTTATCTCTATTTATAATTCTTTTCTGTTCGGCTCAATATAATGGTGATAAAAATTTTGATTATAAAAAACTGGAGACCATCTCTGATAGCATAAAGATTGAAAATATTGTTATCCACAATTTGTTTAAACACCAGCTTCTTGCTCATCAGAGTAATCGATATGATTCTGCCAGAATAGTTCGAAATGTATATCTCCCTCACAAAAAGCTTTGGGACAGCTGCTACGGAGTCATTTTTGGAGATGAGAACGGGAAGCTCTTCAACAATCCCCGAGGAATGATAAAATGGAATAAATCTTTATATGAAAGCAACAGAAAGCAATGGGAAGATAAAGCCAACATTCTTTTAGGAATCAATATTAAAAAAGTATTTAAAGAAGCCCTTACTAAATTCAGCAAACTGGTTCCTTATCAACCCAAAGCTAAAATCAGTTTAATTTTCACTCCGTTAACGGGAATTTCTTTTGGGGGATGCAACGATGAACAATTTGCTTTGGAACTTAATAATGATCATGTGAACATCCTTTATGCTTTGGAAAAAGGACTTCCTCATGAACTTAACCATATGGTTTATGAACATTTCAGAAAGAATGATGTCAACGGAAATTCTGCTCTGAGCCAAACCATTGATGAAGGTTTTGCCTGCTATTTCACTTATCTATTTTTTGACCGGAAAATAGAGAAATCTGAAGCGGTTGAAAATATGACTCAGCCAAACTGGAACTGGTATATTAAAAACGAAAAAGAAATTTTCACCAAACTGAAACCCTATTTTTCTGATACTTCAGGTAACAATCCTCTGTTGAGAAACGACCAGCTGAAATTATTTCCAGACGCTCCCAAATCGATGAACTACTGGTTGGGATTCAGAATTATTGAAAAATATGTAGAAAAAAACGGACCTCATTCCTGGAAAGATGTTTATCGCTTAACAGCAAAAGAAGTTTTAGAGAAAAGTGGTTATGAACATTATATAGAAAGTCTATAGTTTTCCACAAAGAAATAAAAAATGTGGATAACTTTTAAATTTCGGTATCCTATGTGTGGATAAAGTATGGATAAGTTTTACAATACTCCTTTAAAACCTCACTAATATCATATATTCTAGAAAATTATAATAAAAATTGTTTTTTAACAACATTAAAAAATACTGTGGATAAGTTATGTGGATAACTTATCCACAATTGTTTTAAAGCCCTATTAGAAGCCTCTTCTTTCTCTTAATAATTAACTAGCAATCAGCTTTATAAATACAAATTCATAATCGTTTATGAATAGATTTTTGTAAATTGCATAAACAAATCACCAACAAAAGATATATTAATCATGAAAGAATCCCCTCCAGCAAAGGAAAAACATTAAGTCATACTTCTACTTTTATTATTCTATCCATAATTTCTGAAGTATATAGAAACGCTCCTTCTTACCAACTTTCTTCGTTGGTAATTACACCATAAGTTATCCACTATCTATGAAAATAAATTTAATAACCCAAAAACCTCATTCTAATGACAATTACCGAAATCAAAGAAAACATTATCCCTTATATTGGGGAAACGTCACCTTACATTACCATTCCTGAAAATATTATCTTCAAAGGGAATACCATAGAGACAGAAATAAAAGACTGGCATTTTGAAAACGAAAATTTTCCGAAATTAATAAAACAACTTTCGTCTTTAGGCAGTTTTTGTTTATACAAACTTCTAAATGATACTACAAAGGAAAAAATCTATTTCCTTGGTGAAAAATTAAGAGTCAGAAAACTTTCTTATAAAGAACCTACCTCTGTTACTATAAGCTGCGAAAGCAATCTAGAATCCAACAGAAAAGGAAAATCTTACATTTATGTAAAAGATACCGCTACAGGAGAACGGTTATATTCTTCTGAGTTCGATTATTATATTATTACAAAAGACGCATTCGAACAGTTTTACCAGGGTTTTCATCATCCGGAACCTGTAGAATATCATGATACGAGCCTTCCTGCAAGCAAAATAATCAAGAACGATATCCCTCATCATTTTACGATTTCTACCGAACCATTTACTCCCGCCCAGTGCAAAGGACATTTTGAGAACTATCCAATTGTTCCTTTTATATTTATTGCCAACTGTGTTCTAAAAGAGATTTTCAACTTTCTGAACCAGGAAAACACTTACGAAATAGACAGCCTGGAAGGATATGCTTCTCAAGCGCTTCCTACAGGAATAGTTATTCATACTGAAGTCTTCCATCAAAAGTTTTTAAAGAATCTGATTTATTTCAAATGTGAAATAAAAGATACATCCGGAAATTCATATGGCATTATCATCCTCAACATAAAAGCAAAAAATTAAAAATAATGATAAACACTGTAGCAATACAGTGTTTATTCTTTTAAATACCGCTGTAATTCAGGATTTGTCTTTTCCTTTTCGTAACTTAATGCGCATAAAATATAAACAGTATTATCAAAAAACATATCAATGTACGACACTAAAATCCAAAAAGAATGGTTCACGGAAGGAGAACGGTATGCAAAAGACATCAATGAAATGGTTGAATTCGGTGAAAAAAATGGTTGGGAAAACTGGAAAGGTAAAGAACCTGAAGACAAAAGAGAAAAATTGGCCAAAGAAGTTTTTGAAATGCTTAAAACCGCCAACAAGAATGAAGATACAGAAACGTTCAGAACATATTTTCCTCCGGCTCACACCCCGATAATTCCATTAATGGAGAACAAATCTCAAAGCATTGAGCATCTTCAGTTTATTGATGACCAAAAAATTGTTTTTCTTACCGGAACATCTTACGAAAAAAGATACGCTTACCTTCTTGATGGTGACAAGATTACCAAACTTGACGAAGAGATTCAGGCCATTGGAAAATCTAAACAAGGCGATATTTTTGCGGTTGCAGATTCTCAAAAAATAACTTTATATAAAGGATGGAACGGCGATATCATTAATGAAATCAAACTTGACGAAAACCCTGATTTTACCATTACGCAACTTCTGCCATTTAACGACGGAAGTCAGGTTGTGATTGTTTCTTCAGATGGAATTTTTCTTGTTTCAAACCATGGTCAAAAGCTCATCCATCCTATCAATGAAGATAACGAGGAAGACTGGAGTTCACAAATTGACATGGAAAATGCAGCATTGTCCAACGACAACTCGTATATCGTAGTGGGAGATCAATGTTACGATCACAGAATATTGGATCATGAAGGAAATACAATTGGCTCTATTGGTCCCCAATCTTCATATCCCCATTTCTGCCTCTTTGCCAAAGACGACAGCCAGTTAATTACCAACTCATGTCATTTTTACAACGGTGTTACGATCGGCATCTCATCCGAACAGTATGCCGGAGCAGATATTGAAGCTTATACTGAATCTGATGATTTCACTTACATTAATGAAGAAATGAGAGTGTATGCAGGAGTGGCTGCTAAGGATTATTATATTCTGGGAGATGCTTATGGCTACATCAAAGCTTTTGACAAAAATGGAAATACACTCTGGAGACACTTTCTTGGCTCTACCATTAGTGGAATGGCAATTTCTGATGATGAAAAAACGCTTTGGGTAGCAGCCTGTTCAGGTTTTTTACACAAGCTAACACTTGGCAAAGGACACAGAGATACCCACACTATAGGAAACGGAAACCATTACGAGGATTTCAGATTGGTGATCTGGAAAGATGAACCCCAAATCTGGAAATGGTAACACGGGTTATATAATATTAATATAGGTAGCTAAATATGACTCAGGAAGAAATTGTTAAAAAGTTTACAGATTTATCAGAAGGAAAGCTAACCGGTCCAGAATGGCTGAGCTGGTTTGATGATCATACTGATGATATAGAAAAATTATGTGGCAGAAGAGCTTTTCTTGCCGTAAAACCTAAGGAAAGCTTTAGTGAGATCAGAAACCTGTATATTGGTCAGCTGGGAGCTTTTGACTGGCTTCAATCTAAAAAAGTAGAAACCTCTTTATCCGATCTTTACAAAAAAGGTTGGGAGCAAGAATTTGAGGACTTTTGCAGACAGGAAAAACAAAAAGAAAAGGAACTTCAGAAGACTGTGGAAGAGAAATTCGGGTATCTGAAAACTGTCTACCCTAAGTTTTTCAAGCAGTTAACCCGATCTTACAGCAATTCAGACCATATTGAAAAAGGCGTAGAAGCAAGAATCATTAAAGAAAAAGAACAAGAGCTTTCTGTAACATTCTCTGATGAAATGATCATTTTCTATCAAAACATCTCAAAATTACAATTGGAGGGAATAGAAATAGATTTTACCGAATTAAGCATTGAAACAATACAAAAGAAGAACTATCTCTTCCTGGGAGAATTTTGGTTATATGGAGATGGAGACCATTTATTATACAATACTGAAAACCAAAGTGTATACATTCTCGCTCATGAAAACAGTCCTCCTAAAATGATTAAAATCAGCAATTCGCTACATGATCTGGTAGAGAAAAAGATCGTTGCTTATTTAAAAGAATACGAATAGGAAAACTACAATTTATGATCTCAAAGGCTTATATCCACGAATATGGTAATCAAAAACTGGAACGGGAACATGAGGATGTGATATCTATTCTGGAAAGCAGAAATATTCCGTTTGAGCTTTTTACAGATAAAAAAGTTTCCCGAAACCTATTAAGTCTAGATAACAGTACTTTCATTGTCGGAAACCACTTTGTCTTTTCCTCTATTTTCAAAAAATATAAAATAAAAGTTCCCTCGAATTGCTATCCTAAAAGTCTTCAGAAATACCTTCACAGAAATGTTCGGGAAACTACTGTACGTGAACTTGCTTTGAACTTTAGTGAAGATATTCCTTCTATATTTGTAAAGCCACGCTCAAGAACTAAACTTTTTACCGGATTTACCGTAGCATCCTCACTTGATGTATATCGTCTGGTGGAATTACCAAAAAACACAGAACTTTATATAGCTCCTGTTGTTGAATGGAAATCAGAATACAGGGTTTTCGTCAACAATTCAAAAGTTGTAGGAATAAAAAAATACAGCGGAGAAGATCTTTATACACTGGATATGACCGTCGTTGAAAATGCTATCAATGATTTGGAAAATTCCGAAGAAAAAACTCAGGGATACGGAATTGATTTTGGAATATTATCCACAGGTGAAACCGCATTGGTAGAATGGAATGATGGTTATGCTTTAGGTTCCTATGGATTAGATAAAGAAATATACACCGATTTATTACTCGCAAGATGGGTAGAAATTCTCAATCATATGTTTCCCTCTGAAAACTAAATATTATACTGACGTTATAAATAGGAAAAATCTCTTCTTCAATTCAAAAAACTTCCCGAAATTAGCGATCTGTGCGTTAAATATGATTCAATGAAATAACAATTTAAATTACAACAAACAGCAAAACTTAGTATAAGTTTTCTTCGGGGCGGGGTGCAATTCCCTACCGGCGGTTACAGTCCGCGACTCCTTTCTCCGGAAAGGACTGATCTGGTGAAATTCCGGAACCGACAGTTAAAGTCTGGATGGGAGAAGAAAATGAGATGATCAATAAGAGTCCTTATGGGTTCTTGTTGTGTCGTATTTCATTTCCATGTACCGAAGACTATTTTAACTTTTAAAAGTAAAATAACATGGAAAAATTATTAGAACAATTTGGAGCAACCTCCAAAGAACGTGTAGAAAAAGCACTTTCAACATTACAACAGGGAAAAGGTATTCTTTTAGTAGATGATGAAAACCGTGAAAACGAAGGTGACATCATTTTCCCCGCTTCCACTATTACAGAACAAGACATGGCACTTCTGATACGCGAATGCAGCGGCATCGTATGTTTATGCATCTCTGAGGAAAAGAGCAGGCACCTCAACCTCCGTCCGATGGTGGAAACCAACAATTCGAAAAATCAAACAGCATTTACCATTTCTATAGAAGCTAAAGAAGGCGTAGAATCTGGTGTTTCTGCAAAAGACAGGGTAACCACAATCAGAACAGCTGTTGCAGCAAACGCTCAGGCCGAACATATCGCAAGTCCGGGACACGTTTTCCCCCTGATAGCCAGAAAAGAAGGTGTTTTTGCAAGACGCGGCCATACAGAAGGTAGTGTAGACCTTGTAAAAATGGCCAACTTGGGGGACGATGCCGTGCTTTGTGAACTGACCAATGAAGACGGTTCCATGGCAAGACTTCCGGAAATCGTAGACTTCGCCATAAAAAAAGGAATGAGCGTAGTAACGATTGAAGATATTTACGCTTATCGCAAAATGATCATGAGCAACTAAACGTATACTTATTTGACGCACAGAATCGGCGGCTGATTTCATCAGCCGCCGACTTTATTTTATATATTTAATTAAAAAACAGGTAAATAAAAAATATAATCAAGTTTTTATTTAACTTTAGTAAAAAATTGGCCATGAAAAAATCTATACTCGTTTTGTTGGGAACTTCAATGATGTTTTCCGCACAGATTACGCTTACCAAAGCATCGAATGATCCTCTAATTGGAGATATTGTTAACAACAATCTGGTTATCGGCACTGTGGATAACACAGCATCCGGAGCAAATGCTACCTTTAATAACACAGCTTTAACGCTGGGAACAGCATCACAGGTTACTTACTCCACTCCCATTTCTACAGAAATCACAACATTTCCGGGGTCTAATCTTAAAATGGTGGATGGAACTACAACAATTTATTATAAAACATCAGCTACAAAACTTGAAATTACAGGAATTGTAAATCCTCAGGCTACTTTAAACTTTAATGTAGACAACGGAACTTACATGAACTATCCTACAACATATGGACCCGCTCAAAACGATACTGCAAAAGGAACTTTTTCGTCTTCTGTTGCGAATGGTCTTTTCAGCGGAACAATGGCAACGCAGGCTGACGGATATGGAACACTTCTTATAGGAAGTCAGGTTTACAATAATGTTCTTCGGGTAAAATATACGCAGAGCTTTAATTTATATGCATCTTTTGATGTCACCTATTCCAACGCAATAGGAACGGCTACCAACACGGCTTATGCTTATTATGATGCCACTCACAGATATTCCCTATTAAGTTCTACAAATGCTAATATCAGTGTTCCTTTGTTGAGTATCAACCAGTCTACCTCAAGCGCAGCAGCTTTATCGGCAGCTTTCTTAGCAGTTGATAAAGTATCCAAAAAAGAAAACCTGGCCATTTATCCAAACCCGGCACAGGATTTTATTGGATTTAAAGGAAATATAGATTCTTATTCCAAAGCAAATATTTACAGTTTGGATGGAAAACTGGTAAAAACATCTGATGTAAAATCAGGAAACATACAAATTTCAGATCTTCCTCCGGCATCTTATTTCATTGAAATCAGTGGAAAAAAAGCGGAAGACAGTCAAAATATAAAATTCATCAAGAAATAAAAAATAAAATCCCTGCCTATACCAATGAGCAGGGATTTTTTATTAACGCTCAATCCTTACAGCTGCTTAAAAACCTTCTAATTATTTAATATTTCCAGCTTTTTTAAACTCTTTTTTAGAAAGGTTGACAGCAAGATCCATTGAATCCCCAAATAAAAAGTGGTTTCATTTTTCTGTTAATTTAATTTATTATGTTAAATTCAGCCCGTTTTTTGCTGGTACTTTTTTACCACAAAATATTAACATCATGAAAAAAGCAGCCCTATTACTTCCTTATTTTCTGTTTTCCGCCATCGGCGCACAGGAAATTGAAAATACTTCGTCGGAAAAGATGAATATTGTTAAAACGAATGTTACCGCTTATGCTTTCAGAAACATCAACCTTTCGTATGAAAGAGCGTTCACTCAGTGGTTTTCATTAAATATTGGTTTTGGAACAATGCCGGAAGGAAAAGTTCCTTTCATCAATGCTTTTCTGAAAGATAAAGACGAGAAAAGATTTCAGAATCTTAGGGTAAAAGCTACCAATTTTACCGTTGAACCCAGATTCTATATAGGAAAAGGATATGGAAAAGGATTTTATTTCGCCCCATATTACCGATACTCAGATGTTTCGTCCAATACATTTGATTTTTATTATGACTATAATGGTCCCGATGGAAATACCTATCAGATTCCTTTAAAAGGAGGCGGAAGCGCCAAAGGAAATAGCGGTGGTCTCATGGTCGGAGTACAGTTTTTCCTGACAAGAAGCCAAAATCTCGTTCTTGATTTTTGGATTGCCGGTGCTCACTATGGCGGAGGAAAAGGAGATTTCAGCATGACTTCCGATTATGCTCTTACTCCAGATATGCAGGCACAGTTAAAAAAAGAAATAGAAAACCTGGATATCCCATTTGTGAAATACACCGTAGAAACAAATGCCAATGGAGCCAGAATAAAAGTAGATGGACCATGGGCCGGCTTCAGAAGCGGACTTTCTCTAGGATATAGATTCTAAAATTTTATATCCACATACTCAAACCGTTCTTTTTAAGAGCGGTTTATTCTTTTCTTGATTTTTGTATCTTGGCTTCTTTTATTAAAAAACTTTTCTGAAAAAATAATGCTATGAACTCTACTTCCATCACAACGGCACAAAGAATAAAAGCCATCATAGGTGGTTCCATCGGAAATCTTGTGGAATGGTACGATTGGTATGCCTATGCTGCTTTTGCTATTTATTTTTCCCATTCATTTTTTCCTGATTCAGACCTCAATGCACAACTCATGAACACCGCCGGTATCTTTGCTGTAGGTTTTCTGATGAGACCAATTGGCGGATGGATGTTTGGAAGTATCGCAGATAAAATTGGCAGAAAAAGAGCGATGACGCTTTCTGTATTATTAATGTCGTTCGGTTCTCTTCTTATTGCTCTTACACCAACTTATAAGACCATTGGGATTTTGGCTCCCGCGTTACTTTTACTCGCAAGATTGCTTCAGGGATTAAGCGTTGGAGGAGAATATGGAGTTTCCGCAACCTACCTCAGTGAAATGGCAACACAAGACCGAAGAGGATTTTATTCAAGCTTTCAATATGTAACGTTAATCGGAGGACAGCTTATTGCTTTAGGAATTCAGCTTATTTTACAAAAATTATTATTAACGGAACAACAGCTGGAAGAATGGGGTTGGAGAATTCCTTTTGTGATTGGTGCAATGCTTTCAATCATCGCATTATATCTGCGGGCGAATCTTCACGAGACAGAAGCTTTCGAAAATAAAAAAGTGATCAGTGAAGAGAAAAAGGGAACCGTAAAAGAACTTCTTAAACATCCGAAAGCGCTGCTTACAGTTGTGGGATTAACGTTAGGAGGAACCCTGGCATTCTATACCTATACCACTTATATGCAGAAATTCTTGGTCAATACCGTAAAGCTCACTAAAGAAGAGTCTACCTTGATATCGTTTATCTCTTTATTCATATTTGCCTGCCTGCAGCCTGTATTTGGAGCATTGTCAGACAGAATTGGAAGAAGACCCCTTCTTTTAGGTTTTGGAATTCTGGGAACTTTATGTACCGTTCCTCTTCTTACCGCATTAAGTACCACCACTTCAATGTTGAGCGCTTTCTTCCTGATTATGGCCGCTCTGATTATTGTAAGCGGTTATACTTCCATCAACGCTGTAGTAAAAGCAGAACTTTTCCCTTCTGAAATAAGAGCTCTCGGAGTGGGACTTCCTTATGCCATTACTGTAGCTGTCTTTGGAGGAACTGCAGAATATATTGCACTTTGGTTCAAAAAAATAGGCTCTGAAGAATATTTCTACTGGTACATCACAGGATGTATTCTTTTTTCATTAATTGTATACGTCGGAATGAAAGATACCAAGCATACCTCAACACTGGATAAAGATTAATATAAACCCATAAAAAACGTGCGCCGAAGATTCTCTTCGGCGCACGTTTTATTTTTAATGATAAGCTTGCTTAAATTTTTCTATGATATTGTCCAGATTATGGCGTTGGACATACACACTTTTTACCTCCTCATACCTTGGCGATTTGTAGAAAACCTCGTGGAAATCCATACTGCCATTTCCTACTTTTACGACCTTCTGTACTTCGATATTCAACTTTCTCAATTCGTCTTTAAAGACTTTAAATTCATCTTGGATACTGCTACTCATTAATATTTTTGGATTTTAATTAAAAAACTGTTTTTACCATTGAGCCCCCTGTCTATTTTAGGGGTTGCTTCTCAAATTCCGAATAAAGTTACTAAATTTATTGACACAACATAACAGTTCATCAATATTTTACTATATTTTTTATAAATAATCAGAATATTTTATTCCATTGGTACATATTCCGTATTTTTACATGAAAGATCAATTGTAATAACCTCATAAAAAACATGACTATCAAAGTATTTTTCTCTTTATTCTTCTTCATTGGGTTCACTTTACTACATGCCCAGAAACTGAAATTCAAGGCTCCGGATTATCCTTTAATTGAAAAGAATATTCAGGATAAAAACTCAGAACTCTATTATCCGAAGCTTTTAAAAAGATTACAGCAGAATGATACCCTCCTTACGAACGATCAGTATCGTCATCTTTATTTCGGTTATCTATTTCAAAAAAGCTATAATCCCTACAAAATAAGTAAGAAAGCAGAGGAAATGACCAGGTATTACCGCGGAGAAGGAATCACAGAGAAAGATTTACCAAAAGGTATTCAGCTGTTTAAGGAAGCTCTCGAAGAAAATCCGCTCGACATCCGTGCTATGAACTATCTGGCCTACATGTATCATCTCATAAATGATGAGGGGGCGGCTAAAAAAATTGCTGAAAACTTTCGTGGGTTATTAGAAGCTATCCTTTCTTCGGGAGATGGCTTAACGTGTGAAACCGGGTTTCATGTCATTTCAGTGACCGATGAATATGTTATGATGAACAGATTTCAAATGGAGTCCATATCTCAAAGCTATAAAGGACAATGTGATTATCAGAAGTTTGAAAAAGATAAATATACAGTTCCAGGCCTGTATTTTAATGTGAGTAAATTTTATGGGAAAATATTGGACTGATCTGCTCTTTCGCATAAAAATTATAATCTAATATCTTACTATCTATCATTTATTCTGAGAGTTATCATAATTCTGAAACACCATATTGAAAATAATACCGATGTAATAATATCCTAAACATACAAGGAAAACATTTTTTCTAAAAAAAGTAAAATTTGTTGTAACATTTTAAAAATGTTCGTCTCTAAAAGACAAATAAACCTTAAAACTTTAGAAATCATGAAAAAATTAACATTCCTTCTTGTCGTCATGTTATTCTTTTTAGCAGTATGCAATATATTTGGTCAGACAAAAGCCTATCCTTTTGAAGTAAAGAAAACCGGAAAAGGCAAACAGTCTTTAATTTTCATTCCGGGATTTGCTTCTTCCGGAGAGGTATGGAACGAAACCACTGCAAAGTTTGAAAAAAATTTCACCTGTTATACCCTAACGATGGCAGGTTTTGCCGGGATACCACCAGAAGCCAGTGCCAGCTTCGCAAGCTGGGAAAAAGAAATCGCAGCTTACATCAAAAATAATAAAATCGAAAAACCTGTACTTATAGGCCACAGCATGGGCGGAGGACTGGCTTTAGCTATTGCTGCAGATTATCCGGATCTCGTTGCAAAAATCATTATTGTAGATACTTTACCTTGCCTCGCTGCTTTTTCAGATCCTAATTTTAAGGCCAAAGAAAATAATGACTTTACTCCTATGATTAATAAATTGACAGCAATGACGGATGAACAGTTCCTCCAAATGCAGAAGCAGGCTATTCCAAGCCTTCTTGGAGACACTTCTATGCAGGAAACGGTGATCGGCTGGAGTATGAAATCGGACCGAAATACATTTGCTAAAATGTACTGTGATTTTTCCAATACGGATCTCCGAGACAAAATAAAAAATATACAATGTCCGTCACTTATTCTGCTGGAATCTTTTTTTGCTAATATGAAGCCTGCTATTGAAGCTCAATATAAAAACTTAAAAAATACAGATATGCAGTATGCTTCAAAAGGGTTACACTTCATCATGTACGATGACAAAGATTGGTACTTCAACCAGCTTACTAACTTTTTATCTGCGAAATAATGGCTTTCGAAGAGATATATGAACTCTACTGGCAGAAAATATTCCGTCTGTGCATGGGATATGTGAATGATCCAGAACAGGCACAGGATCTGGCGCAGGAAACCTTTATCATCGTGTGGCAACAGCTTCCGAAATTCAGAAACGAATCCAGTATAGGGACATGGATTTTCCGAATCGCTTCCAACAATTGTCTCCGGCAGATGGAAAGAGAAAAGAAATTCGCCAAAACAGATCTTCCCATGAATCTGGAAGAAAAGAAACAGGAATCTTTGGAACCTCAGATCCAATTGCTCTATCAGTTTATTTCTGAACTTCCTGAAACAGACAGAATTATTATTTCATTGGAGCTGGAAGAAATAAAGCAGGCAGAAATAGCTCATATTGTAGGGCTTTCAGAATCTAACATACGGGTAAAGATTCACAGGATAAAAGAAAAATTAACGCAAAAGTTTAAAGAAAATGGATTCTAATATCGACTTCAAAAATATCTGGAAACAACAGACTTCCAACAAACCCAATCTGGAAGAGCTTCTCGGAAAACTTAAAAAATTCAGGAATGAAAATCTGCGTAAGCTGATCTGCTCCAATCTTTCACTGATAGCTACGTCCCTGTTTATAGCTTTCATATGGTATTATTATCAGCCTCAGATGATCAGTACCAAACTGGGAATTGTTCTGGTGATTTTGGCCATGATTATTTTCCTGGCTGCTTATAACAGATTGTTCATGACATTTTATAAAATAGACAGCACCCAGTCTAACAATGAATATCTACAACGCCTATATGTGGTAAAAAACAAGCAAAAATTTATGCAGACTACGATGATGAATCTTTATTTCATCATGCTGTCTCTGGGAATCTGCCTTTATTTATATGAATATACTTCCCGCATGACGCTCTTTTCAGCTTGTTTGGCCTATGGAATCACTTTATTATGGATAGCCTTCAACTGGTTTTATCTGAGACCAAAAACAATAAAAAAACAAGAAAGTAAACTTGACGGATTAATAAGTAAATTTGAAGAGATAAATAATCAATTAAAAGAATAATGAGCTCTTCAGATCACAAAAATCACTGGGAAAACGTATATGAAACCAAAAATCCAGATCAGGTAAGCTGGACACAGAAAAAACCCAAAACATCACTCGATTTCATACAAGCCTGCGGACTTGGAAAAGAAGCAAAAATTATCGACATTGGTGGCGGAGACAGCAATCTTGTTGATTTTCTTCTCGAAGAAGGATATGAAAATATCACCGTGCTTGATATTTCTGCCAAAGCCTTGGAAAAAGCACAACACAGACTTGGAGCCTTAGCCGGCAAAGTTAAATGGATAGCCACAGATATTACTACTTTCGAGCCTGTAGAAGCCTATGATATCTGGCACGACAGAGCTGCTTTTCATTTCCTTACAACACCGGAACAGGTTTCAAAATACATTGCTACTGCAACAAAAAATGTAAATAATTTCATGATCCTTGGAACCTTTTCAAAAAACGGACCTACAAAATGCAGCGGATTGGATATTCAGCAGTATGATGAAACCTCGTTATCCGAAAAGTTTGAAGAAAGTTTTCAAAAGGTACAATGCATTACTGAAGATCACACCACTCCTTTTGAAACCGTTCAGAACTTTGTATTCTGCCGTTTTGAAAAGAAATGAAAAAACATTATAAAAGCTGTAAAATATTAACACACTAAAAAGTGTCTACAAAATATTATCGATAAACACTAAAAAATAATGGCTTAGAGAATAACAGTTGATACTTTTCTCTAAGCCATTTTATATCTTACAATATTTTTTTTGGTACTTTTCTTACCAACTAAGATTCTTTTTCCTCTTCCACTTCCACTTCGTGTCTCAGCTGAGCTTTGTATAGGGTGGCATAATAACCGTTCTGATCAAGAAGATCCAGGTGTTTACCCTCTTCCACTATTTTCCCATGTTCCATTACAATAATTTTATCTGCTTTCTCAATGGTTGATAGTCGGTGGGCAATGATAATGGAAGTTCTGTTTTTGGTAATTTTTTCTGTTGCTTTCTGTATTAATTTTTCACTTTCATGGTCGATAGAAGAAGTGGCTTCATCCAGAATTAAAATTTTAGGATCAGAAAGATAAGCTCTCAAGAAAGACAATAGCTGTCTCTGACCTAAAGAAATGGAAGATCCTCTTTCGCTTACAACATAGTCATAACCTCCAGGAAGCTGTTCGATAAAATCATCTACTTCAATTTCTCTGGCTCCTGCCTTGATTTTTTCTAAAGTAATACTGTCATCACCAAAAGCAAGATTCTCAAAAATACTTCCATGGAAAAGGAAGACATCCTGCAACACTACTCCAATGTGGCTTCTCAGATTATACAATTCATAATCTTTCAAATTCACGTCATCGATAAGGATATTTCCCGAATTGATATCATACAGTCTTGTTATTAAGCTAATAATCGTAGACTTTCCAGCCCCTGTAGCCCCTACAATTGCAACGGTTTCTCCAGGATTTACTTTAAAATCAATTCCTTTCAACACTTCCTGCTTCTCATCGTATGCAAAATGTACTTTTTCGAATTCTATTTTACCGGCAAAGTGATCTTTTTTCACGGTTCCTGTATTCAACATGGAATTATCTTCATCCATTATTCCCAATACTCTCTCAGCCCCTACAATACCTCTCTGGATATTATTGAAACGGTCTGCGATCTGCCGCAAAGGGCGAATCAGCATCGAAATATACTGTATAAAAGCAATGACAACCCCTGCACTGATGGTAATATATCCACCGTAGAAAAGAATAAAACCGATAAACAGAGAAGAAATAAGTTCTACCACCGGAAAGAATAGGGAGAAAATAAAAACGGTTCTCAGTAAGGCTCCTTTCAGGGTAATATTGATATCATCAAATTTGTTGTATTCCGCTTCCTGTCTGTTGAATACCTGTATAATAGGCATCCCGGCCAATCTTTCCTGTACAAAAGAGTTTTGATTGGCGGTCCAGGTTCTTTCATCTCCAAATGCTTTTTTAAGTCTTTTCTGAAAAAACCTTGTGATAACTACCATCAAAGGAAGAATCGCCAATGTGATATAACTCAAATGAACATTCGTGCTGAACATCATGATCAGTACGAAAAGAATTCTAAGAATATCTCCAAAAACCATTAAAAATCCGTCTGTATACACTGTAGCAATAGTTTCCACATCTCCCACAGCACGGGTTACCAACTGTCCGATTGGCGTTTTATCAAAAAAAGAGGTTTTAAAATAAATAAGTTTCGCATACAGCCTTTCTCTGATGTCTCGGATAACGTTCTGCGAAATAAAATTTGAAAAATAAACCAGAAAAAAGTTTAAAATAGTTTCAGCAAATACCAACCCTACCAGGATATAAATATGCTTCATCATCAAAGCTTTATCCTGAAGTTTGGTAATATCATTATCTACCACCTGCATTGTCAGATAAGGCCTGTAAGTAGAAACAATAGAAAGTATTACGGAAATTATCAGAGTAAGAATGAACCAAGAACGGAATTTCATTCCGATAAAGAACAGTCTTTTTATAATTCCCCAGGTATCTTGTTTTTTCATTGTACGAATCGAAGAAAAGAATTAAAATAAAATTCTATGCAAAAATAAGACATTATAACCGGACTGCCTTTACAACTTCTACAAATCGTTATAGAAAATTTCAGATACCAGTCATTTACAGAATGAATATCCTTCCTCTGTTTAGACGCTGTATTCCGGATCATTAAGAAATGATGAAACTTATCAGAAAGAATTTCTTACCTGCCAATTTCGTAATTTATCAAAACAGCCCTGTTTTAACCCTTCCCGACATCTCACGAGGTTTAAAACAATAATGTTTGTGACTTCCGGAGTCCTCCGGTGATTTGTTTTAAGTCGTAACCACAGGACTTTTTTACTGCCCCTAAAATTGAGGGCTGCTTATTTCTCAGTATTCAAATTCGTATCCTACATCTACAAGATACAACCCATGTCCCGGTGCCGAGGTACCAGCTGCATTTCGGTTTTTGTCCTCAATCACTTTACGAAGATCTTCCGGCTTCAGTTTTCCTGTTCCTATTTCTACCATGGTACCTACGATAGCACGAACCATATTTCTCAGAAAACGGTTGGCAGAAACGGTGAATTTCAATTCTGTTCCGTTTTGTTCCCATTCTGCTTTATATATTTTGCAGATATTGGTTTTGTTATCGGTTTTGAGTTTTGCAAAACTGGTAAAATCTTCATACTCGAACAGAATCTTACAGGCTTCATTCATTTTTTCAATATCCAGCGGTCTTTTCCAATGCTGCCAGGCAGATTCCTGGGTAAATGGGTTCTTCGTTAATGAAATATAATATTCGTACGTTCTGTAAGTGGCATCAAAACGGGCATGAAAATCATCCTTTACCTGGAAAATTCTTTCAATAGAAATATCAGGTGGCAGAAAACTGTTCAGCCTTCGTGGAAGTTCTGAACTGATTTCCTTTTCTGTATCGAAATGGGCAAATATTTTTTTGGCGTGAACTCCTGTATCGGTTCTTCCGGCTCCTGTTGTTTTAATGTCTTCCCGTAAGATGGTGGAAAGGGCTTTTTCCAGTTCTTCTTGTACAGAAATGGCATCCGGCTGTATCTGATAGCCGAAATAATTCTTGCCGTTGTAAGAAAATTCTATAAAGTATCTCAATTGTATAGTAATAACTCCACAAAAATACTGTAATTTAACGAAATATTTATTGAAAAGTCTTTGAGAATGTTGCGCCAAATGCTTCTGAAAATTCCTATTTTTGCAATCGTATGAAAAGATGGTACCTTTATCCTTTTTCCCTCGGTTATCATTTGGTAACGGGTATCCGGAACACAATGTATGATCTGGGAATTTTTAAATCGACAAAATTCAAAACTCCGATAATCAATGTCGGAAATCTTTCTGTGGGCGGAAGTGGAAAATCGCCTATGGTGATGTATCTCGCTCAGTTTTTATCCAAACATTACAGAACAGGCGTTTTATCCCGAGGATATGGAAGACTCACCAAAGGGTATGAAGTCACCAATTACGACAGCAACTACAAAATAGTAGGTGATGAAGCGATGCAGCTTTTTGAACGTTTCAAAAACCGTTTTGTGATTGCCGTTTCCGAAGAACGTGTTCCCGGAGCCAAAAAAGTAATTGATGATATGGACCTGGGAGTTTTGGTATTGGATGATGCTTTTCAGCACAGAGCGATAAAAGCTGGTTTCAATATTCTGATGACCGACTTTAACGATCCGTTTTTCAAAGACTATATTCTTCCTGCGGGAGATCTGAGAGAATCGAGAGCAGGTTATAAAAGAGCTGATATTATTATGGTCAGTAAATGTCCTGACGAACTGACGGAGGAAACCAAGAGATATTATATTTCAAGGATAAGACCTTCATACGGGCAGAAAGTATTCTTCTCATCCATTGGCTACGATGAAAATGTATACGGAAAAGATAAAATCCTTCCTGATAACAACCTGAACTATTATGATATCCTTCTCATCACAGGAATTGCCAATCCGAAACCGCTTCTGGAACATCTGGCAAAATTCTCGAAAAGGGTAAAACATTTAAAGTTTAGAGATCATCATAATTTCACGGATGATGATATTAAAAAAATCGTTGCCGAGTATAAAAAATTAGGAGAATATAAGCTGATATTAACCACAGAGAAAGATTACGTACGTCTGAAAACTTTTGACTATCTTAGAGAAATTGTTTACTACTGGCCTATCAATGTTGTCATTGATAAGAAAGAAGAATTCAATCAAATCATCTTAGATTATGTTAAAAAAAATTAAAGAGACTGCTGATTTTATCAAAAATATCATTCAGGAAACTCCTGATTTTGCAGTCGTTTTAGGATCAGGACTGGGTAAGTTACAGAATGAGGTAGAACCGATCTATGTTTTAGAATACGAAGAGATTCCTCATTTTCCACAAACAACGGTTGCCGGACATACCGGAAAGTTGATTTATGGAATTTTAGAAGGAAAAAAAGTACTGATGATGAGTGGCCGTTTTCATTATTATGAAGGACATTCTATGGAAACAGTAACCTTCCCTGTAAGAGTGGTTCATCAGCTGGGAATTAAAAACCTCATCCTTTCCAACGCTTGTGGCGGGGTAAACCAGGCTTACAGTGTTGCAGATATCGTTATCTTAAAAGATCACATCAATATGATGCCTGAGCACCCGCTTCGGGGAAAGAATATTGACGAACTCGGACCACGTTTTGTGGATATGAGTGAACCTTATAACAAAAAAATGATCAGCACCGCTGAGCAGGTTGCCTCAGAAAACAATATTAAAATTCATCAGGGAGTGTACGTTGCCCTTCAGGGCCCCACCTTTGAAACTCCTGCAGAGTATGGCATGATCAAAGCCATTGGCGGAGATATGGTAGGTATGAGTACCGTTCCGGAAGTCATTGTTGCAAAACACATGGGAATGGATGTATTCTGTATGTCTGTTATTACAGATCTTGGCGGACCGGATATTGCTTTCGCTGTTTCTCACGAAGAAGTTCTGGATGCGGCCAATAAAGCAATGCCCAATGTAATCACCATAGTTAAAGGACTGATAAAAACATATCCATAAATTCTATACTTCAAAATTCATAGAATTTTTCAATGGATTAATTTTCCTACTCTCCAATTCCAATTCATTGTTTAGATTTGTATAAATGAAATTGTACGAAATGAGAAAGTTGTTATTAATGTTTATGATCGGTATTTTTGGAATCAGTTATTCACAAAAAGTACCTGCAGTTCTTAAAACCAGTTTTTCCAAAGAAGCTTTACAGCAAAAACTTGAAGATGAAGATGGAAAAGCGATTACCATTCAACAGATCCTTGATCAGCATAAAGGAAAAGTTTTATTAATTGATTTTTGGGCTGGATGGTGCAGAGACTGTCTTCAGGCCTTTCCAAAAGCTGAGATATTAGAAAAAAACAATCCTAATATAGATTTTGTATTCCTTTCCCTGGAAAGATCTAAAGAAGGTTTTGATAAAAGCCTTGTAAGATTCAATATGAAAGACAAAGAGAACTATTGGTTTGCTTCAGGGTGGAAAAATGATTTTAACAATTATATTGATCTGAACTGGATTCCGAGATATATGATTATTGATCAGAAATCTGCTATTGCCAAATATTATGCTATCGCTCCGGACGACCCGGAAATTCAGCAGACTATAGACAAGCTTTTACAATAGTTCCCCATTCCAATTACACCATGATTACAAGAGAAGCCACAAAAGAAGACCTTCAGGTTCTTCTAGCATTTGAACAGGGAATGGTTTCGGCAGAAAGGCCTTTCAACAGTACCCTTATCGATGGCGAAATTCATTATTATGATCTGAATGAGTTTATTAATTCTCCGGATGCTATTTTAATCGTAGCAGAAGAAAATGATGAAATTGTTGCCTCAGGATATGCGCTGATAAAAAAATCAGAGAAGGAATATAATACCTTTAAAAAGTATGCCTATCTGGGATTTATGTATGTAAAACCCGAATACAGAGGAAAAGGAATCAACAAAATAATTACGGATGAACTCCTCCATTGGTCCAAAACCAAAGGTGTTTCAGAAGTAAGACTGGATGTATATGCCCAGAATGAATCTGCTATAAAAGCTTATAAAAAAGCGGGTTTTGAACCTTTATTTCTTACCATGAGACTGAAATAGTAACGAATAATATATCGTAAATAAAGGAATCCATATCTTTGTGATATGGATTCTCTGGTACCACTCCGTAAAATTATTCACGTGGATATGGACGCATTTTATGCTTCTGTAGAACAGCATGATAATCCGACACTGAAAGGTAAACCTATCGCTGTGGGAGGTCAGCACCGCGGAGTTGTTGCTGCGGCAAGCTATGAAGCAAGAAAATATGGCGTTCGTTCGGCAATGCCCAGCAAAACAGCGAAAGAAAGATGTCCTCATCTGATCTTTGTTCCTCCCCGTTTTGCCAGATATAAAGAAATTTCCAAAAAGATCCGGGAAATTTTCTATGAATATACCGATCTGGTAGAGCCTCTTTCCCTGGATGAGGCCTATCTGGATGTCACGGAAAATAAAAAAGAAATAGAATCGGCCAACCAGATCGCAAGAGAGATCCGTCAAAAAATATTTGAACAAACGGGATTAACGGCTTCTGCGGGGATATCCGTCAATAAGTTCCTTGCCAAAGTAGCTTCTGATATTAATAAGCCTAATGGTCAAAAAACCATTCATCCTGATAAAGTAGAACATTTTCTGGAAGAATTGCCTGTTGAAAAGTTTTATGGAGTAGGAAAAGTTACGGCTAATAAAATGTTCAGTTTGGGAATTTATAAAGGAAAAGATTTAAAGAAAAGGTCACTGGAAGAACTCGTGAAGATGTTCGGAAAATCCGGAGGACATTATTACAATGTGGTACGCGGCATTCATACTTCAGAAGTGAAACCTCATCGCATTCAGAAAAGTGTAGCGGTGGAAAGAACATTTTTTGAAGATCTTTTTGATGAGCAGCAAATCAATGAAAAACTGGAAAGTTTAAGTGAAGAGCTTCATCAGCGTCTGCAGAAAAATAATATCATGGGAAGAACGTTGACCTTAAAAATCAAATATAAAGATTTTTCTCTTTTCACAAGGAGCATCACGAGAGAAGAATATTTTACAAATCCTGAACAGTATTTCAATACTGGGAAAAAACTTTGGGAACTTCGCCCTTATGACAAAGCTGTCCGTTTACTGGGATTATCTCTTTCTCACCTCAATACAGAAGAAAAAAAGCAGATTTCCGTTCAACTAAAAATTCCGTTTGAAGAATTTGAGAATCAATAGATCATATTTTTTCGCTAAATTGTATCCAACAAATCAGCAAAATTTATGAACCCAACTATGATTCAGTTTTTTCACTGGTATTCTGAAGGAGACGGAAAACTATGGAAAGAAGCGGAAAAAC
This sequence comes from Chryseobacterium sp. JK1, assembly GCF_050632815.1. Lineage (NCBI taxonomy): Bacteria > Pseudomonadati > Bacteroidota > Flavobacteriia > Flavobacteriales > Weeksellaceae > Chryseobacterium > Chryseobacterium sp. JK1. The sequence goes on along the minus strand of NZ_JBODRU010000004.1, from coordinate 259,343 downwards.
AGGCTAAATATCTCGAAAAATTAGGAATCACTTCAGTATGGTTCCCTCCAGCTTATAAAGGAACGAATGGCGGTTATTCTACCGGATATGACGCTTATGATCTCTATGATCTGGGAGAATTTGACCAAAAGGGAACAATTTCTACCAAGTATGGTCTTAAAAAAGAATATCTCAAAGCCATTCATGCTTTAAAAAAACAAAATATAGAGGTGATTGTTGATATCGTCCTCGGCCATAAAGCCGGTGGTGATGAGCTGGAAAAATTTAAAGTGGTAAAGGTAGATGAGAACAACAGGGAGAAAGTTATCTCCGACATTATTGAGATAGAATCATACACCAAGTTTACATTTCCGGGAAGAGGAAAAAAATATTCAGATTTTGAGTGGAACTTTACTTGCTTCAGCGGTGTGGATTATGCGGAAGGTATGGATTCCCACATCTACAAAATACAGTCTGAATACGGAAACGACTGGGAAGAAATGATAGATGATGAAAAAGGAAATTACGATTATCTTATGTACAACGACGTTGAGCATCGCAATCCTTTTGTTCGGGAAGAGCTCAACAACTGGGCAAAATGGTATTTTGACCAGACTGATTTTGATGGGGTAAGGCTGGATGCTTTAAAACATATTTCTTTTGATTTTTATAAAGAATGGATCACTCTTCTGCGCTCCAATTCTGGGAAGAATATTTTTGCTGTTGGGGAATATTGGGCTCCGGGATATCTTCATCTGCTTCAGAAATATATTGATGTAACGGAAGGTTGCATGAGTTTGTTTGACAGTTCTTTGCAGAATAATTTCCATACGGCGTCAAAAGAAGGAGCTTCTTATGATCTCAGAAATATTTTTGAAGAAACTCTTACTCAGGCAGATCCTTTGCATTCGGTGAGTCTTGTTGCCAATCACGACACACAACCCCTACAGGCTCTGGAAGCTCCTGTTGAGCCTTGGTTCAAGCCTATAGCGTATGCTTTGATCTTATTGCGAAAAGACGGCTATCCATGTATTTTTTATCCGGATCTTTATGGATCACATTATGTGGATAAAGACAAAGATGGAAATGATCAGGAAATCTTCATGCCGAAGATAGATGGTATTGAAGAGCTTCTGAAAGCAAGAAAAGACTATGCTTACGGAGAGCAAAAAGATTATTTTGAGGACGCTAACTGTCTGGGATGGGTTCGGGAAGGAGATGATCAGCATGCAGGATGTGCCGTAGTTCTAAGCAATAAAGACTCTTACAACAAGCCTATGGAAATGGGAATGCTTTATGCCGGTAAAAAATTCAAAGATCTTTTGAAACGATTTAAAGATAAAGTAACCATCGATGAAAACGGATGGGGAAATTTTCCTGTTCCTGCGGGTAATGTAAGTGTTTGGATCTCCGAATAACATGAATGTATGAAAAATAAAAAGCATACATAATAGAGTCATGTATGCCTTGTATCCTTTCAGAGTATTTTAGCAGTAAATATATTGGCAATACCAAATATCTTTTGCCCATTCGCAGCAGTAGCCGTCTTCGTTGGAAGTACAGCATACCCGATCCCTATTAAGACCTTCTCCTTTGATATTCATCAGTTTTTTACGATCGAGCTTTCGCCCTTGATTCAATGTTGTGTTTGGATTTTTCATAGTAAAGTATTTTTGAATTGATATAACTTAATCACTGAAACAATTATTTGGACACGGATCTGAAGTCACATAAGAATAGGTCCCACAATAGCAGGTATGCGTAGGACCTGTTGTCCCCCCTCCTGTTCCACCAGGGCCTCCGCCGGATGGGTTATAGGGAACACAACGTCCGTTTTCACATATGTCACCTGGATTGCAACCTCCTTCTCCAGGACCTCCACCTGAAAAACAATAAGCAGGTTCTCCGGGAGATCCTGCGAGCAAATTACGGAGTGTTTCTCTGCTCAGCTCATGCCATTTCAATTTTGTATTCATAGTCTATTTGATTTTGGTAAATGGTTTTTAAAATTCATAAGTATGTAGTATACTCTTTATTTATACGGTTTGTTCGGGATCAGGGCCACCTGTATTACCACCACCGCCAATTCCGCCGCCGGTGCCCCAGCCTCCTGTACCACCAGCATTACCATTACCACCACTATTCCCGGAAAGTTCACATCCGTAAGGGCCACAAACATATGGATATAAACATTGTCCTCCCCTGGCTGAAACATTTGTACAAATGTCTATAGTACCTGCCTGTATTCTTTTGAGAATATCCCTGCTCAATTGGTACTGAAAAATTTTAGTTTTCATAATTATTATATTTTAAGGTTTGGCAAATCAAATATACACAAAAAATAAAATAATAACCATTTCATTAACAATATAATACTAATCCTATCTTATACACTTGTTTCTTCACAAATAAACAGAAAACCGATATTTATCCTTTTTTCAGATTTTGAATTACTGTTTTCTTTCTCCAATACTACGTTCAATCTTTTGCAAGTCTAAAATTTCAGGGATCTCAGAACTGTCGGAAATTCTCCCTGTTCTGGCGAACTCAGCCCAAAGAGCTCTTAGTTTTTTTCCATTCTCATGAATGCGATTCCAGGGAATATCTTTCAGCATTTCGGATGACTTCCATGCAGATTCATTACCGAAGATCAAAGGAAGATCAATACAGTGAGAGGCTCCTATGTGATTCGCTTTTAATTTGGAAAATATTCTGAACAGGTAAACATTTCCTCCTCCATTAGCATGATTCTCTGCAAATTTACGGGCCGGATTTCCATAAATGAATTCTGTAGTTTTTTTGACAGTCTTATCAAGTATTTTCAAACCTATTCCCTTTCCAAAATATTTATTCAAGGCTTCGGAAGTTTTGAGATAAAAAGCTGTTTCATCATTATTCAACCCAATCAGTACATCATATTGATGAGCATTTTCTTTCCATTTTTCTACAGCCTCATCTTCTCTACATAACGGAGGAAAACCATATTGAGTACCAAATGGCATGGCGGCTTTCAAACCATATTTAATTACAGGGGGAACCAGTTTTCCATAGTCATCCATCATTTTCATTACATCTGCTTCATCTTTCAAAAATTCAGTTTTCTTCAGAAACTCTTCAGACATTTTCTGCCTTTTATCACGCAGCCCCAGAGGAGCACTCTGGATAATCAGGCGCTGAAAAAGGTTTTCTACTCCATCTGAAATCATGAGGTGAGCAATGGCATCTCCTCCTGAAGATTGTCCTAAAAGGGTAATATTATTTTCATCCCCTCCAAAATCTGCAATATAATTTTTGATCCATTGTAAAGCTTCTATGATATCAAACAAACCTAAATTGGCCGGTCTTTTTTCATCCCCACCCAAAAACCCAAAAAGTCCTAGGCGATAGGAAACGGTAACAACAATAATATTCTGCTCTTTTACCCATTCTGAGGGATCTGCTGTGGATAAGTCTCCGCATCCTATTTCATGAGAACCTCCATGAATCCAAACAACAACAGGAAGCTTTTCATTTTCAATTCTACTCTCGGGGCGAGTTATGGAGAGGTATTGCGTAGATTCATCGGCTTCGAAATTGTCAACAGGAGTAGCACCGATCATTTTTTCCACAAGCGGACTCAACTTCTGTGGGCAAACAGGAGTTTTAGCAGGTGCGATAATTTCTGAGTCTGAAGGTTTTTCAGGTAAAGGTTTTTGGTACCTTTCAGAATGAGCATAACGGATACTTCTTGCTCTGATAATTCCATTTTCCTTTAATGCCACGATTTTTCCAAAACGGGTCTTAAAAATAAGGATGTTCTGTTGATTGGGTGTCATCTCTAAAACTGTGAAAACTTTTCTCTTTAAATTTAATTATTTAAACACAAATGACACAAATACAAGCACAAATATTCACTAAAGATTATTGTGTTATTCGTGAAAAGGATTAGTGCTATTCGTGTTAAAAAAATCTAAACACAAATTCCACAAATGCAAGCACAAATATTCACTAAAGATTATTGTGTTATTCGTGAAAAAATTAGTGTTATTCGTGTTGAAAAAAATCTAAACACAAATTCCACAAATGCAAGCACAAATATTCACTAAAGATTATTGTGCTATTCGTGAAAAAATTAGTGTTATTCGTGTTAAAAAAATCTAAACACAAACTCCACAAATGCAAGCACAAATATTAACTAAAGATTATTGTGCTATTCGTGAAAAAATTAGTGCTATTCGTGTTAAAAAAATCTAAACACAAACTCCACAAATGCAAGCACAAATATTCACTAAAGATTATTGTGCTATTCGTGAAAAGGATTAGTGCTATTCGTGTTAAAAAAATCTAAACACAAATTCCACAAATGCAAGCACAAATATTCACTAAAGATTATTGTGCTATTCGTGAAAAAATTAGTGTTATTCGTGTTGAAAAAAATTCTAAACACAATTCACAAATTGATGGAGCTCTGTTACTGTTAAAAAAACTTAGTTCAGAATTTTATACTCACTCGGAGAAATACCCACTTTGGTTTTGAACAGTCTTGTAAAATGCTGTGGATATTTAAAGCCTAGATCATAAGAAATTTCACTGATTGTTTTTGCCTGATCCAAAATCTGTTCTTTGGCAATATCAATAAGTTTGTTGTGAATAAATTCCTGAGCGGAAATCCCCAATTCTTTTTTGATCAGATCGCCGAAATAATTAGCCGAAAGATTCAGTTTTTCTGCAAAATAATTAACCATAGGAAATCCTATATTTTTTGGATTTTCAGATTTTAAATAATCGTCTACCAGATTTTCAAATTTTCCAATCACTCCCTGATTGATATAATCTCTTGTAATAAACTGACGGTCGTAGAAACGCATACAGTAATTTAGAAAAAGTTCAATATTATTAACAATGAGAGATTTGCTATGCTTATCAATGGACTGCTCGAGTTCAAGTTTGATATTTTTAAAGCATTCAAGAACAATTTCACGCTCTTTTTCTGAGAGATGTAAAGCCTCGTGTACTTCGTAAGAGAAGAATGAATAGTCTTTGATATGTTTTCCCAGGTTGGTTCCTTTTATGAGATCCGGATGAAAAATCAATGCAAAACCTGCCGGCTGAACAAATTTGTCTTTATTATAAATTCCATAGGTTTGTTCAGGAGCAATAAAAACCAGTGTGCCTTCCTGATAGTCATAGCTATTTTTACCGTAAAACATATCTCCACACATCACATCTTTCAAAAAAACGGTATAAAATCCGAATTTTCTCTTATGCTGACAGATAGGATCGGACTTGGAAAAATCAATGACACTTACCAATGGATGCAGTGTTTCATGATTGGCCATTTTATTGTATTCCGAGACACTATTATAGATTTCAACTTCCTGATTTTCCATAGAATGAATTTAAATTCTTACTCAAAATTACTACTTTCTCAGGGAACTGAAATTGTGTCTGTAAAATTGGTAAGTAATTCGGTAATCTGTATAAGCAGGGTTTGTTTGAAAGTTTCGAATTTTGTACCGTTATGGAAACTTTTAATTCAAACATTTTTCCGAAAGGAGAAAAAGCTCCATCCGATTATTTTTCGGGAGGAACAGCCTGGGTTCAGATTCTAAAACCCAACGATAACGAACTGAATTGCCAGATTGGAAACGTCACTTTTGAACCGGGATGCAGAAATAACTGGCATTCTCATGGTGGCGGACAGATTTTAATCGTAACTTCAGGAAGAGGATTGTATCAGGAGAAAGGTAAACCGGCACAGGTTTTACATCCGGGAGATATTGTCAATATTCTTCCTAATGTCATCCATTGGCATGGTGCGGCTCCTGACAGTGAGTTTACTCATATTGCCATTAATCCCAATACGCAAAACGGAATTGTGGAATGGCTGGAACCGGTAACCGATGATGAATATAGCAACTTATAACATATACTTATTAAAACTTACATTAAAAAAATGAGCACATTTACAGTAAAAGCGTATGGCGCAGAGTCCACAACTGCGGACCTGAAAGAAATGAATATTGAAAGAAGAGAAATCACCGCTAAAGATGTTGAGATTGAAATTCTTTATTGCGGAGTATGCCACTCTGATCTTCACACCGCAAGAAATGACTGGGGCGGATCTTTGTATCCTGCTGTTCCGGGACATGAAATCGTAGGGAGAATCACAAAGGTAGGAAGTGAAGTTTCGAAGTTCAAGGTAGGAGATCTTGCGGGAGTAGGATGTATTGTAGACTCGTGCGGACATTGCGACAGCTGCCAGCACGATTTGGAACAGTATTGCCTGAATGGTTTCACAGGAACTTATAATGGCAAAGACAAGCATTTGGGAGGTCATACTTTTGGAGGATATTCTCAAAAAGTGGTTGTAGATTCTCACCATGTATTAAAAGTACCTGAAAATCTTGATCTTGCAGCAGTAGCTCCACTTCTTTGTGCAGGTATTACAACATGGTCTCCTTTAAAGCACTGGAACGTAGGTCCTGGTTCTAAAGTTGCCGTTGTCGGATTAGGAGGCTTAGGACACATGGCGATCAAACTTGCAAAAGGATTGGGGGCTGAAGTCACTTTATTTTCGAGAACTCCGGGAAAAACTGAGGATGCTAAGCAATTGGGAGCTGATCATGTAATAATTTCTACAGATGATTCACAAATGGAATCTGTAAAAGGAAAGTTTGATGTAATCATTGATACAGTTCCTTATGTACATGATGTGAACCCATATGTTACTACTTTAAATATTAACGGAACGCACGTTCTCGTAGGTTATTTAGGTGGTTTGGAACCCATTCTGAATACTGTTCCTATGATTATGGGAAGAAAATCTGTAGCAGGTTCTGTTATTGGAGGTATTGCAGAAACTCAGGAATTGCTTGATTTCTGCGGTGAGCACAATATTGTTTCGGAAATTGAGCTGATCAAAATGCAGGATATCAACGAGGCCTATGAAAGAATGCTGAAAAGCGACGTAAGATACCGTTTCGTAATTGATATGGAGTCTTTGTAATTCTTCTATAACATATATTAACAGAAGCAGGCTTTTCAGATTGAAGGGCCTGTTTTTATTTTTTTAGATTCTGGCTAAAAGCATTCTGATCATTATTCATCATATATCTGTTTCCTTCCGCATCTTTGTTATCATTTCTTTCCATATCGTGGAAGGCCCAGGCCGCCATGGCATCAATAACAGGAGCCAGTTCATTTCCTGCTTCACTCAGTTTATAGGTTACATGAGGAGGGACTACAGGTTTTGCAGTTCTGATAATTAAACCATCGGCTTCCAGCTGCTTTAGATGTTGAATCAGCATCTTTTCTGTTACTGCCGGAATCGACTTTTTCAATTCGCTGTATCTTTTTTCTCCGGTAGAAAGATTGAACAGGATGATAGGTTTCCAAAATCCTCCGATTCTTTCCATAACGTACATTACAGGGCAATCCTGTACACTCTTTTTATTTTCCTGAATGGTTGAACTTTCTTTAATGGCTGTCATCTTTACATACTTTAGGGTAAGTACTTGTATAAAAGTAAGTACAAATATAACTTTGTTGTCAGAAATAAAAAAATATTTATCATGAAATCGCATATATTTAATCAATTCATAAAGGATGGTGAATATTCAGCGATTACATATGACCATTAAACAACAATAAAAAACTTACATATGAAAATTGTAATCACCGGATCATTAGGAAATGTAGCCAAACCGTTAACACAACAATTGCTTGCAGCAGGTCATCATCTTACTGTAATCAGCAGTACAGATGCAAGAAAGCAGGATATTGAGTCTTTAGGAGCTACTTCCGCCATAGGATCTATAACGGATGTAGATTTTTTAACAAAAACGTTTGAGGGAGCAGATGCTGTTTTTGTAATGACTCCTCCTGCCATCAGTGCCAGCAATATTGTTGAAAACACGATACAGGCAGGAAAAAATTATGCTGAAGCATTGAAAAATGCTCATGTGAAAAGAGCGGTTATGCTAAGCAGCGTTGGTGCTGCATCCCCAATAGAAAATGGACCGATAAAAGGTCTTCATCACATTGAAAATCTATACCGCGAGGTAGAAAACACTTCTTTTACTTTTTTGAGAGCCGGATATTTTTATAATAATTTCTTCAATGATATTCCATTGATACAAAATGCAGGAATCATGGGTGGAAATTATCCGGAAAGTACTGAAATTCCAGTTGTACATCCTCAGGATATCGCTCAGGCAGCTGCAGAAGAGCTTGTGAAAGATGAAAACGGAAAAAATATACGATACATTGTAAGTGATCTCCGAAAGGCTTCTGATTTTGCAAAGATCTTAGGAACTTCTGTAAGCAAGCCAGAACTTCCATGGGTTGAATTTACGGATGAGGATGCATTAAATGGAATGCTTCAGGCAGGTCTTCCAAAAGATATGGCAGAGTTATATGTAGAAATGGGCCTTGGAATGAGAAAAGGAGTGGTACAGAAAGATTTCATTGAACATGGTTCTCCTGTTACCGGAAGTATTAAACTGGAAGATTTTGCAAAGGAATTTTCTTCTAAGTTTTAATAATCTTTTCAGGGAAGCTCAAGAAATAAGATTTTTAATGAGATTCGGCGCACCTTTGGTGCGCCGAATCCCGTTGTATTTGATTGCATTCTTTATTATTTGTCTTCTTTCAGTATTCCTTTTAATACTTTGAATTTTCCATCAATCGGCTGTTCTATCTTTAAGCCTAAGATATCGGCAACCAAAGGATAAACGTTAATATTGGCAAACTCATCAATAACGAGGTTATTTTTAAATTCAGGTCCCCATGCATAGAAGGTTGCTTTCATTTCAGGAACTGTTTTAGGATTATAGCCATGTTTTCCTACTGAGCTCTTCTTTCCTTTTTCTAAGAAGATTTTAGGTGCTTTTGGGATCAGAAGAATTTGTCCTATTCTGTTGTATTGATCGTCTCTTGTTGCAAAGTGCAGATATTTAGGAAGCTTTTTATCCAAATAAACTTCGTAATCTTCGGTTTTGTTAGCTTTAAGTTGTTTATACACCAATTTTACCTCATCCGGATTTTTAACATATACTCTTAGCAAAGTCTGCGAATTATAGAAATCGAATCTATTTTTATCAAAAAGAAGAGCCGGAATTTCCAAAGGTGTACCTCCGTCTACTTTGATCATTCCATGATCTGAAACAAAAACAAAGTTGACATTTTTTAATCCTAATCCATTTACTTTCTGTACCAGATCACCTATTGCCTGATCGATCAGATGAACGGCATTTTCAGTTTCTGGAGTATCGGGCCCGTAGTGATGTCCGCTTCCGTCTACTTCAGGGAAATATAAGGAAATAAAGTGTGGTCTTTTATCTTCAGGCAGCTTCAGCCAGTTTACTACTTTATCCACTTTTTCGGAAGGGGTAAATTTTTCGTGATAAGGATAATAATAAGTAGGTCTCATTCCTCCGGCATCGCTGGCAGACCCTACCCACATCAAAGAAGCAGATACCATTCCCTGTTTTTCAGCTAGTCCCCAAAGTGGAGTTCCTCCGTACCAGCTTCCATCTTCTGCATTTTTCTTGCTGCTCATCGTATAAGATTCTTTTCTCTTATAATCATAGAAAAAGTTATCGATAAGCCCATGATGAGAAGGATAAAGTCCAGTGATCAGACTCCAGTGGTTAGGAAATGTGATGCTTGGATAACTTGGGATCATTGCTTTTGCCTGTACTCCGCTGTTGGATAGCTTTAGCAGGTTCTCAGCATTATATTTTTTAGCATAATCGTATCGAAAACCGTCTGTAGAAATCATGATTACATAAGGCTTCGATTGGGCTTCCGGGCTGTTATGACGGCCTGGAACAATTACCTGAGCTGTATCAACAGTTGTCTGTTGTGCAAAAACCGTAAATGAGATCAGCAGCAGTAAAAGATGTATTCCTCTCTTCATTATTTAAAATTTTCAGCAAAGTTACGTTCTATCCTCCGGCCTGAAAAGTTCACTGTATTAAAAGTATATTAAAACCTTTTATTCTACTATAAATCAACACATTATTAAATATTCTTTTTCATTTCGAACTGAGACACCCAGTTGTTTAATCCAATAGTTTTTTCAAGAAATTTTGTAGTATTCTCAGAAGCTTCATCCACGTTATTGAAAGATATTGGCTGCTTTTGATTGATATCTTTTATCGCTTTAAAAAGTGTTGTTCCTATTCCTTTATTTCTATATTTCTTATCTACCGCAATTTGATATACTTTTTTTGAAACAGGGTGATAAACGATATATCCTACAAGTACCTCATCTTTGAAGGCTCCTAATTTCAATACGTCTTTCTTAATATCTTCAAGAATCAAATTTTTTCCCTGCCATGAAGGTTCAATATCCCAGAAAGAACGGAATTTTTCCCATTGAAAATCTTCAAGCTCCTGAATAGACACTTCATTAATTTCTTTTACTGAATTAATATTTCCATTGAAGCAAAGGAATTTTCTCACTATGGTAAAACCTAAGTTTTCATATGCTCTAATTGCTCCATCATTTCCTTGAATAACTTCGAGAAGCAATACCTCAGCATTTCTTTCTTTCAATTGAGGAATAATAAAGTCATACATCTTCCTCACCAGACCTTTTCCCCTAAATTCCGGAACGATACCTGTTCCTCCGTTATAGATTGTTTTTCTACCTTCCTCCTCTTTTTCTGCCTGAAGGATAAAACTTACCAGTTGATCATTTTCAAAGGCTCCAACTGAGATATTCAAATCCAATTTTTCAGAATCAAGCTTTAGGAGTAAAACTTCTTTAGTAAGATGAAAAGGAACAATATAATCCGAAAATGAATGATTGAAAACTGATAAAAGTTCGTCTATTGAAATATGGGATAAGGTTTTAAATTCCATTGTCTGCAAAAATTACGAAGGCCGGGAAACGGCCTGTTATTGAGAATTGAGATATACACAAAGATATGAATTTTAATGCTCGCTCCCTGATATTGGTCTTCTGAAAAAAATGATACCCCTGAAAAATCAGAGGTATTCATCACTAAATATTTAAGGTGTATTAAAAAAAATTATTCTTTAATCAATTTTTCATAAGATATACTGCCATCTTTAAGCTGAATTTCAAGATAATAACTTCCTGTTTTAAGATCCTGAACATTGATGTTTTCTCCATTCACTTTTACAGATTTCACTTTTCTTCCTGTAGCGTCGTAGATATCAACAGCCTTTATTTTATCAGCATTCTTAAAATTCACCGTTTCTTTTGCCGGATTTGGATAAACAGATACCTGTGTATTCTTTGCAGAAGCTTCATTTACTGCTAAAGTTCCTGTTAAAGTAAGTGCAGCATATCCTCTTCCTGCATCATGATATCCTAAAGAAGTTCCCGATCCTTTTCTTGAATAAAAGATATTAATGGTACCTGCTGCATTAGGAATTGCAAAGTCCCCTGCCCCTCCGGAAAGTGATCTTGTTGCAACCACTGTTCTTGTAGTTCCCGATACCGTATTGGAAGTTTCTGTCCAATCCTGAGAAGCGTCAACTGTAGGGGTTGTCATTCCGATGAATGTATAATCTCTGTTCGCCGAAGAGTTATAGATAAAACCATCAGTACCTGGAGCCATTCCTCCGGAAGTTGATCCGTTACCTCCAAATCCTATTCCCAGCATCGAGTTACTGTCTCCCGTCACTGTAAGAGTTACTCCAGTAGGAGAAGTGTCTAATTTTACCGTCATAGATGTAGCAGGTAAGTTTACCGTTCCCGACGAAAACTGTGCCCACGCGAGGTTTGTCAGGGCTAAACTAATTGTTAGTAGAGTTTTTTTCATATCAATTTTTTAAAAGATTTATAATTTCCTTGTTGTTGGCTTGCAATGCATATTCAAATGGGGTCATTCCCGATGAATCTTTTTTTGTTTTGTCTGCTTTATATTGTATCAACAGTTCTACCAGTTCTTTGTTTCCAAATTTCACAGCCCAAAATAAAGGGGTAAATCCGGTAGAATCTGCAATATTAGGGTCTGCATTTTTCTTTAAAAGGCTTTCTGTAAGATCTCTGTTGTATTTTACAGCCAACCCGGCCAATGCTGTTCCTTCGCGGCTTTTATAGTTGACGTCTTTTACATGGTTAATCAGAAAGTTGGCTACTTCTGTATTTCCTCTGTAACAGGCCAGAATGAGGGGTGAAAAACCGTTGTCATTAACCTGGTTAATGATATCGGGATTCTGTTTCATCAAATCCTGTACTTCGGTAACCGTTCCGCTTCTTGCAATATCAAAGATTGACTTTGCTTTTTCCTGAGCATATAATAATGAGCCCAGGAAAATTCCTAAGACTAACATTACTGTTCTCATTGTTTCAGCATTGTATAGTTATATTCAACATTTACATTTTCTGCTACTTTCTTAGTGACCATTTTAGGAATGGTAACTTTATAATCTGCGGGTTTTACCACAAAAGCTCCCTGCATATAGATTTTACCGTCTTTAGAATAGATTGTAGCTGATGAAGAAATCGCTTTGTCTACGCCATGGAAGTTGAGAGTACCCTGAACGGTATATTTCTGAGGACTTGCTGTAAGTTTTGTTTTATCAAAATTGGCAATCTTTCCTTTGAATGTTGTTTTAGGATACTTGGCAGTTTCTGCGTAACTTTCGTTAAAGTGCTCTTCCATTAATTTTGTTTTAAAGTGAAAGTTTTTAACAGTTGAAACAGATGCCATTTCACCATTATCCGCATTTAGGATCACCACGTTATTATCATCCTGAGCATAAATATCATCAAAGAGAGGTACTGAAGCTTCAAAGCTTAGCTTTCCTGTTTTTGTGCTATATTTCTGTGCGGAAACATATCCTGCAGAAAATACCAATACGCCTAATAATACTAATTTTTTCATATCAATTTTTTTAATTTTCAGTTAATCCGTCTGCTTTCCATTTTATGAAAATATTGATCTGCGCTGAAGATAAAGATCCTCCTTGCGGCATTTTACCAGGAACTCCATTAGCCCTCTGGATACGGTCTAGAATACCATCAATATTATTTTTCACCTGATCGTAGGTAACCAATGGCTTAAAGCTTGTTGCCGAATGGCAGCTTGCACAGTTGTTATCCATGATGGGTTTTATATCTGCGGTATAGTTCGCAGGCAATGTAATGGGTGTATTGTCTGAGATTTCTTCATAGGTTCTACTTTCACAGGCTACCAATAGAGTTGCTGCTGCTGCCACCAATAATAATGTTAACTTTTTCATATTAAAAAACTCTATAAAGATTAAACCCAAAGAAAATATGTCCTTTTCCCCAATTTCCTGTAGCATTGGTAAGATATCCGATGTCGGAATTGATCTGAGAATTGGTAAATAAAAGCTGAAAGATATGGCCTCCCGTTTCCAGATCCAATCCTAATGAAAGAGGATTTTTGTAAAAACTGTGATTGTCAAAATTCACAAAGTATTCTGCATTCACAGAAATTCTTTTAGAGATCTTGTAACGTCCTCCCAGTCCTGCTAAAAACTGGTTTTTATTTTCAATATTGGGTTCATAAAGATTTTTATGAACATAAGAAGGTGTAAGCTGCAGTGATAGCTTGTCATTGAAACGTCTTGAAATAAGAGCCTGAGTAAGGTAAGAAAGCCTGTCGTTGAACTTAAGATATGGATAAGTATCTTTACTCAGTTCCGTATTGGCTGCCATCACATTGTATCCTACGATATCTACCGGGAAGTTTTCATTTTGTCTTACTAATCGATATTTTACCCCTCCTTCAAAAGTTTTCATATTGGTTTCTCTTGAAAGGCTGACTGATACGGCATCTGTAAGTCCATAGATTACGCCTAGTTTGGTAGAGGCATGATCAAGTCCAAAAAAGTCTTTGAATCCTGCACTTACATCTCCGAATCTGTGGGCAACAACAATGTACCATTCTTTTTTGGCTGCGAGTTTTGTAGATTGGCCTGTAGCAATCTGAAGTGCTTTAAAGGCGGGTTGTGAAATTTCTGTGGTGGTTTTTACAGTGTCAATATCTTTCAACAGATCTTCCTGTGCAAAGGTGAGACCTGATGAAAATATCGACAAAAATAAGAGAGTTTTTGTCATAAACTAATCCATTAAATTATTGTTATGACAAACTTATAGAGTTATCAATTCAAAATCAGGTGATAAAAGTCACCGAAAGAATTGTTTTTATCAATCATAAAGATAAACTTTTCAAACAAAGTAAATTAGACGTTACTAACATTTTCATTTACAGGTACTTTTATACCAGCTTTGGTTTGCAAAATTTCTCCTTCATTTTCAATTTTTTTCATCACACGGCTTACTACTTCTCTGGAGGTTCCCAAACTGTTGGCAATTTCACGATGAGTGATCTTGATAGGATTGTTTCCTGTGGAAGAGATCTGCTGTTTGATGTAATTGAGAACCCGTTTATCCAATCTGTGAAAAACAGCGTCATTCACCATGTTCATCACTTCCGAAAACCTACGGTCATATTCATGGTAAAATACTTTATTGATCTCCGGATATTTGGTAAGCCAGTCATGCATAATGGAAACAGGAATCAGGATTGCTTTGGAGTCTTCTTCTGCAATGGCGTATACTCTGCTGATATAGTCTGTAAGAATAGATGAAAAGGTCATCAGACAGCTGTCTTTCGGCTTTATGTAATAGTAGATAAGCTCTCTTCCATCATTCAGCGTGAACACTTTAATGGAACCTTCTACCAGAAAGGGTACAAATTTATTCTTCTGCCCTTCCCTTATGATTTCTGTTTTTGCTTTGATATCAATAACAACAGCGTGCTTCTCCAGTTCAGATAAAAAATCAGCTCCTAAAAACCCAAATTTACTTATAGCGAATGAGTTATCAATCATATTTTATATTTTCTACTTTTTCTTAAACAAATATATAAAATTGCTATATGGTTATGATATGTTTTTATTTTATTAAAAAAAATTAACAATTCTAAAAAATCTATTAGAAACAAAAAATCAGGAGAATAGCTGTTATGATATTTCTTAGAACTTTTTTCACACCCACAACTTATTTTACGGGAAACCTTAAAAACATAAGGAAAGGTTTATTTAGCTTAGTCTAGAAATTTCAGGAAGGTTTGACTATCCAAAGAATAACTTATAAATTTTAAAATAATATTATATAAGTCTAAAATTTTACTGGGACCTTATTAAGACAGAATTGATATAACGATACTATAAAGACAACTTTAAAACTAATACAATGAAAAAAACTGTATTCCTGCTCTGCATTCTAGCTTTTATGTATTTATTATATAGAACTATAAGTCAAACTCCTGTTGAGGCTGCTATTTATTTTACAAAGAAACTTCATGAAGGAAACTACGAAGCTGCAAGGGAGCAAATAGATGACACTGATAAAGAAATGTTTAATATTTTTATTCTACAATCTCCCATTAAAGAAGCCCAAAGAGATCCCATAGACTTAGTTGGGAAAGTGGATTCAATTGTTTCTGATATTGCTTATGTAACTTTAACCAATAACTTTAATCAGAAAAAAACAAAAATGAAATTAAAGAAAAGAATAGTGGGCTGGGGTATCCTATTTAAATAATATAGCCCCAAATGTTCTCTCTTCTTTTTTATATTAAAAATGCCTCAGTTTTCACTGAGGCATTCTATTTTATTGTTAAAGAAATCTTACGCTTGAACGTTGTTTCCTCCTAATACGAAAGGCTCAACTTCTTTGATTTCTCCGAACTGCTGCTCGTAGTTAGCGATGTTCTGTTGAAGAGCGCTTAATACTCTTTTAGCGTGAAGTGGAGCAAGAATAACTCTTGATCTTACTTTAGCCTGCTGAACACCCGGCATCAACTGAATAAAGTCTACTACAAATTCAGATGGAGAGTGGTTTACCAATGCTAAGTTAGCATAGATACCAGCAGCTACCATTTCGTTTAATTCGATGTTGATGTTTCCGTCTTGTGGATTTTGATTGTTGTCCATTGTTATAAATTATGTTTTTAAAATTCGAAATTTGAGATTGTGAAAATATAAAAATAATTCCAAATCCCAAATTTCAAATCATTAATTTTAGTTAAGGTCTTCGAATTCTTTCTTAGAACCTACGATAACACTTTGATACTCTTTAAGACCTGTACCTGCAGGGATTCTGTGCCCTACAATTACATTTTCTTTAAGACCATTAAGATCATCTACCTTACCAGCAACCGCAGCTTCGTTAAGAACTTTAGTTGTTTCCTGGAATGATGCAGCAGACATGAACGACTTCGTTTGAAGTGCCGCTCTTGTAATACCCTGCAATACAGGAGTTGCCGTAGCAGGAAGAGCTTCTCTTACTTCTACTAAGCTTTGATCTTCACGTCTCAGTTTAGAGTTTTCGTCTCTTAATTCTCTTGCAGTAATCATCTGACCTGGTTGGAATTCTTTAGAATCACCAGCATCTACTACTACTTTAAGACCAAATACTCTGTTGTTTTCTTCCAAGAAGTCATACTTGTGCTCAAGAGCTCCTTCAAGGAATTGAGTATCACCTCCATCTACGATAGATACTTTTGTCATCATCTGTCTTACGATGATTTCGAAGTGCTTATCATCAATTTTTACCCCCTGTAGACGGTAAACTTCCTGAATTTCGTTTACTAAGTATTCCTGAACCGCAGTTGGGCCTTTAATTCTTAAGATATCTTCCGGAGTGATAGATCCGTCTGATAATGGAGAACCAGCTCTTACGAAGTCATTCTCCTGAACCAAGATCTGGTTAGAAAGTTTCACTAAGTAAATTTTTCTTTCTCCAGTTTTAGCTTCAACAATAAGTTCACGGTTACCTCTCTTAATTTTTCCGTAAGAAACTACCCCGTCGATTTCAGTAACAACCGCTGGGTTTGAAGGGTTTCTTGCTTCGAATAATTCGGTAACTCTCGGAAGACCTCCGGTGATATCCCCTGCTTTTGCAGATTTTCTTGGGATCTTGATTAGGACTTTACCAGCCTTAATTTTTTCACCGTCGTTAACCATTAAGTGGGCTCCTACCGGAAGGTTATATCCTTTTTGTTCAACTCCTTTAGAGTCTACTACTTTTAAGGTAGGTACCGCTTTTTTATTTCTAGATTCAGAGATTACTTTCTCTTCAAATCCTGTTGCTTCGTCAATTTCCAATTGGAATGAAATACCCTGGATGATATCCTCGTATTCTACCTTACCGGAAGTTTCTGCAATGATTACCGCGTTATACGCATCCCACTTACAGATTGTATCTCCTTTTTTCACTTTATCACCTGGTTTCACAGATAATATAGATCCGTAAGGTACGTTAGCTACCATTAATGGAGTTCTAGACTCATTATCAGCAACTAATCTGAATTCTGTTGAACGGGAAACTACTACTTCAGTGGTGTTACCGTTTTCGTCTTCAGAAGTAATTGTTCTTACTTCATCCATTTCAACGATACCATCTCTTCTCGCAACGATAGATGGGTTTTCTGATACGTTTCCTGCAGTACCCCCTTGGTGGAAAGTTCTCAACGTAAGCTGAGTACCTGGCTCCCCAATTGACTGTGCTGCAATTACACCTACCGCTTCACCCATGTGGATCACTTTACCTGTTGCTAAGTTTCTACCGTAACATTTTGCACAGATACCTTTCTTAGCCTCACAAGTTAATGGTGAACGAACCTCCACTGCTTCTAATCCAGCTTCTTCGATTCTCTTCGCCAATTCTTCAATGATCACCTGGTCTGCACTAGCAATAAGCTCATCAGATTCAGGATCGTAAATATTATGAAGAGATACTCTACCTAAGATTCTTTCAGAGATTCTTTCAACGATCTCGTCATTTTTCTTAAGTGCAGTAACTTCTGTACCTCTTAGCGTTCCACAGTCGTCTTCTGTAACGATAACGTCCTGAGCAACGTCTACCAATCTTCTCGTTAGGTAACCAGCATCGGCTGTCTTAAGAGCGGTATCCGCAAGACCTTTACGAGCACCGTGGGTAGAGATAAAGTACTCTAGAATGGAAAGACCTTCCTTAAAGTTTGCAAGGATCGGGTTTTCGATGATCTCCGCACCGGTAGAACCAGCTTTCTGCGGTTTCGCCATCAAACCTCTCATCCCTGATAACTGACGGATCTGTTCCTTAGAACCCCTCGCCCCAGAGTCAAGCATCATATATACAGAGTTGAAACCTCCTTGGTCAACTTTCATTCTGCTCATGATCATTTCAGTTAATCCAGCGTTGGTATTAGTCCAAACGTCGATTACCTGGTTGTAACGTTCTGTATCGGTAATTAGACCCATGTTATAGTTAGCTCTAATTTCGTCTACTGTTTCAATGGAAGTAGCGATCATTTGTTTTTTCTCAACAGGAACTACAATATCCCCTAGTGAGAATGAAAGACCTCCTTTGAATGCGTTTGAATATCCTAAGTCTTTCATTGCATCCAAGAACTTCACAGTTGTAGGGAAATCTGTATCAGCAAGGATCTTACCGATAACGTTTCTCAATGATTTCTTAGTAAGAAGTTCATTGATATATCCTACCTGCTTAGGTACAATTTGGTTGAATAGGATTCTACCTACAGAAGTTTCGATCAATCTTGTTACGATTACTCCATCTTCTTTAACTGGTAGCCTACATCTTACTTTAGCATTTAAAGATACTCTACCTTCAGCATAAGCGATTTCCGCTTCTTCAGGAGAATAGAATGCAAGACCTTCTCCTTTTACTTTCATCGTCTCTGTAGAGCTTAGTTCTTTAGTCATGAAATAAAGACCAAGAACCATGTCCTGAGATGGTACTGTAATTGGAGAACCGTTTGCAGGGTTCAAGATGTTTTGAGAACCTAACATCAATAACTGAGCTTCAAGGATCGCTTCTGGTCCTAACGGTAAGTGTACCGCCATCTGGTCACCATCGAAATCGGCATTGAAGGCCGTTGTTACTAATGGGTGTAGTTGGATTGCCTTACCTTCGATCATCTTAGGTTGGAAAGCCTGAATACCCAGTCTGTGAAGAGTAGGTGCTCTGTTCAATAGAACAGGGTGACCTTTCATCACGTTTTCTAGGATATCATAAACTACTGGTTCTTTTCTATCGATAATTCTCTTTGCAGATTTTACTGTTTTTACGATACCTCTCTCAATTAGTTTTCTAATGATGAATGGTTTGTAAAGTTCAGCCGCCATATCTTTAGGAATTCCACATTCGTGAAGCTGTAAGTTTGGACCTACAACAATTACCGAACGCGCAGAGTAGTCAACCCTTTTCCCTAGTAGGTTCTGACGGAAACGACCTTGCTTACCTTTCAATGAATCTGAAAGTGATTTCAATGGTCTGTTTGATTCAGATTTTACTGCAGAAGATTTTCTTGTATTATCGAATAATGAATCTACTGATTCCTGAAGCATACGCTTCTCGTTTCTTAAGATTACTTCAGGAGCTTTGATCTCCAATAATCTCTTCAAACGGTTATTTCTGATAATAACTCTTCTATAAAGGTCATTCAAGTCAGAAGTTGCGAAACGTCCTCCATCCAATGGAACCAATGGTCTTAGTTCTGGTGGGATAACCGGAAGTACACGCATGATCATCCACTCTGGTCTGTTGATCATTCTTGTATTAGCACCTCTTAATGCTTCTACAACGTTCAATCTTTTTAGAGCTTCAGTTCTTCTTTGTTTTGAACCTTCGTTGTGAGCTTTGTGTCTCAAGTCGAAAGACAATGCATCAAGGTCGATTCTTTTTAATAGATCTTCAACAGCTTCAGCACCCATTCTGGCGATAAATTTGTTTGGATCAGAATCGTCAAGATATTGGTTTTCTACAGGAAGAGTTTCCATGATGTCCAGGTACTCTTCTTCTGTAAGGAATTCCATATTTTCAAAATCAGAACCGTCTAATTTCTTAGCAATACCTTGCTGAATCACTACATATCTTTCGTAGTAGATGATCATATCTAATTTCTTAGAAGGAATTCCAAGAAGATATCCGATTTTGTTTGGTAATGAACGGAAATACCAGATGTGTGCAATTGGAACTACAAGGTTGATGTGCCCGATTCTCTCTCTTCTTACTTTTTTCTCAGTAACTTCTACTCCACAACGGTCACAAACGATCCCTTTGTAACGAATTCTCTTGTATTTACCACAAGCACATTCGTAATCTTTTACAGGACCAAAGATTTTCTCACAGAATAGCCCGTCTCTTTCAGGCTTGTGAGTTCTGTAGTTAATTGTTTCCGGTTTTAAAACTTCTCCTCTTGAGTCCTGTAAAATAGACTCTGGTGAAGCTAAACCGATGGTTATTTTATTAAATCTACTTGATTTATTTTTATTTGACATAAAAAATGTTTTATTCTTTATTTCTAAATCTTTTATTGTAATATTATTTTCTTAGTTTCAGGTGGATATTTTTATCCTCATCTGAATACTTAACAAGCATACTCCAAAGATCAAACTTTAATCTGTTTATTGTTCTTTTTTAAGCTTTAGCAGGATTACGTTATCATATTCCGGCTGCCAGACTTTAAGAGGGTTAGAAAAAGTTTTAACAAGATCGAAATCTGTCATTTTTATTTTACTAACATTTCTTTTCAGAAGACTGCTTCTCATTGTATAGGAAACAGTATCGTTCTGGTTATCTGCTTCAATTCCGATGAACGTCATCGTTTCTTTTTTCTGGAACCCCGACGGAAGTATAACATACTGAATGTTATTTTCTGCCAGATATCTTTCAAAAGGTATTGATGCAATCTGCTCAAAAAAGCGTTTGTCTGCCACCAATCCATCTGCAGGTATAATCTGCAGATCTGAATAAAATGCAAGTTTCCCAGGCATATCATAGGTAAAAACCTTAGAACCTGCGGGAAGGTTTTTTTTCAACTCTTCTCCAAGAGCCTGCACTTTATCTTTTTTAACTTCTGTAATGGCTTCATTGTTTCCTCCTACATTATATCCCAAACTTACGTTGGTATTAGCTTTCATCAATGCAACTGCACTTAGAAAAGCGACACCTCCCAGCAACATAGACGTTGTTACAGTTTTACCCGGTTTAATCCCTGATTTCTGTAACACTAAATGTACAGCATCATACAGCATAAAGGCAACTGCCAGCATCTGCATTACAAAGTACCACTGCCCTATCTGCGACTGAAAGTATAGGTTATATAATAACTGTACTATAGCCCCAGCAACGAAGTAGAGTTTTAATTTCTTAAAATCAACTTTCGTAAGAGAAAGCAATACTGCATATAATATATTTGAAACGAGAAAAATAGTTCCCCACTTATTTCCGAAAACAGAACCTTCTGCATGGGGGAAACTTGATTTTATTCTCCCGCTTATTGGAACCATATTTCCGAATTCAAATTTATTATACAGTAGATATACACCTGCCAGTGTAATAAATACTGCTGCTGCTTTTAATAAGTCTTTTGTTTTGGGTTTTGAATCACCGGATAAACAATATAATCCTAAAAAAAGAAGGATAAAAGCATTGTCTAACCGGGATAAAAACACCATACTGGCTGCAAGTCCCAGAAGCCATCCGTTTACTGCTCTGCCCTGCATCAACAGATTGAGCAATAAAGCGGTACAAAATAAATTAAGGTGCGCCTCTGTTAAATATAAGGTTCCGAGTGAGAAAAATACCAATCCCAAAAATCCGACTCCTACTATTTTCCCAATTCCTCCGTCTTTAAACAAAGGCTGCAGACATTTTATACTTAAAAAGAACAATACAATCTGTGCTAACCATAGTATGTAAATCATTTCCTGCTTAGGAATTGCTATCATACTATCTGCTATGATACAGAATACCATCCATAAAGGATGAAAACCATTTGTCGGGTAAATGTCATTGAATTTAAATCCTAATCCATTCACAAAATTATGCGCTATCTGTGGATAAAAAAATCCGTCGTCAGCAGGAAATTTTGCAGGACTCAACAAAAAAAATAAAGCAGGAATTATAAAAAGCCAATAGCCGTATTTTTCCGTTTTGCCTAAATTCTGAAACATTATCCTTTCAATAGGGTTTTAAATTAAAGATTGTTCTAATTAAAAGATTTAATTTATTCTTCCAATCTTACGTCTAATCCAAGACCTTGTAACTCGTGAAGTAATACATTGAATGATTCTGGAATACCTGGTTCAGGCATAGATTCACCTTTTGCAATAGCTTCATAAGTTTTTGCTCTACCAATTACGTCATCCGACTTCACAGTCAAGATTTCTCTTAGGATGTTCGATGCACCGAATGCTTCAAGTGCCCAAACCTCCATCTCTCCGAATCTCTGACCTCCGAACTGAGCTTTACCTCCTAACGGCTGCTGAGTAATCAATGAGTAAGGACCAATAGAACGAGCGTGCATTTTATCATCAACCATGTGACCTAGTTTCAACATATAGATGATACCTACTGTAGCTGCCTGAGTAAATCTTTCTCCGGTACCACCATCATAAAGGTGAGTGTGACCGAATTTAGGAAGACCTGCTTTCTCAGTATACTCAGTAATTTGGTCTAGGCTAGCTCCGTCGAAGATTGGTGTAGCGAACTTCATTCCTAATTTTTGACCAGCCCATCCAAGAACTGTTTCATAAATCTGACCGATGTTCATACGAGAAGGTACCCCTAGTGGATTCAATACGATATCTACTGGTGTTCCGTCCTCAAGGAATGGCATATCTTCTTCACGAACGATTCTTGAAACGATACCTTTGTTACCGTGACGTCCTGCCATTTTATCTCCTACATTCAGTTTACGTTTCTTAGCGATGTAAACTTTAGCTAACTTCATGATCCCTGCTGGAAGTTCATCTCCGATTGAAATTGCGAATTTCTCACGGTTTTTAACTCCCTGGATGTCGTTATATTTGATTTTGTAATTGTGAATTAACTGTTTGATCAATTCATTCTTGTCAGCGTCTACTGTCCAGTCTGCACCGCTAACGTTTACATAATCTTCAACTGAAGTTAATAACTTGTGAGTAAACTTCACTCCTTTACCGATGATTTCTTCGTCAAGGTCGTTTTGTACTCCCTGAGAAGTTTTACCGCTTACAAGAGTATTTAATTTTTCAATTAAAGTGTTTCTCAACTCGTCAAACTTAGCTTTGTAAGTGTTTTCAATCTCTTCAAGTCTAAGTTTTTCTTCCGTTCTTTTCTTTTTGTCTTTGATGTTTCTAGAGAACAATTTCTTGTTGATAACAACTCCTCTTAATGAAGAGTCAGCTTTCAGGGATGCATCTTTCACATCACCAGCTTTATCACCGAAGATTGCTCTAAGAAGTTTTTCTTCAGGAGTCGGGTCAGATTCACCTTTTGGAGTAATTTTACCAATCATGATATCTCCAGGCTTCACTTCAGCACCGATTCTGATCATACCGTTCTCGTCAAGATCTTTAGTTGCTTCTTCAGATACGTTTGGAATATCTGCTGTAAGTTCTTCCATACCTAATTTGGTATCACGAACTTCCAGAGAGTATTCATCTACGTGGATTGAAGTAAACCAGTCTTCACGTACAACTTTTTCGTTGATTACGATCGCATCCTCGAAGTTGTACCCTTTCCAAGGCATGAACGCTACCACTAAGTTTCTACCAAGAGCCAATTCTCCTTTTTCAGTAGCATAACCGTCGCAAAGTACCTGTCCTTTTTCCACTACATCACCTACTCTTACGTTTGGTCTTAGGGTAATGGTTGTACTCTGGTTAGTTTTTCTAAACTTAGTAAGTTTGTATGTTTTAGTAGCAGACTCGAATTGTACTAAATCTTCGTCTTCGCTTCTTTCATATTTAATAACAATTCTGTCAGCATCTACGTACTCTACAGTACCTGTACCTTCAGCGTTAATTAAGATTCTTGAGTCTCTTGCAACTTGTTGCTCAAGCCCTGTACCAACGATTGGAGCCTGTGGCTTCAATAGAGGAACGGCCTGACGCATCATGTTAGATCCCATCAATGCACGGTTCGCATCATCATGCTCCAAGAATGGAATTAACGAAGCGGAAATACCAGAAATCTGGTTTGGTGCAACATCGATAAGGTTAACCTGAGAAGGTTCAACTACAGGGTAGTCACCATCCAGTCTTGCAATAATTCTGTCTGTTAAGAAATCACCGTTATCGCTCAACTCAACGTTTGCCTGAGCAATTACTTTGTCTTCTTCGTCTTCTGCATTTAAGTAGATAGGATCTGCATTCAATTCAATCTTACCATCTTCTACTTTTCTGTACGGAGTTTCGATGAAACCTAGTCTGTTGATTTTCGCATAGATACCTAAAGATGAAATCAATCCAATGTTTGGTCCTTCCGGAGTTTCAATAGGACAAATTCTTCCGTAGTGAGTATGGTGAACGTCACGAACCTCGAAACCTGCTCTTTCTCTTGATAAACCACCAGGCCCTAGTGCAGATAATCTTCTTTTGTGAGTGATCTCTGAAAGTGGGTTGGTTTGGTCCATAAACTGAGAAAGCTGGTTGGTACCAAAGAATGAGTTGATTACAGATGTTAATGTCTTAGCATTTACAAGATCAAGTGGAGTAAAGATTTCGTTATCTCTAACGTTCATTCTTTCCTTGATTGTTCTTGCAATTCTTGAAAGACCTACTCCGAACTGCCCTGCTAATTGCTCACCAACAGTTTTAATTCTTCTGTTTGATAAGTGGTCAATATCATCAACATCAGTTTTAGAGTTTACCAACTCGATCAAGTGTCTTACAATTGCAATGATATCTTCTTTAGTAAGAACTTCAGTTGTAGTTGGGATGTTCAGACTTAATTTTTTGTTTAGTCTGTAACGTCCTACTTCACCTAAAGAGTATCTCTGCTCAGAGAAGAATAATTTTTCAATAATTCCTCTTGCAGTTTCCTCATCTGGTGGATCTGCGTTTCTTAACTGACGATAGATGTATTCTACTGCTTCTTTCTCAGAGTTCGTAGGGTCTTTTTGTAATGTATTCTGGATAATAGAGAATTCATTGCTGTTTTCTTTGTGGATCAAGATTGATTTCACACCAGCATCCAGGATAAGATCTAAGTGTTCTTTTTCAAGGATTGTCTCTCTATCCAAGATGATTTCGTTTCTTTCGATAGAAACTACCTCACCTGTATCTTCGTCTACGAAGTCTTCGAACCAAGTGTTCAATACTCTCGCAGCCAATGTTCTCCCTTCCACTTTTTTAAGGGCAGCTTTAGAAACTTTCACTTCTTCAGCAAGGTCAAAGATCTGAAGGATATCCTTGTCAGATTCGTACCCGATAGCTCTTAATAAAGTTGTTAATGGTAACTTTTTCTTACGGTCGATATACGCGTACATTACGCTGTTGATATCTGTTGTAAATTCCATCCAAGATCCTTTGAAAGGGATAATTCTTGAATAGTAAAGTTTGGTTCCGTTAGCGTGGTAAGTCTGTCCGAAGAATACACCAGGTGAACGGTGAAGCTGCGTAACAATAACTCTTTCTGCACCATTGATGATGAAAGATCCACTTGGTGTCATATAAGGAACCGGACCTAAATATACATCCTGAACCACAGTTTGGAAATCTTCGTGTTCCGGGTCAGTACAGTACAGTTTAAGTCTTGCTTTTAGAGGAACTGAATAAGTAAGTCCTCTTTCCACACACTCATCGATTGAATAACGTGGAGAATCTACCAGATAGTCTAAGAATTCTAATACGAATTGGTTTCTTGAATCCGTAATTGGGAAATTCTCTTGGAAAGTCTTGTAAAGAGCTTCTGTCTTTCTGGCTTCAGGAAGTGTATCAAGCTGGAAAAATTCTCTGAAAGACTCAATTTGGATATCCAAAAAGTCTGGAGTGATGATTTTTCCTTTCGCTGATGAGAAATTAATTCTCGGATTTCCTTGAGTTGTTGATTTTGTTTTACTCATAAAACTTTTAAGAAAGGGTTAAAAAATATTTTGATTCATTAAAAAATATCAGGAGAGAGAAGAGAAAAAGAGTCTTAAAAAAAGAAAAAAGTAAAGAAAATTTTGGCGCAATTATCGGTCTTTGTTCTTTATTCTATGATCTTTAGGTCTTTGATCTGATTCCTAACTGCAACACTGGTATATCTTTTCACAGCGTAATGCAAAATATTTTTATTACTTTTGAGGCTGTTATTACCCGAAACATCTATAAACACAAAATCCCCTTCATGTTTTTACACAATGAAAGAGTTGATTTTCAATATTTTATAGGTTTACAAACAATTTTTCGCGCCAAAAGAAGGGCAAAGATACAAAAATTTATCCACAATAACAAACAAATCCTCTCATTTTGAGTAGATTAAAATAAAAGGGCAAGCTACAAAAGCTGTTAATTCCTCATCATTGCTCATTTCTTCAAGAGTTATATTGCCCGACATTTTCTTATTATAGTCATTGCAAATAGGTCTCAATTCTCAGATTTACCTTCTTTTTATCATACAGGAAATTTCGATCCAGTATTTACCGTTAAATGATAAAGACTTAAAGATATTCTTATACAAAAACATAAGCTTGATTTATTATATACATGATACAAAAAAGCCCGGGCAAATTGCCCGGGCTCTTATATTTATAATAAAATTGAATTATTTCAATTCTACTTCAGCACCAGCTTCTTCTAATTGCTTCTTAAGAGCTTCAGCTTCGTCTTTAGATACACCAGTTTTGATTGGAGCTGGAGCACCGTCTACGATATCTTTAGCTTCTTTAAGACCAGCACCTGTTAAATCTTTTACTAATTTAACGATAGCTAATTTAGAAGCACCTGCAGACTTAAGAATTACATCGAATTCAGTCTTTTCTTCAGCAGCTTCACCAGCAGGACCAGCCATTACTACTGCAGCAGCAGCAGGCTCAATTCCGTACTCATCCTTAAGGATAGCAGCTAATTCGTTTACGTCTTTTACAGTTAGGTTTACTAGCGTTTCAGCTAAATTTTTTAAATCTGACATTGTTGTAATGTTTTTGTTGATTATTTATTTAATTTTTTGAGTCAATTTATTCAGCACTTGTTTCTTCAGTGCTTTCTGCAGCAGCTTCTGGAGCTTCAGCAGCAGGAGTTTCTTCTACAGCAGGAGCAGCAACTTCTTCAGTTGTAGCTTCTACAGCTTCAGATTTGTTTTGAAGAGCAGAAACAACTCTTTGGATTGGAGACTGAAGTAATCCGATGATTTCACCGATCATTTCTTCTCTAGACTTGATGTTAGCCAACATATCTAGGTTGTTGTCACCAACATAGAAAGTTTCTTGAACAAAAGCAGACTTTAAAGCTGGCTTCTCTTCTTTCTTTCTAAATCCTTGGATTAATTTTGCAGGAGCGTTTGCAGTTTCAGCAACCATTATTGCTGAGTTACCTTTGAAAGATACAAACATCTCAGAGTAATCTACTCCTTCGATTTGCTCCATTGCTTTTTGTAAAAGAGTATTTTTTACAACTTTTACTTTGATATTTTGTTTGAAAGCCTGTCTTCTGAAGTCAGAAGATTTAGCAGCGTTCAATCCCTCTAGATCTGCTACGTATACTACTTTTGCATCCTGAAGCAAGTCTTTGATCTCTTGTATTGCTACAACTTTTTGGTCTTTTGTCATTGTCTTAAGGATTATTATTAGTTAACAGATTTAGTATCAATTGCAATACCTGGGCTCATTGTAGAAGACAAATAGATGCTCTTCACATAAGTTCCTTTAGCAGCAGTTGGCTTCATTTTGATCAATGTAGAGATCAATTCCTGCGCGTTTTCTTTGATTTTAGCAGCATCGAAAGATACTTTACCAATACCAGCGTGGATGATACCATACTTGTCTACTTTGAAATCAATTTTACCTGCTTTCACTTCAGTTACTGCTTTACCAATTTCCATTGTTACAGTTCCTGATTTAGGGTTAGGCATTAGACCTCTTGGACCTAATACTCTACCTAATGGACCTAATTTACCCATTACAGCTGGCATAGTAACGATAACGTCAACATCTGTCCAACCTTCTTTGATTTTTTGTAAATATTCGTCAAGACCTACATAGTCAGCACCAGCAGCTTTAGCTTCTGCTTCTTTATCTGGAGTTACAAGAGCTAATACTTTAACATCTTTACCAGTACCGTGAGGAAGAGATACAACACCTCTTACCATTTGGTTTGCTTTTCTAGGATCTACTCCTAATCTTACAGCGATATCTACTGAAGCATCAAACTTTGTAGTGTTCACTTCTTTTACAAGAGCTGAACCTTCTTCAAGGTTATAGATTCTTCCTTTTTCTACTTTGCTTAAAGCTTCCTTTTGCTTTTTAGTCAATTTTGCCATTTCTAATAGTTTTAAGCGTTAAAAGTTGGTTTAGTTCCTGTTACTCTTAATCCCATAGATCTAGCAGTACCTGCCACCATAGAAACTGCAGAATCCATTGTAAAGCAGTTAAGGTCAGTCATTTTATCCTCAGCGATTTTCTTCACTTGATCCCAAGATACAGAACCTACTTTGTTTCTGTTTGGTTCACCAGAACCACCCTTGATTTTAGCCGCATCCATTAACTGGATTGCTGCAGGAGGAGTTTTAATTACGAATTCAAAAGATTTGTCTTCGTATACTGTAATTACTACAGGTAAAACTTGTCCTGGCTTATCTTGAGTTCTTCCGTTAAATTGCTTACAAAACTCCATGATGTTCACACCTGCAGAACCCAATGCTGGACCTACTGGTGGAGAAGGGTTAGCAGCGCCACCTTTCACCTGAAGCTTTACCATTTTAAAGACTTTCTTAGCCATTGTTTGTTTTTTAAATTTGAATAATTAATGAGTTTGGAAGCATTTATTATTCAGTAGGTTATGCACTCACATAACAATAAACCTACTTTTTGGACTGCAAAAGTATAAAATATTTTTGAATTAGCAAATCGAATTGATTGATTTTTAGAAAGTTTTCGTATTTTTTTTAAAAAAATAAAAAAACTTCCCTACCCCTGAAGGGTAAGGAAGGATCACGTATCTATTCAAAAAAAATGTTCTTTTATTTTATAAGACCTTATTGACAATAAAACGAGATGAGGCTTTATCAACCTTCAAATCACTAAGATTTCCTACCATATTGCTTGTTCCATAAGTAAGGAACTGTAATGTTACTTTTTGTCCTGCTTTTAGCCATAGGGTAGCATTTGTTACCAAGAAAAATAAGCTTGCACTCATTCCAGGGTTTTTTGCTCCTCTGTATATTACATTATGTGCAGTTGATACGCGTCCTCCATCTACGACCAAAGCGGTAAATGCGTCACCCGAAGTTCCGTCAAAAACTCCTGATCCATTAGCTGGCGTTATAAAACCACACACTCCATACATGAAATAAAAACCATCCTTGGGAACAGTATATTCCCCCGTGGAAGCGTTATATGCATTTAATGCATCATACTGTTTGTTTAGTTTCAGCGTTGTAAATTCATTATCATTCCAATCATTGTCTGCGGATAACGTTACTCCATTTGTGGCATTCAAAACCCTGTTTCCTGTATCCGCAACTGAAAAAGTTTCTCCTCCAGCAATTTTAACAACACCAGTAGCATCAGCAACCAATAATTTATCAGATCCTTGTCCTACAAGATTATTAATATCTCTAATCTTAAGATTTCCATTCGCAATATCCAAACGCTCTGAAGGAACAGTAGTACCAATCCCGACAGAGATACTTCCTTGCCCAACACCATTGTTTACCATTACGGTAAAATCATTCGATTGCTGTACAACTGATGGAGCTCCTGTCTTAGGATTATCCTTTCCTCCATCAATATGAAATGTACCTTGCGGATTTGAAGTATATAACCCAAATTGTGCAAATGTAAAACCTGAGATCACCACAGAAACAGTTAATAATAATTTTCTTTTCATACCATTTGAATTTTAAAATTTCGTCAAATGTAGAAATACAAGATATTTAATCAAACAAAGATGAATAAATGTTATACAAAAAATTATTACTGTAATTATATGTTACTTAAAACAATTATATAAATCGACAAAAAAATAATTATTAATAAATAAAAATCAATTTTTCACAAAAAGATGAATAAGCTAAAAAACTCAATTAATGTTTTTTTTTCAAATTAAAATGAATTACAAAAAACAATAAAATATTCTATAAAAAAACAGATAGAAACTAAAATTTTAAGCTGCTTAACCGTAGACTTACAGAATAAGTGGGTATTTGAAAGAATTTATAACAAAAAAAAGACTGCTTTCGAGCAGTCTTTATATATAAGATATAGTATTTATTATACTTTTTCAACTTGCATGTAGCTAAGTTCCATTGGAGTTTTTCTACCGAAGATAAGAACTGAAACTTCAATTTTCTTTTTATCTTCAAGAATTTTCTCAACAGTCCCGTTGAATCCATTGAATGGTCCGTCAATTACTTTAACGTTTTCACCCACTATGTAAGGAATTTCAACATCACTTGCAAATTCTGATAACTCATCCATTCTTCCAAGCATTCTGTTTACTTCAGACTTTCTCATTGGAACAGGATCCCCACCTTTTGTTAAACTTAAGAAAGAAATAACTCCAGGGATGTTTTTAATAGCGTGTGGAATTTCTCCCATCAGATCAGCTTCGATCATTAAGTATCCAGGGTAGTAAGGTCTCTCTTTAGGAACTTTTTTACCGTTTCTAATCTGAATAACCTTTTCCATAGGAATAACTACTTGAGTAACGTACTGCTCAAACCCTAAACGTTTGATTTCTGTCTCAATATAGTTTTTCACTTTATTTTCCTGTCCGCTGATAGCTTTCAGCACATACCATTTCAATTCGCTCATTATGGGAAAATACTTTTATAATTAATTGAACAAGTTGATTAGCATTCCTATGATGTTGCTGATGGATTTTGAAAATAATTCATCAACTCCAAAAGTGAACAATGCCAGAATCACTGTCGCAATAGTCACTACAATAGTAGATGACTGAAGGTCAGCCCACTTTGGCCATTCAACTTTATGTCTGAATTCGTTATAAGAACCTTTTAAAAAATCGACAAATGAACTCATAATTTATATTTGCACGGGCACAAGGATTCGAACCCTGATCAACGGTTTTGGAGACCGGTATCCTACCATTGGACGATGCCCGTAGATTAAAAAGCTTCCGTAAAGAAGTTCCTTACGGAAGCTTTTTATATTTTAAGATATTAATCTAAGATTTCAGTAACCTGACCTGAACCAACTGTTCTACCTCCTTCTCTGATCGCGAATCTAAGACCCTCGTTAAGAGCGATTGGTTGTAACAATTCTACAGTGATCTCTAAGTTATCACCAGGCATTACCATTTCTACACCTTCTGGTAAGAAGATCTCACCTGTAACGTCAGTAGTTCTTACGTAGAACTGAGGACGGTACTTGTTGTGGAATGGAGTGTGACGTCCACCTTCTTCCTTAGAAAGGATATAAACAGAAGCTTTGAATTTTTTGTGTGGCTTCACAGAGTCTTTCTTAGCGATAACCATACCTCTCTTGATGTCAGTTTTTTCAATACCTCTCAACAATAGACCTACGTTATCTCCAGCTTCACCTCTGTCTAGGATTTTTCTGAACATCTCAACTCCTGTAATAGTAGAAGTTAATTTTTCTTCACCCATACCAACGATATCAACTGGATCTCCAGTGTTGATAACACCAGCCTCGATTCTACCAGTTGCTACAGTACCTCTACCTGTAATAGAGAATACGTCTTCGATTGGCATCAAGAATGGCTTCTCAGTATCTCTTACTGGCTCGTCGATCCACTCATCAACAGCATCCATAAGAGCTTCAACAGTTTTGAACCACTTATCTTCTGAGTCACCGTTAGTAGCTGCAGTAAGTGCTCCAAGAGCTGAACCTTGAATTACTGGAGAGTTATCTCCATCAAAGTCATAAGTAGCTAATAGATCTCTAAGTTCCATTTCAACAAGCTCTAACAATTCTGGATCATCCACCATGTCAACTTTGTTCATGAAAACAACGATCTTAGGTACGTTTACCTGACGGCAAAGTAGTATATGTTCTCTAGTCTGAGGCATTGGACCATCAGTTGCAGCACATACAACGATTGCTCCATCCATCTGAGCAGCACCAGTTACCATGTTCTTAACATAGTCGGCGTGACCTGGACAGTCAACGTGAGCATAGTGTCTTTTTACAGTTTCGTACTCGATGTGAGCAGTATTGATAGTGATCCCTCTTTCTTTTTCTTCTGGAGCAGAGTCAATCGCAGAGAAGTCTTTTTTCTCAGCAAGACCTTTGCTAGCTAATACAGCAGAAATAGCAGCTGTAAGAGTTGTTTTACCATGGTCAACGTGACCAATAGTACCAATGTTCAAGTGTGGTTTGTTACGATTAAACGTTTCCTTTGCCATGATTTAAAATTATTTATTTATTGTTTTTCAAATTTTCGGTGTGCAAATATAATGAATTTTTAAATACCAAAAACTTTTTATTCAAAAAACTTTCAATATTATCATCCAGTGAAGGACAAACCTTATATTTAAACGTATTGAGACTGCAAATTTACACATTTTTCCCGATTGAAAAAAACTTTCTAGAACCTTTTATGAAAAAGCCTGAAATACAGAATATTCCAGGCTCAATTAATATATAAAATGAAAGATAATTACATTGTACGAAGCTTTTTGGTTCTATTAAAGATCCAGAAAATAATAGGGAAAATAAGTAATGTAAGAATAGTTGCTGTAATCAGTCCACCAATGATAACAATCGCCAAAGGCTTTTGTGATTCTGAACCAATTCCTGTAGAAAGGGCTGCCGGCATCAATCCTATAGAGGCCATTAAAGCAGTCATAATCACCGGTCGGGTTCTGGATTTCACTCCATTTAATATTGCGGTATCAATATCCATCCCATCTTTGGCGTTCTGGTGAAACTCTGTGATAAGGATTACCCCATTCTGAATACAGATTCCCAGAAGGGCAATCATTCCTACTCCGGCCGAGATCCCAAAATTGATTCCTGTAACATGAAGCGCTATAATTCCTCCAATTAAGGCAAAAGGAACATTGGCTAATACTAAAAGTGAATCTTTAATGTTTCCAAAGAGAATAAACAATAGGAAGAAGATCATCAGAATACTCACCGGTACTACCTGCGCCAATCTGTGTGAAGCACGCTGCTGGTTTTCAAACTGGCCCGTCCATCCCACAGAATATCCATCAGGAAGATCTATGGTTGCTACCTTTTTCTGTGCATCGGCAATGGTACCTCCTAAATCACGGTCACGGATTGAGAATTTCACCCCGATATATCTTTTAATATTATCTCTGTAGATGAATGCCGCTCCATTGTCTTTAACAATATTACTGATTTCTTTCAAAGGAATCTTGGCCCCGTCCTGTGTAGGAACCATCAGAGAAGCTATATCGTTTTCATCGGTTCTGTATTCCTGAGAATAACGGAGACGGATTGGAAATTTTCTTTCTCCATCAAACATTTCTGAAGCGGTTTTACCTCCAAACGCCATTTCCAATACTGCTTGTGCATCGGCAGGCATCACTCCGTAAGCCGCCATTTTATCTCTGTCTAATACTACGCTTACTTCCGGCTGACCGATATTTTTGATGATTCCGGGATCTTTCACTCCGTCTACATCTTTAATTTTAGTTAAAACTTCGTGAGCCAGCTTATCCAGTGTTTCCAGATTGTCACCATAAATTTTGATTCCGTTTTCGGCCTTAAAACCGGCAACGGCTTCTGCCACGTTATCCGAAATAGGTTGTGAATAATTGAACGTAATTCCCTGGTAGCTTCTCAGCTTCTGATCGATTTCATTGATAAGTTCATCATAGGTGATCTTACGTTTCCATTCTTCTCTAGGTTTAAGGTTAACGGCAAACTGTACAAATCCGAATCCGTTCGGGTCTGTTCCGTCATTACTTCTTCCCGTCTGTGCAAGAACATCTGTCACTTCTGAGAAGCTCATAATATCTTTTTTCAGGAGATCGGCAGTCTTCAGGGATTCCTTTAGTGATGAGCTCATCGGCATTTCTGCAGTGATCCAAAGTGAACCTTCATTCAGCTGCGGTAAGAATTCAGTTCCAAGAAATTTACCAGAAAATAAGGTCACTGCAAGAAAAGAGATAGCTACAATCATACTCGTTTTCTTATGTTTGAAGGTTGCATTGAACCCTTTTAAAACAATTCTATCCCAGAAATTAACAAATGGATTGTTTTTTTCTCTTACATTTTTATTTAAAAGGATATGAGAAAGAACGGGAACCAGTGTCAATGTAAAGATTAACGCCCCCATTAATGCAAATCCGAGGGTAAAGGCTAAAGGAGAGAACATCTTTCCTTCTACTTTCTGGAAAGAGAAGATCGGAATAAGAGAGGTAATGATGATCAGCTTTGAAAAGAAGATCGCTTTTCCCAGACCCGTACCGGTTTGTTTAATCCAACCTCCTTTTGCAAGTTTGTTGAATTTCTCTGTTCCATATTTGTGGGCTTTATGATCGAGCATTACGAAGAGGCCTTCCACCATGACGACGGCTCCATCAATGATGATCCCAAAGTCTACGGCTCCTAATGAAAGGAGGTTGGCGCTCATCCCTGCCAGTTTTAAACATAAAAATGCAAAAAGTAAGGATAAAGGAATAATGATGGAAACAATAAGCGTGGTTCTCCAGTCTGCCATGAAGATTAATACAATAACGGTTACCAGGACGATCCCTTCAATAAGGTTATGCATTACAGTATGAGTAGTGAAGTCCATCAGGTTATCTCTGTCATAGAAAGTAACCATTTTCACATCTTTCGGAAGAATTTTTTCGTTAAGCTCTTTGATTTTGGCTTTTACTCCTATAAGAACTTCTCTCGGGTTTTCTCCTTTTCTCATCACAACAATTCCTTCTACGGTATCATCATGATTATTAAGAGCGGCCTGCCCCACTCTAGGCATAGAACTTTCGTGGACTTCTGCAACGTTTTTCACCAACACCGGGTTTCCGCTGTCATTCTGGATAGTAATATTACCGATATCCCCTATCGATTTCACCAAACCGATTCCTCTTACTACATAGGCCTGTCCATTTTTTTCGATAACATCACCTCCTACGTTAAGATTACTCTTTGTAACAGCATCATACACCTGAAGCGGCGTAAGGTTATACTTATCTAAAGCTCTTGGATCGATGCTCAGCTCAAAAACTTTGTCCTGCCCTCCAAAAACGTTGATATCAGCAACTCCGGGAACTCCTCTCAAAGCACGGTCGATTACCCAGTTTTGTAAAGTAAGCAGTGTTCGGGAATCTTTTGTTTTACTTTCCAGAGTGTATCTGAAAATTTCTCCGGTTGGCCCGTAGGGTGGCTGTACTTCTGGGTCTACTTCATCAGGAAGGTTAATGGTTCTTAATTGGTTATTGACCTGATTTCTGGCAAAAGTATCGTCCACCCCATCGTCAAACAGAATTTTAACAATGGAAAGACCAAACATCGTGGTACTTCTCACACTTGTTTTTTTCTGAACCGGGCTCATCGCCAATTCAATGGGGGTAGTAACAAAACGTTCTACTTCTTCTGCACTACGCCCATTCCACTGAGTAATGATTACAATCTGGGTATTGGTAACATCTGGGAATGCCTCAATAGGCATATTCTTAAAGCTTATGAAGCCTGAAATCGCCAGAATCGCCACCCAGATAAAGGTAAATGCTTTATTTTTTAATGAAAAAGCGATTATATTTTTTATGAATTTATTCATGATAGATAAATTGATGACCTAAAAAATCCGTTGAAGAAAAACCTTATCCGTTTCTTTTAGTGGTTGAATAAAAAATTAGCTGTTCAGTGAACGGTATATCAGCAACTGATTATTAGTAATCACTTCTTCACCTTCTTTCAGACCGTCGGCAATGTAGGTAACGTCACCCACCTGCTTCAATACTTTAATTTCTCTAACCTTCACATCTGTCCTGGATTTGAAAATCACGACGAAACTTTTGTTATCATCAAAAATCACGGATTTAGAAGGAACGGTAAGCATTGTATTATTTTCTAAACTGGAAACTTTGATGGTTGCCTTACTGTCCGGGATCAGCAATCCGTTGGCATTGTCCAGCACTACTCTAGCCTGCATAGCATTGGTTTGCGGATCAATGATTTTAAAGATTTTATCAATTTTACCATCAAAAACCTTATCAGGATAAGACAGTGTGGAAACCTGAGCTTTCATCCCAAGGCTGATTTTATCAATATCAGATTCGTTTACGTTCATGATAGCCCAGACATTGGTGGTATTAGCTACATCAAAAATATTATCACTTCGATCACTTCTCAGCTGCATATCTTTATTGATACTTTTCTGAACAATATATCCGTTGATTGGCGCTACAACGCTGTAAATATTCCCTCTGTTCACATTATATACCGTGCTTACAGCGGTTGCTCTCTGCAATTGGTCTTCTGCTTTCTGTAACTGGCTTTTTGCTTCCAGAACGTCTCTTTCGGTATTCAATTTTCCTTCGTACATCTCTTTGGCAACGCGTAGATTATTCTTTGCTACTACCAAATCTGTTTTAGAATCACTTACATCTTTTTGAATTTCTGCCAACTCCGTACTTCTGATGGTTGCCAACACCTGGCCTTTTTTTACATAGTCTCCCAATTCCACATTTACACTCATCACATTTCCTCCTACAAGCGGATAAACGTCTATGTAACTGTTTTTATCGGCAGAAATTTTCCCATAGAAACTGTATTCATCTTCTATATTCTTTTTCTCAACTTTCGCCAGGGAAATAGAATTCAGCATCGTATTGCTGAGTTCAAAACCTTTTTTAGCCGGATTCGGTTTTTCTTCCTCTTTTTTGGAACAGGCCATTAATGATAAGATCATCAATACTGGAATAATATATGTTTTCATCGTTATTAATAGAAGATTTTAGTTTGTACTAATTGATTAAGCTGTTCTGCAGACTGCATGATTTCATTCTTCATATCGTAGATTTGAAGAGCCGTTTCTCTGTAGCTATCCATAAAGTCTGTAAATTCAATAAGGTTTACGTTGCCTTTTCTAAAGTTGGTAAGCATTCCGTTGTATACCAGATCCATATTCTGCAGATCTGTGGTTTTTATATCCAGCAACTGGTCATACTGTGCTTTCCATGCTTTATAAGCTGCCTGCACTTTTGTTTCCAGAGTTAATTTTTGAAAATCTGCATTTTTCTGATTCTGCTGGATGGCATAGTTCGCTTTTTCTACATTTCCCTGGTTCACTCTCCATAGAGGTAAAGGAATTCCCAAGGTCAGATTAGCTTCATTATTAAAGGTTCCTCCTGCCTGGTCCCATGCTGCTCCTACATTCAGATCCGGAACATTAAGTGATTTTTGCCACTGTGCATACAGTTTACTATTGTCTATAAGCTTTAAATTGTAGCGATAATCGGCATTATTTTCTAACGCTTTATTTTTCAATTCTTCTGCATCACCAAAAGGCTGAGCAGCCAGAGATTCTTTGGCTTCCACTTCCGTCATTTGTGGATC
This sequence comes from Chryseobacterium sp. JK1, assembly GCF_050632815.1. Taxonomy (NCBI): domain Bacteria; kingdom Pseudomonadati; phylum Bacteroidota; class Flavobacteriia; order Flavobacteriales; family Weeksellaceae; genus Chryseobacterium; species Chryseobacterium sp. JK1. The sequence continues at coordinate 221,928 of NZ_JBODRU010000004.1, read as the reverse complement.
TATATCATCGGTAAGTCCTGTGAGAACTTTTAAATTCTGTTCAAAATCGAGAATATTTTTATTGATCTCAAGTTTATCATGGTTGAGCTGGATCACCAGACTCTGCAATCTCACAGCATCTTTCAGCGATACGTTTCCTTTGGCAGACTGTACGCGGTAAGCACTTAGAAGATCGTTCATATATCCTAACTGCTTATTGGTATTCTCCAGTTTCAGTTTTTCATAGTAAAGATTAAAATAAGTGGATCGAAGCTGGGATCTTAAGTCAACAAGCAACTGAGAAAACTGCAGCTGCGCTAATTCTTTGTTTGATTTGGCAAAAGCAATTTCGTTTTTCTTTTTGCCGCCCATGTAAATAAGTTGAGTAATTCCTGCTCCCTTTGAATGGCCAACGTCAAAAAACTTTTTCCCTCCAGGGTTGTAAGCATTGAACTGCCCGCTCAACTGTGGCAATTCCCAGATTTTGGCCTGCAGAATATCTGCATCAGCCATATTGATGTTGTATTGTTCGGCGAGCAGCTGGAGATTGTTCTTCTGAAATGCTTCTTCACACTCCAAAAGAGACATTTGCTGTTGTGCCGCCATGAATGAGGAAACGGCCAGGCACAGCACTGCAATTCTGTTCATTATTTTTCTTTTTAAATTACAAAATTGCTTTGATGCGATTAAAAGAAACTTAAATGAGCCTTAAAAAAATATTAAAATCTGCTTAAATAGGCGGTTTCAATAGATTTTCCACTAAAAAAAAGCCAAAATTATTCTCCAATTATTGAATTTAAGACTAAAAAATTAATCAAAAGTTTAACAAAAAATTAGGATTAATTGCCTGGAAAAAGTGGGTAATAGAAAATTATTTCTTAAAAATAATGGTAAACTGATTCATAAAATCTGCAGGTGAAGAATACATAATATCTGCATCGTGATATTCCAGAATTCTTTTCACAATTCGAAGTCCCAGTCCGGAACCTGCAATATTTTGAGAGTTGTTTCCTCTCGTAAAGGCTTCGAACAATTTTATCTGTTCTTCTTCAGAGATTATATCACCGTGGGAAATGACATCAATGGACAAATTATCTGCTGTTTCAGCAATCAGAACCTTCACTTCAGTATCATCAGAATACACTGCTGCATTCTTGAACAGATTGATGAAAACGATAACCAACAGCGACTGAATTCCCTTGATGGTCAGAAAAGCATTCTCTGAAATATCTTCACTAATCAAAAAATCAAGCTTAAGTTCCGGATAGCTTTTCTCCACTCCTTCAAAAGCTTCAAAAATGACTTCATCGATTCTTACTTCTTCGTAAATCGACTGAATATTCTCTTTATCGAATTTGGTAAGTAGCAGCAACGAATTGGTTAAATCCGACAGTTGGTATACATCTCTCTGGATCTGTTGTAATGAAGATAGCGTCTTGGGAGAATGTTCTTCAAATTTAATGAGATTTTCAAGCTGAAAAGCCATTCTGGTAATGGGTGTTCTGATCTCATGGGAAGCACTTGCTGTAAAATCTTTTTGAGACTGGAAAACATCATCTAATCTTCCAATCATGGTATTAAAAGATTTAGCAAGAACGCTTATTTCATCATTGGATTGCTGAACCGGAATTTGTGTAGTCAGTTTGTGGGCCGTAACTTCTGAAATTTCTTTATTCAAATCTTCCAAAGGGCGGAGGAACTTTTCTACAAAGTAATAACTGAAAAAACCTATAAGAAGCGTACTCATTGCATAAGCTGCGATTAATAGGTATTTAAGATAGCCCAGTTTCGATTTACCATTGGTATCAAAGGCGCTGGTAAGAATATAATAGTTTTCCCCATTGATGTTTCTAAGCGCAGCGTAGATTTCGGGAACAGTTTTCTCTGTATAAATAATCTTTTTCCTGTCAAGCTCCTTAAGCATTGCACTATCCCAGGTCACATTCCGGTCCTTAATGGTACTGTAGATGAGTTCTTTCTTTTCGTTGAAAATTAAAATCTTTTCGTTCAAAAGAATATTATCAGAATTTTCATTGAAAAAAACCGGGGCTTCTTCTTCAAAATCTTTAGACTTGGAAATAAAATGAGTAGTAAATTCCAGCCTTTGCCTGAATCTTTCTTTAAACTCATCTCTTCTAAAATCGTTAAAAGATAGATAAATAACCGCCATCACCATTCCAAAAAGCAATGAAAAGGCAATACTGATCGTTAAAGCTATCTTTCTCTTTAAAGACATTTATAAAGGGCTTAAGTAATATCCGAAGCCGGAGCGTGTATGGATAAGTTTTATTTTAAAATCTTTATCAATCTTTTTTCTTAGGAAATTGATATAGACTTCTACGGTGTTTGTATTCGTGTTAAAATTATGTTCCCAAACATGTTCTGTAATCTGCTGCTTGGATACGGTTCTACCCTGCGCCTCTGCAAGGTAAACCAACAACTGAAACTCTTTTAATGTAAGCGTGATCTCATTTCCGCCGCGGTACACCTTCTGCTCGGTTTTATTGATAATAAGATCATCCACTCTCAAAATATCCTGATCCGAAGAATCAGATGGTGCTTTCCTTCTTAAAAGAGAGTTCATTCTCAAAAGCAATTCTTCAAACTGGAAAGGTTTTACCAAATAATCATCAGCAAGACGGGTGAAGGCATCTTTCTTATCCGAAATGTCTCCGTAGGCCGAAATAATAATGATCGGAGTATTTTTATCGAATGAACGGATTGTCTGACAAACATCCAGTCCGTTTATCTTAGGAACATTGATATCGAGCAGATATAGATCGTAGGTATTGCTTTTAATCTGGCGAAGAAAAGTTTCTCCGTCATATATTTTATCGCAGGTAAAGTTATTTGATTCTAAAAATCGGCAAAGCTCTGCGGAAAGAATGAGATCGTCTTCTAATAAAAGAATATTCATCAAAAATTATTTTACACGAATTTAATGAAAATTTTTATGATGACCGTTTTAAAAAGTAAAGGAATCTCATCTTATGTTTTTTTAAATATAAACATCTGTTTCACAAATTTTGTAAGATGCATTCTGTTTTAAATGGAAAAGGAGAAATTCTGGTACATTCCACAAAAAGTTACAGAGCAATTCTGATCACAAACTATTCAGTCAAAATTGGGAATGTTAAAATGTAAGCAAAAAAAAATCCCGAAAGAAATTCGGGAAAAACGAGAGCCAACTACGGGACTTGAACCCGTGACCTCTTCCTTACCAAGGAAGCACTCTACCGCTGAGCTAAGTCGGCATTAACTAAAAAAATCACACTAAGTAGCGTGATTTTTTTTGAGCGGAAGACGGGGGTCGAACCCGCGACATTCAGCTTGGAAGGCTGACGCTCTACCAACTGAGCTACTTCCGCAATTTTGTTTCCAAAACTATTGGTAAACGCTGTGCAAAACTAAGAAAATTAATTCAAACTTGCAACTTTTTTTTCTAATATAAAATGTGGGGAGAGCAGGATTCGAACCTACGAAGCCGAAGCAACTGAGTTACAGTCAGTCCCATTTAGCCACTCTGGAATCTCCCCAGATATTTTATATTAAATTGAGCCTCCAGAGGGATTCGAACCCACGACCCCGAGATTACAAATCACGTGCTCTGGCCAACTGAGCTATGGAGGCATTTAATATTTAGACTGAAAGCGATTGAGAAATTCTACTCTACACATTTCAGTGTTAAAAAGCATCACCTTTTACAGTGATTTTTTTGAGCGGAAGACGGGGGTCGAACCCGCGACATTCAGCTTGGAAGGCTGACGCTCTACCAACTGAGCTACTTCCGCAATTTTGTTTCCAAAACTATTGGTAAACGCTGTGCAAAACTAAGAAAATTAATTTAATCTTGCAAGTTTTTTTTAAAAAAAATATTGTGGGGAGAGCAGGATTCGAACCTACGAAGCCGAAGCAACTGAGTTACAGTCAGTCCCATTTAGCCACTCTGGAATCTCCCCAGATATTTTATATTAAATTGAGCCTCCAGAGGGATTCGAACCCACGACCCCGAGATTACAAATCACGTGCTCTGGCCAACTGAGCTATGGAGGCAAATATAAAAAAGAATTCAAAAGATCGCTGTTCCTTTTTTGCGAGTGCAAATATAGAACGGATTTTTTGAATTCTCAAATATTTTATAAACTTTTTTTAACTTTTTTTTCTAAGCCATTTCTTTTTTCTTGATTAGTAGCTTTTTAGCAGTATCAACACAAAGGTCCAAACTTTCTTCAAAACTTGCAGAAGTCTTCTTTACTACGATATCGTCACCCGGAACCGCTAAAATAATCTCAGCTGTTTTATTCGCTTTATCCGCGTTATTTTCTACCTTTAAGAATACCTTACACTCTTGAATTTTGTCATAGAAGGTATCTAACTTGCTAACTTTTTTGTCGATGTGTGACTCTAGTGGTTCGTGTGGTGTTAAACCAATTGATTGAACTGAAATCTTCATAATTCTTCTTTTTTTGACGCTCGAGGGTGAGCCTGATTAAACACTTTTTTCAATTGTTCAATATTAGCATTCGTATAGACCTGAGTACTGGCAAGACTGGAATGCCCTAATATTTTTTTTACTTTGGAGATCTCCGCCCCATTATCCAAAACGTGAGTAGCAAAGCTATGCCGAAGGATGTGAGGACTTTTTTTTTCTTTTGTTGTTATAAGACTAAGGTACTTATTAACTACCACATAAACAAATTTTTCGTTGAGTTTTTTCCCTTTATTATTGACAAAAAAACAGGTTTGAAATTCTGCTTGCGGCTTTCTTATCTCTATATAGCTTTTAAGAAGCACCGACAAGTCTTCGGAAATTGGAATCACTCTTTGCTTGTTCCCCTTTCCTATTACCTTTAATTCATTTCCGTCTATATTAACATTCTCAAATATCAGGCCACAAAGTTCAGCTTTTCGCATACCAGTCTGATAAAGCACTTCAATGATACATTTTCCCAATATATCATGATCCTGCCCGAAGACTCTGTCATTAAGGTCTTCCATTTCTTCTTTAGACATGGGAATTTGCTTTTCAGCGTAAAATTTCAGGGAAGAGATCCCTTCTGTTGGAGAAACCTGAATTTCGCCTATTTTAAGAAGGAACAGGTAAAAACTCCGTAGAGAAGACAGTTTTCTATTGATACTTCTTTTGGAAATATTATTTTCACTTAGTTCTACAATAAAGTTCCTGATAACTTTTTTGTCCGCCCTATTAATATTTTCTGAAGATTCTGTCCGAAGGTAGAAATGAGAAAAGTCTTCAAGGTCTTTTTTATAGCTTGTTATAGTATGAGGAGAATATCTTTTTTCGAATTGCAGATATTCTAAAAACTTTTCCAGCATCATAGGTATAAAAATAAAAATTCACTCCTCAAATATAAGAATTTAAGAAGTGAATTAATATATGGTTAAGAAAAAATCTTAAGCCTGCTCTTCCTTGCTAAGTGCTCTTTGTTTGTAAGCAGCTTTTAACTTAGATTGTCTCAAAGTTACAGAAGGCTTGATAAATGCTTGTCTAGATCTTAATTGACGAACAGTACCTGTTTTATCAAATTTTCTCTTGTATTTTTTTAAAGCTCTGTCGATGGATTCACCATCTTTTACTGGAATTATTAACATATTTTACATCTCATTTTGGATTGCAAAACTAGACTTTTTTTCTGAAAGTACAAAATATATTACACGAAACAATCTCCAACCCTAATCAAACCCGATCAAAAACCCAGCATTAAAGGCAGTTAGCACTCCCTATTTTTTTTATCCACATTTTCTAAACATTTAAATTACAGCCCTTCAGCTTCTTTTAATCATCTTAATTTCATTAAAAAACACATGATTAATGAAATGTAAACAAAAAGCATTATCTTTGCATTCACTTTATTCATGGGGTTGACTGGTTTCGACAGCAAGACCAATGGGTAAGTAAGCATGCAGAGAACCGTAGCGCGATCTCTATAATCCCTTGCTACAAAATTTTAACTGGCAACGAAGAGTTCGCTCTTGCAGCTTAATATCGAAGTATAGTAGATCAAGCGTTTTCCCGAAGATTTCAGTAGGGAAGCAAGATATTCCACAAATGCTCTGTTCTGCGGCGTTTGATTCTGGGATATAGGAATGCGGAAATAAGTCTCGTTTTTCTTCGCAACGAGATCGAAAACTTTAGAAGATAAGTTGGAAGTTGGGTGTCTATCCTCTGCTTTCAGTCGAAAACCAATGGTAGAATAAGCATGTAGAAAGCTTATGTATTGCTTGTTTGGACGAGGGTTCGAATCCCTCCAACTCCACTTTCTAAACTAAAGAGAATTTGTAAATTATTGAATTTTAAATAATTACATTTTCTCTTTTTTATTTTGTGTCCGAAATTGTATCCGAAAAATTTATATTGGTAATTATTATATCTAATTAAACCTCATTTAATTCATTTGAATAAAGCCTCCATCATAAGGTTTTATCAAATGTAAAGATACGAATTACAGAAATAATTTCAAATAGATAAATACCATTTTAGATATATAGAATATATAAGGAGCTATGATTTTTAATAATGAATTTTAGCTCTTTTATAATGGTTTCATTTATTGGAAAAATAAACAATTCAATTTTCAGGAGTGCGTAACACCTTTGTTTTGACACATCTAATCTAAACCCTTTGATTCCTTTTTCAATATATACATCATTGCATAATCAATCATCTATATAATAATATCTACATGGTTTATGAAGTTGTAAATCTTTTCCGTAAAAACATCTTAAAAAATATTGAGGTTACCACATAGCTAGTGAAAAATAATCTTGAAGTTTAAAAGGCAGGGGGTGTAGGGGAAAACGCCTTTTCAGGGTATCCCTTAGACCAGACTGAATGGAGCGAGAAAAAAACAAACATGAAATATTGGGAGTTTGTAAGCAAAACAAAACACCTTCTTAACAAAGACTTTCATAAAAATCTCATGTTCGGAGATTTAAAACCCAATCCACACTTGATAAATGCCTACAAAATGATTGGCGGAAAAGGCGATATTGCATTTTGGAGAGAAGACAAATATCCCCTTGAGGGAGCAATAGCACGTCTCATGTTTGCCCCGACAGTTTACATTTACGCAAAAGAATGTTGCGAAGTATTTGAAGAGAAGATAGGCAATAAGCCATTATTTATGAGTGGTTTAAATCCGCAAGGAGTTATCAACAAATACAATTCTGAAAAAAACACAATCAAATCATCACCTACCTATACAAACAACGTCTCACAAAGTGGCTGTATGGGAATTCTTTTACTAATAATGGGAATTGTAAGCCTACTAATATTACAAATTGACCTTTAAAACAATTAAATATTATGAAAAAATTGATTTTTACTGTAATGTTCGCATTACCAACTCTTTATTTCGCACAGGAAGACAAGCCGAAAGAGCTACAAACTACAAAAGAGTGCGATTTACCGAAAGATTTCAAAGAGCCACTTAAAAACAACCGTCTCAAAAAGTTTGTAGCGATTGATAATGGAGTTAGTGAAAAGGAAGTAATCATTATCCGAGCGCAAAACGGTTTTGGAAGTGGAATTTATACGGTTTGTGTTAAACAACAACCTATTCAGTATCAAAAAATGGGAACGGTATTTATGCGTGAGGGGAAAAACCCATTTAATAACGCAAAATGATATTGCAACTACAAGCGCAAACAAGTTGTTTTCCAGCAATCAAGTTTAAACCATACAGCATTTGGGATGATGTGTCGTTTATTTTGATGATGGTTTCAATTCTTATTCTGTACATGGGTTGTGCTTATTACTTTATGAAAGTTTTGAAATTCATCATCAATGTAATAAAAAAACATTTCAAAAGGGAAAAATGCTAAATACTTCAAAACCTGTTATAACACGACAGGTTTTGACACTTTATAGTCATAGCTTTGCAGGGATAATTCAAAATATGGGAAAATACCTATTTGATAATTACCTGATTTGATATAAATTGTCACCATAAAACAACAAATGCCATGCGAAAAATTTATTTTACCGCTGTCTCATTATGTATATGCCAGTTAGTTTCCCAAATCCCTAACTTGCCATATATTTCCAGACCACAAACAAGTAGTTTAGGTAATTATTACAATAATAATTATGGAAGTCCGACAGACCGTAAAAGCTACACACCAACCATGCCCAGCCATTCACGTTCCGTACAGTCCAATGATTATGATACATGGGTAAATTCAAGGAACAATGCAATTATGCAGGATATAGAACGGGATATAGCAGAAGTTCGACAAGCAGAATTCAGGCGTTGGGTAGAAAACGGCAGAAATATGCCTTTTGATTCGCCATCACTCTCAGGAAAAGCAGGAACACAATCGTACTATGATACTTACAACAAGCTCACGGCGATGGATTCCGAAAATTACTCATTAGGAGATGTCAATTTCACCGTAGAAAATGATTTTTATGATAACAAGCAAGATTTGAAGAGTTTCAAGTCTGGAATCCAAAAAACAGCCAAACAACTCTTGCAAAAAATAAAAGAACGAAAACGGGACACAGAGAGCAATGTTTCCAAAGACCTGATGAATTTTGAGTATTTCTCTAAAGTATAGATGTTAAATGGTTTTTTTTAATGAAATATAATTTCGAATAAAAAAAATCACTATTTTTAGCAAAATCAAAGCGGAATCCGAAAAGCTAACGAGTAGGAAAATCAAAAACTATTTTTTTATCATGAAAAAATTAACAGGAATGAAGAAAAATTTCTCTTCATTAGAAAACAAAAAACTGGTAGATTTAAAATCTATCAAAGGAGGAGCAGATAGCACTAGCATGGAAGCGTCTAATGTGTATAATTCTGTTGGTGGTGGAGATACAGATTATTATTCTGATACGAATGGCGTTTGGAAGTATGAAGGACGGGTAAGTTGGCATGGACCTAGTACTGATTTAGGTTAAAAAAAGGGGCGCAAATGCCCTTTTTTTATAAATTTTGTTTCACATTATTTATAAAAATTTTATTTTTTGTATTATTAAGTTCCTTTTATTTAGCTCAGAACACTCGTGTTCTCTATAAGGTGAAATATATTCCAAATATTAGAAAATAATAATCCAATTGAACTCAATCATAAAATAAATTATAATTAACACAGTAAAGATGATTTTAATTATTTCGAAAAAAAAAGAAATTACGACAACAGAAGTTATAAAATGGCTATTTCGTTTTGAAAAAAAATTTATTCTTATTCATGAAGATGAAACATTTGAGATAAAAATGAAAGACGCTAAGATTTTTCTCGAAAGTGAAAAAAATCATTTTTTTTTGGATGAAATTACTAGTGTTTGGTACAGAAGAGGTGGGATAAAATTTAAACGATTTTATTACGATAATGAGGGAGTAAATATCCATATGAATGAAACTCAGCATTGGTTAGAAGAATATGTGATGCACATTTTAGAGTCAAAAAAGAATCTTAACAAACAATCTAATACACATGTAAATAAATTATTGGTTTTAGATAAGGCAAGGAAAGCAGGTTTAGATGTTCCAGACTATTATCTATCAAATAATACAAAAAATGTTAAATTGAGAAGGACGATTACAAAACCAATCGCTGGAAATCCTACGCTTCAATCAATTGCAAAAGATACTGACGGGGTATTATATACTGCAGTTGTGGATGAGCATATAAAAAATGATTTCTTCATTTCTTTTTTTCAAGAAAAAATTGAGAAAGATTTTGAAATCAGAACATTTTATCTTGATGGTAAATGTTGGTCTTTCGCAATATTTTCCCAAAATGATGAGCAAACTAAAGTTGATTTTAGAAAATATAATACTGAAGTACCTAATAGAAATGTTAGATATAATCTACCAAAAAGTATTGAAGAAAAAATTCATTTATTAATGCTTTCTTTAGATTTAAACTGTGGCTCTCTAGATTTTATCAAGAGTGGAGAAAAATATTTTTTTTTAGAAGTAAATCCGATTGGGCAGTTTTTAGGACTTTCATTTTTTTGTAATTATTCGTTAGAAAAAGAAATCGCAACATATCTATGAAAAATTTATTTGAAGAAAAAAATAATTTGCCTCTGACTTTCAAATATATGGAAGTTATAAGGACAAAAAGAATTGGAGTTTCAAGGAATGAAATAGTTTATTATGTTAAATCTAAAAAATACCAAACCGATTTTTATGTCCGAGAAAAACCTGGGAAATTTTTAACAAGACTTATATGAGATATTTCAATTTATTCAGCAATATTTTTGTAACAAAAGGAGCAACAAGAATTCTTATTTCTGACCTTCAAAGAAATACTTCAGAATTGATGCCATTGGAATTAGATGAAATTATCGAAGAATTAAAAAATAATTCTATTGAAAATATAATAGAAATGTACGATGAAGATTCCAAACAATTATTTGAAGAGTATTTGAATTTTCTTTTAGAAAAAGAATACGGTTTTATTTCAAATAAAGACTGGGATAGGAACTTTCCACCCATATCTTTAGAATTTCATGACTCCAGCAGGATTTCTAATATCTTTATTGAATTGGATAATATTTCTATTTTAGAAAAAATCAAAGAATCAATAGAAAGTTTGGATATTAAACATTTGGTTATATATTGTGAAAAATATCTAAGTTTTGAAGAAATAAAGCAAATCGATAAATATTTTGAGACATCCGTACTTTGCGGAATAGAATTATTTTTACATTATCATGAAGAAGTAAATTTAGATTTCATTGAAAAACTCAATTCGGAAACAGGAAGAATTTATAGTTTGGTATTTTATAATTGTGAAAAAAATCCTTTTAAGCCAAAAGATAAATATAGATTCAGTGTAGATTTTATAAAACATGAATTAAAAATCAATTCTTGTGGCAAAGTAGATTTAAAATATTTCAACACAAATCTCCCCAAAATTTTAGAAGCTATCAATCATAATTCGTGTCTCTATAAAAAAATCGCAATAGATATCAATGGTAATATCAAAAATTGTCCCGCAATGCCACAAAGTTTTGGGAATATAAAAGATACAACTTTAGAAGAAGCATTAAACAAAAAATATTTCAAAAAATATTGGAATCTTACCAAAGATAATATAGAAGTTTGTAAAGATTGTGAGTTCCGCTACATCTGCACTGATTGTAGAGCTTTCACAGAACAAACCCACAAAAACAAACAAGGTTTAGACATCTCAAAACCTTTAAAATGTGGTTATGATCCCTACACAGGAGAATGGGAAGAATGGAGTAAAAGTCCTTTAAAACAAAAAGCCATCAATTTTTATGGGATGCAAGATTTGGTTAAAAAATAATGAAAAGACACTTCCCTTTAAACAAATTTAGAAGAAAATTTAAACAAATACTTGTCAAAAATGAAATTTATAATATTTTTTCTTGGAATTTCTACATTTTGCTTCTCTCAAAAATTTAGTTTTATTTACGAAGCAAAATACAAACTGAATTCAGAAAAAGCAGATGATGTTTATTCCGATAATATGATTTTGGATTTAAAAAATAATACTTCAATTTTTAGAGAGGCACAAGACAAAAAATCAGATTCAATAAAGTTGAATAATGGAAACGGAAGGTATAAAATGGGTGTTGAAAACCAATTCTATATCAAAAAGAATCTAACTCAAAATAAGATTGAAAAAGTAATAACTTATTTGGGAACAGATTATTTTCTTCCGATTGAGGAAATATTAGACTGGAAAATAACTTCAGAACAAAAAATTATAGGAAAATATAAATCTCAAAAAGCAGAAACCAATTATGGAGGAAGAAACTGGATTGCTTGGTTTACTACAGAATTGCCTTTTGGAGATGGTCCTTATATTTTTAATGGTTTGCCTGGTCTGATTATTTCTATTCAAGATTCAAACAATGAATATTCATTTAATTTAATAGAAGTCAAAAAAGGCGGGAATATTTTTGATGCACGCAAAAAAGCAATAAAAATTGATTGGAAAAAATATGAAATACTTGCAAAATCATTTTTTAATGATCCATATGATGTAAATTCAAAAGTAGCAATGGGAAAAACAGTTACATTTACCGACCCGAAAGGTAATACAATGGATATTTCTATAAAGAATAAAGAAATGCAAAATAATATTTTACAAAAAAATAATCCAATTGAATTAAATCACAAAATAAACTATAAATAAATTTTTTTGATAAAAACAGGCTCAAAAAGCCTGTTTTTATTAATTGTAAGACCAGTGGTTTTTCAGCAAAAACACGCTAAATCACCCTTAGAAACCGCTTACATCCATGATGTAGATTTAAGATACTTTAAAAGAAAATTATTTTATAAGACTCTTTACATTTTCTTTAAGTTCTGTTTGAGATTAATTAAACTTTTTTTTGAAAATTCAAAGGAAAAACCTGTAAATTTTCATATAAACATTTACTTTCCAATAATGATTTTGAAGGATCTTCACCCTGCACAACCCCTCTACCAGAGAACGTTTCTTTCAAATTCTGCAACATAAAGGACTGATAACTATTTTACATACTAACAGAAAATAAAAATCTATTGTAAACCTAATTAATAAAATGATTTTAATTAATAAAAAAAGCGTTTTTTGAAGTTTTCATTCAAATCAGATATTGTTACATTAATGTTTATTATCAATACCATTCGGGATGCAATTCTACTTTCTTTTTATAATCAATTTGAAAATCATGTTTCTTCCATTTTTCCTCTTGTATTTTAGGTATTAATCCTGTATATTCATAGACATATTGAGGCATTAAAGACTTTAAAATCTCTGCGTAATTCTCTGTGGTAGAGATTGAGTCATGAATGGTAAATAATCGCATTTTTGGGTACTCATTGGCGATTTTCTTTGATACAAAATCAATAATGCATTCTGATTCAATATTTTGTAATAGCTTGGAGAAATCAGCATTACTTTTCATCTTGAAAACCTCTATTAATCCAATTAAATTCGGAAAAGCTTTTTTAAAAGTTTTATAATCCGAGTTCCTTGTATTTGTACCACTGAAAAATAGAGTAAAAATAACTCCTTTCATCAAAGCTCTAACATTATCCATTTTTTTCTTTTCTGTTACCTTTTTCCTAGTAATATATTTATTGGCAAAATAAAATTGGCAAAGCAATATTTATTTGAAGAACGTCCAGGCTCGTAATTTTCGGCCTTGAAAATAACTTCTTGCTTAATAAGCCAATCTATATATTCATTATAATCTGATTTAATCCCCTTTAGAATCTTTGCATTAAGAGCGACAGGAATATTTTCAAGTGTTTTGTTTTCATAGGTATTTTGGCGCTTTATTATCGTTGTAATGATATAATAGAAAAACTCAACTTTTAATTTGTAGGTAAAAGTCGGGCGGCAAACCTTTACGAGTGTATCTATATAATTTTTAATTACAGAAGGAATTAATGCTAGATTAGCGATCGTAATCCTTTGTTTTTCACTTCTAGTTAGCTTTTTTGCTGTTTGATTTTTAGATAATAGTTTTTTTGACATGATCTTAAATTTTAAGCAATGGAAATTCCAACACATCTAAAAAAAAAGGAATTTCCAATTGCGAGTTAATATTTTTTTATTGAGAATCTTTCCAGTTTTCAGGGTCTTTACTTAGGCAAGACTCGCTAATTTCAAGTTTTTCATATTGTTCTCTGCTCCATTCATTGAACAAAAAATCTCGGAGTTTCTTTTCAACTTTCTTAAATGTGACTTTAGAGTAAGGGTTAATATCTATTAAAGCATTAATTTTGTTATCCCATTCTTCTTCAATATAAATATCAGCTACCACTTTAGAATCTTTATAAGCCCATATTTGCTCTTCGCTGTCAACTTCAAAATGTAAGTCAACTGCTTCTTTTCTTAGTCTTACTTCTAATTCATGTTGATATGTGATTTCAGCAAGTATAAACTCCCGCTTGAATTTTTCGCTACCAGACGTTTTCGTTGTTCTATTATCAGCTTCTTTACTTTTTACTTGAGTTTTTTTATTATTTTTCATTATAAAATTGTTTATTAAATGTTTCTACTATATTTTGTTTATTAAAATTTTGAACTAAAAATCATTACCAATAACACGTTAGCTTACAGGAATTAGCGATTTTAAAATATCAGATTTTTTGAAATAGATTTGTGATCCGAGCATGTAGGTTTTTATTTCTCCTGATTTTCTTAATCTCCAAAGCGTTATTTTGCTCACTCCTAATAAACCAGCAGCTTCCTTGATTGACAAAAGGTCTTCAGATTTTCTTTCTTCAATAGCATTTATTTTAGTTGCTAAATGAGATGTTCTCCCTGCTAAGGCTTCTTTCATTTCATAATGAAGTTGTTCTTTTAACTCTTGTACAACTGCTAGTAATAGCATTTCAATGTGGATATTTTTATTTTTACTTAAATTCATAATAAATTGATTTTTAATTATATAAATGTTTACTCATTAAATTTTGGACACGACAATTCCTCCCATAATAGTTATTACGGATATGTTTGCACGTCGAATTTTGTTATTTTTAAATTACACTAAGCTTAAATTCTATAAGTCTCTTTATATTTTATTTATAAATTTCCGCTTGATAGATATTTTTTGTTTTTAAGTATTTTTACACGCTAAAACTTCTTTTCTATCATAATACACTTTATGCCCGATTTTTCTGGGTACTAAAATCTTTTTCTTATTCCAGTTAAAAAGTGTAGAATAAGTGACACCTAGGAGTTCCATCACTTCTTTTCTGGTATAAAGCTCTTTTTCTTTTTCGGTTTGTTGTCCGATTTTAAGGGTTTCTAATACTTTCATAACTACTTTTTCAATTTCAGTAATTAATTCCTCTTTTGGTACGTTTACAAGTTGTACAGTGTTCATTTTGTATTATTTTATTTATTACTGTTATTTTATGCATAATAAATTTTTGGGTATAAAAAAAAGACCCCTTTGTTTAAAAGGTCTTTTAGTCTATCTTCAAATTATTATTATGTTCTTATTCTTTATTTACTATTTTATATATTCGTTTTTTTAATTAAAGGACATAACTTTCCTACTAGACAATAAAAATTCAATTACTGCCTTTAAAGCAAAAAACCTATGAATGCTAATGTAACATTTATAGGTTTTTTACGTTATTTTAACTTTTCCTTTGTTAAAATAATTACTAAAAGCTTTTTGATATAATAATTTAATAAAATATTTCTAAGCTCTCTAATTTATCTATTTATCAAAAATCGTGCCAAATATTTTATTTTTGAAAAAAAACATTAATACCCTAAATTACTGAAAAATTTAGCAGTCGACTTAGCTTTCTCTACATCAGTTTTATTAATATATGCTAATAGCTGTTTCTCTGTAGTATGCCCCGTAAAATTCAGTAAATAAGCAGTGGGTATCTTTTCATAAAAATTTGAAGCAAAGCTTTTACGTCCAATATGTGAGGTTACTAATTGGTGTTTAGGAAATTCTCCAAAAACTTTTCGTGTAATACTCTTCTCTCCCTCTCTTTTTATAACTTCAGTCTTTCCGTTATATATCATTTCGTTAAGTTTAGCAATCTCACAAACTTGCTTTATATAAAGATTAAGATTAACTTCTGATATTGAACGTGGAAATTCTCCTGCTCTCTTAGCTAAAATCTCTAAAACCTTTTTCAATAGAGGAATTTTCATTTTAGCATTAGTCTTTTTCTGCGTAAATTCAATATACTTTTGCCCTTCTGTATCTTCTACAATCATTTGTGATGTAAATCTCAAATAATCACTAACACGCTGTGCGGTATAACAAGCAATTAAAAGCCAGTCTCTCGCATTATCCAGATAATCATGTGGCATTTTTGCATTCTCAATTTTTTCAAGCTCCTCAAACGTTAAATAAATTGATTTAGGAATATGCTTTGTAGCTTTCTCTACTTCAAACCTCCAACCTATAACGTGCTTATGAACATCAATGTCAAATGATTCAGCTACTTTACAGATAGTTTTTAGAAACTTTAAATCTCTGTAAGTAGTAGAGATACTATACATTTCTTTCTTACAATAACTTTCAAAATCAGTTCTGAAATGATTGTCTAAGTCTTTAAATTTTAAATTTGCAAATGTTTTTTTCTTTGCTTGTTTATGTTCAATATACCTGCTTAGCAAGTTCTTTACAACATTAGCCTTCTTAATTGTAGAAAGAGAAGCATTTTCATTTTTCTTTAAATTTATATACACATCAAAGAAAGAAAGCACTTCATCAGAATATTTAGTTTCTTCATTAACTTTCATCTTTTGTGGTTCGATAACCGATTCCAACCATTCTTTAATATCAACCTCTGGATTATCTGATTTATATTTTGAAACTATATCTGCTTCCAATTTTGACAAACGTACATTAATTGTATCAACATCATTTTCAGAAACCTTTTTAGAGGCCACCTTACATTTTCCATCTTTCCAATCCTTTGGCTTGCATGATAAGAAAGGCACTGGGACTTTTAGATCAATAGTTTTATCTCTAAACCGTACCCAAATCGTACATTCTTTGTCTAAGACCTTACTTCTTAAATAATAACTAACTGATGCCATAATATGATATCCATTTTTAAAATTGTATCCGAAATATTTAAATATCATTTAATCAAATTAAATTCAATTTTAATTAAACTACCTTTAATAAAGGCTTTATAGTAGATACGAAAGTAAAGCCAAAGTAAATTACATTCAAAAAAGTAGTCCCTCCAACTCCACAAAAAGAGAATCTAAAATTTAGATTCTCTTTTTTATTTTAATCGTATTTAAAATAGATATTCTCATAGCAACAGCTTACTTGGCGATAATCCAAACTGCTTTTTAAAAGCAAAAGAAAAATGAGAAAGATCCTCAAATCCCAGATCAAGATAGATATCTGATATTTTTTTCCCTTGTTCCAAAAGATATCTGGCTTCCTGTAATCTTTTGTGTAGCAGCCATTTTCCTGGAGCCATGCCGAATATTTTCTGAAAATCTCTTTTAAAAGAAGCCAGACTTCTTCCTGTAAGGTAGGCGAACCGGTCAAGTTTTACATTAAAATGATAGTTCTTTTGCATAAATTCCTCAAGATTTATCTTATAAGGATCAGAAATATCATATAGAATATTTTTCAGTGATGGATCATGTCTAAATAAAAGAAGCAACGCTTCTTTTTGCTTCAACAATGCCAATTCTGGAGATTTATTTTCCAAAAGATCCTGATATTGAAGCAGAGATTCCATGAAATATTTTAAATAAGGAACCTGTGACAAATCTGTAAAGACCGGCATTTTGATCTTTTCCGGAATCACAAAGTTCTCATCTTGACTCATCTGCTTTAGCATTTCATCATCAAACCTCATGGACAAAGATTTAAATCCGGATTCTTCTCCAGGTCTTTTGAGAAATTTCAACAACTGATTCTTTCTTACAAGATAAATATCTCCACTCCGAAATATTTGTCTCTTTTCTCCGTCATTAAGTTCCATTTCACCAGAGATCACCATAGACAGGGCATTATAAGAGACAAATTGCTCTCCTTCTCGAAAAACTGTAAAGTAACATGAATAGTTGATGTAATCTAAATTTTCAGACATTTTATAATCTATTAATAACAGTCAGGTCTTTGACCTGACTGTTAAAGGTAATGTTTTTAATTATCTTTTATACTAAGATTGATTTCGGCTCCAGATATTCTTCCAATCCATAAGCTCCAAATTCTCTTCCAATTCCAGATTGTTTAAATCCTCCGAACGGAGCTAAAGGATCATGCTTAAATCCGTTCACACATACTCTCCCTGCTTCAATTTGTGAAGCGACATTCAATGCTCGTTTTTCATCTGAGGAAGAAACATAAGCTGCTAATCCATAAGACGTATCATTAGCAATAGCAACAGCTTCTTCTTCGCTATTATAAGGAATGATGGAAAGTACCGGACCAAAAATTTCCTCCTGTGCAATTCTCATATGATTTCTAACATTGGTAAAAATAGTTGCTTTAACAAAGTTACCGTTTTCAAGTCCCTCTGGTTTACCTATTCCTCCTACCAATAACTCAGCACCCTCTTCTACTCCAATTTGGATATAGGCTTGTACTCTTTCATATTGTTTTTCAGAAACCATAGGCCCCACATTCGTAGCTTCATTGGAAGGATTCCCAACAACCACTTGCTGAGCAACTGCTTTTGCAATTACATTTACTTCTTCTATTTTTGATTGTGGAACCAATAAACGCGTAGGAGCTATACAAGCCTGTCCACTATTCATATAGGCTCCAAAAACAGCCTGAGGAATTACCTGGTTCAGGTCTGCGTCATCAAGGATAATATTAGGCGATTTTCCACCAAGCTCCAGGGTAACTCTTTTCATCGAATCTACAGCTCCTTTAGCAATCATTTTCCCGGTTTGGGTAGATCCTGTAAAAGATATTTTAGCAATATCACGGTTATTCACAATTTCATTACCAACAACACTTCCTAAGCCGTTTACTACATTAAAAATTCCTTTAGGAAGTCCTGCATTATGGAAACATTCTATAATGATCTGAGTCTGCAATGCACTCATTTCACTAGGTTTCACCACTACCGTACAGCCTGCAGCCACAGCGGTAGCAAATTTGTTACAAATAAAGCTATTGCTGGAATTCCATGGCGTAATGATCCCCACAACTCCAACCGGAGTCATCTGCACAAGGGTATTTCCTGCTTTTCTTGAAAATTCAAAATGACGCAGCGTTTCTATCATATTATCGAAAGCGCTTACCATGTTCTGAAAGCCCATAGTACAAAACTGTCTTGTTCCGCCATATTCAAGAATCATTGTTTCAATAAGGTCTTCTTCTCTTTCTGCAACAGCCTTTTTTAAGTTGCTAAGAATTACAATACGTTCCTCTATATTTGTTTTTGAAAATGTTGTAAAAGCATTTTTAGCTGCTTCAACTGCTTTTCGGGTATCAATTTCATCTCCTAATAGCACTTCCCCTATCTTTTGATGATTGGAAGGATTAATCAGTTCAAAAACTTCTTTTCCGTTCAACTCTGTGAATTCGCCATTGATGTAGGCTTTGTCTATACTTTTCATACTGTATTGGTTTTAATTTTACAGGACAAAGTTCTGATAATATCAACGTCTTCATTTTGCTGAAAAGCTCAATTAAACTTTGTTAAAAAGCTCAAAATTAAACACACCCATTTACATTAATTATAAGAGAGAATAATACAATATAAAAATTCTGTTTATGAACTAATGAACTTGAGATAATTTCATATTTCACAATAATTATTTAACAATTTTCACTCACATTGAAGCATAAAAAATAATATATTTGAAGAAACTATTCAACCTAAAAAGTGGAAGTAAGAATTGTAAAAATTATCGAAGGGATCAAGAATAAACATCTGAACGATCCTACTGTTCCACAAGACAAAGATTTAATTGTTGAAATCCTGCTTTCTGATGTACAGCAGGCAATACAAACACTCAACCACCTGGACGAAGACAGTCTGGAATGGATATCTTCCCGTTTCGATTATCTCGTTTACAAATTTCAAAATAAAGATTTCACAGCATGTCTGAAGGGCTTATTGATCAAATTTCCCAAAAGTGTCATCTTAAAAGAAGATATATATGATGCTATTGAGATCGAGGACTGAATAAGTTTGCAATAATTTTCACCATTATTTCACTCACTCTATTTTCAGTTTATTCTATCAAAAACGTTATGTTTTTCTCTGCAAAATAATCCCATTAAGATAAAATCCGGCTCTATCTTAAAATAGACTGACCTTAAAAAAGATCAACTGATCCGAATTTAAAATTCAAGCCAATATAACCTCCTATCTATAAACACCTGAAAACTAAAACACTAAAACTCTACAACCTAAAATGAAAGCCTACTGACCACAAAAAAGACTAAAAAAATGTTTTATCGTAAAGAATTTTATATATTTGCACCATCTAACAATTAAAAAAATAATTTACTATGTCAGACATTGCATCAAGAGTAAAAGCTATCATCGCTGATAAGCTTGACGTTGAAGAAACAGAAGTAACTCCTGAAGCTAGCTTCACTAACGATTTAGGAGCTGATTCACTAGATACAGTTGAGTTAATCATGGAATTTGAAAAAGAATTTAACATTCAGATCCCTGATGACCAAGCTGAAAAAATTACTACTGTAGGACACGCTATCGCTTACATCGAGGAAGTAGTAAATAAATAATATTCTTCAACAAAAAAGAAATTAAACAAAGTTTATGGAATTAAAAAGAGTAGTTGTAACAGGATTTGGAGCAATAACGCCAATCGGAAATAATGCAAAAGAATACTGGGAAAATCTTGTAAAAGGTGAGAGCGGTGCCGCTCCGATTACTCTTTTTGATGCCACAAACTTTAAAACAAAGTTCGCTTGCGAAGTGAAAAATTTCGATCCGTTACAGCATTTCGATAAGAAAGAAGCTAAAAAAATGGACCGAAATACCCAATTGGGACTTGTTGCTGCCAGAGAAGCAGTGGCACATTCCAGAATTATAGAAGACAATGTAGATAAAAACAGAGTTGGTGTAATTTGGGGTTCCGGAATCGGAGGTTTAGAGACTTTTGAAACAGAAGTATTAGGATGGGCAAACACGGAAATTCCGAGATTCAACCCGTTCTTTATTCCAAAAATGATTGCGGATATTACTCCTGGACATATCTCTATAGAATATGGTTTCCACGGACCAAATTATACAACGGTATCTGCTTGTGCTTCTTCAGCAAATGCTATAATTGATTCAAAAATGCTGATCCAACTGGGAAAAGCAGACGTTATTGTATGTGGAGGCTCTGAAGCGGCCGTTACAGCAAGTGGTGTTGGTGGATTTAATGCAATGATGGCACTTTCTACAAGAAATGATGATCCTACAACCGCATCAAGACCTTTTGACAAAGACAGAGATGGATTTGTATTAGGAGAAGGTGCAGGAACTATTATCCTTGAAGAATATGAGCACGCGGTAAAACGTGGTGCTACAATTTATGCAGAATTATTAGGAGGAGGTTTAAGTGCTGATGCACATCACATGACGGCTCCTCACCCTGAAGGTCTTGGCGCTTATCTGGTAATGAAAAGTTGTCTGGAAGATGCAGGTTTAACTGCTGATGAAGTAGATCATATCAACATGCATGGTACATCTACTCCATTAGGAGACATCGCAGAATCCAATGCAATTTCTAAATTATTAGGCGAGCACGCTTATGATATTCAGATTAATTCTACAAAATCAATGACAGGTCACCTTTTGGGTGCTGCCGGTGTTATTGAAGCTATTGCTGCATTAGGAACTATTATTCATGGTACTGTTCCTCCTACCATCAACCATTTTACTGATGATGAAAATATTGACAGCAGATTAAACTTTACGTTTAACACTGCCGTGAAGAAAGATGTAAAAGTAGCCATGAGCAATACTTTTGGATTTGGCGGGCATAATGCTTGCGTTCTATTTAAGAAAATCTAAATTCAATGAATGGAGTTACAGAAATACTTTTCTAAATTCCTTCTCAAAAAAAGAAAAAGACAATTAACGGAGAGAGAGTATTTTCTCAGTACCGAGCTTAGAAAAGTGTTGGGTACAGAGGTACAGAATATCGCTCTTTACCGTGAAGCTTTTTCTTTAAAAAATTCTTCTAAAAATCAAGACAGCAATTACGAAAGACTTGAATTTTTAGGAGATTCTGTTTTGGGTACAATTATTTCTTGTCATTTGTTTCAGACCTATCCTCAGGCTAATGAAGGATATCTAACGCAGATGAAATCTAAGATTGTTAATAGGAAAAACCTTAATAAATTAGGAGAAGACCTCAAACTTACCAACCTTTTGCAAAAGCAGAACAGCTCATCCGCATTAGGTGAGAATATCTCCGGAAATTTATTTGAAGCTTTAATCGGTGCCGTTTATTTAGACTTCCATTATGATACTTGTAAAAAGATCATTCTGGACAAATTGCTGACGCCTTCCGAAATCAACAAACTTGAAAATAAAATTGTAAGCTATAAAGGCCTCCTTCTGGAATGGAGCCAAAAGAAGAAGGTAAATATAAAGTACGAAACCTGCGAGGAAGTACAGGTTAATAAATCAATCGTATTTAGATGCCATGTATGGTTGGGAGAAGAAAAGATTGCCAACGCAACAGAAACTTCCAAGAAAAAAGCTGAAGAAAAAGCTGCACAAAGAGCATTTTATATTTTAAACAAAAAAGAAAATATACTTGGAAATCCAAAAACTTTATGATCTGGATGATATAGAATTTGAAGATATTGCCATAGGATTGGTAAGATTAGCAAAAGATATACCCGCTCATGAGTTTTTTTTTAAAATTAATCAGACCAACAACCTCAACTTTTCAAGAAAGAAAGATCTTGTCTTTCATGGGGGATATTATGATTATTTTTTTCCAAGATTTGAAGCCTACCACAAGTTTTCCAAGACCTATTTTACCTTTATTTCTAATAAATCTTCCGAAAGTAAGCAAAAAAAAGTTCAAACGGAACTCTTTACAGAAGAAGAAAACATTAAATTTTTATTAAATAATCAGGTAGATGTCGAATATATTTTGCATAGTTCGGAACAGTTTCCTGATTTTTCCGTAATTTTGCTCCCTGAAAATCTTGTGTTTCCAATTCAAGATTACACACTGAGTTCTGAAGAGGAACTTTATCAAATTATCCAGTATTATGAATAAGTATTTAAAGAAGACAAAAATTATCGCAACACTAGGGCCTGCTTCATCATCGAAGGAGGTAATGTTAGATCTGATGAAAGCGGGTGTTGATATTTTCAGAATAAATTTTTCGCATGCAGATTACGACTTAGTTCGAAAAAATATTGAAATAATTAGAGAGCTAAACAGCGAGTATGGTTATTCAGTGGGTATTTTGGGCGACCTTCAGGGGCCTAAACTAAGAGTAGGTGTCGTGAAAGAAGGTTCGTACCTGAATCCTGGAGATATTCTTACTTTCACTAATGAAAAGATGGAAGGAGATTCTACCAAAGTGTATATGACGTACCAACAGTTTCCACAGGATGTAAAAGTAGGGGAAAGAATCCTTATTGATGATGGGAAACTTATGCTGGAGGTTATTGAAACCAACGAGATAGATACGGTAAAAGCAAAAACCATTCAAGGAGGTCCGTTAAGTTCTAAAAAAGGAGTTAACCTACCTAATACGAATGTTTCCCTTCCTGCTTTGACAGAAAAGGATGTTCAGGATGCCAATTTCATGCTTGATATGGAGGTTGACTGGATTGCTTTATCTTTCGTACGTCACGCTCAGGATATTATTGATCTGAAAGAATTAATTGCAAAACATCCGAACGGAAAATTCAAAACTCCAATTATTGCGAAAATTGAAAAACCTGAAGGAGTTAAAAATATTGAGGAAATCCTTGTAGAGTGCGACGGACTAATGGTTGCCCGTGGTGACCTTGGTGTAGAAGTTCCAATGGAAGAAGTTCCTGCAATCCAGAAAAATCTGGTAGAAAAAGCAAGATTCTTCTCAAAGCCTGTTATCATTGCTACCCAGATGATGGAAACCATGATCAACAGCTTAACACCAACAAGAGCGGAAGTAAATGACGTTGCCAACTCTGTATTGGACGGTGCGGATGCAGTAATGCTTTCCGGAGAAACTTCTGTAGGAAGATATCCTGTACAGGTTGTGGAAAATATGGCTAAAATTGTGAAGAATATTGAGACGACTCACTTCTATCAACACAAAAACGAGCCGATTGAAAAAGATTACAACTGCATCGATGAAAGATTCATCACCAACAGAGTATGTCTTGCCGCAGTAAGAATTGCTAAAACAACCAATGTTTCAGCAATTGTAACTCTTACTCATTCCGGTTATACCGCTTTCCAGCTTGCAGCTCACAGACCGAACTCTCAAATCATTGTTTACAGTGGAAACAAAAGAGTAATCACGATGCTGAACCTACTTTGGGGAGTTCATGCTTACTATTATGATATGAAAAAATCTACTGATGAGACTATTATCCAGGTTAATATGCTAACGCATAACTATGGTTATATTGAAACAGGAGATTTCGTAATCAACATCAACGCTACTCCATCTTATGAAGGAGGTAAGACGAATACGTTGAGATTAACAACGGTTTAACAGACAAGTTGTTTTTGTCAAAAGCATACAAAAATCCCGGAAATTTCTATTTCCGGGATTTTTTATTTTATAAAAGAATTATACTTCTAATACTTTGGCACTTTTAGATTTGTATTTTGTCCTAATAGTGACCTACAATTGTTCTTGCCGTTACAAACTCTTTTAAAGCCAGCAAAGAAAGCTCGGTTCCATATCCTGAAGCCTTGCTTCCACCAAATGGGAAACGTGGATCAGAACTGGTCATTCTGTTGATATTAACGGTTCCTGACTCAAGATTTTCAATAAAGAACAATTGTCGCTCTATAGTCTTCGTCCAAACAGAGTTCGAAAGTCCGAAAGGAATATCGTTTGCCATTTGTAAAGCTTCTTCTTCGTTCTTAGCAATCATGATCATTCCAAGAGGTCCGAAAAGTTCTTCTTTTAAAATTGGATTACCTTCTTTCACTCTAATTAAACCAGGTTTGAATTGGTTCTCAGAAATTCTTTCCAAAGGAATAATGATTTCTGCTCCGTTTTCCAATGCTCTGTTGAACTGTGCTTCCAGTTCATCCGCAAGGTCTGGTCTTGCCATTCCTGACAACTTGGTTTCCTTATTTAAAGGATCTCCAATTTCATATTTTTTATATTCTTCAATGAATTTTGGTAAAAACTCATCTTCAATTTTCTCGTCAATGATAAATCTTTTGGCTGCCGTACACGTCTGACCACAGTTTTGAAGTCTTGACTTCACTCCGGCTTTTGCTGCTGAATCCAGATCTGCGTCATCAAAAATGATAAAAGCATCGCTTCCTCCTAATTCAAGTAAAGATTTTTTGATATTCAATCCTGCTATTGAAGCCACTTCCCCACCAGCTTTTCCGCTTCCTGTAAGGCTGACTCCTTTCACAACATCATGTTCAAGAATTTCTTTTACGGCCTGATGTCCTACTTCAAGATTCTGGAAAATACCTTCAGGAAAACCTGCTTCTAAAAGTACATCTTCAATGGCATTTCCACTACCGAAACAAATTGAAGCGTGTTTTAAAACAACTGTATTTCCCGCCAAAATTGCAGGAACCGCAAATCTTAGCACCTGCCAGAAGGGGAAATTCCAAGGCATAACTCCCAGAATAACTCCTTTAGGAACGTAATGAACTTCAGAATAGGAAAATTCAGATTCAATTTTCTCTGGTTTCAGTATATTTTCAGCGTCTGCATAATAATTCATCATTAATGCACACTTTTCTACCTCAGCAATAGATTCTGAAACGGGCTTATTCATTTCCTTGGTAATGATATTCCCAAACTTTTCAGAGTTATTTTTTAAAATTTCTGCTGCTTTTGCAATTAACTTCTGCCTTTCCTCAAACGGCACTTTTCTCCACACTGAAAACGCTTTATCTGCTTTTATAAGCTTGCTTTCAATTAATTGTTCCATAATATAATTTCTGTTTTAAATTCAGCTAATGAATTTATGAGTGCTTTTATTTTAAAAGCACGATGAAATCAGCAAATTCCATTCCTTAAGGGTCAATAAAAAAATGATTTTCTCTATCGGAAGAATATAACTTTATCTTAAATCATTAGCCATTCATTCACCAGACAAGCTGCCAGCCTTGCCGTCCTATCCTGTATATCGAAAGACGGATTTACCTCAGCTACGTCCAGTGCAACCAGTTTTTTATTTTTTAAGATGTGTCTGTAAAAATGCATAAAGGTTGCGTCTGCAAAGATACCATTATATGCCGAAGCAGAAACCCCCGGAGCGATAGATGCATTAAAAACATCCATACAAATGGTAAGATAGGCAAAATCTACCGTATCCAACAGGTCATCGATTCGCTGATAGATGGAGGAAAGGTTTTCAAAGAACAGTTCATCGGCAAGGATATATTTCATTCCGTATTGATGAGCCGTATCAAAAAGTTTCAATGTATTGGAATTTCTCTGGATTCCTATATGCAGAGAATTGATAGGACCTTCCTGAGCAATCTGCCAGAACCCTGTTCCTGAACTTGGTCCTATTCCTTTCTCCGGCTGTCTGTTATCAAAATGAGCATCGATGTTGATAATTCCTATTTTCTGCTCCGGAAAGGCTGTTTTAATGCCTAAATAGTGAGCATACGTTACTTCATGGCCTCCACCAAGAACAAGAGATTTCCCACCTTTTAAAAGGACTTTTGAAACATTTTTGGCAAGGTTATTCTGAGTATTTTCAAGATTACCGTCTTCACAAGTAACATTCCCAAAGTCTTTCATTGAAAAGTCAGGGAAGATTACCGGAAAATTGGACATATTTTTCCTGATCACATCCGGAGCATCTTTAGCTCCCAAACGGCCTTTATTCCTTCTTACTCCTTCGTCCACAGCAAAGCCATGCAAAACGAAATCGTCTGTAGAAATATTGTCGTAATTACGTTCTTCTTTTACTCTTTGAAATATTCTATGATGAAGAAGCTCTTCTCCATCCAATCTGCCTTGCCAAATCATAATCTAAATTATTCTCTAAACCTGCCTCTGATGGTAGGTATAAATGTTCTAAAAAATAAAACTATAAATACTAATAAAGCTCCACTTAACTTGAATTGTAGGCTTCTGTTTTCAGCTTTCATACATGGTTGTGTAGTATTACTCTTTATTCCCATCAATATAAACATGCTCTGCATTCAAGCTTCCCTGATTATAAAGTACGTTCTGGAAATTATTCGTTTTAAAGGTAACAAAATCTGCTTTTTTTCCTGTTTCCAGCTGTCCTCTATCTTCAAGATTAAGGGCATAAGCTGCACGGAAAGTCATTCCTGCCAGAACTTCAGCTGTAGTCAACTTTTGGAAAGTTGCCAAAATAGAAGCTTGTGTAATTAAATTCCCCATAGGAGCAGAACCTGGATTCCAATCACTGGCAATGGCTACGATAGCTCCTGCATCTAATAACTTTCTTGCCGGAGTAAATTTGTCTCCCAGTCCTAAACTTGCACCCGGAAGAGCTGTTGCCACGGTATCGGACTGCGCTAAAAACTCAATATCTTCATCTATAGTTGCTTCTAAATGGTCCGCAGATTTCGCTCCTACTTCTACGGCTATTCTTGAGCTTCCCGGAGTAAACTGATCGGCATGAACGGTAATTTCAAAACCTAATTCTTTAGTTTTAAGCAAAAATGCTTTACTCTCTTCTGGCTGGAACGCAGATTTTTCAATGAAGATATCTACACGTTTTGCTAAATCTTCTTCTTTTACTCTCGGTAAAATTTCAGTAAGAATATAGTCCAGATATTCAGAATTACTTCCTTCAAAATCTCTTGGTTTCAAATGAGCGGAAAGACAGGTAGGTACAAGTGTGGCTTTTGTAGAATCCTGTGCTTTTTTTATGATACGCAGCATTTTCAGTTCGTTTTCCACATCTAAGCCGTAACCGCTTTTTACTTCAATGGTTGTAATTCCCAAATCAACAAGGAAATTAATTCTTTCTAAAAGGGTTTTCAAGAGCTCTTCTTCTGAAGCACTTCTTGTATGTTGTACAGAGCTCCAGATTCCTCCTCCACTTTCAGCAATCTCCAGATATGTTTTTCCTGCATTACGCATGGCAAAATCGTTGGCACGGTTTCCTCCGAAACAGATGTGAGTGTGAGAGTCTACAAAAGCAGGAAGAACAATCTGCTCACCTTCTATATTCTCGATTTCTATTGTGGGGTTTTCTGATTTTAATGTTTCAAAATTTCCGATTTTCTGAATGGTGTTCTGATCTACAACAATTCCTCCATCAACAATAATTTCCAATTGTTCATCGGCTATTTTACCTCTTAGTGGTAAATCAGCAAGCGTTACCACCTGCTTAAATGGTCCTATTAATTTCATTAGTTTAAAGTTAATGCTAAAGTTTAGAAGACAGACAATAATTGTATCAATCAGTACTTATCTGCTAAACAATCAAGATTTCATTAATTTTTATTCATAATTTTTCCTCTCAAAAATACTTAAAATATCCCAATTATTAAATCTTAGACCGCTTCAATTTTCTCATGAACATAAACCATCATCCTAATCTTCACCTTTTCTTAATCATCCCTTCAACCTTAGTCTAAATTTGTTATCTTTGAGGTAAATGAAATGAATTAATGCCAGATTTTTTACATCCAGATAAAGAAAACTACTCACGAGAGGAGCTAATGCAGGAAGAGCAAATTCGTCCCCAGAGCTTTAAAGATTTTGCGGGACAAAGAAAAACGCTGGAAAATCTTGAGGTTTTTGTGACAGCTGCCAAAAGGCGTGGTGGCGCGCTTGATCATGTTCTATTACATGGCCCTCCGGGTCTTGGGAAAACCACTTTAGCCAATATTATTGCCAACGAACTTGGGGTAAACTGTAAAATCACTTCCGGTCCTGTGCTGGACAAACCCGGAAGTTTAGCCGGTCTTTTAACCAATCTGGAAGAGAATGATGTTCTTTTCATTGATGAGATCCACCGTCTTTCTCCGGTAGTAGAAGAATATCTGTATTCTGCTATGGAGGACTACAAGATCGATATTATGCTGGAAACAGGTCCTAATGCACGAAGTGTACAAATTGGGCTCAATCCATTTACCTTAGTAGGGGCTACTACAAGAAGTGGTATGCTTACCAAGCCCATGCTTGCCCGATTTGGTATTCAAAGCAGGCTGGAATATTACTCTATTGAGCTTTTATCAATGATCATTCAAAGGAGTGCAAGGGTATTAGGAGTGGTTATTTATGAAGATGCCGCTATTGAAATTGCAAGAAGAAGCCGAGGAACTCCTAGAATAGCCAATGCTTTACTGAGAAGAGTAAGAGATTTTGCAGAAATAAAAGGAAATGGCGAAATTGAAATCAAAATTACCAAGTATGCCCTGGATTCTCTGAATGTAGATGAATTTGGTCTGGATGAAATGGATAACAAAATTATGCGTGTGATGATTGAAAATTTCAAAGGAAAACCTGTAGGAATTTCTGCACTCGCTACTTCTATTGGAGAGAACCCTGAAACCCTGGAAGAGGTATATGAGCCTTTTTTGATTCAGGAAGGTTTTATTATCAGAACTCCGAGAGGAAGAGAGGCTACCGATAAAGCTTATCAGCATTTAAATATTTCAAGGCCTAGAAATCCTGGGGAACTTTTTTAAGGTTAAAAGCCAAAGTTTGAATTCAGTGTTTAATGAAAATGTTATTAAGGTATGTTTATTCCTAAATTATACAGAAGCGAAGATGTAGAAGTGATGAGAGGAATCATCAGAGAAAATTCCTTTGCCTTATTGATTTCCTCTGTTGATAAAATCCGGGCCACCCACTCTATGATGCTGCTGAACGAAAGTGATCCGGAAAATATTTATATTGAGACTCACATTTCGAGAGCTAACCCGCAGGCAAAAACGTTAAAAAACGGAGATGAAGTTCTTTGTGATTTTTTAGGGGCTCATACTTATATTTCAAGCAGCTGGTATGATCACATCAATGTTTCGACATGGAACTATGAAGCGGTACAGATCCATGGAAAAGTTGAAATAATGAATCATTACGAACTGTATGCTCATTTAGATAAATTAACTGCAAAATATGAAGCCTTTCAACAATGCCCGATGATGGTGAAGGAAATGGGAAAAGAATTTGTGGAAAAAGAAATGAAAGGCGCTTTTGGGATTAAAGTCATTCCTACGGAAATATTCATTAAGCAAAAACTATCTCAGAACAGAAAAGAGGCCGATTTTAATAATATCATCACTCAACTTGAACAGTCTGATGATAATAATGCCCAGAAAATTGCCGACAAAATGAAATTAATAAAGAAATAATCAAAATATATATATGAAGCTATATCCAATACAATGTGGAAAATTTAAACTGGACGGCGGTGCTATGTTCGGAGTCGTCCCAAAGAGTCTGTGGGAAAAAACAAACCCTGCAGACGAAAAAAACCTGATCGAGCTGGGAACCCGTTCTCTGCTTATTGAAGACGGAAAAAAACTGATTCTGGTAGACTGCGGTCTTGGTAATAAGCAGGATGATAAATTTTTCGGTCACTATTCTCTTTGGGGAGATGATAATTTAGACAAAAATTTAAAGAAATATGGTTTTGTAAAGGAAGATATTACAGATGTATTCCTTACGCATCTTCACTTTGACCACTGTGGTGGTGCTATTGAATGGAATGATGACAGAACCGGATACCGACCTGCTTTTAAAAATGCTCATTTCTGGACCAATGAAAATCATTGGCAGTGGGCAACTGAACCTAATCCGAGAGAGAAAGCAAGTTTCCTTAAAGAAAATATTATGCCTATGCAGGAAAGCGGACAATTGAATTTTCTGCCCCTTCCTACTACCGGAAACTACGGTTTTGCGCCAGATTTGAAAATGGATGTCATCTTTGTAGACGGGCATACCGAAAAACAGATGCTTCCTGTCATCCAGTACCAGGAAAAAACGGTAGTTTTTGCTGCAGACCTTATTCCTACGGCAGGACATATTAACCCGGTGTATGTGATGGGATATGATACAAGACCTCTTTTAACTATGGAAGAGAAAGGAAAGTTCCTAAAACAATGTGTGGATAATGAATATTTATTATTCTTTGAACATGATGCTCACCATGAGCTGGCAAGTCTTAAAATGACGGAAAAAGGAGTAAGGCTGGATGAGACTTTCAGCTTCAATGATGTTTTTGGATATTAATTATTACGTATGGAAGAATTACATTCAGAAACGCCACAGGCAGATCCGGAACCAGCACCCAAGATCATAGGGTTAACAGGTGGAATTGGTTCAGGAAAAACTACAGTAGCCCATTATATTGAAGAATTCGGTTTTCCGGTTTATTATTCTGATGACAGGGCAAAAGCTATTGTAAACGAGAGTGAGGAGCTTAGGAAAAAGATCAAAGAACTTCTTGGTGAGGAATCTTATGATAAGGATGGGCTTTATGACAGAAAGTTTGTTGGAGGAAAAGTCTTTAATGATAAGGAACTGCTTCACCAATTAAATGAAATTATCCATCCTGCAGTACGGATCGATTTTGAAAACTGGGTAAAGAAACAAACCAAATATCTGGTTTTCAAAGAAACGGCATTATTGTTTGAGCTAAAGCTGAACAGGCAATGTTACAAGTCTCTTTTGGTAACCGCTGAGGACAATATCAGAATCAAAAGGGTGATGGACCGGGATCATAAAACCTACCGGGAAGTAGAATCTGTAATGGAAAAGCAAATGTCTGAGAAAGATAAAATCAAGATGGCTGACTGCATTATCTACAACAATACTAATTTAGAAGAATTAAAGGAACAGACGGAACAAGTCATCTTTAATATTGAATAAAAAAACTCGTCAGAAAAATATTTCTGACGAGTTTTTTTATGTAGACAGAAAGTATTAATTGTTCTTCAAAAAAATAAGCCTCCAGAAATGGAGGCTTATTCTATATTAGAATTGATTAAACTATTCTTTGATAAATTTCTTCTGAACAGTGTTACCGTTATCTTCGATGTCGATTACATAAACTCCGTTGATCAGTCTGCTGACGTTGATCTGGTTGTTCAGTAAAATTCCATCAGCGATCACCTGACCTGCTGCATTGTAAATCTTGTATTTAGCACGCTTGCTGATATTCTTAACATACAAGACTGAGCTTACAGGGTTAGGATAAATCATGATACTGGTCTGATCTAGAGGATTCGCAACAACAGGTTTAGAAATTCTTACCGTGTAATCCTCAACCTCTCCGTTCTTAAAGCTTGCACAGCTAACTGGAATACCATCTCTCTCCATCGCCACTCTCATCACTACATATTTGTAATCAGTCATGCTCACAAACGCATCATTTGGAACATTGAACTTGCCAGATACAGGGCTGTTCATGTTTGGAGCAGAAGTAAATACTCTCTCGTTGATATCGAATTCTCCGTTTCTGTTGAAATCGATCCAAACTGCAACTCCTTCATTGTATGTTTGACCGGTCCATTTTTTCTCAATGATAATCTCGTTATCAGTTGATCCCTGGATCAGCTCGATGAAGGTCTTAGGAACTCCTGTGTAATCGGTATAGGTAGAAGCTCCGGATGCATTTACCATTTGTTTCTTACCATTTGGATTCACTGTAACCTGTGAAATGTGTTCTCCTGTTGAACTGCCTGAAGACATCTTACAGTAGATTACTGTGGGTGTTGTAAAATAGTACGGAGGTGTATAGGTTCCTGGTGTTCCGTTACAGATATTCACAACCTGCATTTCGTATTTCGTTAATTCAGTTAAACCAGTTAATACTAAATTATTTACCAATGATGGTACCTCAGTCCAGCTAGGAATACCTACTTTTCTGTATCGAAGAACATAGGTAGCTCCAGGGAATGGATCCCATTTTACGTCTGCCGTAGTTGGCAACAATTGAGTAATTGTTAATCCCGGAGGAGGTAACTGGCATATTCTTTCCGTTGTAAATACTTTTGGATTTGAATAAGGGTTCAGTGTCGTCTCTCCGTTACACATATTGGCAATCTGTAATTCATAAGTCGTATATGGCTCTAAAGGAATTACACTTCCAAGCACATAAGTATTGGTAGGTGGAGCTGGAAGATTGACATTATTCCAGGTTGTAGTACCTACTTTTCTCCATTGCATATAATAAGTAGCACTTGGTACAGTAGGATTCCATGTAATCAAGGCTGTGGTTGGAGTAATATTCGTTACTGTAACACTTGGAGGCGTTGGATCGCATCGCGTTGTGAAAGTTTTGATTGGTGTAGCAGTTCCTACAACATCGCCACAAATAGCTGCTACTTCTACTTCATAAGTCGTGGCAGGAATAAGTCCATTGATGGTAAGTGGAAGGTTTCCTAATAAAGTAGATGCATATACCTGAGTCCATGCTGTTGTTCCCTGAACTCTGTATCTTATTACATAACTTACTCCAGCCCCTGTAACAGTTACTGTTGCAGAAGTATGGGTCGTTGTAAAGGTTGGAGCATTTGGTGTAGCATTACTACAAGGTCTTATTTTCACTCTGTAGTCTTCTACTTCTCCATCTACAGCATTCTGACACATTACCGGAGCACTTGTACGTTTTAGTACCACTCTCATTGTTGTAGTCAGTGGTCCTGTATAAGCGGTAGAAGGTACACTAAAGGTTCCTGTTACAGTAGCTGTGGTACTTGCAGCTGAAGTTAAAATTTTCTCAGCATCCGTAAACTGTCCGTTTCTGTCAAAGTCGATCCAAACAGTAACGGCATCACTACCGGTTGAACCAGTCCAGCCTTTAGCGACTGAAATCTTATTATTTATAGAGTTAACATCTAATGTAATAAGGGTTTCAGGAGTGGTATAGCTGATATAGTTCGTCTGTACCGAAGTATTGTTCACTACAGGAGCTCCAGGATTCGAAGGTGTTACTGTCACGTTCGAAATATGATCATTCGTTCCGGAACCTGTCATCTGACAGTAAGACAACGGTGGGGTTGTAAAGGTTACTGTTGAAGAATAAGATCCTGTTGAAGTTCCACACTTTGTAGAAATCTGAACATCATAAGCTGTCTGCTCTGTTAAACCCGTAATAGTATAGAAGTTCTGACCCGCTGGTACAGTAATAGTCTGCCAGGTTCCACTTGGAGATACTCTATATCTGATCGTGTAAGTTGCTCCTGAAGTAGCAACCCATGATACTGTTCCTGTAGTAGCGGTAAGACCATTCACTGTAATGTTCGTTGGAGGAGCTGTTGTACATGTTTGAGGATC
Source organism: Chryseobacterium sp. JK1 (assembly GCF_050632815.1). NCBI lineage: Bacteria > Pseudomonadati > Bacteroidota > Flavobacteriia > Flavobacteriales > Weeksellaceae > Chryseobacterium > Chryseobacterium sp. JK1. The sequence continues at coordinate 188,132 of NZ_JBODRU010000004.1, read as the reverse complement.
TACGAATCTCACTGTATAATCTTCAACCTCACCCTGAGTGAAAGTTCCACAAGCATTATTAGTACTACTTGTACTCATCACAACACGCATACGCGTTGGCTGAGTTCCTGTATAAACTCCACCTGCTGCATTAGGAACAGGGAAAGTAGCTGTAACAGGAGTTGTCGTATTGGCTGTAGTATTTAATATTCTTTCACTTGTTTCAAAAACTCCGTTTCTGTTAAAATCTATCCAGGCAGAAACTCCATAAGAACTTGTAGAACCTGGCCAGTATTTATTAACAGAGATTTTATTTGTGTTTCCAGAACCTCTTTCTAAAATAACAACTCTTGTAGCGTCCGCGGTATAATCTTTATATCCGTCCGATCCTGAATCACTTACCATGATAGGAGTATTCACAGGAGTTACCGTTACATTATTGATATAAGCACTTGTAGAAGTATTCCCTGTAGGGTTTGCTGTACAATAAGTCAATGCAGGAGTTGTAAAGTTCACACTTGTTGAGTATGCTCCTGTAGATCCACCACAAACAGTAGCAATCTGAACTTCATATTGAGTTTGATCTACCAGGTTAGTAATCACCTGGCTGCTTGTAAGCGGCGTTGTAATATTGATCGTTGTCCATGTAGCATCTGTAACCTTTTTATATCTCAATACATAAGTTGCTCCAATTGCAGGAACCCAGCTTACAAGAGCTGTACTTGCTGTAAGGTTTGAAACGCCAATATTAGTTGGAGGAGCTGCAGAACATGGCTGTAGAGCAATAACATTTAAAGTATAGTCTACATAGTTACCATAAGAAGCCGGCCCACAAGAAGTAATATTTCCTGAATAAGATGTAGCTACTCTCACTCTATAATTACCAGGAGCCTGTCCTGCTGGGATTGGAATAGTTCCTGTTGCAGTAGCTGCATAACTGGTCGTAGCAAGAATAGTTTCGCCAGGCCCGTTAAAATTCATATCATTATTCCAGTCAACCCAAATATAATAGTAATATGTACTACCTCCTGAAGCAGCAAGATTCACTGTTATAGAAGTTGTAGGAATTGCTGAAAATACAGTTGCAGAGTTATTTACATACGCTGCATAGTTCGTTGCAGTGTAATTTAAATTCGAAATACCACCTGTTGTATTAATATTATTCAGATAGTAATTTGTACTTGAAGTACCACCTGTAGGCACACAATATCCGGTATAGAAAGAAAGGGGTCCTTTCCATGCACTTTGATCTGTTGCGCTACATCTTGCTCTCACCCATGCATAATAAGTTGTATTAGGATTTAACGGTGAAAGTGTTGCAGTAGTTCCGGTAGGAACATTCTGTGAAGGTACAGTCGCCCCAGTTGGAGCAGTGTTTGTTGTACTGTAATAAATGTCATATCCTCCTGCCGGCACATACGAAAAAGCAGTCCAGTTCAATACAGCACTTGTTGGCGTTACTGTACCTATAGATAGCGATCCTGTCGCAGGCATAGGTGGACAAGTAGGAGGTGTTGTAAAGTTGATGGGGGCAGACCATGTACTTTGGTTTGTAGCACTACACTTTGCTCTTATCCATACATAATATGTTGTATCAGGCGCTAAAGGTGATAGTGTTGCCGTAGTTCCGGAAGGAACATTTTGTGATGGAGGGGTTGCAGCTGTAGGAGCTGTGTTTGTTGTACTATAATAAATATCATACCCTCCTGCCGGCACATACGAAAAAGCAGTCCAGTTCAATACAGCGCTCGTTGTTGTTATAGCACCCATGGATAAAGTTCCTCCTGGAGGCATCGATAAACAGGTCGGTGGTGTACCAAAAGTCAGCTGTACGTTAGGTCTGTTTGCAGTCACCGTACCATTTCCGGTAGGTGCAGTACTATCTGCTTCGAAATACATATGGCTTGCTGTAGCCGTACTATATTTAAAGCCAGATCCTGTCAATCCAGATCCTCCTCCGGATCCCCCGTAGTTGGTTTCTACCAAAACCATCAGATTATCCGTTCCATTGTAATTGTAAGGAAGCTGTAATTGTAAAGTATTCCATCCAACTGCCAAACTGGTTACGTTTGCACTGTATACTAAGGTAGCTCCAGTGGTTATTGTACTCCAAGATTGAGCCGTGATGGCCGTAGTCGTTGCTGGTACAGATTTTAAATACACTTTAACCGGCATGGTAATGTTCATTGTTGCGGTAGCTTCCCATCCTACAGATAGGATACTTCCTCCGGCCGGAGTGTTTATTTCTGCAGCAGTATAGAGCGACGCAGACCTTTGATATCCGTAATAAGGAGTCAAAGGGTATCGCTGTGTACTAGTTCCTGCGCCAATGGTTACCACCTGGGCATGCAAGGACAGCCCAAAGACCAACCAAAGAAACAGTACTAAAGAAGTAAAAAGTTTCTTCATAGTTTTTATAATAATTTTATAATAATCACACAAAATTAAGCTTTTCAAATCATAAAACAATACACAAAAGACATTCAATTAACAAATCATCAATAAAAAAACAACTGTACTAAAGATATTTACAATTTTAACTGTCTTGAATAAAAAACATAACTTTAAGAATCTATCTTAAAAATATTAATAACAAAAAGAATAAGCCCCCGTTTCCGGGGGCCTATTCTATATAAAATGGATTAAACTATTCTTTGATGAATTTCTTCTGAACTGTATTTCCATTATCTTCGATGTCGATTACATAAACTCCGTTGATCAGCCTGCTGACATTGATCTGGTTGTTTAGTAAAATACCATCTGCGATTACCTGACCTGCTGTATTGTAAATCTTATATTTAGCACGCTTGCTGATATTTTTAACATACAATACTGAGCTTACAGGGTTAGGATAAATCATGATGCTGGTCTGATCAAGAGGATTAGCTACCACAGGTTTTGAGATTCTTACCGTGTAGTCTTCCACTTCTCCGTTCTTAAAGCTTGCACAGCTAACTGGAATACCATCTCTCTCCATCGCCACTCTCATCACTACATATTTGTAATCAGTCATGCTCACAAACGCATCATTTGGAACATTGAACTTGCCAGATACCGGGCTGTTCATATTAGGTGCAGAAGTAAATACTCTCTCGTTGATATCGAATTCTCCGTTTCTGTTGAAATCGATCCAAACTGCAACTCCTTCATTGTATGTTTGACCGGTCCATTTTTTCTCAATGATAATCTCGTTATCAGTTGATCCCTGGATCAGCTCGATGAAGGTCTTAGGAACTCCTGTATAATCGGTATAGGTAGAAGCTCCGGATGCATTTACCATTTGTTTCTTACCATTTGGATTCACTGTAACCTGTGAAATGTGTTCTCCTGTTGAACTGCCTGAAGACATCTTACAGTAGATTACTGTGGGTGTTGTAAAATAGTACGGAGGTGTATAGGTTCCTGGTGTTCCGTTACAGATATTCACAACCTGCATTTCGTATTTCGTTAATTCAGTTAAACCAGTTAATACTAAATTATTTACCAATGATGGTACCTCAGTCCAGCTAGGAATACCTACTTTTCTGTATCGAAGAACATAGGTAGCTCCAGGGAATGGATCCCATTTTACGTCTGCCGTAGTTGGCAACAATTGAGTAATTGTTAATCCCGGAGGAGATAACTGGCATATTCTTTCCGTTGTAAATACTTTTGGATTTGAATAAGGATTTAGTGTCGTCTCTCCGTTACACATATTGGCAATCTGTACTTCATAAGTCGTATATGGCTCTAAAGGAGTTACACTTCCAAGCACATAAGTATTGGTAGGAGCAGCTGGAAGATTGACATTATTCCACGTTGTTGTTCCCACTTTTCTCCATCTCATATAATAAGTAGCACTTGGTACAACCGGGTTCCATGTAATTAAGCCTGTGGTTGGAGTAATATTCGTTACTGTAACACTTGGAGGCGTTGGATCACATCGCGTTGTGAAAGTTTTGATTGGTGTAGCAGTTCCTACAACATCGCCACAAATAGCTGCTACTTCTACTTCATAAGTCGTGGCAGGAATAAGTCCATTGATGGTAAGGGGAATATTTCCTAATAAAGTAGATGCATATATCTGAGTCCATGCTGTTGTTCCCTGAACTCTGTATCTTACAACATAGCTTATTCCAGCTCCTGTAATATTCACAACAACAGAATTATGAGTCGTGGTAAAGGTTGGAGCATTTGGTGTAGCATTACTACAAGGTCTTATTTTCACTCTGTAGTCTTCTACTTCTCCATCTACAGCATTCTGACACATTACCGGTGCATTTGTACGTTTTAGTACCACTCTCATTGTTGTAGTCAGTGGTCCTGTATAAGCGGTAGAAGGTACACTAAAGGTTCCTGTTACAGTAGCTGTGGTACTTGCAGCTGAAGTTAAAATTTTCTCAGCATCCGTAAACTGTCCGTTTCTGTCAAAGTCGATCCAAACAGTAACAGCATCACTACCGGTTGAACCAGTCCAGCCTTTAGCGACTGAAATCTTATTATTTATAGAGTTAACATCTAATGTAATAAGGGTTTCAGGAGTGGTATAGCTGATATAGTTCGTCTGTACCGAAGTATTGTTCATTACAGGAACACCAGGATTTGCAGAAGTTACTGTCACGTTCGAAATATGATCATTCGTTCCGGAACCTGTCATCTGGCAGTAAGACAACGGTGGGGTTGTAAAGGTTACTGAAGAAGAGTAAGATCCTGTTGAAGTTCCACACTTCGTTGAAACCTGAACATCATATGTAGTTTGCTCGGTTAAACCCGTAATGGTATAGAAGTTCTGACCCGCTGGTACAGTAATAGTCTGCCAGGTTCCACTTGGAGATACTCTATATCTGATTGTATAAGTTGCTCCTACTGTAGAAACCCACGATACCGTTGCTGTGCTAGCAGTAAGGCTGTTCACTGTAATATTCGTTGGAGGAGCTGTTGTACATGTTTGAGAATCTACAAATTTAACAGCATAATCTTCAACTTCTCCCTGAGTGAAAGTTCCACAAGCATTCGCATTATCAAAATATCTCATCACAACACGCATACGGGTATTGAGTGTACCCAGGTAAACATTACCACTTGCAGAAGTAGGTACTGAGAAAGTTGCTGTTACTGGGGTTGTCGTATTATAAGTTGTATTTAAAACTCTTTCACTCGTCTCAAAAGTTCCGTTTCTGTTAAAATCTACCCAGGCAGAAACAGAATAAGAACTTGTAGAACCCGGCCAGTATTTATTAACAGAGATTTTATTGTTGGCAGAACCTCTTTCCATGATTACTAGTCTGGTAGCATCTGCAGTATAATCTTTATACCCGTCCGATCCTGAATCACTTACCATGATAGGAGTATTAGTAGGAGTAAGAGTTACATTATTGATATACCCACTTGTAGCCGTGTTACTTGTAGGGTTTGCAGTACAATAAGTAATAGCAGGAGTTGTAAAGTTCACACTTGTTGAGTATGCTCCTGTTACACCACCACAAACAGTAGCAATCTGAACTTCGTATTGAGTTTGTTCAAGTAAATTGGTTAATAGAGCATTACTAATTAATGTACCTACGTTAACACTTATCCAAGCTCCACCAGATACAGGTCTGTATCTAACAATATATGTAGCGTTTGATGCAGAAGTCCAAGTAACGTTTGCTGAGGTTGGAGTTAAGTTATTTACTGAAATATTAGTAGGCGGAGCTGATGTACAAGTTGCCAGATCTATTAATTTCACGGCATAATCTTCTACCTCACCATAGTAAAAAGTTCCACATGCAGCAGTTGTACTGGATTCATTAAGAACAACACGCATTTTTGTAGTAAGGTTACCCATATACACCCCTGATCCCGCTGCTGGCACAGGGAAAGTAGCAGTAACCGGAGTCGTTGTATTACTTCCTGAGGTTAATACTTTCTCATTCGATTCAAAAACTCCATTTCTGTTAAAATCGATCCATACTCCTGTTGCAAATCCATATTGATAACCTGGCCAACCTTTAGAAACTGAAACCGTACCATTAGTACCTCTTGCTAAAGTAACAAGTCTTGATGGATCTGCACTGTAATCTGTATACATGCTTTCTACAGAATTGCTAACCATAGAAGGAGTTCCTTGTCCATTTACTGCTACTTGGTTGATATAACCATCTACATAAGTACTTGTAGAAGCCGCAGTACAATAAGATAAGGCAGGAGTTGTAAAGTTGGTACTGGAAGAGAAAGCACCCGTAGTTCCTCCACAAACAGTAGCCACCTGAACTTCATAAGCCGTCTGCTCAGTAAGTCCTGTAATCACCTGGCTTCCGGCAAGAGTTCCCGTAACATTAATAGTTACCCAAGGTCCTCCGGCAACGGGTCTGTATCTTACAACATAAGTTGCCCCGGTCGCTGTATTCCAACTTACACTAGCTGTAGTAGCTGTAAGGTTTCCAACAGCAATATTAGCAGGTGGAGCTCCTGTACAGGCAGTCAGCAAGTGACTCACCAGCTGTACTCTAGGAATACTAGCTACTACATCTGATGCAGCAGGAGGAGAAGCTGGGTTTGGATTGTTCGAATCTTCATAGTATACCATTCCTCGGTTACCTCCGGTTACATTATAAGATCCCCAAGCGGTACCTGGTGAATCTGAATAACCCGGAGTTTTTTCGTTAACAGCAATCACCAGATTGTCTGTTCCATTCCAGGTAAATGGAGTGCTTAGCTGCAAAGTCACCCAATTTCCATTACTAATGGTGGGTAGGTCACCCGCATACACCTGAGTCAAAGAACTGAAAGGTACCCAGTTCGTAGCAGATGCAAAGGCCGTTTGCGTGGTGTTTCCCATATACACAACCCAGTCTTTATAAACATCCTGGGATTGGGACACCGTATTAACGTAAAATTTTATAGATGTGATATAGGTAGAGGTTCCGATCGCTGCCGAAACTTCAGCAGCTGTGTAAATCTGCTGGGAATAACTATATCCATAATAGGAACGTATGGGAAGATACACTGAGGTACCCGTTCCTGTCCCAATCTGACCTGTCTGAGCCGAGACTTTGGAAACAAAGCCTGTACAAACCAAACAGAGAAACAAGATTAAAGAAGTAAAAAGTTTCTTCATAATGTCGTGATTATAATGTTGATTACACAAATCTAATCATTTTTTGTTATTAATTTAAAGCTACAATTAGATTTTTTTTGAAAAAAATCAACAATAATTCCACTTATGCTTTAAATAAAGAAATCCCCGAGGAGACCCGGGGATTTACTAATATTGAAGAAATTAATTCTATTTTTTAATGAATTTAGATTTGAATTGCTCAATACCCTTCTCATCTACTGTAATTACATATCCACCTTTAACTAAAGATGAAACGTTAATTCTTCCATTACTAATATTTCCGCTATTTACTAATTGTCCAGCAGCGCTGTAAATTTTATAAGTAGCTTTATCTGAAACTTTAGTTACATTCAAGAAATCAGTTACAGGGTTTGGATAAATCTGAATACCATTATTTTTCACATTAGCTTCTGAAGTTGAAAGATTACTTGTAATAAGAACATTATAATCTTCTACTTCTCCATATTGGAAAGAACCACAAAGGAAGCTTGAAGGTATTGATAAACCTATATATGATCCACCATTACCAGCACCTACATATAGTGCTACAACTCTCATTCTCACAGGTTCTCCTTCAAAGGCAGTATTTGGCACTGTAAATGATCCATTAACGGCTGTTCCTGGCTGTGTTAATGTAATAGGATAATTCAGAACTCTTTCCGAATCACTGAAAATACCATCTTTGTTATAATCAATGAAAGCAGCTAGTGCATCATAATCTGCACCATCAGGATTACCAATAGTTACAGACATAGGATAAGTATTTCCCTTTGTCAGGTTAATTTGTAGTGCTGTATTTGTTGTATAATTACTATATGTACTGCTTGCCGAAGTATTATTCACATTGGCAAGTGTTACATTTTGAATATATTCAAATTGCGTATTAGTTGATGCAGAATCACAGTAAGCAATCGCTGGTGTAGTAAAGTTTACAGAAGCAGAATAAGTTCCTACTGTAGAATCACAAACGATAGCTACTTGTACTTCATACGTAAGTCCATCTATTAAATTATCTATATTGATTGAAGGAACCGGCGTGGCAGCCTCCGTCCATACAGTTGTTCCTACTTTTCTGTAACGCACTTTATAGGTCGCGCCAATATATGACATCCAAGAAACACTTGCAGAAGATATGGTTATATTACTTACTACCACATTAGTTGGAGCATTGCTATTACATGCTGAAAGAGTGGTAAGTGTAACAGGTCCAACCGCATAGAAAATATTTCCGATTGAAGAAATCCTAACTTTAATCGTCTGTCCGTTTAATGCAGAAGGGAAAGTAAAGTTCTCAGTTCCATCATTTGGAGTTGAAGCAGACAAAACAGTCCAAGTTAATCCATTGTCAGTAGTATAATCGATCTTTACGTTAGATACATTGTAAGGTGCAGCATCCGTATTTGCCACGATCCACTGAATTGGAGTTGGAGTATTAACAGCAGCATATTGATTTGCCAATCTGAACGGGCCATTATCTCCTACTACAACTGTTTGAACTTTGAAAGCTGATTGCTGCTCAGCTATATTAGGATTATTATCCCTTACTGTTACAGCATAGTTTGTTGTTCTTGCTACCGTTGACACTGCTTCCCATGTATTGTTAGCATTATTTAATACTCCGTTCATTACGGAAGCAAATTTAGGGAAGTATCTTGTTGGGTTTGTACTTGGTGGTGCAGAACGGAATGACGCTCCTGTTTTAGTATTACCTAGGTTAGATTTTTTAATTGAAAGTTCTGCATTGTCAACTTCTTCCCAAGAATAAGTTATTGGATCGTTTTCTGGATCTGTAGCAGAAGCCGTCAATACAAAAGCCGTAGATTTTGGAATATTAAATGTTGGCAGATCAGTAATTACCGGAGGATTATTCGTAATTGGCGTTTCTATATCACAAGTCTTAGCAATCAAATTAGCCTGAACCTGTCCAATACTTGCTTTATGAAAATAAGGATCTGAATTAGGCTGAACATCTGTATTAGGACCAGTAATTCCTGCATATCCCATAATTGTAGACCCTGAACCAGGTTCCATATTTACCCCACTTCCTTCAATATTGTGGGAGAAAGTGTGATTACCTCCCAATTGGTGTCCCATTTCATGGGCAACATAATCTATATCGAAACTATCACCTTGTGGCTGGCCATTTCCTGGAGAAGTAAAACCAGATCCTTTTCCTTGAGGTTGATTTGTGGTAGGATTAATACATACGCATCCTATGCATCCTGCATTTCCTCCACCTCCGGAAGCTCCAAATAGATGCCCGATATCATAATTTGCATTCCCTACCCCACTTGTCAAGGTAGACTGTAATTCTCCATTCCAAGCTCCCGCAACACCATCTGAAGCATCAGAATAAGGATCTGAAGCAGGATTTATATAAATAATGTTTGGAAAGCTTTGTAAGTTTAAATGTAATGCAAAATCTTTTTCAAAAACACCATTCACTCTACTTAATGTTGCATTAATAGCAGCTAAAGCAGGAGCTTTCTTCTGATCATCGGTAGCAGTAGCAGGAACGTTCGCCTGATTCATAAAAAACTGAGTATACTCACCTGTAACAGAAACAACCAATCTCATTGTTCTGTATTTCTTATCAGAAGTTTTAGCAAAGCTTGTTGGCTGATTTGAGAACGCCTGTCCTTTCGCCAAAAGTGCATCTATCTCCTTTTTAGCAGCAGGAGATTCATTTGTGGAACACAGAAAACCACTTTGGTCCTTTTTCGTTTTAGGATGAACAGCATATACTGTTCTATCATTAGAAAGAGGCTCAATAAATTCATAGTTATCTCCGTGAATAACCATCGACTGGAAGTCGTTAGGAGCCACACTGAATCTTAAATATTTTGTTGGATCATCAACGCTTGTTCCCACATAAGATCCTAATTCATACTTATCCGCAAGCTCTTTAACAACAACCGGAAAACTATATACATTAAATCTTTCAATCTTCCCATTAATATTAGGAAGAGAAATTACTACAGGGGCTGCATTTGCACCCATTTCCTGTGCATTCTTCAACTGAGATCTTAACAAATCCAAATCTAATTTGAAGTAACCATTACTTCTTATATTAGACTTTTCTGTATTAAACCCAGTACTTCTTTTGTTATTGTCCACTTTTTTTAATGAGGTTGGCGTCCATTGTCCGAACGCAGCTCCACTAATCAAAGTACACACTAAGGCAGTAAATACTCTTTTCATAAATTAAAACACAATTATAATTTTTGCCAAATATAGCTAATTTATAAATCCTCATAACAAATAATTTAATATTTTTTAATAAGGCACAAACAATTATTACATTTATTATAAAAAACATAAACTCCGGAATATCCCGGAGTTTATGTTTTTTATAATGTAAAGATCAAGATTTTATATCCCTAAAACTTATATGCAACATTCCATGAAAATCCCATATTGAACTTCGAAGAACTTCGTCCAAATCCTGGAACAATCATAGGATAGATATCATCCTGCTTAGAAGTATACACCAAATATCTGGGCTGAAGATTAACATCGATATAAAAATTGGATTCAAATAGCTGAACTCTTCCTCCCAAAGTTCCTTCCAGCCAAAAAGAGGATTGGGAAGATGAAGGGAAAGCCTCTGAGGAATTACTTCCCCCAAATCCACGAACGGGAACGGACATATACTCCTGCTTATAGAATGATCCGCCAACCTTTCCTCCTGCGTAAAACCCGTTGAATTCATTTTCTGCATCCTTTGCAAGCATATAGAATGCTCCCAATTTAACAAAAGGACCATTTACTTTAGCATCATATCCATTCTTCTGGTATATGTTCTTTTCAAAACCTGCTTCTGCAATAGCATGAACATTTTCTTTAATCTTTGAAGAAATAAACCCTTGATAAAGTTTTCTGTCTGAAAAAAAGCCCATTCCGGTATTCAAAACATCAAGGCCAACCATAAAGTTGGGTTCATATTTATAGGTTGTCTTTTTATTTTTATCTTCTCCTTTTTTGTCCTGTGCCCAGCTTGTTATTCCTAATAAACTAAAAAACAAGGTAAAGATTAGTCTTATCTTCATTCTCTATTTGATTTAACCCGTCTTCCAGCTTCTGAACAGGATTCGGAGTGATTAATTCTGATTTTAAATTCTCATAATACTTTTTGATTCCACAGCCAGGAGAAACATACGTAGATTTGGTTGTATATGATACTCTTACTTTGGATTCAGCTCCTTTATTAGTGAATCTAAAATACACATCTGTGTATGGAGATTCATCTACTCTTAAAGGAATAAGTCTTGAATCTATTTGCCCCAGACCTCCCAACTGAACTTTTCCTGAGCCATAATCCACTGCTACATATAAAGAGTCTATAGTAGTGGTCTTGTCTGAATCCAGTTTTTTAAAACTCACCCTCATTCTGGGAGTTCCTTCACCACTTTCACAAATATCATCATCTCCTCCACAGGAAAAGAGCATTCCTAAAAGGCAGGTAAGTATGAAAAATTTAAAATACTTCATCTGTATATTCTTATTTTTTATCTAGTCAGATGCAACTGGCTTTTTATATTAAGATCTGAAATTCAAATTTAAATAAATTTATTTTTTTACCAACAATGCAATGTTCTCAACGTGGTGCGTTTGCGGGAACATATCAACAGGTAATATTTTAACCAGCGTATAATGTTCTTTCATTAAGGCAAGATCTCTGGCCTGTGTTGCGGAATTACAGCTTACGTAAACAATTTTTTCCGGTGAAAGTTTTAAAATCTGCTCTACTACCTTCTGATGCATTCCGTCTCTTGGAGGATCGGTAATCAATACATCGGCTTTTGGGTGGTTTTCAAGGAACTCATCATTAAAGACGTTTTTCATGTCTCCACAATAGAAAGTTGTATTGGTAAGACCATTCAATTCAGCGTGTTCTATAGCAGCATCTATGGCTTCCTGTACAGCTTCAATTCCTATAACGTGCTTCGCATTTCTGGCAACATACTGGGCAATAGTTCCTGTTCCTGTGTAAAGGTCATAAACAACTTCGTCCCCTTTAAGATCAGCAAACTCCAATGTTTTCCTGTAAAGTTCTAAAGCCTGCTTATAATTGGTCTGGAAAAAGGATTTTGGGCCAATCTTAAATTTCAGACCATCCATTTCTTCCATTAAATAACCATCACCGAAGTATACATTAATATCCAAATCATAAATTGAATCGTTAGGTTTTGGATTTATAGCATATACCAATGTTTTGATTTGAGGAAATTTATCTAACAGGAATTCAAAAAGCTTTTCTCTGTTTTCTTTTTCTTCTCTGTACAGTTGGAAAAGAACCATCCACTCCCCTTTAGAGTTCTGTCTCATCATCAAGGTTCTTAAAAAACCATCATGGTTTCTTACATCAAAGAAGTCTAATCCGTTATTTACGCTGTACTCTTTTACCGCAAGTCTTATTGAGTTGGAAGGATCTTCCTGAAGGAAACATTCTTTAAGATCTAAAATCTTACTCCACATTCCTGGAATATGAAACCCTAAAGCATCTTTACTTCCGAAATTCTCTTCAGAACTGATTTCATATTGAGTAAGCCATCTTGCATTGGAGAAAGAAAACTCCATCTTATTTCTATAAAAATACTGCTCTGCAGAACCTAAAATAGACACGGTTTCAAAGTCTTCAATACCACCAATTCTTTTAATATTGTTATATACTTCTTCCTGCTTAAAGTCAAGTTGTTTTTCATAGCTCATATTCTGCCATTTGCAGCCTCCGCAGGTTCCGAAGTGGACACATTTAGCGTCTACTCTGAACGGTGACTTTTCCAAAACATCTACCGCTTCTCCTTCATAATATTTGGATTTGGATTTTTTTACCTTAACATTCACAACATCACCTGGAATTGCTCCCGAAACCAATACTGTTTTACCATCATCCGTTTTACCAATGGCAACTCCTTTTGCTCCGGCTGTTAACAGTTTAATATTTTCAAGAATAATATTATTTTTCTTCTTTCTCATTCTACAAATTCTATTTTTCTAATACAAAACCTCTCGGTTCCATTTTGCAAAAATACAATAAAAAAAACCTTATCCGAGGATAAGGTTTCTATACTGTGTTAAAGTTTACTATTTTTTAGCCGGCTGCGGATTTGCTGGCTGTGGAGCCTGCTGTTGTGCAGAAGGATCAATTTGTAATTGTTGTGGCACTTGCTGCATTGTAGGTTCTACTTTTGGTGCTGAAAGACCTGTAAGTTTATCCAAGATCGTTACAAGCTCCTGCTCTCCTAAGTTTACAAAAGATCTGCTGGCAATTTTACCGTCTTTATCTATAATTACGAAGCAAGGTAATTTAAATCCGTATACACCATATTTTTTAGCGATATCAGATTCCATTCCTTTTTCACCATATACGTTTACTCCCTGAACACCTTTCAGTAAAGAGTTGCTTGTTTTGATAAACTGATCTTTAGTATCGTCTACGTTTACAAATACAAAATTCATTTTAGATTTATAGAAGTTCACTACTTCTTTTAAAACAGGTACCGTAGCTTCTCCGATATAAGGGTTCCATGACGCGTAGAAGAATAACATGTAAGGCTTTCCTTTGTTTTCAGAAAGGTTATACGCTTTTCCGTCCTGTTTTACTAAAGCTGCTTCTGGAGCTGCTTCACCAATTTTAAGTCCGGTAATAGCTACCTGCATTTTTAAAAGATCGCTTTTAATGGTAGCATCTTTAATATCCGAATCAATGATTTTTTTGATTTTATCAATATTCGCTCCTGTAGTTGTTGGGTGAATATCTGCCTGAGCCATTACAAAGGCCAAAAGGTAGTCTTTTGCCGTTTGTGATAAATCTTTCTGAGTTTTCAGGTACTGAGCAAACATTTCAGAAGTTGTAATACCTGTTTTTCCTTTGCTGTTTGCTTCTGCATATTTTTGGAAATCCGGAGTCATTTTCACAAGAAGATATTGTCTGTAAAGCGGGATTGATTTCACCATCGCCTCTTTATCGTTATCTAACTTTGTTTCATAGTCTTTAAAAGCTTTAGAAGCCTTGTAAGATGGGTTTCCAGACATTGGACCATGCGACATTTCGTAGTTCGCAAGAAGGTTTAGGATGGTTACTTTAGCATCGTTTTTTTTCCATTCCAAAAGTCCTTTACTTGGATTATTTTTCTGAGCAAGCTCATCGATATTTTTGTTGATATCTGCTTCAACTTTCTGCATTCCTTTTACAAATGCTGCTTCGTCTCCGCTCATTAATGCTCCCAGATTAACTTTGTTACCGTATTCAGCTAAAAACTTCTGGCTTCCAGAAAGGAAATCATTGTTCTTTTTAGCATCCCCTGTAATAACAAATTCATTAGGGAAAGTCATAGAATTCCCAGAGATATTTACTTTTTGACCCCCTTCAAGATAGATCAGATTCTGCTTGTTGGCATAATTGATCACATACATACCATCTTTAGGGGCATCAAAGCTTCCTGAGAAATTTCCGTCTTTATCTAAACCTATATTAATCAAAGGTAGGGTTCCTACTCCTGAAGCTTCCACAAATTCGATTCTTTCCAGTGGTGAACTTCCTGTAATTTTTCCTTTTACCTCTACTTTTTTTGAACAAGACATCACGAAAATCGCGATGATAAACAATAAAAGATATTTTTTCATTTCAATTTTAATATTATGCAAAAATAAGCTTTTTAGGGCTTCTTAATCCACAGTGGTTATTTTTTTTAAAAATTTTCTTATGCCTGTTAAAAAGGATGCGATACGTATAATTTCCATACCCTTTTTAGGGTAAAATGTACCCTGTACACATCAACTACCCGCCAAATATATACTTATTAAATAAACAATACCAAAGCTTCTGAATAACTTAACAAATTTTAACAGGAAAAGGGTCTTAATCAAAAAATCGCCTCCGAAAATGAAGGCGATTTTTTATGTATTTGAATCAATTCTATCCTTGATCTACAAGAGCAGCCATATATTCTCTGTTCATTCTTGCGATGTTTTCAAGAGAAATACCTTTAGGGCATTCCACTTCACAAGCACCTGTATTTGAACAGTTTCCGAATCCTTCTTCGTCCATAGCTTTCACCATGTTCAGAACTCTTCTCTTCGCTTCTACTCTTCCTTGAGGAAGTAATGCATACTGAGAAACTTTAGCTCCTACGAATAGCATTGCAGAACCGTTTTTACAAGTCGCTACACAAGCTCCACATCCGATACAAGCAGCAGCATCCATTGCTTTGTCTGCATCTTCTTTAGGAACCGGGATTGCATTTGCATCCAATGTATTACCTGAAGTATTCACGGAAATAAAACCTCCTGCTGCCATTACTCTGTCGAATGCGCTTCTGTCTACCATCAAGTCTTTGATAACAGGGAAAGCGGCACTTCTCCAAGGTTCAATAACGATAGTTTCTCCATCTTTGAACATTCTCATGTGAAGCTGACAAGTTGTGATCCCTGTATCCGGCCCGTGAGCTCTACCATTGATGTAAAGAGAACACATTCCGCAGATTCCTTCACGACAGTCGTGGTCAAAAGCGATAGGTTCTTTTCCCTCGTTGATAATATTTTCGTTCAAAATATCCAACATTTCTAAGAAAGAAGAATCTGTAGAAACATCTGATATTTTGTAGGTCTCAAACTGACCTTTAGTTTTGCTATTTTTTTGTCTCCAAATTTTTAGGGTAAGATGAAGGCCTTTTTTTGCACTCATAATTTTTTATTTATTAGGTTGGAGATTATTTGTAACTTCTTGCTTTAACTTCAATGTTTTCGTAGATCAGATCTTCTTTATGCAGAACTTCAGTTGTGATATCATCTGTTTGATATTCCCAAGCTCCAACATATTTGAAGTTAACATCATCTCTTTCTGCTTCTCCTTCTGAGGTAGCATGATCTTCTCTGAAGTGTCCACCACAAGATTCATTTCTGTGTAACGCATCGATAGCCATTAATTGTCCTAATTCGATAAAATCTGCCACTCTGAATGCTTTTTCAAGCTCAGTATTCATTCCATCAGCATCACCAGGAACTTTCACGTCTTCCCAGAATTCTTTTTTCACCTGAGCAATTTCAGCAATAGCTTCTTTTAATCCTTCAGGAGTTCTTCCCATCCCCACTTTATTCCACATGATGTGTCCTAGTTTTTTATGGAAATGATCTACAGAATGTGTTCCTTTATTATTTAAGAAGAAATCTACTTTTCCTTTAATTTCTTTTTCAGCTTCATCAAATGCTGCTGAATTAGTAGGGATTGTTCCCGTTCTGATATCTGCAGAAAGATAATCTGCAATCGTGTAAGGAAGAACGAAATATCCATCCGCCAAACCTTGCATCAAAGCAGAAGCTCCCAATCTGTTTGCACCGTGATCTGAGAAGTTAGCTTCACCAATTACGAAACATCCAGGAATAGTGGACTGAAGATTATAATCAACCCAAACACCCCCCATTGTATAGTGAACTGCTGGATAAATCTTCATTGGAGTTTTGTAAGGATCATCAGCCGTAATTTTTTCGTACATAACGAATAAGTTACCGTATTTCTCCTCAATCCAAGCTTTTCCTAAATCATAAATTTGCTGATCTGTTGGATTATGAATATGTTTTTCGATAGCGGCTTCTTTACCTTTTTTCATGATCTCTGTAGAGAAATCTAAGTAAACACCTTCTTTCGTTTCATTATTTTCGATTCCGAAACCAGCATCGCATCTTTCTTTACCAGCTCTAGACGCAACGTCTCTAGGTACTAAGTTTCCGAATGCAGGATATCTTCTTTCTAAATAATAATCTCTATCTTCTTCTTTAATATTTTCAGGTCTCAATTTACCTTCTCTGATGGCTACAGAATCTTCAATATTCTTAGGAACCCAGATTCTTCCTGAGTTTCTTAATGATTCAGACATCAAAGTCAGTTTAGATTGCTGTGTCCCGTGAACAGGAATACAAGTCGGGTGAATCTGTACGTAGCAAGGGTTTGCGAAGTAAGCTCCTTTCTTGTGAATTTTCCATGCTGCAGAAACATTTGATCCCATTGCATTGGTAGAAAGGAAATATACGTTTCCGTACCCTCCTGAAGCAATTACTACAGCGTGAGCAGAATGTCTTTCGATCTCACCTGTAACAAGGTTTCTAGCGATAATTCCTCTTGCTTTGCCATCTACAATTACAAGGTCAAGCATTTCATGACGGTTGTACATCTTGATTCTCCCTTTACCGATCTGACGGCTCATTGAAGAGTATGCTCCTAATAATAACTGCTGCCCTGTTTGTCCTTTTGCGTAGAAAGTTCTTTTTACCTGAACCCCACCAAATGAACGGTTGTCTAACTGACCGCCGTAATCTCTACCAAAAGGAACCCCTTGAGAAACGCATTGGTCAATAATATTAGCAGAAACTTCTGCTAATCTGTAAACGTTAGCCTCTCTTGCTCTATAGTCACCTCCTTTGATGGTGTCATAGAATAATCTGTAAGTAGAGTCACCATCACCCTGGTAATTCTTAGCTGCATTGATTCCTCCCTGAGCTGCAATAGAGTGTGCTCTTCTTGGAGAATCCTGGTAGCAGAATGCTTTAACGTTATATCCCTGCTCAGCTAATGTAGCCGCAGCAGAACCTCCTGCCAAACCTGTACCTACAACAATAATATCAATCTTATCTCTGTTGTTTGGTGCAACAAGGTTCATATGGTCTTTATGATTTTTCCACTTGTCTTTAAGAGGACCCGCCGGAATTCTTGAATCTAATTTACTCATACTAGTATATTGATATTATTGAGTTATAAAATGGTAAACTGCCACGATAACAAACCCTGCAGGAATAATGATTGAATACCATTTCCCGAAAGCTTTGATCACCGGTGTATATTTTGGATGTCTCGCTCCAATTGACTGGAATGAAGACTGGAATCCGTGAGCTAAGTGCAATCCTAGTAAAACAAAAGAAATTACATACAAAGCCACTCTCCAAAGATCCGAAAACTTCTCATGAAGTTCCGGCCAGAAACGTTCTGCGTTGGGAAGTTTCCCATCCACGTACTTGTAAGTAATCTCGTGGAACCAGAAATCATATAAGTGAAGCGCTAAGAAAGCCAACACAACAGCTCCTGAAATAATCATATTTCTGGACATCCATGAAGAGTTCACAGACGCGTTGTTAGATGCATACTTTACTGGACGCGCTTTATTATTCTTGATCTCCAATACAAATCCCATCGCGAAATGGAAAATTACTGCAAAACCAAGAATAGGCTGCATTAAGAACTGCACAAAAGGATTATAGCCCATAAAGTCAGAAGCTGTATTGAAAGCATCTTTGTTTAGAACTGATAACAAATTGGTTGTCAAATGCAGTATAAGAAAAATCAGCAAAAACATAGCTGATAATGCCATAGCGTATTTTCTACCTATCGTAGAACTCGTTAAACCTGCCATATAAGTTTAAATTTGAATTTCCACAAAATTAAGAAAGTTTAACAATATCGAAAAGTGAGAAATCTCACAATTAGACAGTTTGTAATCTTTCTAAATAAGAGTTTAACACGTTATAAATACAGGAAAAACATAAAAAGGAAAACATTATTTTATATCATAAATCTGACCCCTGAAAACCGCTTTCTGAGCGGAGGATGGAAATGTTTTTATTTCATAGGAAGTGACTCTTCTTGATGCACAATACGGTTTAACGATAAACTGCAAAACTCTATCCTGCTCTGCCATATCCGAAATCCAGAAACACGTTTTATTTCCATTTTTAATTGAAACAATTTTCTTTTTGCCAAAATCATGTACCATAATTTCTTCTTTTTGGTTTTCAAAAGCAGTATAACCTATTCTTATCATTATAAATAACAAACCGGCCATAACAAATCTCATAGAATTTATAAAGTCAAATTTCAGAATAACAAATCTTAAAAAGAAGATGGCTATAAAAGCCAAAAACACCTCAACTATATTCATCGGTATATTCTCAAAATAGAAAATATCTGCCTTAGAAAACCAATGAATTACTTCCAATAAGATATGGATGATATAGTCATAAATTTTACAGATCCATATAAAATTACAATCTACAACTATGAGTGCCGTCAGCAGGAACGAGAAAATAATAATCACTTCAGAAAACGGAACAATAATAAAGTTAGCTACAATAGAAATACAAGAAAACTGATGAAAATAATAGAGAACCAACGGCAATGTAGCCAACTGTGCAGACAGCGAGATAGTAATGGTATTGAAAAGAAGTTTTTTTAAATAACCATCTTGTTTTGGAAAATATTTCAACAGAGGCTGGTTCAACCAGAATATTCCCAGAACTGCCATGAAACTCAGCTGAAATCCAACGTCAAATATCTGCTGTGTATCCATAATCAGGATAATCAATGCTGACAAGGCAAGTGAATGTAGCAAATCAGGTTTTCGCTGAAGCAGTACAAATATAAAATAGGTACTGAGCATAATACACGAACGCAATACCGAGTTTCCAAATCCAATAAATGCTGCAAATAGCCAAATAAACACTAAACTAAAAATTACGGTATATCTTCTGTACCGCAAAGAAACAAACCTCATCATCAAAAAGTAAAACATTCCGAAAATAACCACGATATGAGTTCCGGAAATAGCCAGGAAATGAACAAGACCAGATCTGTTAAAATCCTTTACAGTATCAGCGTCCATTCCGGTTCTGTCAGCCAGTATAATTCCTTTTAAAAATTCTTTGGTTGTCCCTGACATTTCAGTTTTGTCAATTTTCTTAAGAATGTCAAATCTAAGCTGTCGGATTCTATCAGTCAGATCCAGATCGCCCCGTTTTGCATACGTAGGTTCCCCTGAAATATAAACCTGATATTGAATGTTCATGCGGCGAAGATACCGGGCATAATCAAATTGAAAGTCATGCTTTGGAGGATAAGGTTTTGTAACAAAGGCTTCGGATCTGTAATAGTGGACAAAATCCAACTCCTTGCTGATTGTAGGGAGGTAAAAGACAGAGTTGAAATTCTGACCTCCTAATTCTGCTACTCCCGCATATTTTTTATATTTTGGAGATGAATTCAGCTTTTGTGTAATCCTGAAGACCACCTTGCCTTTCCCTTTCTTCAAATTATTTTCTGATGGAAGCATGGTAAAGAAATGAAGAATAATTCCGACCCCACAGAATAAGCTCCCTAACAAAACTGCTTTTACTTTGTGTAAAAAGTAAGAATGAAGAAATAACAGGATTCCTATTATTATACTGATGAGCGCAACAAATAAAACTGAAGTACTCGTGAGTACAACTGTATCCTGAATAAAAATTCCAAGGATAAAGCAGAGGGTTAAAATAAGAAGAGGCTGTTTATTCAATTTCAATCAATTACACTATGAAAGTAATCAATTAATCAACCGAAGAACAGCTCTGTAATTACTGAATTTATTTTATTTTGAGCAAAAACCCGTTAATAAAAGACGTAATTTTCTTCTATCAAAAACCTATTTAAAAGTATGTTATTTAGATTTTAGAAATTTATTCGCCAAACGGTTGGTTTCCTTAATATAAAATTCAGGATCTTTCCCATAATCTTCATATTGGAAATCTCCTGCTTTTTTAGGAATAGCGGGTTCTATCTGAGTTCCTTCATGCCATTCATTGAATGAGGTAATTCCTATGAATTCCGGTTTCACCTTAATGGCCGCATCAAACATATTTTCATAATATTTCCCCTCATTTCTGCTTTTGAAATTAGCTCCATTCCAAGGTCTTATTCGTGTATCTGAATATCCGGGGCCCACGCAAGGTATAAAGATCAAATGATGTTGTTTAGCATACTCTGCAAGGTATTTCCAGTTGGAAACGGTACTCCCAAATACAAATCCTTCACTGGCAAAATAGGTATAAAACCCATCAAATCCTGCCTTATCGAAAAATTCTGAATCATTTTTCTCTACCCACAATCCAATATATAAAGCATCTAACAATGTATTTCTAATGGTTTCTTTACTGCTTTTGTCTAACATTTTTGCCCATTCCTCTTTTGGAATTTTATAGCTGTCATAAACATAATACAACGGTTTTCCCTCTTTTTTATAGAAAGCATGATGGCTAGAATAAGTTTTCACCAGATAAGAAAGTTGTTCTTTAAGCTCTATAGTATTTTTATAGAAAGGCTCTATATGAAAAGCTATCTTCAATCCAAAACGGTCTGCAATATCAAGATATTTTGGCAAGCTTTTATCAGTAAATGAATCTTTCCCCAACCAACTTACCACCACCACTCCAACTCCTGATTCCTTCATCATTTTCATGTGTGCTTCAATGGTCTCAGCATCATTGGAACTGTAATTACCCAAAGCCGGGTAAAAATTGGCCCCAATATCATCTCCTCCCTGATAATGTCCCAGGTTGTTCCATTTCGGGTCTTTCCAGTGTGGCAGGATCTCATGATTCCAATGGGAGTAACTTCCATCAGTAGCAGGGTTTCCGTACCAGCCGTAATAAAATATCTGAACTTTTTCTCTGTCTTTATTCTGGGCAGAACTTAGCGAGAAAAAAAATAGCAATACAAAAAATAACAGAGAACGGTTAAGGTAATTCATGATCAAAATAATTAAAGAAGAATCAACAAAAAACTTATACTTTCAAAATAACATCGGCAGCATGAGCACTGGCTCCTTTTCCTCCTAGTTTTTCTCTTAAAAGCTGGTAATCATTCAGAACCTGTTCTCTTTTTTCTCCTTCCATTATTTTATGAAGTTCTTCTACAAGGTTACTGGTATTCAAATCATTCTGAATCAGTTCTTTTACTACTTCTCTGTCCATAATCAGATTGACCAGCGAAATGTAATTGATATTTTTAACCAATCTTTTAGCGATAGCATAAGAAACTTTGCTCCCCCGATAGCAAACCACTTCAGGAATATTCAATAATGCCGTTTCTAAAGTGGCCGTTCCTGAAGTCACCAACGCTGCATTTGAGCACCTCAACAGATCATATGTTTTGTTGGAAACAAAATGCACATTATCATCCACATACTTCTGGTAAAATTCTTTAGGTAAGCTAGGTGCACCGGCAATGACAAATTGGTAGTTTTTAAAATGCGGTCTTACGGAAAGCATAATCTCCAGCATTTTTTCTACTTCCTGCTTTCTTGAACCTGGAAGCAGGGCTATAATCTCTTTCTCATTCAGTCCATTTTCGGATTTAAATTGCTCAGCACTTATTTCTTTAAGATCAGAAATAGCATCCAGTAAAGGGTGACCTACAAAGTGCGAATGAACTCCATGTTTTCTGTAGAACTCTTCTTCAAATGGAAGAATGACCATCATTTCATCTACATATTTCTTGATGATTTCTACACGACCTTCTTTCCATGCCCAAAGCTGCGGAGAAATGTAGTATACCACCTTAATTCCGAGTTCTTTGGCAAATCTGGCAATTCTTAAATTAAAGCCAGGATAATCTACAAGAATAAGAACATCCGGTCTGTTATTCAAAATATCTTCTTTGCAGAATTTTATATTATTCAAAATGGTTCTCAGATTCATAGCCACTTCCAGAAAGCCCATAAAAGCGAGATCACGATAGTGCTTCACCAAGGTTCCTCCCTGAGCTTTCATAAGATCTCCGCCCCAGAATCTGAATTCGGCATTAGGATCTTTTTGTTGTAAAGCTTTCATCAGATTGCTTCCGTGCAAATCACCTGATGCTTCTCCTGCAATAATGTAATATTTCATTTCTTTCGAAACCTTTATTATTTGTTGTATAACCACTAGAAGTCCCTTTCTCCGGTATGAGGATAAGTTATGGGAGGTTTCTATGGTAAGGATAGAGAACAAATTAAAATAGATATCATCTTAATTCGTAAATTTGTTCAAAGATAATGATAAAAATGTCAGAAGAATTTGAAATCCGAAATAAAGTTGCCGAAAGCGGTCTTATCAATTTTGATCTTTCCACCCTGCTTCCAAAAGGTCAGAGGAAAGGTATAGATCTTAAAGATTTTCTTTTTCAGGAAATGATCTTGAAAGAAAAGGATTTCCGTGAAAAGGTAGAAGCTATTGATATTGAAGAGTATAAAGATTCCTATATTTTTATTTACAATTCTGTAGATACTATTATTCCACTGTGGGCTTATTTTGTACTCACTGCAAAACTTACCGATGTGGCTAAAAAAATTGTTTTCGGAAAACGTGAGGATCTGGAGGTTATTTTGATGCACAATGCCATACAGACTTATGATTTTGAAGATATGAGAGGCAAAAGAGTGTTGGTAAAAGGTTGCTCTGATAAGGATATTCCTGAAAATGCTTATATTGAACTGGTAGAACAGCTTAAGCCTATTGTAAAATCTCTGATGTTCGGGGAAGCATGTTCCAATGTTCCTATTATTAAAAACTAACCCCTCCTGATATACCTTCAGAAACTTTAACAATAATTGTGAGAGGGAATGAATTTGTGAGGCATATTTTTTGATAACTTTGGGTTACTTAATACTTAATAAACACAAAAAATGAGTTTAATTGACCTACTTACAGGGAACACAAGCAACCAGGTTGCTGAACAGGCTGAAAATAAATTCGGAATCAGCAAGAATCAGGTAATTGCTTTACTCGCTGTAGCGACCCCTCTTATCATTTCTTATCTTAGAAATAAATCTCAGGATGCAAAAGAGGCGGAAGCTTTAAATAGCGCTTTGGACAAGGATCATAACGGAAGCATCCTCAATGATGCCTCTCAGATAGAATCAAGACAGGCTGAAGGAGGATCCATTCTTGGTCATATTTTTGGAGATCAGAAAAGTACTGTTGAAAACCAGCTGTCACAAAATACAGGAATCTCAATAGACAAAATTGGTCCCATTCTGGCGATGTTAGCTCCTGTTGTGATGGGATATATCGGGCAGCAAAAACAGCAAAGTAATGTAGGAGCAGGCGGACTTGGAGATCTTTTAGGAGGAATTCTCGGAAACGCATCCAACCAGGCCCAGACTCAGCAATCCAGCCCTTTGAATGACATTCTCGGAAGTGTTTTGGGAGGAGGCGGACAGTCTCAATCATCCGGAAACCCACTGAATGATATTTTAGGAAGCGTGCTGGGAGGTGGAAATCAGCAACAGCAAGGAGGCGGTGGCCTAGGCAGCATCCTTGGAAATATTTTTGGAGGAAAATAATTAATTTAATTTTTATAAAAAAAGACCGGAGATCTGATCTTCGGTCTTTTTATTGTTAATTACTTTTTCGATTTCTCTTCTGAAGCAGCGTAAGATTTTGACGCTTTTTTAGGTCTTCTTTTTCCATAGCTTCCGGAATTAATTTTTCCTCTTCTTGATTTTTTGTCTCCTTTTCCCATAGTAATATGTATTGGTTGTCATAACGAATTTATGAAAATTCACTTTTAAAATCAAAAATTTAGCTTGTTAAAGTTTCTAAAACATTTCATAAGAAGTTGAAAGTCTTTAATGTTTTCAACCTTAAACTAGCAGTATAAATAAAAAACACGTACTTTTGCCGGCTAACAAAAAAACTAAAATCCATGAAAACAAAGTACCTTTTGTATGCACTGGCGTGCACATTGAGTATTGGAAAAATTAAAGCAGCTGACCTATACGTTCGCGATTTGGGAGCAGGAGGAGCTTATGCTACCATTTCTGCAGCTATAACTGCAGCCAATAATGGTGACCGTATTATTATCAAACCTAAAATTGGAAATGTTCCTTATTTAGAGAATATTTCCATCAATAAATCTCTTACTTTTGTTTCTGAAACCAATTTCAGCAAATATTATATTCAGGGTACTATCGTCATTGTACCAGCCGCAGACAGAGTGGTAAATATCCATAATATGTATGCCTTCCAAAGTAATGTCGGTATAACCCCTACCCCTTTTACCGGAGGAAGATGTACCGTAAATATAGCGAATTGTACAGTAGATATGAATCTCAATTTCGCGGATACTAAAAATGTAACGACGAACGTCTATGGAAGTTCTTTCAATAGTTTATATTTCGTACATGGAAAAATCATAGGCAATATCACGAATGATATTCATTTACGTAGTGATGCTGCACCATTAGCCCTCTCTGATATCTACATTAATGCTAATAAAAGTAACTGGATTGACTTGATTACAACAAATTATCCGTTAAATGTTCTAAATAATGATGTGAGTAATACCGGTACCAGTTTCGGTTCATTAGAAATCAAAGATATAAAATCAGGATCTACCAATACCATACAAAATAACAGGTTTTTAACAACTGCCTTAAATGCGAGTTTTGCTCCTATCTATATTAATACGGGTAACACAACAGGTATTGTCAATATCTCAAATAACATTCTAAATTCAGGTACCGCAAACGTTTCAGAAATTGTAGCATCCGCTGCTATAACAGTCATTGCCAACTATAATTTATCTACTTCTCCGTTTAATACCACAGGGGTAGATATTCAAAATAATAATATTGGGAGTGCAAATTATAGTTTGGATTTAAACAACTTAACATTCTCTGGGGCAATAATAAATGCAGGAACCCCTGATGAGGAATATCAGGATCTGGATTTAACAAGAAATGATATTGGTCCTTTAGGTGGATCTAATTCATGGATCAACTACTGGCCTAGTACCGCAGGAAATAAACCAAGAGTAATGTTCCTGAATACTCCAAGAAGAGTTTATCAGGGAACTACTTCTATTCAGGCAGAAGCAACGGGAATCTCTAAATAATAAAAATATGAAAACAATGAACAAAAAAATACTGATTTGTATTTTTTCATTATTTGTATTTTTATTTCAGGCACAAATAAAGGTAAATAATGCGGAATACTATTGGGATACCGATCCCGGAGAAGGGAATGCAACAGCATTAACAGCCTTAGACGGTAATTTTGATAATGCGATAGAAGAGGTACTTCAAAACACTTCATCTATTCCTTCTGCGAATGGATTTCACACTTTTGCAATTCGATTTAAAGACAGCCAGGGAAATTGGGGACCTGTTTTTAAAAATATCATTCATACCGGAAATCTTCCTGTAACAGGAGCGGGGACACTTACAAACGGAGAGTATTTCTGGGATAATGATCCAGGTGAAGGAAATGCCAGTCCACTTATCGCATTAGATGGTAATTTTGATAATATCATTGAAGATGTTTTACAAAGTAATATTGCCATTCCGCAATCTGCAGGTTTTCATGTTTTTAATGTAAGAATAAAAGGTAGTCAAGGAGAATGGGGACCCGTTTTTAAAAACATCATACACATGGGGACCAATGCTTTACCAGGAGTTAATCTAACTAGTGGAGAATATTTTTGGGATAATGATCCCGGTGAAGGGAATGGTATTGCTGTAGCATCTGTAGATGGTAATTTTGATAATGCTGTTGAAAATATTTTACAGAACAGTATTCCAATTGCACAGCCTATAGGATTTCATATCTTTAATGTAAGAGTAAAAGACAGCCTGGGAATATGGGGACCCGTTTTCCAAAATGTGGTTTATATTGAAACTACTGTCTTAGGAACCAAAGAAGTCAAATTATCTAAAAATATAGTTTGTTATCCTAATCCGGCAGATGATATCATCTATTTCAATGTAACGGGTAAAATGAATATTTACTCATCCGAAGGAAGACTGGTACTCTCTAAAGATCATGTAGACGGAAGTAAAGGAATACATGTTTCTTCACTTATCAAAGGAAATTACATTGTAACGATAGAAAATAAAGAAGGAAGATTCTCTTCTAAATTTATTAAGAAATAATTCCTTTCAGTACATAAAAACAAAAAAACTTCCTTCGGGAAGTTTTTTTGTTTTATATAGTTTTGGGTATGTCGAATATAATATTTATACCTTCACCGTTTTCCATTTTCCTCTTCTAAACAAAATAAAAGCAACGACTGTGATCAATGTTTCCGCTGCAGGTATCGAAATAAATACTCCTTTAGGCCCCATCTCCAAATGTTTGGAAAGGAAGTAAGCCAAAGGAATCTGAAACAGCCAGAATCCAAAAAGGTTCACCCACGTTGGCGTCCAGGTATCCCCTGCTCCGTTGAACGCATTGATCATCACCATCCCAATTCCATAAAAGATAAAGCCAATACTCATAATATGAAGGGCATTTTCTGCAAATTTCTTGATTTCGATATCCTGAGTAAAGAAGCTCACTAAAAAATTGCCCATGAAGATGAAAATCAAGCTTACGATCAACATAAAAATCACATTGTATTTCACGGTTTTCATAACGGACTGCTCTGCACGTATCATTTCATTCGCGCCCATATTCTGTCCTACTAATGTAGATGCAGCATTGCTTAATCCCCAGGCAGGAAGCATGAAAAACATCATCAGCCTCAGTGCTGTCTGATAACCTGCCGAAGCATTCTCACCACCTGTAGTAGCTACAAGCTCTGCAAGGAAAATCCAGCTACAGGAAGCAATCACAAACTGGAAAATTCCCGGGGTTGCAACCTTCACAATCGATCTGATTAAATCATACTGCGGCTTAAAATAAGAAAGTCTGATACGGATCTGTGTATCTGCTACCAAAAGATGGTATAACTGATAGATAACCCCGATACTTCTCCCTATTGTTGTAGCCAGCGCCGCTCCGGTAAGCCCCATTGTCGGAACAGGACCTAAACCTCTTATTAAAATCGGACAAAGGATAATATTCGCAATATTGGCGATCCATAAACTTTTCATGGCAATCATAGCATTTCCTGCTCCTCTGAAAATACCATTGATCAGAAACAGAAGCATAATAACCGTGCTGCTTCCCATCATAATTCTTGTAAAATCCTTCCCATAGGCAGCCGCTTCAGGTCTCGCACCCATTAGAATAAGAATTTCTTCAGCGTACACTACTCCCAGCACACTTAAAATAAAGGTGATTACAAATGAAGCCAGCAATACCTGTGCAGCACTTCGGGAAGCCTGCTCCGGATTTTTCTCACCAATCCTCCTTGCAACCAAAGCTGTAGCCGCCATACTCATCCCTATCGCAATAGAATACATTACTGAAAGCACAGACTCCGTAAGTCCCACCGTCTGAATAGCAAAACCACTCTCTTTAAGATGGCCTACAAAATACAGATCTACTAAGGCAAATACAGATTCCATAGCCATTTCCAACATCATCGGAATAGCCAAGAGCAAAACCGCACTTCTGATATTCACCTTCGTAAAATCCGTTTCCTCGCCACTGAAAGCTTTTTTCAAAAAGTCAACATATTTCATCATTTCACAATCAATAATTTATTTAAATTCAAAAATACAAATCCAATTATTAGTAAAACTTAGCAATTGATAATAAAATTTAATTTAGATTTGTATATTCTTAAAAATGATCATTATGAAAAAAATAATCTCTACAACTTTTCTATTTGGAGCATTATTATGTGCCAATATGTTTTCTGCTCAAACAATGACACAAGAAAAAATGAAAGCCATTTATACTGATGATGTAACGGCATTCAAAAAACAGTTTGCGCCAGGAGATTACAACAAATGTTTTCTAGTGGGAAATATTCTTTATTCACCACTTGGCTTTAGTGTAATGTCCGACAGAAAGAATATTATCAAATTCCTTTTGAATAATAAAGCTAACGTAAATAAAAAGTGTCAGAACAAAACACCTCTTGAAGTAGCTGATGACACAAAAGACAGCGAAGAAATTAAAAAAATTCTGATTGCAAAAGGCGGCAATAGAGATTAAAAAATCTAAAAACAACATACGAAACTTCCGAAAGGAAGTTTTTTTTATTTATAAAACCTGCAAAAATCTTATCTTTGCCAACGAAAAATTCAAGGTTCGGAATTGGACCTTAAACATTGAACTTTAAACAAATAATTATGTTTCGATCACACACAAACGGAGAGCTATCTCTGAAAAATCTGAATGAAGAAGTTACACTATCTGGATGGGTACAAACTATCCGTGATAAAGGATTTATGATTTGGGTAGATCTTCGAGATCGTTACGGAATTACCCAGCTTGTTTTGGATCAGGATCGCTCTTCTGCACAGCTGATGGAAGAGGCTAAAAAGTTAGGGCGTGAATTTGTGATTCAGGCGACAGGAAAAGTCATTGAAAGAGTCAGTAAAAATCCTAATATTCCAACTGGTGAAATTGAAATTTTAGTAGAAAAGCTAACGATTCTTAATGATTCCCAACTTCCTCCTTTCACTATTGAAGATGAAACGGACGGTGGTGAAGAATTAAGAATGAAATACCGTTACCTGGATATCAGAAGAAATCCGGTAAAAGATAAATTGATCTTCCGTCACAAGATGGCACAGAAGGTAAGAAATTATCTATCTGATGAAGGATTCATCGAAGTGGAAACACCTGTTTTGATCAAGTCTACTCCGGAAGGAGCAAGAGACTTTGTTGTACCAAGCAGAATGAATCCAGGGCAGTTTTATGCATTACCACAGTCTCCACAGACTTTCAAACAGCTTTTGATGGTAGGTGGAATGGATAAATATTTCCAGATTGTAAAATGTTTCCGTGATGAGGATTTAAGAGCAGACAGACAGCCGGAATTTACACAAATCGACTGTGAAATGGCTTTTGTAGAGCAGGAAGACGTGATGAACGTATTCGAAGGAATGACTAAAACTCTTATTAAAGATATTACAGGTCAGGAATTCGGAGCTTTCCCAAGAATGACTTTCGCTGATGCGATGAGAAAATACGGAAATGACAAACCGGACATCCGTTTCGGAATGGAATTCGTAGAGCTGAATGAGCTGGTAAAAGGAAAAGACTTTAAAATATTTGATGAAGCAGAACTGGTTGTAGGAATCAACGTAGAAGGATGTGCAGATTATACAAGAAAGCAAATTGATGAACTTGTGGATTGGGTAAAACGTCCTCAGGTTGGCGCTTCCGGTATGGTTTGGGTAAAATTCCAGAATGATGGAGTAAAAACCTCATCGGTAAACAAATTCTACAACGAAGAAGATTTAGCAAAAATCATTGAAAAATTCGGAGCGAAAGAAGGTGACTTAATGTTGATTCTTTCCGGAAACGAAAATAAAGTAAGAGCTCAGCTGTCTGCTTTAAGAATGGAACTTGGAAACCGTTTAGGATTAAGAAAAGGAAACGTTTTTGCACCACTTTGGGTTGTTGACTTCCCTCTATTGGAATGGGATGAGGATACGGAAAGATACCATGCTATGCACCACCCTTTCACGTCTCCAAAGCCAGAAGATATCCACTTATTGGAAACTGATCCTGGAAAAGCAAGAGCGAATGCTTACGATATGGTTCTGAACGGAAACGAAATCGGAGGTGGATCTATCAGAATTTTCGACAGAGATCTTCAGTCTAAAATGTTTGATCTTTTAGGATTTTCAAAAGAAGAGGCTGAAGCTCAGTTCGGATTCTTAATGAATGCCTTCAAATACGGAGCTCCTCCACACGGTGGTTTAGCTTTTGGGTTTGACCGTTTGGTAGCGATCCTTGACGGAAATGAGGTCATCAGAGATTATATCGCTTTCCCTAAGAATAATTCCGGACGTGATGTCATGATTGATGCACCTGCTTCTATTGCTGATGCACAGCTCGATGAATTAGAATTACAATTGAATTTAAAAGCATAAATTTAAAGCGGGGTATTTGCCCCGCTTTTTTTATCTCTATAGAAAATTCAACAGATGAATAAACCAGAAGAAAAGAAACCCCAGCCACTTCCGAAAAAAAAGCTAAGTACCCCATTGAAAATAGCAATCTATATTATTTGGCTGATAGGAGTGTTTTCCTTTTTTCACGGAATTGGATATTCAAAAAACAAAAGTAACCTAGATTTTAAAGGGGGATATTTTGTCATCGGAATTCTTATTCTGGCTCCACTTTACTATTATATTTTTTCGCTTATTGAAAGTGAAAAAGGATTTCCTGTTGAAAATTTTAATAGAGAAATTGTTGTTCAGGACATAAAACGCCACAGAATAACTGATGATGTAGATTTAAGTAGAGCTATTATAGAACATTATGTTTTCGGGGTTGGTAAAGATCAAAACGATTATGCCAACATTTTCTATTATAAAGGAGATATTGAATTTGTAAAGACCAAAATCACCATTGAACACATCAAGGATAATTTATTAATAACACTCACTGCTTTTACAAACATTGATAAGATTACGTTAAAAGAAATTTTTCAACAATATTCTTCCACAAAAGTTTATTACGATAAATACATTCCCACCAACTACTATCTAGATCTGGAATTTTTAGAAAGATGGGATCCACAAAATGAAAGCGGGAAATAACTCCCGCTTTATATTGATATCAACTTATTTCATTTTCAGCATCTGCTCTCTTCCCGGTCCTATGGAAAGATAAGTGACAGGAACTTCTAATTCTGCTTCTATAAATGAAAGGAATTCTTGTAATTCTATTGGTAATTCAGAAGGACTTTTCATGGTAGAGAAATCAGCATTCCAGCCATTCAGCCATTTCAATACAGGGCGGCTGTTTTCTGGTAATGACCCAGCGATGGTTTCTATTTTCCCATCTTCCAATTCATAATGGGTACATACTGCTACAGATTTCAATCCGCTCAGAACATCAGCTTTTGTGAGTACCAGCTGGGTAACCCCATTAATCATTATGGCATATCTTAAAGCAGGCAGATCCAGCCAGCCTGTTCTTCTTGGACGGCCCGTGTTGGAGCCAAATTCATTTCCTTTTGTTCTGATCTCATCTCCAAGTTCGTCAAATAATTCTGTCGGGAACATTCCATTTCCTACTCTGGTACAATATGCTTTGGCAATTCCGTAGATCTCTCCCATTTTCTTAGGAGAAATTCCTAATCCGATGCAAGCTCCTGCGGCTGTAGTGGAGGAAGACGTTACGTATGGGTAAGTTCCGTGATCAATATCCAGCATGGCAGCCTGAGAACCTTCTGCTAATATTTTTTTACCTTCAGATAATGCTTTGTTTAAGTAGATCTCAGTTTCTATACAATTAAACTTCTTCAGAAAATCTATGGCTTCAAAAAAATCCTGGCTGATCTCTTCCAGAGAAGGTAAAACCATCCCATCTTCTGAAAGCTGTTTATAATCTCTTTTTAAAATATGATGTACCTTTTCTTCAAAATCAGGTAAAAACATATCTCCTACTCTTACATTCTGTCTTAAAATTTTGTTTGAATAAGCCTGAGCTATTCCATTTCGTGTGCTTCCTATTGTTGTATAATCAGGATGGTCTTCCATAAAGGCATCCAGAAGTCTGTGGGTAGGCAATACAAAATGAGCTTTTTTAGAAATAATCAGATTGTCTATAGGATGAACCGTTTGGTCGAAAATCTGAAGGTTTTCTATTTCTTTTTTTAAACTCACCGGATCCAGAACAGTTCCTGTACCTACTACATTTTGTACTCCTTTCATAAAGATACCGGAAGGAATCATTTTAAGGGTAATTCTCTGTCCGTTTCTTTCTATACTGTGTCCAGCATTAGATCCGCCGTTAAAACGGGCTGTAATGTTATAGTTTTCACTGATAAGATCGATAAACTTTCCTTTTCCTTCATCTCCCCATTGCAGTCCTAATACAATATCCATATATTTAAATTTTATGATGCAAAGCTAGAACAGTTTGAAAAGAAGGCCATTGCCATTTGACAAAAAGGAAACTCAATTATAAAATGTATAATGCAAAACGTATTAATGACTAAAAGCTATCATTAATTATCTTAAACGATATTTCTTCTGATACGGCTGAGTGAAGAAGGAGTCACTCCCAAATAAGAAGCAAGCATAGATTGAGGAACTCTGTTAGCCAGACCTGGATAATGATTTAAGAAATGAATATACCGGGCCTTTGCATCCTGATTCAACATAATACTGGCAACTTTCAATTTATTTTCTACGACAAATGCATGAATTCTTGCGAATAAAACCGGCCATATCGCAATTTCTTTTTCCAATAATTTAAAATGTTCCAGATCTATGATAAGTAAGACGGCATCTGTAATGGCTTCAATATACTCATGAGCAGGAAGCTGATCGGTAAATCCCTGGAAGTCGCCTATAAAACGTCCTTCATAGATGAAATAGCGGGTAAAATCATCTCCTTCTTTATTATAGTATAGAGAACGGAAAACTCCTTCTTTTACAAAAGCAATTCTTTGGCTTACTTTACCAGCTTCTATAAAAGTGGAGCCTTTTTTTACCTTAACCTGCTGAATTCCTTTTGAAATTAAAAGTTCATCGTGCTCGTTCAGTATTCCAAATTTTCTGATATAATTAAAGAGTTCTTCCATACTTTGTTGTATCCACAGATTGCGCTAAGGTAAAGGTATAAAACTGACCGACAAAAACAATTGTCATTTGTCAAAAAATAATTTTAAAATACCCTTCTCTCATCTTGGCAGCTCATTCATAACTATTGATTGGAGTAAAAAATAAAGACGGGAAAAATCCCGTCTTTATTTTTATTCTTTTATAAATTTATGAGTTGTATTCACAATATTAAGATAATATATTCCTTTTTCAAGATGACTTATATCTACTTTATTTTCATTAATAATGGTCTTTAAAACAGATCTTCCACTTGCATCTATTATTTCAATAGGTAAATCTTTCGATTTTGCATTTTTTACATTCAGAATATCTTTTACAGGATTAGGATAGATACTCACATCATCTTTTTTAATTTCCTGATTCTTTACAGATAAAGCATTGGTATTATTTAAAACCTTCGTAATTACTCCTTTTAAAGGAATCTGATAATTTCCAAATATCATGACTTTCTGATCAGGCGTCATAATCGCAGAAGCCATATATTCCTTACCATTAAGATCTATATCGACTACTCCACTATTTCCAAATCCCTGGTCTACCGAACCATCTGTCTTAAATTTTTTAACAAATTGGTTTAAATCGGCAGCACTCCCTGTTGGAGTAGCCAGACAGACAAGAAAGAGATTATTATTGTTATCTAAAAGTAAGGTAGGGTAAATGATATTATTATCAACGTAATAATTATTGTTGTTATTATAATATTGTTCATTTACAATACCATTTACTCCAAAGCTGCTATCAAGTTCACCATCCTGATTCAATTTCATCAAAGTAATAAGGGAAATAGGTGAAGCAGCCGAAGAAGATAAACCATATATATAAGTGTTGTTATCTTTACCAGTAGCTGTACAAAAGAACGTTGAATAGTTCTGAATAGGAACATATGAAACAGGAGTATTGTTATAAGTGACATCCAGAATACCATCCTGTGAATATCTTGATTTTACAAAAGCTCCTCCAAATTTTTGTCCTATCAATAATAGTTTGGAGTCATTTTGAACAACTAAACGTCCCATATCTCCCTCCAACAATATCAATCCGTTGTTTCCAAAGCCTGTATCTACAGAACCATTCTCGTTAAGACGGAAAACAGCTAACTTTCCTATCTGATCATCTATTGCCGTTGTACATACTAAAATTTTATTTGTGCTGGTTAAAAAAACATTATTAAAATTAAAAGGACCTGTTATCCCTAAATTATTAAAAAATGTACTTAAATTGGAATTACTGACAACTCCATTAGTACCAAATCCCATATCATACGTTCCATTTTCGTTTAAACGGACCAGCTTATTTCCAAGCAAATCTCCCAGAAGAATTTTCTGATCATTCTGAATGTTCATTCTGAGTAAACGAGATAAAGGATTAGACGAAGATGCAGGAATCAATACTGTATTAAAGGTATTATCAATTGTTCCGTCAGCATTCAATCTCTGGATAACATTTGTAGTAGACTGACTGTTGCTGGGATTATTATAATAACTCCCACTTACAACAAGTTTCTGCTGCGAAGTAAAAACTCCTGTTTCATACGCAAATCTATAAGTAGGATTTGGGGTATAAGTAACTACTCCATTCGTCCCAAATGTAGGATCTAAAAATTGATTTTGTGCAGCGACAGATATAACTGTAAATAATACTCCTAAGCAAAGAAAAAGTCTGTTTATCATGGTTATTTAATTTGGACACAAAGATAATGCAATGTGTAAGTAAAAAATCTAACTCAAAAAAATTGCTGTATTATAGTAATACAGCAATTTTTTTGAGTTATCTATTATAAATATGTACATCCCTCTGTGGAAAAGGAATACCAATTCCTGCTTTATCCAGAGCTTCTTTACAACCGATGATTAATTCTTCATTCATAGTCCAGAAATTTTCTGTAGCAGTACTTACTCTTACGGATACATTCACTGCACTGTCTCCAAGTTCTGTCACCACAACCTGTGGTGCAGGGTTAGCAAGAGCGTATTGATTATTCCGAATGACATTCATTAAAATATCCTTTGTTTTCCTAAGATCTGCGTCATAAGCAACACCAATATCCAATGATGTTCTCCTTGTTCCTAGTTGAGTAAAGTTTGTAATACTATTGTTAGAAACAACTCCGTTGGGAATCACGATCAATTGATTTTGTGGAGTAACAAGCTTTGTATGGAAAATATCAATAGCCTGCACCGTTCCTGAAACACCGCTATTGGTAGAGATAAAATCACCTATTTTAAAGGGTTTTAACAAAAGTATAAGTATTCCTCCTGCGAAATTAGTTAGTGAACCCTGTAAGGCCAGACCTATGGCCAAACCTGCAGCACCAATCATGGCTACAAACGCAGAAGTCTGTACTCCTAATTGCGTAACTACCACAATAAATAACAGAATATTAAGTCCCCAGTTGATAATATTTAAAAGAAAATGCTGCAGCGAAGCTTCCATATTACGTTTTTTGAAAGCTTTTGCAACCAGCTTTTTAATCATTCTGATCATCCATGATCCAATCAGATAAATAAGCAATGCTGAAATGATTGCCGTGAAAATTCTGGGTGCCCATGAAATTGCAGAGGTGATTAAAGTATCCCAATGTTTTTGAATGTTGTTCAATTCTAAATCGTCCATTTTATACTTGCTTATTTTAATATTTTTTATGAATATTATAATTGATTTCTCTCGCAGAATTTAAAAATGAATATTGGAAAAGCATCATGTATTTCAAAAACAGAATCACCTTTACACTCAGGGAGCAAAAGGAAATCATGTGATATTTTAAATAGATTGACAGCAGAACAGATTGGTACTGCTTTACTCAATGATCATTTAGAAATTGAATCTTGCCAAGAAGAAATAATTTTGACCATAGAATTACAAAAAAGATACCGAACTTAAAATTATCATGCAATTCGATATCTTTAGATCATAAACAGTATAAATCTACTCTTTCATGATTATTATGGTAGTTTTGCGGCCAGACTCTCCGGCAAAAGCCTAAGGATATGGTAAATAATTTTCCATTTAAAGTTCGGAACGATAGTAAAAGAATTTCCTGCGTTCACCACAAATCCGGCCACATAATCCGGTTCCATGATCAATGATTCATTCAGCTCTAATCCTTCATTGATTTTTGTCCTGACATATCCTATTACTAAGGCATTGACTATTATTTGTCTGGAAGCTAATTCCTGTCTTAATCCTGCCAAAAACTGAGTAAAAGCAGATTTTGTACTTCCATACACAAAATTACTTTTACGCCCTCTTACTCCAGACAACGAAGACAATCCGATAATTCGTTCAAGGTTTTTATTATTTTTATCCATCGCAATAATGCTTAGAATAGAAACACCTCCCATATAATTAACTTCCATCATCTGTTTCGCCCCTTTAAAATCCGTCAAAGCTTTTTGATTGTCTACTAAAAAACCTGCCGCATATACTGCAATATGAGGTTTTACGGGAAGTTCTGTATAAAACGCCTGATGGGAATCAAAATCTACAGCATCAAAATACAAAATGGTAATTTTTGATCGGTCCAGATTATTTTCAACAGCAAAATCCTCTAATGATTGAGTATTTCTTGAAGCAGCCATCACAGAAAATCCTTTGGAGATATACTGCTTTATACATTGCTTCGCCACATCTGAATTGGCACCTAAAATGAGAACAGATTTGTTTGTGTTTTGATTCATCTCGCAAAGATAATTTTTATTAGACAACAATCCGGCTAATTGTCTTTACAAATGAATACAGAACATTGGGGATAGGTTAAAAATGACTGCGGCGGGTGAACTTTGTTCACCCGCCGCAGCTACATATTTTCCAACTGAATTATTTCTTTTCTTCAGTAGTTTCTATTTCTTTTTTGTCAGCTGATTTGTCAGCTGTTTTTGCTTTATCTCCAAAACGAGATTCTGTCATTTCTCTTGAAACTGCAGCTTTTTCAAACTTTAGTTTTCCAGATAATGTTTCGATAACAAAACCATCATCCTGAACCTGAGCAATTCTTCCGTGAAGTCCTGAGGTAAGAACAACTCTGGTTCCTACTTTAAGGTTCTCCTGAAAGTTTTTTTCCTGTTTTTGCTTCTTCATCTGAGGTCTGATCATCAGGAAATAAAACCCTACAAACATTACCCCCATTATAACAAGCATCATAGATGAAGATCCTCCCGGCTGTGCCTGTAAAAATAGTGTCAACATACTCTTAATATTATGGTTGGATGTTCGCAGTGAACGTTAATTTAATTGGAGCTTTCTCTACGTTTGCAAAAACATCTGCATATTTCTGAACGTTTCCGTCGAAGTTTGAAGAATCAAAGTGCAAAGTGATCTTACCTTTTTTACCAGGCATGATAGGTTCTTTCGTAAAGTCAGGAGCAGTACATCCGCATCCAGGTTTTACTTCAGAGATAACCAATGGGTTTTTACCCGTGTTGGTAATTTCGTATACGTGTTCTACTTTGTCTCCTTTTTTAACTTTTCCAAAATCGAAGTTGCTTTCTGATAAAGCTACAGAAGTAGATGGCTCGTTAGAAACCGGTGCTGCTGCTTCACCAGCTGCAGGATGTGCAGTAGAATCAGCAATTACAGGAGCTGCTGTAGCTGTAGAATCTGTTACTGTAGTTGTTTCAGCGTTTTGAATTTCTTTGTTTTCTTTTTTACATGAAACCAATCCGAAACCTATAATTGACAAGGCGATAACTGATAACGTCTTTTTCATTTTATATTCTATTTTGATCTTTACAATATTTATCTAAAATACCATTAATGAAGATATTGGAACGATCTGTAGCAAATACTTTTGCAATTTCAATGTATTCATTAATGATGACTCTTGAAGGCGTGAATGCAAAATTATCAAGTTCTGCAATCGCGGTTGACAAAATAACTTTATCCATTAAAGAAACTCTCTCAAGATCCCAGTTTTCTAATCTTTCTTCCAGTTTCTTTTCGTTGTTTTCCCAATTATTCAGGGTATCTCTCAATAGTTTACCAGCGAAAGTTTTATCATCTTCATCTTTGATCATTTTGATCAATGTTCTGCTTTCTTCATCTTCTCTTAGAAAACCGATCGTTTTCTGTACCATTGAGTTTGAAATATGAATATCGTCGTACCATGAAAGTTCTTTGTCTCCTAAATAATCATGAAAATCTTCATTTTCAGCAATATATCTTAAGAATAGTTTTCCGATAAATTTCTGATCTTCTTCAAAAGAATAACCTTCTTCTTTCATGAAATCCTGATAACGTTTCCCAGCAGTAATTCTCTGGAAAGTCTTCACCAATAAATCATCATGCATATCCCATTTCAATTGCTTATGCTGTCCTGTAAAAAATAATCTTTCAGGATTTTCTTCCAGCTTTAGCAATACTTGGTTGTTGATGAATTTTTGGTTAGGATTAATATCAGCATCAGTCTTAAGGTATTTGTTCTTACCAATTTCAATCTGATGTTCTGCCAATTCTTTCAGACTCACCAGGAAGTTGAGCTGATAGATGTATAGATAATAGATTTTCTCTATCCCGGCAAACATGTTTTTCTCTAAAACATCAAATTTTACAGGATTTTGGTAGTAAGAATACACGGTCTGTACTACTTTTTCACGGATTTGTCGTCTTCCTAACATTCAAAGAGCTTTTTTATGACTGCAAAGATACAAAATTTAAAATTGATGAAATTCGTAGTGTGATGACATTTTTGTAATTTTGTAAAACTATATGAAAGCGTTAAAAACCTTAAACCCCTATTTTTGGAAACATAAGATCCTGTTGTTTTGGGGCCTGTTATTTATTATTCTCAGTAATTTTTTCAATATATATAAAGTACAGTTTGTAGGAAAATCGGTAGACGAGCTTACGAAAAGCGGAAATCTGGGATTCAATCAGCAGGTACTGATCTATGTAGGAATTATTGTAGGCTGTTCACTATTAACGGGATTCTTCACTTTTATGATGAGACAGACCATCATTGTGGCTTCCAGAAGGATTGAATATGAACTTAAAAATAGAATTTACAAACATTATCAGGATTTATCTTTAACGGATTATAAACAAACCACCATTGGGGATCTGATGAACAGATTAAGTGAAGATGTGGTTGCGGTAAGAATGTATCTTGGACCTGGGGTAATGTATGTTGCCAACCTTATTGTTCTTGTTCTGATTACAGCCATTTACATGGTAAAAACAGATGCGTCTATGACGTTGTGGACATTGCTGCCTCTACCTATATTATCTTACGCTATTTATAAGGTAAGTTCTATCATCAATAAAAAATCGAAAGTGATGCAGAAAAGCCAGTCTGCGATATCCACTTTTGTACAGGACAGCTTTTCGGGAATTCGTGTGGTAAAATTCTTTGCCAGAGAGAAATACATTGAAAAAAACTACGGAGTAAAGGTAACCGACTACCAAAATAAAGCACTGGATCTGGCGAAAACAGAAGCCTATTTCTTTACGATTATTTTATTTGTAATCGGCTTGCTGAATGTCGCGATCATCTGGGTTGGAGGAACAAAATATATTGCGGGAGAACTGAGTATCGGTAAGATTGCAGATTTCTTTATGTATATTAATACTTTAATTTTTCCTTTTTCTATGGTTGGATGGGTAACATCTGTAAACCAAAGAGCGGAGGCATCTATGCAGAGGATCAATGAATTTATGGATAAAAAATCAGAGATTGTCAATACGAATTTTGACAACTATCCTATTCGAGGAGAAATTGAGTTCAAAAATGTATCTTATGTGTATCCTAATACCGGAATAAAAGCTTTAGATAATTTAAGCTTTACAATCAAAGCAGGTGAGTCTTTAGCGATAATGGGAAAAACCGGAAGTGGAAAATCAACAATTGCATTATTGCTTTGCAGACTGATAGATCCTACTGAAGGAGAGATTTTAATTGACGGAAAAAACCTGAAAGAACATAACCTGGACAATTACAGAGATTTTATAGGATATATTCCTCAGGAAAGTTATTTATTCTCTGATTCTATTGAAAACAATATTGGATTTGCCATCAATAATCCTTCTCACGAAAAGGTTGTAGAGTACGCTCAGATTGCCGATGTTCATAAAAATATTATTGAGTTTAAGGATCAATATAAAACACTGGTAGGTGAACGAGGGGTGATGCTTTCGGGAGGGCAAAAACAAAGAATATGCATTGCCAGAGCCCTAATTAAAGACCCTAATATCATTATTTTTGATGATTCTCTGTCTGCATTAGATACCGAAACGGAACAGAATATCCTTGAAAATATTGACAGGAAAATCAGTAACGCTACTTCCATAATCATCACACACAGAGAGTCTAGCGCTCAGAAAGCCGATCAAATCATCAACCTCACAGAAATTGCCAATTCTGTAACTGCTTAGCCATTTCGTTCTCAATTGTTAAATAAATCATAAAAAAAATTTTGTGATTAAAAGAATTCTTTTATATTTGTTCTTAACAAGATTAAAAAATATCTAACAATGAGTGAATACAAGGAACGCCATGAAAATGAGATTTTCACGAAGGTGTTAAAAGCAGGGAGAAGAACTTATTTCTTTGATGTGCGCGAGACGAAAGCAGGAGATTATTATCTTACAATTACTGAGAGTAAGAAGAATTTCGGAGAGAATGGAGAAGCTACATTCGAGAAGCATAAAATTTACCTTTACAAGGAAGATTTTAAGAGTTTTCAGGAGATGTTTAATGAGTCCACAGATTTCATCATTAATGAAAAGGGTGAGGATGTAATTTCAGAAAAACATGACAAAGACTTCAAGAGCAGATCTTACACAATAGACTCTGACGACGAGGTTTAAAAAAAGAATATCTAAAAACACAAGCATCTTGAAAAGATGCTTTTTTTATACCCTAAAATTCACTTATTATTTATTTCAAAATAAAAAGGTACACTTCTGAGAAGTGTACCTTTTGTCATTTATACATATTCACGCTTTATCTGTGACAATACAGTTGGGTCCTGTATTTCATTGTCTTTGGCCAGTAATAATACTTTGGACAATACTTCTGCAGATTTCGGATCGTCATCTGCAAATGGTAAAAACAATCGTCCTCTGTGCTGTGAATGCACCGGAAGTATAGACAAATATTTACCAGGAACCTGATGAACAACTGCACTGCCCAAATGCACACTGTATTCTGCCATATGGCCTTTTATCTGTACATGAGAGCCCTCTATTTTTATATTATCCAGTTTGAACAAACGGGCTGTTTCTTTCATAAGTACAGCTCTCATTTCAATAGAAGAATGGCTGGCTTCAGGATCTACATCTCCTACGTGCGCTACGGATACGACAAGATCTATATCTCTCATAACTTCTGAAAACAACCTTGGATCAATTTTTTCAAAAGGAATATTTTTATAGTCTTTTAAAGAATGAAATTCTATGGTTTCTAAAGTCGGACTTTCAACATCTGCAGGTGAAAACCAATCTGCCAATGCATAAAGTTTTACCTGAAAACCTTCTTTATGATATACTTTCTGAAGACCTTCTTCATAATCTACCTTCCAGCCTCTTGTTTTAAGGAGCGCCAATGTCTGCTTCGGTTGAATCTGATGTCCTGCATAACGGCGGGATACTGATTTTTCTTTCAACTCATCAGGGGTAGGCACATATAATTCTCTGAAAACCTGTTTGAATGGCTGTACCAGTTTTTCTTTAAAGCAATGATGCTGATAATCACTCCATACAGAATGTTGATGCAAGTCTACACAATGTGCAATACGCAGGGTATTTTCATCATTCAGTTCCTGAATTTCTCCATGAGCATTCACAAGGCTTCCATCATGGAAAAAACCGATCTTATGATCATTAGAAATAAGTACCAGCTTTTCCAGATGTTTTACAATCACCGGATGCTCGAAGAGTGTTTTTATTTCTTTCAGCATAAATTCATCTCCTCGGATCATTGCTTCTTCCAGACCTTTTCTGGAACGGGTCCATTGATCACGCATGATCTTACGGTTATTGCTCAGCTCAATGACTGCTTTATCTTTTTTAATCTTTGGCGGAATAGATTTCAGCTGTTTGTCCTCTCTGAATACAACAAGTTCAGCTTTTCCATTGTCTTCTATAATTAAACCTACAGTAACGCCGTCAATAGTTACCTGTGTTTCTTGAGATAAAAGGCCCTGGATCTGTTTAGTTTCCATTGCCCAGGTCAATCTTACCGGATCGGGATATCCTGCATTACGCGCCAGATTTTCTAATGCTACACGAATAGCCAATGCCTCACTAGCCTGCTTCATTGAGCCAAATTCTTTACTTTCTTTTTTAAACTGCTGAATATATTCATAACGGCTCAGAACGTCTTTTTCCGGGTTTATTTTGCTTAATGGTACAAGCCCGTACACTCTGAGGTAATCCTGATCTCTCTTATCTTTTACTTTAGCCGTTACTTCTTTTATTTTTAAACTGCCTGCCAAAGTATCCGAATAAAGTCTTGCTCTTCGGTGCCCGTTTCCGTCAGAAATATATTTTGCAGACTCATACAGCATTTCCCAACGGGCTTTTCCTAATTCTTTATACGCTTTTGTAAACCAGTCTTTGTCTACCGCACCGTCTTTAAATTCCTGAATATCTACTGAGGAGTATTTGGCTACTTCACTTTCCAATTTGGCATTCTGGGCTTCGTAAGCGCTTGTTTTGGTATGGGCATGCATCCACCAAATGGCAGAATCCAGTCCTTTCCAACCAAGATAATTACTGATAAGTTTCTGCCACTGCGGAGCATATACCGCCACCTGTACAAGGCGAAGCTCTGCAATTTTTTCTTTCTTCACCATTTCATTAAACGCCTCCTGAGTATCTGATTCTAAGGGATAACTATTAGATATCAGCCACGAGAAAAGCTTCTGTTTGGTCATATTTTCGCTTCCATAACTGTATATGTAATTCGCATACAGTCCGGTTTTTCCCAGACCTTTCACAGTCTGAATCAACCTTTGCGAACCATACATAGACTGAAACTGCTGTACAAAATGCGAAACAGAGGTATTGGCATCTCCGCGGATGAGTTCTATATTCAAAAACTCGTTCTGAATTTTCTCAATCATCGGTTTCAGGAAGGAAAACACTTCTATCAATTTTTCATTATGGTAAGATTTAAGGGTTGTAAGTTCTCTTATCGCCGAATCTGCTGTAAGAATTCCTTCGTATAATTCTCCTTCAGTAATACTATTGAGTTCGTAGGCTTTACAGAATACATAAAACGGAGGAACGGTAGTACTGATGTATTCTTCCAATCCATTGTACTGCATCCATCGGTATAAATTCCATTGTTTACGATGTTGCTCATCGGTAAGGCCCTTTAATGGAATTGCTTTTAAAAAGATATCAAAAAAGCCTTGCTCCTGCCATCCGTTTCCTTTGTTACTTTGATAATAATAGTTTTTTTCTTCTTTGCCTTTATAATTGATAATATCTTCCGGCAGATTAGCAAACAGCGTACTGCAGGCATCTATCAAAAAGTCTGTTCTTTCTTGAAAAACAAATTTATGCTGCAACGAGTACAGAATAAAACTGATAGGATTACTCCAGTAATAGCCGTTCTTTATGGGATTGGGAAGAATATCTTTGTGATAAAACACATAATCCTGCAAAAAATCTCTGAACTTCTTACGATCACAATTCTCAGCAAATGTTACTAAAAACAGATCTCTTGGCTGCCATCCTGAATCTTGATACCACTGCTGCCATATTTCATACAGAGGATAATTGGAAGCCAGCTGTTCAGAGGTAAAACCATCGATCTCTCTTTTGATCTGGCGGAAATCATTCCCCATTAATACGGTAGTTTTAGAACCGTTCCAATCTTCAGCTTCGTATTCATAATCTTTATGCTGCAGAAAGAGATCATTCAGCTTTTTAAGCGCATCTTTTATTTTTTCTATAGGCTGTGTGAAACCATATTTATTGTCTTTTGTTGATTGTGCGTATATTGAATCCTTCTCAACTTTTGGCAATTCAAATTTTGATATTGCTGTAGGATCATAAAACCCAAATCCATTTTCTGGAGAAAGGATCTTTTTGTCTGAAGAAGGGTTAATCTGTTCAAGTAAATTCTGCTCCCTATCTGATATTTTCGTTCTTTCGCTGTACTGCTGTGCCCAACGGGTAATCTGTGATGAAACTCTTTGAACTTTCTGAAGCTGAAGCATGATATCCAATGAGGCTGTTCTCTGCTCTACATCTCCTTTTGCCAACAATTCATCTACCAATGGAATGATCACTTCATCTTCCTGTCCTACAACAAGCTCTATAAGCTTTTTACGGAGTGTACCACCTTTTCTTTTAAACAGATCAAAGAAAGTCATGATTTCTTCCTTACTTAAAGGATTCTGGAGCAATACATTAATTCCGGAAGCAATCAAAGCTTCACCTCTGTCTTTTATGATTTTAAAGGCAAATTCTTTTTGAAAATCAGTCACCTTCTTACTGGTTTTTCCTAATCCGTATGAAAGGGAATAGCAATAAAGCGTTCCTACAATATTTCTCGTTAACAATTCACGTAAAGAAAGATCAAACTGATCAAAATAAGAAAGAACAACA
Organism: Chryseobacterium sp. JK1; assembly: GCF_050632815.1. NCBI lineage: Bacteria > Pseudomonadati > Bacteroidota > Flavobacteriia > Flavobacteriales > Weeksellaceae > Chryseobacterium > Chryseobacterium sp. JK1. The sequence goes on along the minus strand of NZ_JBODRU010000004.1, from coordinate 143,258 downwards.
TCCAGCTTACTACTATCCTCTCCTACCAGATAAAACATGGAGGCATATAGATCATTTTTTCTGAAAGTGACATTCAGCCATGAGAATATTTTTCCTTCAAACTTCTTTTCTTTTACCTCTATTTTTTGAGTTAGATTGTTAAGCTTTTCGAAGAAATCTGGATAGTTCGGATTGTTGATAAAAAATTTTGAATCTGTATTGACATTTAACAGCGCAGACATATGATGACCGGCAAAGGCCAGTACCTGTAAATCTCCGTCCAATACTGCTTTGTAGTATAAAGGCATTTGGATGTAAGGATCACCGGTTTCAGAAGCAAACTTTATGGCCAGGCATTTCTTTTCTACATTACCTTTATCAAATAACTGATGTAAATAAGGAACAGTTTTCTCAACATCCCAAACTCCCTGTACCCAAAGTGCCATGTATGCTTCTATATTATTTTTACCATTAACAGCTTCGGGAATTACTTCAGGATTACTGAAATAATGATGTGCCAATGACACAATATTCTTCACAACAGATTCCTTTTCAGATTCCCAACCCAAGCCTGTCCAGGTATCAATAGCTCTTACTACCGATGAAAAGCGGGTAAGTTTATGTTCAACGATTACGTTGGTCATATATTCCAAAGCTCCGATACTGGTTTCATCCAACGCCTCCAAAATAGTCTGCCTCAAACCTTCCTGGCGTTGGGCTGCAATAAGAAGTTTTTCCACCAGCTCCCAACAATGTTTCTGATCACTGTTAAGTAAAGCCTTGATAATTCTCCAGGACACCTTTCCTTCAGAATGTTTATTGAAAATAATATCTTCAATTAATTGATAAATAGTGGTGTTTCCCGTATCAATTGCAGCAGACCAAATGTAAAACTGGCTTGCATTGTTAAAAATCTCATTATCATAAATAATCTGCTCTTCCAGCGTTAGGTCGTAACATTCATTATCATAGCTATTTTTACAGGGAAAACGTAGAAGTTCTCTGATAAGATTCGCCTGATTGATCATTACAAATCTTTCATGATGAGGTGCGCGGAAGGAACGGCGGCCATAGCCCGTCTGATACATTTTGTAAGGCATTTTGTTCCATGCATATTTTACCAGATCCGCATGATCACCAAAATAATATACCAATAGGTTATAATGGGCTTCATCATCCCAAATATTGGGCTTTATATATTCTTTTAACTTTTCAGCATCTTTTGAGCCTAAAGTGAATGACTGATAATAATTGGTTTTCCCCATCAGCAATAGACCTAGTTCTGCTACCGCTTTTGTAAGAATGGGTTTTTCGGGAAAGATCTGAACAGAAGTTCCTTTCTCGGTGTACTCTATAAGACCTTTTCGTAATTTTTCGTAGTAATTTTTAGACAGTTTTTTCGATTCTAATTTTTTTGTGATTTCCATGTACTATATTGATTTGTATTTTAATTACCAGTAGCTTCCCGCCAAAAAAGTGAGCCTGATGAAAGTAAATGAATGCTGCAAACTTAGATCAACCGGCTGAGCCAGATTATCGAGCTGCTCATCATTATAAAAAACGGCGAACATGCCATCTTCGAAAGCCTGAATAGCGCTTTCTTGCGCCTTTTCCAGATTGGCTCTTTTGTCGTTGTAAATACTTCCGAAACCTACTTTTCCGGTATCTGTTAAAATATTTAAATAATTATTCTGTGGAATTTTGGTATCATCTTCATCTTCCAGTTCAAATGATTTTGCATTGAAGGCTTCTACCTGTTGCTGGACAACAAGTTTTAAAAGACGCTCCAATGAAATGGTATTTTCATGATGAGCAATATCGAGAATTTGCTCTGAAAGAACCGGGTGTTTCCTCCCTAATTGTTTTACAGTAACCTTTATTTCCATATTTTGAGAATGTGATTTTAAAAATACGGAAATATTTTTGCCTGCCTCAATAGGTATTTTCCACATATTTTTAATCATAAACAAATTTCCTAGCCCCGATTGCCGTGAAAATCCTTTTTTTGAAAAAAAAGATTGTAACAAAAAGCGGGAAATAGCTTCAAAAATAAAATAGCAGAAAAAATTGATGATCTTCTTCAAGTGTAACCATAGCTGGAGAACGGATTATAATTTTGAACACTGAGAACCTGTTTAATTTTTTTTCATCAGCACATCTGATATACTAATGAATTGCTGGCTCATTGTAAGCGATTTTGAGCCTGCACAAAACAATAAAAACAACCCGAAGGTTGTTTTTATTTAGTATATAATAAGTTGAAGATCAAAAAATTTAATACATCTTCTTATTTATCTTTTAATGACTTTTACTGTTTTTACATTTTTTTCACCTGAATCTATTTTTAAGATATAAACTCCCGATACTAAGCTTGAAGCATCAATCGTTGTTGTTTTATCGTTGATCTCTTTGGTGAAAATCAATTGCCCTGTCGTATTGAATAGTGTTACCGAGATAATCTTTTTATCAGAAGATACATTTAAGATATCATTTACAGGATTTGGGAAAACTTTTAAATGATCTGCTGCGGACATAACTTCATCAACCATTAGGTTACTTACAGGGCATGCAATAGACACCCATGAAGAACTATTCGTTGTGGAGTTATTACCCAACTGCCCTGATCCATTTAACCCACAGCTAGAAATAGAGCTATCAGTATTTAATAGTAAAGTATGGTGAAATCCGGTTACAGCCTTTTGATAATTGCTGGAATTCGTCATTGTAATCGTGTTTCTATTAGTGGTTGTTCCATCACCTAATTGGCCATAAACATTGCTACCGCAAAACCACATATTTCCAAAAGATGTCGTTCCTACAGTATGATCAGAACCGGCACTAATACTTTTAACACCATCATATACTGCATTAGGAGCTGATTTAGAAGTATTCGTACCATCACCAAGCTGTCCGTACAAATTGTGTCCCCAAGTATAAAGTATTCCATTAGTTTTTAATCCCACTGAATGAAAACCTCCAGCAGAAACCTCTTGCCAATCAGTTGCCGTCCCAATTTGTAAGGGACTAAATCTAGTAGCAGTAGTGCCGTCTCCTACCTGACCGTATGAACTGGTTCCCCATGCCCAAAGTGTTCCATCTGTTTTAATAGCCAGCGCATGAACCGATCCTAGATCAACACTACGCCAGTTAGTAGCTGTTCCTATTTGATAAGGAGTTGATCGGTTGTTAGTTGTTCCATCTCCAAGTTGAGCATATCCATTATATCCCCAGCCCCAAAGCGTTCCATTCGTTTTTATGGCTACTGTATTTACATCTCCAGCAGAAACACTCTGCCAGTTCGTATCTGAAGTTATCTGAGTAGGGAAAATTCGATCGTTGGTTGTTCCGTCACCTAATCGGCTATTTCCGTTAAGTCCCCATCCCCAAAGTGTACCATTGGTTTTAATAGCCATACTATGAAATGTGCCCGCGCTTACACTTTGCCAGTCATTTGCTGTTCCAATTTGTACTGGAACTGTTTTTGCGGTGTTAGTTCCATTACCCAATTGCCCAAAATCATTTGCACCCCAAGCCCAAAGTGTTCCGTCTGATTTTATTCCAAGCGAATGGCTCATACCTGTAGATACCATTTTCCAACAACCTGTAGTAAGTGTTGTAAAGCTTCCACCCGAAATCCAGTTACTTTTTGTTCCATTACAATTAGAACGAACCCAATAAAAATACGTAGTAGAAGGTATTAATGGATTTAATGAAGATATGGCAGGGCCAGTTGTTGAGTGAGTTGCAGCTGTTCCACTTACAGGTGCTGAATTTACGGTAGATAAATACACTTCATAATTAGTAGGAGCAGTTGCTGGTGCAGACCAAGCAAGGCTGCAGGAATTTGAGGTTATATTAGATACTGATAAATTACCAGGAGCTCCACAAGTAGCCACCAGACCCATACATTGAATATATCTTATTCTACTGGTATTTTGTGTACCACAAGAAGCATTGGTATTGATATGATATCTAACAACTCCTGAATAAGTACCCGAAACCCAGTTTAGAGGCGTGGTACCTGATGCTAGAACCGTATTTCCTAAAGCATTGGTTACTGTAATATAATCCGAGGAATTCGAACTAAAAAAAGTATATTGTGTATTCGCAACTACATTTACATTTGAATATTCACCAGCATAAGCATCGCTAACAATTTGTTGCGGACTGCCAGTACAGGTTGGGGTAAAAGTTTCATTTGGATATAAACCATACGTTGCACCATTACATGTTAAAGCAGCAAGCGTAGTAAAACTTCCACCATACACCCAGGCACTTTTTGTTCCGTTACAATTAGATCTTATCCAATAATAATAAGTTGTTGCTGCGGAAATTCCATTCAAGACTCCCGTACCTGCCGATGTAGTTGTTGCAGAAGCTGTTGTTGTACTTGTTGGTGCAGTATTGGTTGTAATAATATAAATATCATAATTTGTTGGCGCAGTTGCTGGTGCCGTCCAGCTCAATCTGCAAGAATTTGATGTAATATTAGAAACCGATAATTGTGAAGGTAACCCGCAATTTGCAGTGGTTACGCATTGAATATATTTAGTTCGGTTGGTATTTTGTGATCCACAGTTAGAATTACTATGTAAATAATAACGTATTCCACCCGTATTGGTACCTGAAGACCAGTTTAATGGTGTTTGACCACTTGCCAAAACTGAAGTTCCTGTACTATTGGTAATCGTTATAAAATCGGTACCCACAGAAGAAGAGAACACATATTGTTGGTTGGCAGCAATATTTACATTAGAATATTGGCTTGCAAAGGCACTAGAAGTAATTGGCTCCGCATTCCCAGTGCATGAAGGCGTAAAAGCAGCATCGGGATACAAACCATAAATAGCTCCATTACAACTTAATGATTGGTTCATTGTGAAAGAGCCACCCGAAGCCCAGCTGCTTTTTTCTGTACCACAATTAGATCGAATCCAATAATAATAGGTAACACCAGCTGTTAAACCATTAATATCTTTAGTGGTAGTAGTATTGGTATGGGTAGCAGTGCTATTTGCTGTCGGAGCAGTATTTGTAGTGGCCATATAAATTTCATAACCACTACCTGGTACATTAGTTGGAGCAGCCCAAGACATCCTAATAGAATTAGATGTAATGTTGGCTACTGCCAAACTAGACGGAGGCATACAGGTAACAGATGATGTAATACAATTTACATATTTATTACGCGGACTCCCTGTAGAAATACCGTAACCACATTGTGCATTGTCATGAGAATAAAAACGAACCACTCCTGAAGTAGAGCCCGAATTCCAATTGACAGGTGTTGTACCACTTGCCAGAACAACGGTTCCTAAAGCGTTAGTAATGGTAATAAAATCGGTCCCATAATTGGTTTTAAATTGATACTGAGTGTTTGGAACAACAGCTATATTGGAAAAACTACTATTTTTTACATCAGTAGCAAAGAAATCATCACTTCCCGTGCAGTTTGGTGTAACGGTAACTGAAGGATAAATTCCATAATAGGCACTATTGCAAAGCAATGATGAAATCGTTGTAAAAGTTCCTCCATAAATCCAAGCTCCATTTTGATAATCACATCTAGAACGAAGCCAATAATGATAAGTAGTATCCGGATTTAAAGCGGTAACCAAAATTGAATTTGTACTTGAAGAACTTGTTGGAACCGTTGCGCCAGGTGTTGCAGGTGAAGTACTCACATAAGCTTGATAGCCAAAAGCAGGCGCAACAGAAGGCGTCGTATAATTAATTGTACATGATATAGGTGAAATATTTGAAACACCTGTAGGCGTAACATCTAAACAAGCTTGAGCCGTAACCCAAGTAACTTTTCGTGTTCGTACAAACTGATTGGTCGTTTGACATTGTGCATTTTGATGAATGTAATACCGAACCGCCTGATTATAAGCTGAAACAAAACTTACAGGTGTTACTCCAGAAGCAAGTACTTGTGTGCCAGTATCATTGGTAATAGTCAAATAATCAGTGGAAACGGACGAGCTAAAAGTATAATACCTTGATGGTTCAACGTGCACACTGGCATACTCGCCAGTTCTTGCATCGGAGTTGATAGTGCCCGAGCCAGCCGCACCAGTCGCTTGATAAATCCCGGCGGGATACTGTATCCCTGTTGTGCACTGAGCTGAAATCTTTGATGCCATGAAAAATAGCATCAAAAGTAAGGATAGGGTAATTTTCTTCCTCATTTTGATAAAAGTTTGTAATGGTTATTAGTTTTACATTTTTATAGGGCGCAAATATAAAGTATATTTTTTAAAATGTAAGATTTGGCAGAAAGATTTTCTATCTCAGCAGGTTAGAAGAATTATGAGGAACAACTTTCTATTTCCAATTTGAATCTTAAATCATAAATGACCTCCTCCCCAAAAAGTAAATACTTATTGGGGAGGAGGTCATAGTGTGGAGTTTGATCTTAAAAAAAATTCTGTCCCAGTTTCAAAAATTTCACATTTTTCATCGGGTGAATGATAGGCTAAATCATATGAACTTTGATTTATACCTATAAAGTCTCGAATCAAACATTTTTCAAATCCTTCATTCCAGTTATGATACATTGTAATGATATTCTGATCTATTGGAATACATTAAATATAAAAATACGGTGTCTTTTTATCAGAATTTGATTTAGGTAAACCGTTTTTAAGTATTAAGACGTAGATTTTGAATAATCAGAATGAAATTTCTTTAAAGAAAAGCAGAAAAACCGGATGCTATTTTCGGATGGAAATAGGGCAAAATAAAAAAGTACACTTTCAAAAAGTGTACTTTCTTTGGGTGAATGAGGGGTCTCGAACCCCCGACCTTCGGAACCACAATCCGACGCTCTAACCAACTGAGCTACAATCACCGTTTTCTGAGTGCAAATATAGGACAATTTCCTCAACTACCAAACAATTCCATCAAAATTTTTCAAAGAAATTAACTTCTCAGACGTAAATCCCTCAGCATAAGCAACTCCCGATAACCGGCCTAAATCCTGTGCACGGTACGTTAAGCTCTCATAAAAGTCTTTTGTAGTGATTGGAGTCTCCGGTTCTTTAGAAGTTGGGTCATAAAACTGAGTCTTATAAGCCATACACGACTCAATTTTTTTATCGAGAAATTCTGAAATGTCAATAACGAACTCTGGTTTGATATCTTTCCACTGAATATAATGAAAAATATGCTTAGGTCTCCATGCTTCCTGGATTTCCCCCTCTTCTACCGTTTCAATTTTTCTTAATCCGGATAAAAAGCACGCATCCGATACTAATTTCGCTCCTTTTGCATGATCCGGATGTCTATCATCAATCGCGTTGGCTAAGACGATTTCCGGGCGGTATTTGCGAACCATTTTTACGATCCTCATTTGGTACTCTTCAGAATTAACCAAAAAGCCATCTTTCATTCCCAGATTTTCTCTGGCAGAAAGTCCTAAAATTTTAGCAGCATCTGCCGCTTCTGCTTTTCTTGTTTCATCAGTGCCTCTTGTTCCCAGTTCTCCTCTGGTAAGATCTACCACAACAACTTTTTTTCCTTCAGAAACCATTTTGGCAATCGTGCCTCCACATCCGAGTTCTACATCATCAGGATGTGCTCCAAAAGCAAGTATATCAGTTTTCATATATTCAAAGATAAGGTTTAAAATAAAAACTTCCCAAACATTATGAATGGGAAGTTTTAATATCTATAATTTACAATTTAAATTACTTGTTGATCTCTGCGTTCAATTTTACAGCATCCTGGTAAGTAGGATCCAACTGTAAAGATTTAGCAACATAATCTTTTGCTTTGGCAGCATCTGAATCTTTGCTCATATATGCTACTGCAAAGTATGCATAAGCAAGAGTCTGCTTGTTCGCTTCCTGATCTGCAGGTTTTACAGTACTGATGAATTTCTCATAAGCAATTTTTGCAGCATCATTGTTCCCAGCTTGCTGATAAGAGTATCCCTGGCTATAGTAAGCAGGAGCCCAATCAGGAAGAAGAGTAGACATTTTCTGCCATGTAAGGATTGCACCATTCCAGTTTTTAACATCCTGGTAAGCGGTAGCAAGTTTAAATAAAGCATCAGAATCCTGAGCGTTAGCAGCAACCTGTTTTTTCAATCCTTCAATCGTTGGGTTAGTAGGTCCTTTATCAGCTTCTGACTGAGAAACACCATCGCCACCAGCGATATTTGCCAGCTCAAGATCCCACTTCATGGTTTCATCTTTAGCCGCTTTAGCAATTGCTATTTTCTGTTGAGATTCTGCCATTAAAGCAGATTTTTTAGCAGCATCTTTTTCGTCTTTTGCTAAACCGGCAGCAATAAGTCCCTGTAAACCTTGATCTGCAGGCTGAATTCTTGTTTTTTCAGCTTGAGAAACAAAAGTATCCATATTTTGCTTTGCTTCAGCATAGTTTTTATCTGCATAAGACTGATAAGCTCTTAATTTGAACTTGATAGGGTCTTCAATTTTATCAAAGATTTTATCAAGTACAATTTTAGAGTTTGCATAATCTTCGTTGGTGAAGTATAATTTTGAAATCTCTAATTGAGTATATGGATCTTCATCAGCATATTTTGTATAGTTGATAAGGTCTTGTGTAGCTTTTGCATTTTGCTGATATCTGATATCATAACCTGCCAATGCTTTATAAGCAGGCGCATAAGTAGGATCTACCGCAATTGCTTTATCTACACTTTCTTTAGCTTTCTGCCATACTTGAGCAGCCATCCATAGGGTTGCCATTCTTGTGTAAACAGAAGCTTTATTTTTAGCTAAAGGTAATGCTTTATCATAAGCAGACATTGCTTCACCTGGAGCTCTTTTCAATCTGTAAGCATCTCCTAATGTATAGTAGTAATGAGCAGGCACTCCTTTCTTCTCTGCTTTTTCAATTGCTTTAGTCAAGAACTGAATAGCAAGATCCGGAGAACTGTTCTTTTCGAATAAAGTTAAAGCTTCCGCTGCTCTGAATAATACTTCAGCGTCTTTTTCTCTAGAGTCAGTTACTACTTTCTGAATTTCAGCTACAGCGTTCTTGTCACCTTTTCCTAATTTAACGGTAGCAAGACCAATTTTGTTAAGATAACTTTTGCTGTCAGCAGCTAAACCTTTGTTGAAGCTTTCAGTAGCCTTTGCATAGTCTGGCTCTCCTTGTTTTAAGAAAGTATTTCCTAAATAGAAGTAGTTTTCAGCAGTAGGCTCTTTAGCGATCATGTCAGTGAAGTTGGTTTTTGCCTGAGCAAATTTATCACTGTCTATACTGTTAATACCATCCTGCAATGTCTGTGCAGAGGCAAAACCGGTAAAAAATACCACGGCTGCTCCAAAAGCAATCTTCTTTACATTCATATTCATTATATCTTTCATTTTATATTTTCTAATAATTGAGTTATATTCTACACAATTTTCAGACCAAAACACTGTTTTTTATAAGGGTAAATTGTGAGTTTAATAATTTTTAACGCATTTGAACCTCTCGCTTATACAGGTTATAAGGCTGTAGACCTTCTTTCTGTACAATCTTTTGTCCTAGATGCGTACATGAAAATCTTATAAATCCATTCGCAATATTAAAATTGCCTTCATTAGCCAGAAAATAAAGTACTCTTGTAAACGGATATTCCATGGAACGAAGCCCTGCAAAATCTGCAGAATATAGTTTTCCGTTACTTTCTACAGGAAGTACTTTAACCATTTCTCTAAGCTTTTCAGAGGTTTTATCATAAGGTCGGCTAAAAGTATTAAGGCCTATTACCCCAATTTTGTTGGGATATTTTCCTAATTCTTCTATGATTTTCTGATTTCCAGGAATAATGGAAAATTTAAGATCTTTCGGCTCTTTTTTAAGCTTTTCCGCAACAAAGTTCAGATTGCTGGAATTGGTTCCGTCGAAAATGAATTCTTTAGTATCTGAAAGAAGCCCACTATTGATCTCATCCATTGAAATACTTTCTTTAGGAGAGTCTTTTGGAACCACAAAAACAACTGCATCGGCAGCGAATTTAGCAGGAAGAAACTTTAGATCTGTTCTCTCCTCATATGTTTTTATTTCTTCTTTAGTAAGGTTTCTGGACATTACCACCACCTTGGCATTTCCTTTCAGCAATTCAAGAAGGCCTAAGTCTTCTTTTTTTGTCTCAACTTTAATGTGTGTTTCAGGATAATTGATCATGTAGCCGTCAGCTAATGCCTCTGTAACACTCTGAAAGGATTCGTCGGTAAGAATGGTAAGATCTCCTTTATGATAGGAAGGAGATTTTTCTTCTTTTTTGCAGCCTGCAAGCATCATACCCAGCACAAAAACGACTGCAATTTTAAAACTATTCTTCATCTCTTGATTTTTTAATTTTTGAAACTGCTCTGTAAATTCTGAACACTCCATAAATTATCAATACTACGCCTAATGCATAGGCAACAGCAGGCTCCAAGATAGTAAAAAAGAATTTGTAGACAATGACTACAATTCCTAAAACGATATAAAACAATCCCGTAACGAGGGATAACCAATTGAACATCATGTAACAAAAATACCAAAAAAAATAAAAAGAGAAGCATATGCTTCTCTTTTTATTTATATTCTGAATAAATAAGTCTAATTATTCAAAGTTCATAGTAAATGGTACGCTATAGTAAGATCTAACGCTTTCTCCATTTCTCTTAGCAGGAGTCCACTTTTTAAGTTTCTTAACTACACGCATTGCTTCACTGTTGAAGTCGCCATTTGGAGATTTCTCTTCAATGGTAACGTTCGAAACAGTTCCGTCTTTTTCTACAACGAACTTCAACTTAGTTTTTAAAGTACCTTCACCTCCTTCCATTAAAGAAGTATCAAAGTTTTCCCCTAAGAATTTTCTCAATGCACCCATACCTCCAGGATATTCTGCAGACTGGTCTACATCTTTGTAGATTTCGTTAGGGTTGTTCGCTTTCACCTCTGCTGTACTAGCTTTAGTACCTGTAGATGGTGGTGGTGGCGGTGGTGTATAAGCCGGAGCTTTTACCCCCTCCTGATTCTGTAAACCAGTTGTTGTTTCCAACTGCTTAGAGATCGGTGGTGGTGGAGTTTCAATTTTCGGAGCTTTTACAGGCTCAGGAACTACGTTCTGAATTACCTCAATTTTCTCCTCTTCTTTTGGAGGTGGAGGTGGTGGAGGTGGTTCTTCTTCTTTAGGCTGCTCGATAATCGGATCTTCTTCGATAATATCTACAAGGTCCGCCTTCACTTCTTGCTTAGGTGGAGCTGTAAGATTTTTAATCGTAAGATAGATGAACGGAGACAAAGCTGCCAAAAGGAATAATGCTGTTCCGATAATAAAAGACCTTGTTAAAAGTCTCGGATACTGATGTCTAAGATCATAGGCACCATATTCCTTGTTTCTATTTTCAAATACGATCTCGTCTAAGGTAAGATTCTGACCGTATACATTTTCATCTGCCATAGAGTTAGATATAACAATTTTATGGTTAAATTACTTAGTTGCAGGAGCCGGTGCTGCTGCACCACCTACTTTCTTCTCGTATACAGCTTTTTCCCAAGGCTTGATGTCAGTAACACCGTACTGCTCACTTTTGGTAATTGCCATTTCGTCAAGAATATCAACAAAGTTCTTATATACTGCATCGTCAGTTGGCTTAATGATCACGGTAAATTTCGTTTGATCTGCAGCTCTAGATTTTGCCTGCTGAATTACTTTTCTAATTCCTTCTCTATCAAGAGTAGTTTCCATAAGAGTCTGGTCATTTAAAGATGTAGCATCTTGTTGGTGCCAGAAAACTCTGTTGTCTTTTCCTAATAAGATAGAAATAGAGTTAGAAAGTTTAATTTCTGTTGGTGGAGGTTTAGGAGCATCTGGTTTTGGTTTTGCCGGAAGACCTAAGTCCATAACATTCGGTTTACTGAATGTAGTTGTGAACATAAAGAAGGTAATCAATAGAAAACCCAAGTCCACCATCGGAGTCATATCGACCCTGGTACTTTGCTTCTTGGAACGGACCTTGCCGCCCTTGCCGCCTTTCTCTTGTACTTGTACTTCTGCCATTTCTATCGATATTATTCGTTAGGTTTACCTTCTTGTGATGTAATCAACCAAAATTTAAGAAAATCAATATCTCTTAAACCTTCAAACAGGCCTTTAACTTTAGGGTATTGCGTTGTAACGTCACCTTTAATTGCTAACTTGTAGTCAGGATTAACGCTCAAACTTTCTTTTACCCAGTCAATTAATTGCTTATTTGTACTGTCCATAGGAATACCTGTAGGACTCTTATAATTTTTCTGCTCATCTGCAGGCATATCCAAATAACCTTTAAGTTGGTTCATTGGAACTCCAATTGCCTGAACTTTCTGGAAAGCTGCTTTTTGGTTGTTGTCAAAAGTAATTCCATACTTCTTTCCCATTTTATCCAAAAGAGCAATTCTTTCTGATGCATTTTCTACTGGCTGGAAATAGAATTTTCCGTCCGGAGTAGCATTGATAGTCATTAAACTAGCATCAGGAAGCAATTTTTCCGAAATTGAAGATGGCGGTTTGATCTGCTCCACGTCAGGTTTCTTAAACTGAGTGGTCAAGATAAAGAACGTAAGAAGTAGGAACGCAACGTCACACATTGCGGTCATGTCCGTCACTACTCCATGTCTTTTAGGTTTGACTCTCGCCATTATTATAAAATATTTTTAATTAAACTTCTTTTAATTGCTAATGCAAATACCTTGCTAAAATTCTTAGTTGAATTCAGCGAAAGATTGTTGGATACTCATAGAGATCTCGTCGATCTTGTAAGTTAATCCATCAATTTTAGAAGTAAAGAAGTTGTAAAGGATAATAGCGATTGCTGAAGTACCAATACCTAATGCCGTGTTGATCAAGGCTTCAGAGATACCAGTAGATAGAGCAGCAGCATCTGGAGTACCACCTCCTGAACCTAATGCGAAGAATGCCTTGATCATCCCGATTACTGTTCCAAGTAGAGCTACTAACGTTGCAACTGTACCTAAAGTAGAAAGAATCATCATGTTTTTCTCAAGCATTGGCATCTCAAGAGTTGTAGCTTCTTCGATAGCTTTGTTAAGTGCTACCATTTTCTGCTCCTTATTTAATGTGTTATCGTGAGAAAGCGCTTTGTAAGTAGTAAGACCTTCTTTTACTACGTTACCTACAGAACCTTGTTGTCTGTCGCACTCTTCGATAGCTTCGTCAATTTTGTTTTGGTTTAGTAAGCTTCTTACTTGTACAACGAAGTTGTCTAAGTTTCCTTTTCCAGCAGCTTTACCTAAAATTAAATATCTTTCAATAGAGAAAACGATTACTGTAATCATGAAAGTAATCAAGATTGGTACGATAATCCCTCCTTTGTAGATAATACCTAAAAACGATTCTGGGTGAATGTCTTTTCCTTCAACACTTGAAAAAGCTACAGATCCACCTCCTAGTTTATCTGCATCTTTAAAGTTTCCTGGGCTACCAAGAACGAATAAATAAATACATACTCCTATAGCAAATAGAATAGGAATAATAACAGCTGGATTTAAACCTCCTGCCTTTCTAGCAACTACTTGCTCATCATTTTTTGAAACATTCATTTCCATATTTAACTAAATTATATTGTTTTAAAATTTTACAGGGTGTAAATTAAAGGCAAAATTAATTAAAATGCAAGAGTCTTAATTAAACATTTTGCTTTTTTTTGATAAAGAAAATTTAATACGATTTCGAAATAATAATTATTTTAAATTATTTTATTTATTTTTTCCCAATTTAACATTTGAGTTAAAAAATCAAAAAAATAAAACACCCATTTTTTTTAATTTCCCAATGTTAATTTTTTTTTAAATTACGATATTCACAATACGGTGAGGGACAACAATGATTTTTTTAGGGCTTTTTCCTTCCAAAATCTGTTGCATTTTTTCATTTGAAATCACCAAATCTTCCACCTCCTTAGCAGATAATTGAGCTGAAAGGGAAATTTTGAACTTCATTTTACCATTTACACTTACCGGATATTCAATTTCGTCTTCAACCAGATAGTCTTCATTCAATACCGGGAACTTTTCAAATTCTATCGAAGTATTGTGACCTAATATATTCCAAAGTTCTTCACAGATGTGAGGGGCATATGGAGAGATGATAACGGCAAGCGGTTCTAAAATATTGCGTTTGTTGCATTTTATTTTCTGAAGTTCGTTCACTGCAATCATGAATGATGATACTGAAGTATTGAAAGAGAAGTTTTCAATATCATATACCACCTTCTTTATTAAGGTATGTAAAACTTTGTATTCTGCTTTTGTAGGTTCTTCATCAGAAACTTCAAATACATCTCCATTGAAGTAAAGGTTCCAGAATTTTTTAAGGAAACCATATACTCCACTTAATCCCTGAGTATTCCAAGGCTTGGATTGTTCTAATGGTCCTAAGAACATTTCATATAGTCTTAAACCGTCTGCTCCGTATTCTTCACAGATATCATCCGGGTTTACTACATTATATTTAGACTTGGACATTTTTTCTACTTCACGGCCTGTGATGTATTTTCCATCTTCGAAAATAAATTCTGCATCAGCATAGTCTGGTCTCCAGGCTTTGAAAGCTTCAGTATCCAATTCGTCTGAAGTTCCTTTTAATAAAGATACGTCTACGTGGATCGCCTGCGTTGTATAGTCTTTTGCTAGATTTTTAGATACATATTGATTGGTACCATCTATTCTATATACAAATGCACTCATTCCCAGGATCATCCCCTGGTTGATCAATTTTTGGAAAGGTTCGTCGTGACTGATATATCCTCTGTCTTTTAAGAACATGTTCCAGAAACGGGAATATAATAAGTGACCTGTTGCGTGTTCGCTTCCTCCTATATATAGGTCTACCTGTCCCCAATAATCTGCTAATTCTTTTTTAACAAAAGTTTCCTCGTCATTAGGATCCATATATCTAAGGAAATACCATGAGCTTCCTGCCCAGCCTGGCATCGTAGATAATTCTAATGGGAAAATTGTTGTATCATCAATTAAGTCAACAGAAACTACTTTCTGATTAGCTTCATCCCAGGCAAATACTTTTGCATTTCCTAATGGCGGATCTCCGTCTTCTGTAGGTAAGTATTTTTCAACTTCCGGAAGTTCAAGCGGTAAAGCTGAAACCGGAAGTGTGTAAGGCATTCCTTCCTTATAATATATAGGAACCGGTTCTCCCCAATAACGCTGTCTTGAGAAAATAGCATCACGCTGTCTGTAATTGGTTGTTCCGTGACCGATACCTTTAGTTTCAATCTCGGAAATCATTTTAGACTTCGCATCGTTGTAATTCAAACCATTTAAGAAGTCAGAATTCACACATACGGAATCTTTAGAATCAAAAGCTTTTTCCTGAACGTCTTCTTCTGTTTCAACTACTTTTTTAATTTCAAGATCAAATTTCTTTGCAAATCTGTGATCACGTTCGTCGTGCGCCGGAACAGCCATAACCGCTCCCGTTCCATATCCCATCAATACATAGTCTGAAATATAGATTGGCATTTTTTCTCCGCTGAAAGGATTTACTGCATAACTTCCTGTGAAAGCTCCGCTCACGTTTTTCACGTCAGACATTCTATCTCTTTCTGTTTTCTTGGAAGTTTCTTCAATATAAGTATCTACTTCTACTTTTTGAGCATTGGTAGTAATAGTTTCTACTAAAGGATTTTCAGGAGCCAATACCATAAAAGTTGCTCCAAAGATGGTATCAGGTCTGGTCGTGAAGACCTCAACAGACTCGTCATGACCTTCTACCTGAAACTGTACCTGAGCTCCCTGAGATTTTCCAATCCAGTACTCCTGAGAATCTTTCAAAGGCTGTGGCCAGTCTATTGTGGAAAGTCCTTGTAATAATCTTTCAGAGTAAGCAGAAATCCTCATGCTCCACTGCATCATTTTTTTCTGAAATACAGGGAAACCACCTCTTTCTGATTTTCCGTCTTTTATTTCATCATTTGCCAATACTGTTCCTAATGCAGGACACCAGTTAACAGTAGTCTCTGCTCTGTAAGAAAGACGGTAGTTCAACAGGATATCTTCTTTGTCAAGATCGGAAGCATTTTTCCATTCTTCTGCAGTAAAGCTAAGCTCATCATTTTGATTGGCATTTAATCCTTCTGTTCCTTTTTCTTCGAAGTGCTGAATTAAGGTTTCAATAGCTTCTGCCTTATTGGTATCTTTATTGTACCAAGAATGATACAGCTGAATAAAGATCCACTGTGTCCATTTATAATAAGAAGCATCTGAAGTTCTCAATTCTCTGCTCCAGTCGAAAGAGAAACCGATTTTTTTCAGCTGCTCTTCATATCTGTTGATATTCTGTTCTGTAGTGATTGCCGGATGCTGTCCTGTCTGGATAGCATATTGTTCAGCAGGAAGTCCGAAGCTGTCGTACCCAACCGGATGGAGGACATTAAACCCTTGGTGTCTTTTATATCTCGCATAAATGTCTGATGCAATATATCCGAGCGGGTGACCTACGTGAAGCCCAGCTCCTGATGGATACGGAAACATATCGAGAACATAAAATTTAGGTTTATCTGTGTTGTTGGAGGTTTTGTAAGTTTGATTTTCCTCCCAGTACTTCTGCCACTTTTTTTCTATCTGCTGATGATCGTAAAACACTTTTATATAGATTATATGTTAGACTTTAAATATTTAAATATTTTTCTTTTTTACAAGATTCACAAAATTAGTGATTTTAAAACAAATAAAAATTTAATTTATAATGAATTACCATTCGTTGCTCAACAAAAAAATCCCATCCGAAGATGAGATCTGTTTTATATCTTGAAGTATACTATTATTGAACCACTCTTCTGAACGTATATGTTCTGGTCTGGAATACAGTAGGATCTTGAGTTTCTTCTCTTACAGCAAGGTTAAGTGTTGTATTATCCAACTTTACCACCTTTGCATTTTGCGGTTCTACCACTCCCTGGATCTTCATCTGAACAGATTTCGAATCCTTATCATAGGTATAGTTGAACTTTATGTCAGACAGAATAGCACAAACTCCCGGTGTAGCGGTATCTCCCCAATTGGTTTTGGCTCCTTTGGAATCTACACTAAAGAACCATCTTGTCTGTTTCTGGCAATCCGTGTAAGTAATCGTGTTAGAAACCGGGTCTTCACCCACCTCCACAGTAGTAACTACCTCTTTTAATGGCTGCCATGTCCCAACTAAAGGAGCTTCCAGAACGGTATCACTATCACTGCTACATCCTGTAGCCGCAAATAATGACAATCCTGCAAATAGTAATGCTAATTTCTTCATAGATCATTTTTTTCAAGCGCTAAAATTATAATTTTTTTGATTTATATTACTATTTTTTATGAAAAATTATTTCATCTACCTTTATTTCTACATATTTTAAAACACCAAGTCCCTATTTTCCCTTTATTTAGTAAATAATGAATACACGAGCACCATTCATTCTCTGAAAAAAAGTTATTTTTGCAGGAAACAGATACAAATGCAGGATATAACGAAAAACAATTTTGATTTTATACGTGTTCTCCTTGCCTTTATTGTCTTCCTTGGACATCTTGGCACCCTCAGCGCTTCTACCGATCTCAAGATTTTTGAGCACAGCCCTATAGAAATTGCTGTTTTCGGCTTCTTTGCAGTGAGTGGATTTCTTATTGCGAGGAGCTACGACAGATCTTCAAGTCTTAAAAGTTATTTAAAGAAGAGAATCAAAAGAATTGTTCCCGCATACTTACTGGTTATCTTTTTATGTGCTATTTTATTAAGCCTGGTAAGCACTTACTCTTTCACTGAATATTTCAGTAATACTCAGGTTTACAAATACCTTTTTTGGAATTCGATATTTTTAAATTTTAAAGCACCCTGGCTTCCTGGAGTTTTTGGAAATCAGGCAGTGAATGGTGCTCTATGGACGCTGAAAATAGAAATGTGCTATTATTTCTCTGTGCCTTTACTGTTCTTGCTTTTCGGAAAAAATAAAAAATACAGAAATACAAGCTTGATTATTTTATACTTTTTATCTCTTATTTATTTAAATTATTTCGAATCTTTAAATAAAATTTCCCTTGCCAAACAGCTTCCCGGAACATTATCCTATTTTATCCCTGGAATGCTGATTTACTTTAATTTTAATACATTCATCAAACATAAAAATATCATTTTCATCATTGCTTTTGCCACGGTGTGGATTGATTTATATTTAAACATTCAGCTTTTTTCCCCAATGATGATTGGTGTTATCGTCATGTATATTGCTTATTCATTCAAATTCTTAAATAATTTCGGAAAATATGGTGATTTCACCTATGGAATTTACATTTTCCACTTTCCTATTATCAGAACTTTCCAGACTTTAGGATTGTTTGAAGACTACAACCCTTATTTGATGAGTATTATCTGTATGCTGGTCGTTATTGGAGTCGGGATTTCCTCCTGGCATCTTTATGAAAAAAGATTTTTATAATTTTACACTTTAGAAAACATAAATGAAAGATCTTGTCTCCATTATAACACCTTGCTACAATTCAACGGAATTTATTGAGGAAACGATACAGTCTGTTCTTAACCAAACCTATGAAAACTGGGAATGGCTGATTACTGATGACCTCTCCAAAGACAATACTGTAGAAATCATTAGGAAATATAATGATCCCAGAATAAAACTACAGGTATTGGATAAAAACGGTGGCGCGGGAAATGCCAGAAACAACAGTCTGGAAAGAGCTCAGGGAAGATACATTGCTTTTCTGGATTCTGATGACTTCTGGTATCCGGAATATCTTGAAACGATGACAGATTATATGCAGGAACATCATGTGGAACTTGTTTACTGTAATTATTCAAGATGTAACGAGCAGCTACAGCCTATATTGAA
This sequence comes from Chryseobacterium sp. JK1, assembly GCF_050632815.1. NCBI lineage: Bacteria > Pseudomonadati > Bacteroidota > Flavobacteriia > Flavobacteriales > Weeksellaceae > Chryseobacterium > Chryseobacterium sp. JK1. The sequence goes on along the minus strand of NZ_JBODRU010000004.1, from coordinate 124,422 downwards.
AGATTTTCTGGCGGATAAAGTGGTTACATTCTCCAACCTGTTGAAGACATGCCGCTTGGCCCCAGTTTCTACAATGTATGACACTCAAAGAGTTGGTAAATTCATGTTTCCTGTGAAAAGCAAACGTGAAGACCATGTGATGTGGCTGAATCTTCTCAAAGTAATTCCGGAAGGAATGCCTATCAACAAAACGTTGGCAAAGTACAGAATGAGAGAAAACAGTGTTTCCCGTAATAAAAAAAATATGATCAAAGATCAGTATCTTGTGTATAAGGACTTCATGGGATTTTCAACAATCACCTCGTTGTATTATACGGCAAACTGGGCACTGAACGGATTTATGAAGTATTCGAAAATTTTCAATTAAATGGAGTATTCAAAGGAGTTTAAAGCAGCATTAAGTGCTTTCTCAAATGTGGAAAAAGACAGACTTATTTTCAGATTACTGAGAAAAGATAAGCTTTTGTCTAAAAAGTTGTATTTCGAGCTCATCGATCCTGAAACCACGGATGATAAAAGAAATGCAATGGAAGAAAATGTAGAGGAGAAAATTCTTCTGGCTGCAAAATACATTGGAAATGCCAAATATTTCTTGACCATTATCCGAAAAATAAGTGCGGAAATCACAGAACACATTAAGATTACAACGGATAAGTTTGGCGAAGTCTCACTTAATCTTCTTCTTATCGACAAAATTCTGGATTATAATAATGATTTAAGCAGACAGCGTTTTGATAATGTGTATAAGCTTTATTTATATCTGATCAACAAAATTTTCAAATCTCTGATTCTGATAAAGAAACTGGATGAAGATTACTGGATGGAATTTGATGACTATTTACGCTCCATTCAAAATAAAATTTCCGAAAATCATTATCTACAAAAATTATGCATCAATAACGGGCTTGATCTCAACTGGTTCGAGTCTGACAAAATTCCTGAAAATATTGATCAAATTATGAAAGAGATAAAAAGTCAGGGATTTTTAAGATAAAATTTTCTGTAAAATCATCGCTGTAGAATCCGGTTTTTCACCTATAAATCTACCTGCATTTTGTGCCATCGCAAGAAGTTCTTTTTCATTGTCCTGATTGGCAAGATACAAGATAAATTCTGCGGCTTCAGATTCATGTCGAAAAGATTTCCCTCCTCCTGCAGCAATCAGATCATCTGCTTCAGGATTTTTTCTATAATGGTTCCCATAAACAACAGGAACTCCGAAAGTCGCAGCTTCAAGAATATTATGTAGACCAGCATCATGAAAACCTCCTCCTACAACAGCAATATCGGCATATGAATAAAGTTTGGACAACAATCCGATACTGTCTATAATTAACAATTGAGCTTTGGAATCTGAAAGCTTGGTGTTTTTTATTTCACTGTACAGCAAAGCCTCAGGAAAGATATTTTTTAAATGATCCACTCTTTTAAGATCATGAGGTGCCATAATTATTTTCAGGGTATGATTTTTTTGTGAAAGTCTTTCCGCTATTTTTTCTTCTGCCTGCCAAGAGCTTCCGAAAACTACCGTTTTATTATTTCCAATAAAATCTTTGATATATTCTACATGATTATCTCTTTTTCTGAGTTGCTTCACTCTGTCAAACCTTGTATCCCCAGTTACGGAAGACTGGTTTAACCCAATACTTTTGGCCAAGGCAAGAGAAAACTGAGTCTGATGAAAAAACCAGTCTATATTCTTTCTTAGCTGCTTTACAAACCATTTTCCATAAGATGTAAAAAAAGACTGTCTTTCATAGAATAAAGCAGAAATAACATAGATTTTCACATTCCTTTTTTTTAGTTCAGCAAGGAGATTGTACCAGTAATCGTACTTCACCGTAAAGAATAGTTTAACATCAAAATGTGATACAAATTCTTCTACCAGAGATTTTTTATCGAAAGGAAGATAACAGATTACATCTCCCAAATGCTTCTTTTTCACAACATTTTCATATCCGGAAGGCGAAAAGAATGTGATCAGGACTTTATGATCCGGAAGGTTTTCTTTAAGCTTTTCTAAAACAGGTAATCCCTGTTCATATTCACCCAAGCTTGCGGCGTGCATCCAAATCACTTTATCGGTTTTAGAAAATGTAGTTTTAACTTTCTGAAGAGATTCTTTCCTTCCTTCAACGCCTTTCTTCGTTTTATCATTCAATAATGCGAAAACTTTCATTCCAAAAGTAAGAAGGCTGATAAATAGGGTATAAAGCAGTTTCAAAGTTGGTTTAATTTAATGGTCTGATTTTTTTGTTATTCCTTCACGGATTGAGGTGACAAGTCCTATTCCTACGATCGCAAACATGATTCCTAAAATATAGAAAACCACATTACTGAGCTCTGTTTGTTTGCTTTCTGCTATACGAATACTCTCTATTATAATATCTAAAAACAGAATCATTACAGGAAGCTGTAGCGAAAAAATATAGAGACCTATCTTTTCTTTTTTGCGAAAACTATCGGGAACATTCAACAGGGAAGATTGTGGATTTTTTGATATTGCAAAGAATAGAAATGAAATGAAAGTTGCAATACATGGAAGAGTCCATATTGAATCCTTCCCGGCCTGCCCGTCTATTTTTCCGTTAAAATCAAAATGAGTGGGGATAACATCTGGTAATCCAGCATATTTCATTAATGTAAAGCTCCAGATTACAACAAGTAACAAAGCATTCACAATGAAAAGTATGCCTGAGGTTTTCATATTTTTAAATCACACTTTTAAGGACTCTCAGCTTATGAGTATGTTTATTAAGCTCCTTATTAAAGATTCCCGTAGAGTCTAAAGTATCTATTCTTACTTTTCCGGATGCATGAATGATCTTTTGATTTTCAAGCATAATACCTACATGGATAATTTTCCCTTCTGCATTTTCAAAGAAAGCCAAATCTCCCGGCTGTGTTTCTTCTATAAAAGTAAGCGCTTCCCCTACTTCAGCCTGCTGAGAAGCATCTCTTGGTATTTTGATATTGTGAACTTTATAAACCAATTGAGTAAAACCTGAACAGTCTACGGCAAAAAAGCTTTTGCCTCCCCATAAATAAGGCACATTCAAAAATTCTTTAGCGGTAAGAGCAATACTTTCCCGTACATCATGACTTCTTCTGGAAGCTACCACAGGAAATTCCACTTCAGAGCCCATAGACAATAATGTTTTCCCATCTTTCATCAATACAGAAGAAAAATCTTCGGTTACTACAGTTACTTTCCTGTTAGCAAGTTCTTCATCCGTTACAGGTTTGATCTGCTTGGTATCCATCCATCCTTCATATCCGTCATAGTGCATTTTTATTTTGGTCCAGTTTTTATTCACTTCCAAAATATCTGCACTTTCTCCAAACAATATTTCTGTAACAATTTCAGCCCTGTCTGAACTTTCTGCACGAACCGGCGCTACTGTAACAATACAAATTCCTTTATTCATTAACTCTGAGTTTAAAGATTGAATAATGTAAAGATTAAAAAATGACGATCATAAGAATCTTTACCTATTTTTGATCTTTGAAAATATAATTACTTCCTACGAAGGAAGTTCACTCCATCACGCAAAGGTAAAATAAGATTTTCAAAATCTTCGTCTTTTGCCGCTAAATCGTTTAATTCTTTGATAGACTGGGTAGACTTAAGTTTGGGATCTTCTTCCAGTACTTTTCCGTACCAAAGTACATTATCAAACAGAACAACAGAACCGGATTTTGTATGAGGCTTTATCAGTCTGAAATATTCTGCATAATTTTCCTTGTCGGCATCTACAAATATCAGGTCAAAGACCTCATCCGTTTCCTGTAAAAATGTTTTAGCATCCTGAAGCTTAAAATGAATCTGATTTGCATATTCACTTTCATCAAAATATTTTTTGGGTAGATAGGCTAAATCTTCATTTACATCAAGGGTTGTAATTTTACCGCCTTTTGCCAGTCCAGTTGCAAGACATAACGTGGCATATCCTGTAAAAGTACCAATTTCAAGTACATTTTTAGGCTGCATCATCTGAGAAATGATTGTAAGAAGTCTTCCTTGCTGATATCCTGAAATCATGTGTGGCTGCGTTGTCTTCTGATAAGTCTCTCTTCTCAGTTTTCTCAAAATTTCAGACTCTGAAGAAGTGTGTGCTTCTAAATATCGGTCCATTTCCGGATTTTTTTCTTCAAAAAAGCTCATACATTTTTTTATTTAAACAAATTTAAGGATTTTAAAGCGTTTTCTGAGCAGTCTGCACTTTTCAACATTATATACAAAAAAAGAGAAGATATTACTCTCCTCTTTCTTAGCATGTATATGGCTGATTAATAAGCAATACAATATTGGCCATAGGTAGCACAAACCCATCCCGGGCAGCATTCCTGGGTAGGACTGCAAATAATCTGTGGATTGCAGTCTCTTACAGCTCCTTGTACATCTTTCATTTGTACTCTTGAAAGTTTTTTTAGATTTTTCATAATTATTTTGTTTAGTTATAATTCCTACTCTTTAAGATTTTCGGACATCTCTATATTATTTCTCTATAAAGAGATATAAATATACTTATTATTTTCATATACAGATGATTAAATTTATCATTTAACATATTGAAAAATCAGATTATTATCCTATATAAATGAATTCACAGGGAAAAACACATATAAAATACCGGGAAAATACGGATATCTTTTTTATCATATAAGTTATAAGTTTGCAAAGAGAACAAGGGGTAAAAACACTAAGTAAACAAGATGATTGCAGGAGAAACAAAAACTAACCATGAGAATCAAAAAGCCGTGATACCGAAAGGCAAAACGGATTCTTCTGTAAGAAAAACTAAGACTGAAATATCCAATTCATTTTTGCAAAGAATTATTTCGCTCTTGAAAAAAGAAGAATTAATTTGATTAAAAATAAATCCCGATCTCCTTCGGGATTTATTTTATTTAAAGCAAAGCTATTTCAGGTAATACCAGACATCATTGTCTGAAAGCCAGATCTACAATACAATCCCATTTCGGGTTAACCATTTTCCAAACTACACCCATCAACAAGCTTACGTACAGCTTTACTTTTAAGATACTTTTATCAATTTACCTGAAAAACAGACTATCCTGCTAAGGGTATTTGCCAAAGGTTATTCTATTTTCCACACAAGTCATTATATACTTGAAGTGAGCAAAACCTGATTTCAATCCATTAAGTATCTGAAATTCTATAGTTTTTCAAATTCCTGTTTGAAAAATACAATTTACAATCATTTAAAACATACAAAAAGGAGGGACCCGAAAATCCTAAACAGAGTAGGGATTTATTTCTAAAAACAACCACATGAAAACAAAAACATTATTGTTAATTGGGGTAATCGTGGGATTCGTTATTATTTTTTCCCAGCTGAAACCTCAGGAAATGTCTTTTTACAAAGACAAGGGCAACTACATCGTTGATAATAATTACCTCATCAAAGACGTAAAGAAGATCACAGATGAAGATATGAAAACATTACTGTCACTGCAAAAAATTCATCAAACCAGCCTCGGAGCCAATTTTATCATCTACAAAGTCAACCGACAATACATCATCCGTGGCTGCCTGTTAAAAGCCAATATTGACTGGAGAAAGTATGGAGATCTTAAAACAAAAGTGGATGGTATTATCAAAAAGTATGGAGCGAAAGAGCTAGGTACGAACTATTATTCTATCCAAAACAATCAGTTTGCCACAAATGCGGCACTTCTGAGCCAGAAAGACATCGCGTCTCTAAGCAAACTTACCGTAAGAGGTGCTGACGAATATACGATATGTCCTCCAACAATGGGAAGAAAGAACCTGACGAACGTAATTATGAAGTCTGTAAAAAACAATATGGCAATAGATCCTAAAATCAATGTGAAACTCAACAGTGTACTTGTTAACTACAAGTAATAACAGCAAAGGCTGCTTTGTAACCAAAACAGCCTTTCTTAAAATCTTCCGCTATGAAAAGAAAGCTTCAGTTATCAGGAATTTTCATTGTATTGTTAGTAGTTTTCATTATCGGGCTGAAAGGAACGTTTGATGGATATTATGGTTTTTACTATGAAAATAAAAGCTACCAGAAACCTATGCCTTACAGGATTTCTGAAAATATTACACAATCATTACCTATAAGTATATTTACATCTTATACAGGTTTTGATACAGGTTACGGTTTTTACGCACCTAATGTTGCCAGTGACTTTGTTCTGAATTTTGAACTGAAAGATAACAACGGAAAAATTTTAGAAGAGAAGTCTTTGCCTTATTTTAAAAGTAAAGAAAGCAGAGTAAGATATACCACCGTCTTCAATATGTTTCTCGATAAGCTCTCGGATAAAAACCAGTATGATAAAAAGTATTATCAGTATCTGGACATCATTATTCAACAGATTGCCCAAAACGTCATGAAAGAAAACCCTAAAGCCACCGACGTAACCACAAGGCTTTATCTATTTGACTACCCTACTATCGTTGATTTTAAAAAGGGTAAAAGGACTGAAAATTTTATTCTTGTCGATGAATTTAAACATTAAAATGATGAAAAAGCTCAACCTGATCTATCATCAAATAGAAAATTTCTTCTTTGCAAAAGATCATCAAACGGAATTTCTGATTTTCTTCAGGATTTCCATAGGAATGATTGTTCTGCTTCAGTTTCTAGCTGTAATGCCGGATTTTGATAAACTATTTTCAAGTAGCAGCATTATTCCACAAGATATTATGAATGTCTTTACGCCTGAATGGCTGATTACCTTTCCAAAAATAATTCATTTTCTTGAGGAGTTCGGAATTTCTGAAAGTACAACCACTATCATGATGAAAGTGTCATTTATTACATTGTGCACTTTTATCATTACCGGATTCTATTCCAGAGCTTCAGCATTTGCGTTGTTAATATTACAAATTGCCCTTTTGAAAGGAAGTTCTTTCTTTGCGTATGGGGCAGATTTCTTTACGAGTATGTCATTATTTTATCTGATCCTTTTCCCCGCTGATCATCGTTTTTCTCTCAGAAATTTTATTTTTAATAAAAAACCTACAGAGGTCAATATTACTCCTGTAAAAAGATTGTTCCAAATTCATATTTCCATTGCTTATTTCTTCTCGGGTTTGGATAAAATGTTAGGATTCAACTGGTGGAATGGTGAATCCATCTGGAAAGCAATCCATCTGCCTTATTCCAACAGAGATCTTAGCATTGATTTTACATGGTTGGCGGAACACTCATATTTTCTTATTATCATCGGATGGAGCACTATTTTGATTGAGATGCTTTATCCTCTTTTTATCTGGATTAAAACAACGCAAAAAACATGGTTATTCTTGACAATCTCCATGCATATAGGGATTGCAGTTGTCCTCAATCTGTATTATTTCTCAGCAATTATGATCGTGTGGAATATGACCAATTTCTACTTTGAACAACCTGCAACAAAAAAAGTTCCATCGTTGCGGAAAACAGTAAGAAATCCGATTCACAAACAGGTTATAGAATAAATTTATATCTAAAAATATCTTCCCCCTCTTGTCTCTACAACTGAAAACAAAAAAGCTGCATCATTTGACACAGCTTTTTTTATTTTATAGATTATTGACTATTTCTTTGGAGCAATATCCATCAGTTTCATAAATTCATCAAGTTTAGGCATAATGATGATTTCAGTTCTTCTGTTCTCTGATCTACCAGAAACGCTCATGTTTGTCGCTTTAGGGTTGTATTCAGAACGTCCACCTGCTGTAATTCTTGCAGGATCTACTCCAAACTGAGTCTGAAGAACTTTAGCAACAGAAGTACCTCTTAATGCAGAAAGATCCCAGTTGTCTCTTGGCAAGTTAGGAGAATTTAATGCTGCATTATCTGTATTACCTTCAATTAATACTGAATATTTATCGTAATCGTTAATTACTTTTGCTACTTTACCTAGCACTTCCTGAGCAGCAGGTAAGATGTTGTAGTCTCCTGTTTTGTATAACATTTTATCAGAAAGAGAGATCATTACCACTCCTTTCAATACTTTCACCTGTACATCCTGATCTGAAACATTATCCAAAGATCTTTTCAGTTTGTTAGACAATGCAAGGTTTAAGCTGTCATTTTTAGCATTACTTGAGATCAACTGCTTGATGTAAGAATTGGAAGAGTTGATTTCACCTACCAATTTATCGATATTAGCAGAGCTTTTTCCTGTGTTTGAAAGACAGGCATCAAGTGATGACTTTAAAGCATCATGTTGGCTTTTCAACAAATTGTTTTCACCTACTAATGCGGAGTTCTGAGATTTCAAATCCTGAATTTCTCTTTGTCTTTCTCCTACATTTTCAATACATTGTTTATAGTTTGAGCTCAAAGCGTCATACTGCTTCTTGCTAATACAAGATGTCATCCCCAACGCAACAGCAGAAACTGCTAAAATTTTTAAAATCTTCATAAGTAAACATTTTTAAAGAACTCAAAGTTAGGGAAATTCAATTGAATATTATCGGTTATCTTTGCATAAAAGAAATTCTCCACACATATGTTGGAAAAATCAAGCTTTATCTACCAATTAGCAACACTCGTTCAGCAACCCCTAAAACACACTTATCTTTTGGCCGTGAGCGGAGGGGCAGACTCGATGGTTTTGGCCACGCTATTCAAGGATTTAAAAGACAATTCGTCCGATTTGGAATACGAATTTCAGGTGGCACATATCAATTATAAACTACGTGGTAAAGATTCTGATCTGGACCAAAAAGTTGTACAGGATTTTTGTGAGAAAAATCATATTAAATTTCATTTATATGAAGTTTCGGGTAAGGATAAAAAGCCGGAAAATTCAATCCAGCTCTGGGCAAGAGAGCTGCGTTACCGCTTTTTTAAAGAAATTCAGGAAAAAGAAAGTCTAGAATTTCTGGTTACGGCACATCATCTGAATGATCAGCTGGAGACTTTTATCATCAACCTTTCCAAAGCTGCAGGCATCAATGGTCTGAGCGGGATTCCTTCACATGATAATAATATTCTCCGTCCGCTTTTGGAATTTTCTAAAGAAGATATCTATGAATTTGCCCGAGAAAATGTCATTGAATTTCGGGAAGATCTTTCGAATAAAAAAAGTGATTATCTGAGAAATAAAATTAGAAACGAAATTGTTCCTGCCCTGTTAGAAACGAATGATCATTTTCTAGATAATTTCAAAAAAAGTTCTTCTTACCTCAATCAAGCCAAAGATTTTGTTCAGGGTCAGATTCTGGAAATAGAAAATCGACTGACCTTATTTAACAAAGACCATAAAATCTTATCAAAAGAAAAGCTTGAGCAGGAAAGCGATTTTGTAAAATTTGAAATTTTAAAGAAATACGGTTTCAGCCAGAAAGAAGAGATTCCTAAAATTTTCAAGTCGGAAAACAACCGTTCTTTTTTCTCAAAAGATTATCAGTTAGTTGTTAATCGTGATGAATTGATTTTTATCAAAATTATTCACGAACAGGAAAAAAAGAATGAAACAGTTCTGATTGAACATTTTGATTTTTCTGAAAACCAGATTACCATCAATCTCGTAGATGATAGTGAAAACATTCATGAAATCGTAAAAGAGTTTGAATGGGATTTTGATGCAGAAAAGCTTCAATTTCCATTGCGTTTGAGAAAACAAAAAGATGGAGATGAGTTTTATCCAACTGGTTTTTCAGGTAAGAAGAAAGTTTCTAAGTTTTTCCGGGACCAAAAATTATCTGCTTTGACGAAGGAAAAGATCTGGTTATTATGTGACTCTGCCAACCATATCTTGGGAGTCATCCCTTTTAGACAGGATCGCAGATATCAGGCAGGCGGAACTACTCAAAAAAAGATAACGGTAAAGTGGACAGAAAAACAACTAATTCGTTAGCTGTTGATGATTTTAAGAAAGACAGCAATATAGCTTTTGGAATTTTATACCAACAGTATTTCGGTTATACCAAAAAATTTATTTTCAAGAATAAAGGAAATGTGGAAGATGCAGAAGATGTTTTTCAGGATGCGCTCCTCATTCTTTATGAAAAGCTGAATGCTGATGAGTTCAGGGTTCAAACCTGCCTGGGAAATTATATCATTGGTATTGTTAAAAATTTGTGGTTGAAGAAACTAAACAATCGAAATTTCTATGTAGCGTCTCCTGAAAGTTACTTCGTGGAACATCAGCAGGAAATAAGTACTGCTATTGAAAATGAAAAATATTATTGGGAAAAACTGATGGGTTATATGAAGTCTATTTCTTCCCATTGTCAGAATCTTATCCATGACATTTTTGTTGAAAATAAAAGTATTGAGGAAATTCAGGACAAATACCAGTATTCCAGCAGGCATAATGCTCAGAATCAAAAGTACAAATGTGTAGAGCAAATCAAAAAGATTAAAAATAAAAATATTTTTTCGACTGAAAATCATTCAATTACATAAAATAATTTTATTCCTGGGTGATTTTATTCTTTATTCGGGAACATCTTAAGAAAAAGAAATATATGTTCAAAAAAATCGTATTGAGCTTTCTTATACTAATAGGAATTTCATTAAGTGCACAAAGCAAAGGCATCAATTTTCAAAAAATTGATTTGGAGGCTGCGAAAAAAATCGCAGCAAAAGAGAATAAGCTAATTTTTATCGATCTGTTCACCACCTGGTGCGGGCCTTGTAAGCTCATGGCAAAAAAGACCTTTACGGATCCTAAAATTGGAGAGATGTTCAACAAGAATTTTGTAAACATTGGTATAGATGCAGAAAAAGAAGGGCTAAGCGTGGCCAAGGAGTTTAAAATTGTAAACTATCCTTCTTTTTTATTTCTGGATTCAAAAGGAAAATTGGTTCAGTATGACTTCGGATATTATAATCCTGAACAGTTTTTAGAAGTAGGAGCTTCTGTTTTGAAAAAGAAATAGCAAGTCAACAAAATCGATAAAATCAATAATTATTCTGAATAATACAATAAGCAACGCTTTTATTGCAATCAGAGGCAGAAGGCAGAATATTTTAAACCTCAGAGTAAAAAAAGAAAGTTTCTAAATTTTTTAGGGACAAAAAATTAGCTATTTTAGCGAGGCAAAAAATCTGGATACTGTCAAACAGGAAGGATTCTGTAATTGGAATCCTCTTTTTTCAGACAGCATGGAAGATATACAAAGCATGAGAAGACAAAGTGGAGTCTCAAAATTTTTAATGAAAGGAACAATGAAATTTAGAAATTGGTTTTTATTAATTCTACTATTTTTAGCAACGGGGATTAATGCACAGATAAAAAATCCTGTAAAGTTTAAATTCACCATCAACGATCTTGGCAACAACCAATACGAAGCAGTTTTGAATGCTACGATGGAAAAAGGATGGCACATTTACTCAAAAGATTTACCGGAAGATACGGGAATTCCTACTGAGTATAAAGTAACAGGAAAGAATATTGAATTGATCGGGAAATTTACCGAAGTAGGTAAAAAACATGAAGAATTTTCTGAAGCATTTGGAGGAACTATCGTATTCTATTCCAATTCCGCAGGATTTAAACAGAAATTCAAATTAAAAGATCCAACCAAACCGGCAGATGTCACTTCTGAAATCACTTATCAGACTTGTGACGACAGAGTTTGTCTGGCACCTAATACGTTAGAGTTCAATCAAAAAGTAACTCCAAAAGGAGCAACTGAAGAGACTGCCACTACAGAACCACAAAAAGATTCTGTAAAAACAGTTGAAACCGTTACAGAAGAGCCTTCAAAAGATGCAATGGTTATTACGGAGACCTCTAAACTTGATCCAAAGAAATTGAAAATTGAAACCATAGATTTCAAAAATCCTTTAACGGATTGTGGAACTGCTTCTGCTAAGGTAGATGAAAACTACTGGACTTATTTATTCTTAGGATTTATCGGAGGGTTAATTGCCTTACTGACGCCTTGTGTTTTCCCAATGATTCCTTTAACAGTTTCATTCTTTACAAAAGGAAGTAAAAATAAAGCAAAAGGGAAAAGAGATGCGTTGATCTATGGATTCTTCATTCTTATGATCTTCGTTTTATTAAGTATTCCTTTCCATATTATTGATGGAATTGCAGGAAATATCTTCAATGAGATTTCTACAAGTGTATGGCTGAACATTGCCTTCTTTATCATATTTATCTTCTTTGCCGGAAGTTTCTTCGGGTATTATGATATTACTCTGCCAAGTTCTATTGCCAATAAGTCTTCAAGAGCGGAAGAAGCTGGTGGAATCATCGGAATCTTCTTTATGGCTCTTACATTAGTAATCGTATCGTTCTCTTGTACAGGTCCTATCTTAGGAAGCTTACTGGGAAGTGCTGTTACAGGATCCTCAAATGTTCCGATGTTATTAACATTTGCTTTGGCTGGCTTTGGATTGGCATGGGCTATTGTTTTTGGACTTCTGGCTTTATTCCCACAAGCATTACAGAGCCTTCCTAAATCAGGAGGATGGATGAATACTGTAAAGGTAGTTTTAGGGTTTGTAGAACTTGCATTAGCATTGAAATTCTTGTCTAAAGCAGATCTTGTATCGAAAACATTCTTCTTAAAAAGAGAACTTTTTATTGCGATCTGGATCATTATTGCATTAGGATTGGCATTATACCTATTAGGCTTCATCAAATTCCCACATGATGATAAAAAACCTAAAATCTCTATCACAAGAAAGGTTTTGGGAGTTTTAGGAATTGGTTTTGTGGTTTATCTTGTTCAGGGATTAATTCCTTCTGAGCGTCCGAAACTTCAGCTGCTGAGTGGAATTTTGCCTCCATTGAATGTTAGCTATTTCCATGATGAAAAAGATGGAATTCTGGGAATGCATCCGGAACATGATTTCTTTAAAGCGATTGAAATTGCCAAAAAAGAAGGTAAACCTATCCTGATCGATTTCACCGGATATGGCTGTGAAAACTGTAGAAAAATGGAAGAGTTTGTATGGAGCGAACCGGATATTCTTCCCATTCTTCAAAATGATGTAGTACTGGCCTCTTTATATGTAGATGATAAAGAAGAGCTTCCTGAAGATCAAAAAACTAAGATTGATCTTGGAGACGGACAAATCAAAAAGGTAAAAACAATTGGTGACAGATGGAGCTTATTCCAGCAGGTTAACTTCAACAACAACTCTCAGCCACATTATGTTTTAATAACTCCGGACGGAAAAGTGATCAACACACCCGTTTCTGGATATATGCCAAAAGAGGACTTCAAAAAATTCTTAGAATGCGGAGTCAATTATTTCAAAAAAAACAAATAGATTTTACATCATAATAACTCAAGCCTTATCAATTTACTGATAAGGCTTTTTTAATGCTTTGATTTTAACAGTATTTAAGTGTATATCATCAGTTAAATTTCAAAAATAAAACGAATTTATCATTTAAGGCATAAACTTTGTATCAATTTCTCAAAACAACGATCGGGTTTTTATATTTTCATCAAATACCGTTTAACATTAAAAACAAACACTATGGCTGAAGTAATCGCGCAAGAGAAACAGGGCGGCAAACAAAAGAAAAAAATGATTCGAGTAGACATGACTCCAATGGTAGATTTAGGCTTTCTGTTGATCACCTTCTTCATGTTCACAACTAATTTCACAAAACCTAATGTAATGGATCTGGGGCTGCCCGCAAAGTCTCATGAGCCCCTAATCAACGAAAATGTGATCAAAGACAAAAACCAGGTAACTTTTATTCTGGGAAAAGACAACAGAGTATTTTATCATCAAAGTAATTCTACAGATTTGAATACAAGCAATCTTAAAGAAACCGATTTCAGTGGAATTAAAATCTCTAAAATTATCTCTGAAGCGTATAAAAATGCTCCCAACCAGGAAAATTTCACCATTATTATCAAGCCAACTGATGAAGCCAACTATAAAAACTTTGTAGATATGCTGGATAATATTGCCATTGCTAAAAAAGAGCGTTATGGCGTTACCGATATTAAACCTTGGGAAACAAAAATATATAAAGAGTTAGTTCAATAAAGTGAAGGCTGTTTCAGATATGAGACAGCCTTTTTTATTATAAACAAATTTATCATCTAAGAGGGATAGTTATACCATCTGTCCTTCTTCCTACTTTATTCCTCTTTTTTGTTTACATTTGAACACCCAATTCTTCAGAAATTTTCTGACGGATTCTGATTTTATTTTAACCTTTTATACATTTGAAATCATGCTGAACTTTGAAAGAAAAGGAAACGGAAAAGAAACACTCGTACTACTCCACGGCTTTATGGAAAACCTCTCCATATGGAATGACATGGAACCTCATCTTTCTAAGGATTTTTCATTGTTAAAAATTGATCTTCCCGGTCATGGAAAGTCTGAAATCTTAGGCGAAGTCCACACCATGGAACTGATGGCCGAGGAAGTAAAAAAAGTGTTGGATCATCAGAATTTAAAAGAAGTACATCTGCTGGGGCATTCTATGGGTGGCTACATATCCTTGGCTTTTGCAGAAAAATATCCAGACACATTAAAAAGTCTCACTTTATTTTTCTCCACTTATTTTGCAGATGATGAAGAAAAAAAACAACAGCGCATCAAAAGTTACAGAATCATCAAAGATGCTTTTGCGCACTATGCCAGAGCTGGAGTACCCAATCTTTTCAACCCCAACGAAAGAGATGTTCTGGAAGGAAAAATTGAAACAGCACTGGAAACAGCACTTTCTACCAACAACCTCGGCGCTCTTGCCTGTGTAAAAGGAATGGTGGAGAGAACAGATAAAAAACACATCATGCAAAATCTGGAAGCTAAAATCTTAGTCCTGGCTGGCAAACATGACAATGCTGTGAAAACAGAGGTGATGATCAAACATCTTCCGGACAGAACCAATATAAAATCTTATATTCTAGACTGTGGGCACAACGGCCATTGGGAAAAACCGGGAATCTGCGCAGAGATTATCAACACAGAGCTCCTTCATCATCTTCCTAAGAAACTGGTTTTTTAACGCTCAGATACAACAACCTTACCCCATACTTACGAAAAAATCCTGTATATTAGTAGAGGATAATTTTTGCAATGGCTTTATTTTCGTTCAAAAAAAAGAAACCACCGGTTATCGGACTTACACTTTCAGGCGGAGGAATGCGTGGGATTGCCCATATTGCTGTTCTGAAAGCTTTGGAAGAATATAACCTGAAACCCCATATTATCTCAGGAACCAGTGCTGGCTCTATTATCGGAGCCTTTTACTCATTTGGAAAAACACCGGATGAAATGATGGAGATTGTACGGCAGACTTCTTTTTTCTCCAGATCATCATTAAAGCTTTCAAAAAACGGAATCTTCAGTTCTAATTTTATTTTAAAACTGCTTAAAGATTACTTTCCGGAGGATAATTTCAATATTTTAGAAATCCCCGTTTATGTGACTGCTACAGAAATGACGCACGGTATCGTAGATTTCTTCTCTGAAGGAGAGCTTTTTGCTCCGTTATTAGCATCATCAAGCGTTCCTTTTATTCTTCCTCCGGTAAAAATTGGTGACAAAATCTACGTGGATGGTGGTGTTTTAGACAATCTTCCTATTGAACCTATCATCGATAAATGTGATTTCCTGATCGCTTCTCATGTTAACTCGCTCAGTTATGATGAACTGAACAAGATGAGCCTGATGAAAGAGTTCGACAGAATTCTCCATCTGGCTATAGCCAAGTCGGTCTATTCTAAAGTAAAATATTGTAATATTTTTTTAGATCCACCCAAAATGACGAAATACAGTCTTTTCAGCAAAAAAAACATGGATGAAATGTTCCAGCAAGTGTATGAATATACCTGTATAGAACTTGAGGAAAAAGGTTACAGCAAAGGATTAGGCTTAACGGTCCAATAAAGAACTGTAAAAAAGTTTCACAGTCTAATTTTAAGCACTCCTGTCTAATGGACAATTTTGTATGTCTACAGATTTTCTTCGATCAGTCTTGCTTTAAATATTTCGATGGTTCCCGGTAGCGAATCAACAGACTTTCCACCTGCAGCATTAATATGCCCTCCCCCATTAAAATATTTTCTGGAGAACTGATTCACATCAACATCATCCTTACTTCTGAAAGAAATTTTAATAAAATCTTCATACAGATCTTCCATGAAAAATGCAGACATTTTAACGCCCGCGATACTTAAACCATAGTTTACAAAGCCTTCTGTATCTCCTTTCTGGAAACCGAATTCTTTAAGTTCGTTTCTGGTAAGGCTCAAAATAGCTACTCTTCCATCGTTCACCACTTCTATTCTTCCCAGAACCAAAGCCAATAAATGAAGACGGGAAACCGTGTTGGTATCCCAGGTATTAGATGTAATCATAGCCGGATCTGCACCTTTTTCAATCAGATTGGCAATAATTCTGTGCGTAGCAGCACTTGTGGAGCGAAAACGGAAACCTCCGGTATCGGTCATAATCCCTGTATAAAGGCATTCTGCTACATCCTGATTCACCAGTTGTTCATCGTTCATTACTTCGATGAAATGATAGATCATCTGTGAAGTTGCAGGAATAACAGTATCTGAATAGACAAAATCAAATGGTTCCGGCTGCTGGTGATGATCAATAAGAATTTTCTTTCCTTGCGCTTTTACCAACCAGTCACCCAATAATCCTATTCTGGAAGGAGAATTGAAATCCAGACAGAAAATAACATCTGCTGTGGCAATAATATCAGACGCCAACTTTCTTTTATATTCAGCAATCGTTACTTTTTTAGCTTCCGGCATCCATTTCAGAAATTTTGGAAAATCATTAGGAACAATAACCTCAGCGTGGATTCCTTTTGCCTTTAAATAATGTTTCAATCCCAGGCTGGAACCAATAGCGTCACCATCAGGATTGTAATGGGTAAGGATAACGATCTTGTTTTCAGGTGTCAGTAATGTATTAATCTCTAAAAGTTCTGCTGGTGTAAACATCGGGTGTTTATTTTCGTTAAAATTAAAGTTTTCAAAGATAGAGCTTTTATATAAATCATCTACATATTATTTTTGTGGCTGAAATTGGTTTTGTTATCAGGGTTTACCAAAGACTGAGTAAAAAACCTAACATATAATTTTAAAAAAAGATCGTTAAAGTTTGTAACTTATAAAATTTTATATATCTTTGCAACCTGAAAATTAATAGATTAATTACGATTTAAACATATAGTAATGAGTAAAAGAACATTCCAGCCATCAGAAAGAAAAAAGAGAAACAAACACGGTTTCAGAGAAAGAATGTCTACGCCAAATGGAAGAAGAGTTTTGGCTGCGAGAAGAGCTAAAGGCAGAAAGAGTTTAACTGTAAGTGCTGCACGCGCTAAGAGATAATCTTTTTATTATCATATACAAAACATGCTTGAGAAGTTGCTTTTCAAGCATTTTTTGTTGTTAAAATTTACTAAAAATTACGTCAGATAGACTTCTTTTTTCTATTTTTAAAAGTTGAAATATTTTTATTAGAAACAGCCTTTAAAATTACATTATGCCACATACTAATATCTCCGGAGACAATATCATAAGTTTGCAGCACGCCAAGATTGCGCAAAAAAACTTTACCGTTCTTTCTGATGTAAATCTTAACATCAAAAAAGGAAGATTCTGCTATCTTATCGGGAAAACAGGTTCCGGAAAAAGTTCACTTTTAAAGACTCTTTACGGGCATATTCCTTTGGCATCAGGACATGGAGCGGTTGTAGGATTTGATCTTGCAAAGCTTAGACCTTCTGATATTCCTAACTTAAGAAGAAAATTAGGAATTGTATTTCAGGACTTCCAGCTACTTTCGGACAGAACGGTTGAAAAAAATCTAAAGTTCGTTCTGGAAGCTACAGGATGGAACGACAAAGTAAAAATAGAAGATCGCATCAACGAGGTTTTAGAAAGTGTGAACATGAAGAGCAAAAAGCACAAAATGCCACACGAACTTTCAGGAGGAGAACAACAGCGTATTGCTATTGCAAGGGCTCTTCTTAATCACCCTGATCTTATTTTGGCAGATGAGCCAACTGGAAACCTTGATCCTGAAACTTCCAACGAAATCATGACTCTACTGAAGCAGGTTGCCCTTGAGAATGGTGCTGCTGTAGTAATGGCGACTCACGATTACCATATGATTCAAAACTTCCCTGGAGAAGCCATCAGATGTGAAGATGGAAAAGTTTCTGTACTAGATACTGCAGAATTATTTGAATAAGAAATTAAAAGACTTGAAAATTACAGTGCTTATGTAATTACCGCTTTAATTATCAACCTTTTTTTTAAAGATATGAAACTCTTTTGTGAGTTCAAGATATTGGTCCGAGTATATTCTCGGACTTTTTTCTATAATAAAATCAGAATCTGAAATTTCTTCTTTATGAAGTGAAAACTCAAGGATTAATCTTTTTATTTTAGAGCTTTCAATACCTTTAATATTGACCCTACGATTTAGGAAAAGTCCCTTTTCTTCTGCAATGGAAACAAAAGATTCTCCTGCCTCAATGGGAATAATAACAGAAAGAAGTCCTTTTGGCGATACAATTTGAGCAGCACCGCTAATCAGCTGAATAAAGTTCAATTCAACCATTTGCCGGGCAATTTTATCTTTGCCTGAATCCGATTCTTCAAAATAAGGAGGATTGGAAACAATCAGATCAAACTTCACTTCTGTTTCAAAAGTTTTAAAGTCCAGATGTTTATTAGCCAGTCTGTTATGGAAAGGCGAATTTTCAAAATTAACTTTTGTAAGAGCAGCGGCTTCTTCATTAATATCCAAACCTAAGACCTTCGTTTGTAGGTTTCGCTGAGCCAGCATGAGAGAAATCAGCCCTGTTCCCGTCCCTACTTCTAAAGTATGGAAAACATTATTTACATTGGCCAACGCTCCAAGCAAAACACCGTCTGTCCCTACGCGGAAGACTTCTTTGGATTGCTGAATTTCAAACTGTTTAAACTTAAAAGGTTTCACTATAAATTAGTAGGAAGTGTGATAATGAATGTTGATCCCTTTCCTACTTCTGATTTCACAGAGATCTCTCCTTTATAATCCTCAATCATTTTTCTTACCATAGATAAGCCAAGTCCCATTCCACTGTTTTTGGAGGTAAAATTGGGTTCAAAAATTCTTTCGTACATATTTTCAGGAATTCCGATCCCGTTGTCCTGTACGGAAATAATAACCCTTCTCTGATGTTGTTCTACATCTACATTGATGATCAGTTTTCTCTCTTCACTTTCTGCCTGTTTGGCATTGGTAACAAGATTGGTGATGATTCTGGACAAGTAAATTCTGTCCATATTGATCATAATATTATTCTTATTAGCATGCATAAAGATACTGTCGTCATTGAATACACGGAGAATATCTTCTACCTCAGTATTAAGGTTAATGACTTCATTATTTTTTTCAGGAAGTTTTGCGAATTCTGAGAAAGCTGAAGCCACGGTAGCAATCAGGTCAATTTGATCTACCATGGTTTTGCTCATTAATTTTACTCTTTCTTTGATATTGGGATCCTGCGGATCAAATTTTCTTTCAAAGTTCTGAATAGTAAGCTTCATAGGAGTAAGAGGATTTTTCACCTCGTGCGCTACCTGCTTGGCCATTTCCCGCCATGCTTCTTCTGACGCCTTGAATCTTAATCTCTCTTTTTGATCCTGAATCTGAAGAATCATTCTGTTATAAGCTCTTGCCAAAGCATTAAGCTCATCATTTTTATAGTATCTGATAGGGCGCATTTCATTTTCAAATAATGTAATACGGGTAATCATATCAGAGAATTTGGTAATTGTTTTTGCCAGACTGTTGGAAGTTACCCAGCTAATCCAGATACTGAACAGGATCAGGAATATATCCACTAAAAGAATATATTTTACATACTGATGAAGAACATCCAGATAAGCAGACTCATTATGATATAAAGGAATATAGACAATACCGACCGGCTCCAGCTCATTGTTTTTCAGTAAAAGATAGGAAGAAGTCAGTTTAGCATCTTTTGCGGCATCATATCTCACCATATCTACTCTAGCATCGGTTGCCAGAATTCTGTTAACAATTTCTATAGGAATTGTTTTCTGATCTACCAAAGCTTCATCTTTACTGGAAAGAAGATAGTTCCCTGCTAAATCATAAATAACAATGTCGTGCTGGTTGATATCCGCAATTTCAAAGATTTTATTCCCTAAAACTTTCGGAAGGTCTTTTGTTTCTACAAGCGTTTGGCTTACCGCATAGTCGAGATACCGCATTACAGCATTCGTCTTCTCCTGCATATCGATCGTACTCTGCTGCAGAGAGTTATTCCTTAAAACAAAATAAGGAACAAGCGAAGTTGCGACAACACTTAAGAAACATACCAGTAAGAACCCGAAAAATACGCGATTTCTTAAGCTATATCCTTTATATTTATTGATTGACATCCTACTTTTTAATTAACCTAGCAATATACTTACCAATAATATCAAATTCCAGGTTAACTTGATCACCAATTTTTAAATGTTTCATATTGGTAAATTCCCATGTGTAAGGAATAATTGCCACAGAAAACTGCGCATCTTCACTTTTTGCTACGGTAAGGCTGATTCCATTTACGGTAATAGACCCCTGAGGTACTGTTACAAAACTTCCATCGTTCTCATATTTCATGGTAATAAAATAGCTTCCGTCTTTATTTTCAATTCCTACGACCTCACCCGTTTTATCAACGTGTCCCTGAACAATATGACCGTCTAATCTACCGTCCATTTTCATACAACGCTCAAGGTTAACCACCGTTCCCAATTCCCATTTTCCAAGATTGGTTTTTTCTAAAGTTTCGTTGATTGCGGTTACTACATATTGGGTATCTTTAATCTCAACCACAGTAAGACAACACCCGTTGTGAGCCAGACTCTGATCAATTTTAAGTTCGTTTGTAAAAGGGCAGGTCAGGGTAAAATCGATATTGCTTCCCTTCTCTTCTATTTTTTCAATAACACCAACTGCTTCAATAATTCCTGTGAACATATTATTTTTTGCTAAATTTGTAAATTATAATCTTCAAAGATAATCAAAATGAGCCCAAAAAACCATAAAGTACGAGTAGGAATTTCAATCGGTGATTTCAACGGCATCGGTCCGGAGATCATTATGAAGTCTCTGAAAGACAAAACTATTACGGATTTTTTCACTCCTGTAATTTTTGGTTCGGGAAAACTATTCACTTATCAGAAAAATATTTTTAAGCTGAATCTTAATTTCAACTATGTTAACGAGGCTTCTCAGGCTCAACCGGGAAAACTCAATATGGTGAATCTTACCAAGGAAAACGTTAATGTAGAATTGGGAGTTCCTACCGAAGAATCTACCAAAATGGCGATTGATTCTCTGGAAGCGGCTACGGAAGCTTTAATGAGAGGAGATATTGATGTGCTTGTAACCGCTCCCATCAACAAAGATGAGATGGTAAAAATGGGCTTTAAACACACTGGCCACACCGGCTATTTTGAGGAGAAATTCAGCAAAAAGGGATTGATGTTCCTTGTTACTGAAGACCTTAAGGTAGCTGTTTCTACCCATCATATTCCGATTTCTCAGGTTGCAGAAAATCTTTCCAAGGATAAGATCAAGAAACAGATCAGAGTATTGAATCAGACTCTTATTGAAGACTTCTGCATTCAGAAACCCAAAATCGCAGTGTTGGGATTAAATCCTCATGCTGGCGATGGTGGTGTTATCGGGACAGAAGAAATAGAGATCATCGCTCCGGCAATCAAAGAACTTTCTGATAATGGAATACTGGCATTCGGGCCTTTCCCGGCAGACAGCTTTTTCCAACCTAATAAATACAAGAATTTTGATGCAGTTTTAGCCATGTACCATGATCAGGGGTTAGCTCCTTTCAAAACACTGGCTTATGAGGAAGGAGTGAATTATACGGCAGGTTTACCTTTTATCAGAACATCTCCCGACCACGGAGTTGCCTATGATATTGCCGGAAAAAACATTGCCGATGAACAGAGTTTTACAGAAGCTATTTTCACTGCTATTAAGATTTTCAAAAACAGAAGTGAATACAGTGATCTGATGAACAACCGCCTTCAGCCTAGAAAAATGGTTGTTGATAACGGAATAGACGAGGATCTTCCTGAGGAAACTGAAGCATAAATCGTTGAAACAAATTTTAAATTAATTTGTTTGAGATTTTATTTGTTATTATAAAAAAAATGCATATTTTTGCACACTCATTTTATGGACAAGTTAAGAAACTATGACGTAAGCTTTTCCGGACTTAAAAACGGAAAACACGAGTTCAAGTTTGAGATAGATAAAACGTTCTTTCAATTATTTGACACTGAGCAAGAATTTACAAATCCTAGAATAAAAGCAGATGTTTTATTAGATAAGCATACGACTTTTTTAGAATTTGAAATTAAAATAAATGGTTTGGTTGAATTGGTTTGTGATATAACAAATGAAGATTTCGACTATCCTATTGAGAATGAAATCAAAATTCTGGTGAATTTCGGGGAAGAATATGATGACAGCAATGAAGATGTTATTACTATTCCTGCAAGCGACCATGCATTCAATATAGCGCATTTGATCTATGAAAATGTAATGCTATCCATCCCTATGAAAAAGATTTCACCTAATGTGAATGATGAAGACATGAAAATTCTTGACCAGTTCAGCCCGAAAGATATTGAGGAAGCTGAAGAGGAAGAACATGAAAGTGACCCTAGATGGGATGCTTTAAGAAAATTAAGAGACAATAATTAAATAGAATAATTTAAATATGATGAGATGATGAATCTCATCGCTCATCAATTAAAAAAGTTATTAGAAAATGGCACATCCAAAGAGAAGACAGTCGTCTACAAGAAGAGATAAGAGAAGAACTCACTACAAAGCTGTAGTTCCTCAATTAGCTAAAGATGCAACAACAGGAGAGCTTCACCTTTACCACAGAGCTCACTGGCATGAAGGAAAACTTTACTACAGAGGTAAAGTAGTATTGGAAAAAGAAGTAGCTACTACTGAAGAAAACTAAGAGTCGCTTTTCACTGAAAAAGCCTCATTTTAATACAAAAACCGCCCAATTTTGATAAAATTTGGCGGTTTTTTGTTGTTTTTTACGTTTTTTTGGTATCTTTGGCATCAAATCAAATATCAAATTTATGGACATTAAAGACATACAAAATCT
This sequence comes from Chryseobacterium sp. JK1, assembly GCF_050632815.1. NCBI lineage: Bacteria > Pseudomonadati > Bacteroidota > Flavobacteriia > Flavobacteriales > Weeksellaceae > Chryseobacterium > Chryseobacterium sp. JK1. The sequence goes on along the minus strand of NZ_JBODRU010000004.1, from coordinate 101,301 downwards.
TATCAAGTTTGTATCTAAGGCTGAAGTTTCAGAAGTGAAGTACAAAACTAAAGATTTCGAAATCACTATTAAAACTCCATTAGCTGGAAGCGACGCTGTTTATGCACAACCTGCAGTATACCACACAGCACCACAAGCGGTAGCTGCTCCGGCACCTGTAGCTGCAACTCCTGCTGCTGCCCCTGCTGAAAAAGCTGAAGCGGCTTCTGATGACAGCAAATATGTAACCATCAAATCTCCAATGATCGGTACATTCTACAGAAAGCCATCTCCTGATAAAGATGTATTCGCAAACGTAGGTGACGAAGTTTCTGTAGGTAAAGTAGTTTGTGTAATTGAAGCAATGAAGTTATTCAACCAGATTGAATCTGAGATCAGCGGAAAAATCGTTAAGATCTTAGTAGATGATGCTACTCCGGTAGAATACGACCAACCATTATTCTTAGTAGATCCATCTTAATTTAGAAGTTAGATGTTAGACATTAGATGTTAGATTAAATTCTACATTAAAATAACATTATCTAATTTTCAAATTATCTAATTTTCAAATTGAAGAAGATGTTCAAAAAAATATTAATAGCCAATCGTGGCGAAATTGCAATGCGTATTTTACGTACTTGTAAAGAAATGGGAATCAAAACTGTTGCAGTATACTCTACTGCTGATAAAGACAGTCTTCATGTAAGATTTGCTGATGAAGCTGTTTGTATTGGTCCTGCTATGAGTAAAGACTCATACCTTAAAATTCCTAACATTATTGCTGCTGCGGAAATCACCAATGCTGACGCTATTCACCCAGGTTACGGATTCCTATCTGAAAATGCTAACTTCTCAAGAATCTGCCAGAAGAACGGTATCAAATTTATTGGTGCTTCTCCTGAACAGATCGAAAAAATGGGAGATAAAGCTAATGCTAAAGCTACCATGAAAGCTGCCGGGGTACCTTGTGTACCTGGTTCAGACGGATTAATTGAATCTTATGAGCACGCTGTAAAAATAGCTGAAGAAACAGGATACCCTGTAATGATCAAAGCAACTGCCGGTGGTGGTGGAAAAGGAATGAGAGCGGTTTGGAAAGCTGAAGATCTTAAAGAACACTGGGAATCTGCTATTCAGGAAGCTGTAGCTGCCTTTGGAAACGGAGGTATGTATATGGAAAAACTGATTGAAGAACCTAGACACATCGAAATTCAGGTAGCTGGTGACCAATATGGTAAAGCTTGCCACCTTTCTGAAAGAGACTGTTCTGTACAAAGAAGAAATCAGAAACTGACTGAAGAAACTCCTTCTCCTTTCATGACAGACGAACTTCGTGAGAAAATGGGTGACGCCGCTGTAAAAGCAGCAGAATTCATTGGATACGAAGGTGTAGGAACTATCGAATTCCTTGTAGACAAGCACAGAAATTTCTATTTCATGGAAATGAATACAAGAATCCAGGTAGAACACCCTATTACTGAGCAGGTAATTGATTATGACCTGATCAGAGAACAAATTCTTCTTGCTGCAGGAACTCCTATTTCAGGAATCAACTATTATCCTAAATTGCATTCTATTGAATGTAGAATCAACGCAGAAGATCCTTACGCAGACTTCAGACCGTCTCCAGGAAAAATCACTGGATTAAACATTCCTGGTGGACACGGAATCCGAGTAGATACTCACGTATATTCTGGATATACAATCCCTTCTAACTATGACTCAATGATTGCAAAGATCATCACTACGGCGCAGACCCGTGAGGAAGCTATTGCAAAAATGAGACGTGCTCTTGAAGAATTCTATATTGAAGGAGTAAAAACTACTATTCCTTTCCACAGACAACTGATGGATCATGAAGATTATCTTGCAGGAAACTATACTACAAAATTCATGGAAGATTTTGTAATGGATAAAAAATATGATAATCACTAAGATTATTATCATTGATATAAAAGCAGGCGGTTTTCAGAACCGCCTGTTTTCTTTTATAAATCATAGAATTCTTCACCATCTTCACTTAGCCAGCCCGCTTTTCCTGTTTCATCTTCAAAACGAGAAAAACGCATTGTAAGATCATCCAGCTTTGTGTATTTTATCTTTACATCTTTCAAGAAAGTAGATCTCGGAGAATACAATCCCAGTTTATCACCATTTCTTACTTTGTAATAGCTATCAGACACAAAATTGCTGTTAGAGAAATTATAAGTACAGGCATAATCTCCCTTAAGATTTAAAAGTGGTAAATCTGCTTTAAGATCTAAAATCTCATCATAGGAACTATTAGGATTGCTCTCAGACCTTCCTAAATCGTAGTAATTTACAAGGTAAAACGGCAGCTCTTTATTTTCTTCAGAAATAGTAACAAAAAAAGGAGTCCACTTATTTTCCTTGTTCTTTCTTTTCAAAACAACTACCATAGGTTTCGATTCAGAAGATTTTTGAAATAAAAATTCTTTATCACCTTTATTAATGTATGAAACACCTTCAAACGGATTCTGAAAAGAATATTTATTTTCTTTCCTTATCCAATCACTTCCCAAAGGTGGATGATATGATGAAATTCCAGTATAAGATATAGTCTGATTTAAGGTAAATTCTTTTTCATCAAATTCAAAATTAATCTTTTCGCTTCTGGACATCCCCATTGTGGTCCCACAAAATTCAAGTTCTCCTAAATTGTTATAGAATTTTGACGTTTTAGATTTTTTATAAATATCCTCTACTGTTTTTATTTTATTCCCTTCCAGTACAGAATAAACAATCAATCCATCATAAGTAGGTCTATGTTTCGTAAATTTAGGATTGAATGTGGCAGGCAAGATTTTCCTATACCCTTTTTCCATAAGCTTATTTCCGTAGAAATCATAAAAATACCACAATCCATTTTCCTTTGCTAAAATGGCATCACCAGAAATAATAATTTTTTCAAATTCCATAGGTAGAACAACCCTATTAGTATCATCATTCACTCCATACATTATTTTGTTTCCTACAGAAACCTGACTGATTTCTAAAGCCTTAGAATTGAAGAAATTAGCAAAATTTGTTCCCGTAAATACCACTTCATTCTCTCCGAAGATTGTTTTAAACAGATTTTTAGCATCAAAAAGAAATATCCTGCGCTCTATTACTAAAAAGGTTATACCTTCAATTTTCTGCAGATAATATTTCTTTTCGGAGTTCTCTTTTTCCTCATTACGCTTATTCGCAACCCCTTCACACAATTCTGGCAGAATAAGCTGATCCGAATAGCTTCTACCCCTCCGCACATTATCTGTTAAAAAAAAAGAACCATAGAAACAGTAAGAATCTGTTGTATTATCTCTTTTATCAATTACTTTAAACGATCTATTTCTGTACTTATCAAACTCTTTGACGTCATCTGTCTTAATTGAGCTGAGAGGTAAAAGACCTTTTAAAAAATCATGTTCTTCTTCCTGATTTTTGTATGTTTCTATCTTCGTTTCTATCAACTCAATTTCTTTACCTGCTTTATATTTTTCAACTTTATATGTTAATTCTTTTTGAAAAGAGTAGACACGAAATTCTGGATTCCAATTTTGAAACAGAAGATATTTTTTATCCTGAGCATTCACCATAGATAAAAATATTGTCAAAATAATCAATAAGAGTTTTTTCATTTGTACAGTTATTAATTCGAATTTCAAAAATACTGCTTTATTCTTTTATCAATGATTCCCAATGACTTTATCTCGGTAATATTGTGTAAATTTGTTCCAAATCAAAAACATATGTCAACAGCAGAACAAACAAAAAACTCACAGTATTTTATTGACCTTGAGGACAAACACGGAGCACACAACTACCATCCCCTTCCAGTAGTCCTGGATCGCGGAGAAGGTGTTTTCGTTTGGGATGTAGAGGGCAAAAGGTATTATGATTTTCTTTCAGCATATTCTGCTGTGAACCAAGGGCACTCTCACCCTAAAATTGTAGAAGCTTTAGTAGAACAGGCAAAAAAACTGGCACTTACATCAAGAGCGTTCTACAACTCAAAATTGGGAGAATACGAACAGAAAATTACCACTCTTTTCGGGTTTGATAAAGTCTTACCGATGAATTCCGGAGCTGAAGCGGTGGAAACGGCAGTGAAGCTTGCCAGAAAATGGAGCTACGAAGTAAAAGGAATTGCAGAAAATGCGGCGAAGATCATCGTTTGTGAAAATAATTTTCATGGAAGAACCACTACTATTGTTTCGTTCTCCAACGATCCGGATGCTAACCAGAACTATGGACCTTTTACCCCTGGATTTATCAAAATTCCTTATAACGATATTACAGCATTAGAAGAAGTTCTGAACAGTGAAGCGGCCAATATTGCGGCATTCCTGGTAGAACCTATTCAGGGAGAAGCCGGAGTATATGTACCGGATGAAAACTTCCTTAAGAGTGCTTCTGAGCTGTGTAAAAAACACAATGTTCTTTTCATTGCCGATGAAGTACAGACCGGTATTGCAAGAACAGGAAAATTAATAGCTTGTCACCACGAAGATGTTCAGCCGGACATCTTAATCTTAGGAAAAGCGCTTTCTGGAGGTATGTATCCTGTTTCGGCAGTTTTAGCCAATGATAACATTATGAATGTCATCAAACCTGGCCAGCATGGTTCTACGTTTGGAGGAAATCCTATTGCCTGTGCAGTAGCTGTTGCAGCTTTGGATGTTGTTGCTGAAGAAAATCTTTCTGAAAGAGCAGAAGAACTTGGAAAACTTTTCAGAGCAGAAATAGAAAAGCTTATCGAAAAAACCGACCTTATTACCAAAGTAAGAGGAAAAGGACTTTTAAATGCTATTCTGATCAATGATACTCCGGACAGTTCTACTGCATGGAATCTTTGCCTTCAGTTAAAAGAAAACGGATTACTTGCCAAACCAACACATGGTAATATCATCAGACTGGCACCTCCATTGGTAATTACTGAGGAGCAATTGCTGGATTGCGTGAAGATTATCGAGAAAACTATTCTTGAGTTCAAATAAAATGGCCCTTTCCCTTGCAATCATTACTTATAATGAAGAAGAGAATATCGTAAGACTTTTAGATGCTGTGGCAGACACGGCAGACGAAATCATTATTCTCGATAGCTTTTCAACAGATAAGACAAAAGAGATTTGCACACAAAAATATCCTCAGGTAAGATTCTTTGAGAAAAAATTCAATGGGTATGGTGAACAAAAAAACCATGCCCTTGCTTTATGCTCCCATGAATGGGTGCTATTTCTGGATGCCGATGAAGTCCCCAACGAGGATCTGAAAAAAAATATACAGAAAATAGTATCTTCAGACCAACCGGAATACAATATTTACAAAGCAAAATTCAACAACCACCTCGGTATCCATCTCATCAGATTTGGAGGCTGGGGAAATGTATGCCGCGAAAGGCTTTTCAAAAAAGAATACGCTAAATATTCCGACGACAAAGTTCATGAATCTCTGATTACCAATCAGAAAGCAGGTCTCATGAAAGGTAAAATAGACCACTACACCTACAAAAGTATTCATCATCATGTCTCGAAAATCAATAAGTATTCTGATATGATGGCTGAAAAAATGTTTGAAAAAGGGAAAAAGATCAACAGATTCAAAATCATTGTAAGTCCAATGTTTGAATTCACCAAAGTTTTCTTCTTCAAACTAGGTTTTCTGGATGGCTTTCCAGGGTTTTATGTAGCCAAAACAATGTCTTACTATACCTTTTTGAAATACATCAAGCTGCGGGAGAAAATACGCCTGCAAGAACTTCAACACAATACAGCAAAGTAGTATGTTTTTTTATTTGATCCCTATTCTAATGATGACTTTTGTCATCCTCTATTTTCGTCTGTATCTATTGGCATTCCCAAAAAACAGACTCATTATTCTGATGTATCATCAGATTGAAAAAGAAAGCCATGAAGATCTTACCGTAAGTTTAAAAAATATTGAAAAGCAGTTCGGCTATATAAGCAAACAAAAATATTCTTCAAAGTTTTTTTCAGAACTCAACATTGTAACCCAAAAAAATATTATCATCACCTTTGATGACGGATATAAAAATAATCTTGAGTATTTACCTTCTCTGCTAAAAAAATATAATCTGAAGGCTACCATCTTTATTCCAACATCATTTATCGAAAAAGGATATAAAAATTATTCTATGATGAACTTCGAAGAAATCCGGAGTTTGGATCCCAATTATTTTGAAATTGCGCTTCACAGCCATGCACACGAAAATTTAAAAAATGTTTCACCTGAATTTATAGAACAGGATCTTAAACAAAATATGGCTATTCTTGAAGCACAAAACATCCCGTATTCAAAAGTTTTAGCCTACCCCTATGGAAAATATCCTGATAAAAATTCGGAAAAGTCTAGATTTTTTTCTATATTAAATAAAATAGGAATCGATTTTGCAGTAAGAATTGGGAACAAAATAAATTATTTCCCAACACGGCATCAGTACGAACTATGCAGAGTCGATATAAAAGGCAAGGATTCGTTTATAAAGTTCAAATTAAAACTTATCTTTGGCAAACTAAAACTATTTTGAAAACTAAATTAAGGGAATATGAGTGTATTTCCATATCAAACAAAGGGTTGTGATGAATATAAGTGGTTTGATCATAACATATAATGAAGAAAAAAATATACAGGAAGTCTTAGAATGTTTTGATTTTTGTGATGAAATCATAGTGATCGACTCATTCAGCACAGATAAAACTGTAGAAATTGCAAAGAAATTCCCCCATGTAAAGGTGATTCAAAATAAATTTGAAGACTTTACGAAGCAAAGAAATTTGGCTCTGGATGCTGCAAAAAATGACTGGGTACTATTTTTGGATGGAGATGAGAGAATTCCTCCGGCATTGAGACAGGAAATTATAGAGGAGCTGAATAAACCCGAGCAAAAAGACGCCTATTATTTTTACAGGAAGTTCTTCTTTGCCCAGAAGCCTATCCATTTTTCTGGAACACAGTCTGATAAAAACTTCAGGCTTTTCAGAAAATCGAAAGCCAGGTATATAGACGGTAAAAAAGTACATGAAACTCTGGAGGTAAGCGGAAAGATCGGGATTTTAAAAAATAAATTACTTCATTACTCCGTTTCAGATTATGAATCGTACAGAAAAAAGATGATTCATTACGGGGTTTTAAAGGGGAAAGAACTGGCTGCAAAAGGGAAAAAGTACAGTATTTTGGTTCAATATCTTAAAACTGCTTTTAAATTCTTTAAAGCCTATATAATGAGACTAGGTGTTTTAGACGGACAGGAAGGATACCAACTATCTTACCTGCAGGCGTTAAGCGTGTTTGAAACCTATGAATCATTAAAAAAAGAGCAAAATTAGTTGAATGAAGATTTGTATCATTAGTTATGATTTTTGGGATTATGATAAGTATATTGTTGAGACATTATGCAAAAGGGGTATTGATGCGCATCATATAAAAATCAGTACCGTTACTCATTCCAACTTTAATGAAAGAGCAGTAAACGCTTTAAGCAAAACTTTTTTAAGCAAAAATCTTAAGACTGAAAAAAGACAAAAATATGTTCTCGATTCCCTTGAAAAACTGGGGCATCAGGATCAGATTTTGGTGATGAATCCTGACACATTCGATCTTTCTACCCTTAAAAAAATCAGAAAATATACCGACAGACTCATCACGTATCTTTACGACAACCTGGAAAGAGTTCCTGTAGAAGATAAGCTTTATCTTTTTGATAAAGTATTCTCCTTTGATCATATTGATGTCAAAAAGCATGGTTTTGAAAAACTTACCAACTACATCTATCTTCCGCTTTGTACAAAAGAAACCCAGCATCCTGAAATGGATCTTTTCTATATTACTTCGTATGATAACAGAAGAGTTTCCCTCATCAAGCTACTGGCAAAAAAACTGATTGAACAGGGGTTGAAATTCCAGATCATGATCATTGGAAAAAAATCATGGAAGCATCAGCTGACCAATATTTTTATGACGGTCCCTAAAAATCTGTTTCTTGTTTTCAGCATCAAAAAAATCCCTCATAACGATCTTCCTAAATATTATAAGAACTCCAAAGTGTTGCTTGATCTGATGCGTGAAGGCCAATATGGTCTCAGTTTCAGAGTTTTTGAAGCCATGTCTCTGGAGAAGAAAATCATTACTGATAATGAAGCCATTAAAACGTATGATTTTTACAATCCTAATAATATTTTGATTTTAAACAAAAATATTAGTAATCTTGACACATCTTTTTTTGATAAACCTTACGAAAAAATTCCTGAAGAAATCTACTACAGATATACTTTGGATAGTTGGGTGAACAAAGTTTTTGAACTTGATACTAAAAACTAGCAAATGGGAATCTTAAAAAAAATAAAAAAACACTTCGAAAGAAAAGAAAAACTCAAACATCTCCAAACTCAGGATCTCGTCAACATTCACCTGTATGACGCTTCAAAAAAGACAATTCTATTTGCTTCAAGAGATTTTCCTGCCCATGATAAAGAGTCTGGTGCCAACAGACTGAAAGAGCTTATTTTAATTTACAAAGAACTGGGTTACAACTGTATTCTTTTTGCTCCTCATATTTTTGAGAACAATACGTATGTACAGTTTTACCAACAGCATAACGTTATTGTATTTGTAGAAAACAACACGTACAAAAACATCTACAATTTTCTTTCATCTTTTAAAACGATAGATTACGTTTGGTTCAACGGGCCACTTGCTCTTAACCTTTTCTACAAAAAGATGAAAGCCGTTTTACCTTCTGCCCGATTCATTTATGATATGGTGGATATCCATTTTTTACGATTTAAAAGAGCGATTGAAATAGAGCCGACCCGTATTTCTCTAAAAAAGAATTATAAACATTTCTTCCATCTGGAAACGGTTGTCGCTCCAAAGCTGGACTATATTATTGCCATTTCCGACAAGGAAAAAGAAATTATGGGCCAGTATGCCGACAAGAAGAAAATAATCACCATTTCCAATATTCATTATCCTAAAATTGATATTTCTGAGAGAAAAAATTTCAGCGAAAGCAAAGGAATTACTTTCATTGGATCTATTCACGAACCGAATATTGATGCCGTTAAGTTTTTATACGAAAAAATAATGCCTATCGTCTGGAAAACCAATCCTGACCTGGAAGTAAGCATCATCGGAAATGTAGCCGAAAAACTAGATATCAAACAGTTTCCTAAGTTTAAGTTCTTAGGTTTTGTGGAGAGCATTGAAGAGCATTTTATGAGCTCAAAAATTATGGTAGCCCCTCTAAGATTTGGAGCGGGAGTGAAAGGAAAAATCGGACAGGCTTTCGAGTACTTTTTCCCGGTAGTTACCACCGATATTGGTGCTGAAGGCATGAAACTTACAGATAAAAAGAATGTTTTGATCGCCAATGATGAACAAAGTTTTGCAGAAGCCATTATTACCCTGAATAATAATGAAGCACTTTGGAATACGCTGAGCCAGAATTCTATCGACAGTCTGAGGGCTTTTTCTCCCGAAGAAGTGAAAGAAAAGCTTAAAACGCTGTAAATTCATACCGTCAAATATAAATTAACCTGTTTTTTAACGCTAATTTTGCAGTCACCGGAATTATCCGGCTGCATGTTTTGGTATGGGAAACCATTGCATTGATGATTTCAATATAATATTTGAAGAAATTGAAACCATTTATTGCAGAAAAATTAATTAAAAATATAACTTAGTACAACTTTTCGAATAATCTACCATAATGAATCACTCCGATAAAAGAATATTATTTTTCTTTCCTGAAAACCCTTTTTCAAAAAAGGCCGGGAATGTAGCCAGAGCATACACCAATCTTAAACATTTAAAATCTTTAGGTTTGAATATTGATTTGGTAGGAGTTGACGAGTTCTACAGAGGATTTGGAGATACAGGTGAGTTTATAGATAAAAATATAATTGATGATCATCTGGTCTTAAAAAGAAGACCGATAAGAGACAAAAAAAGCTATACGTACTGGAAATATAAGATCATAAAACTGTTCACCAAACAGAAAACAACCAATAACGGATACTTTTATACCCGATATTTCATGGATACTTTTACTGAATTTTATAACAGAAAAAAGTATGATTACATTCTTATCAATTATGAATTCTGGACAGATCTTATTGTAAAACTTGATGTAACCAATGTTGTAACAATAGTAGATACACACGACTGGATCACGCTGAATGAATACTACAAAAACAAAACGCTGAACATTGGAGAAAAGTTTAATGAGGAGCTTCAAAATCTTTCATTTTACGATAAAGTAATTACCATATCCAATGAAGAGAACTTTATTTTCAAAAGCTTTTTAGGAGATAAGGTGGTTAATATTCCGCCAAGCTTTCCTGCCAATTATGAAACGGACACTACGGAGAAAATATATGACCTTATTTTCGTGGGTTCAGATAATCCTTTCAATGTAGAGTCATTCAATTGGTTCATAGATCAGGTGATGCCTTTCTTACCTAAAGAAGTTAAAATATGTGTTATCGGAAGAATCTGCAACTGGATTCCTGATCGTGAGAATATTGAAAAAATCGTTTTTGCAGACAGTCTTAAAGAATATTATCACAAGAGTAAAATAGCAATCTGCCCGATGCTTGGAGGTACCGGCATCAAAATTAAGGTGGTAGAAGCACTTTCTTTTGGTATTCCAGTGGTAGGAAGTGAAAAAGCAATTGACGGATTTTTTCAAAAGACAGGAAATGGTTGTTTGGTAAGCGACGATCCGAAAACCTTTGCAGAAATTGCAATGCAGCTTATCAATGATCCAGCTTTATATGAAAAGCAAAAACAGGAAGCCATACAGTTCTTCAAAAATAATTTCACGGAAGAGAAATCGGTGGAACTTTGGGAATCAATTTTAAACTAATACATCATGGAGAAAACTCCTTTAATTTTATTTATAAAAACCTACAAACCGGATTTTGAAAGAACGCAAAAGCTTTTACAATCTATAGACCTTCATAACAAGGAAAATATTCCTGTTATTATTTCGGTGAACGATTCTGATTTTGAGTTTTTTAAAGAAAGAATTTCCGGTTATAAAGTAATTAAAGATTCTGATGTTTATGCTTCGGACCAGAAGGATGGCTGGAGATATCAGCAGATCATCAAAGTACATGCATACCGTCTGGGAATTTGTGAAAATTACCTTTGCCTAGACTCAGATTCTGAGTTTATCCGGGACTTTTACTATTCAGATTTCCTGTATGACGATCACACGCCTTATACTATCATGCACGAATCCAAAGCATTTTTGGAGACTATGGAAAACATCGGAATGGATTCCGACACCATGTTTTTCAAGGAGGCGCTAAGAGCAACCCGTCCATTTTTTGGCAATAAAGGAAAAGAATGGGACTATGGCCCTTCTCCTTACCTTTGGAGCTGTAAGGTATGGGAACATTTCATTGAAGTATATTTGAAAGAACAGGGTAAAACATTTGAAAGCTTCTTTAGCGAGATTGATAAGATAACAACACCTTCAGAGTGTGTGATATATGGAGAATATCTTCTAAGATCAAGATTAATAGACATTTATCCTATTGAAGGCTTCTTTAAAGTATATCATTTCGAAAAGCAATATAATCTTGAGAAAAAATTTTATAATATTGCAAAACTGAAAAAAAATTATTTGGGGGTTATCTTTCAAAGTAACTGGCAAATAAGAAAAAGAAAATTCCTACTATTCTAATGAAGATATCAATCGTTACAGCCTATTACAACCGAAAAAAGTTATTTGAAAATACACTTTCAAGTATCATTAAACAATCTGAGTTTCCATTACAGAATCTGGAGGTCATTGCTGTAGATGATGGAAGTGATGAGGATGAAAGACTGGAAGATCTGACTGAAAAGTATCCTTTTTTAAAGGTCATCAGACTGGAAAAAAAAGATAAATGGTACTTCAATTCATGTATTCCTTTCAATATCGGTTTCAGGGAAGCTAAAGGTGATATCGTTATACTGCAGAATCCTGAATGTCTTCACTATGGTGAAGTATTACAATATACCCAGGACCACATTACAGATACCAATTATATAAGCTTCTCCTGCTTCTCTCTTGGGATAGAAAGTACGGATAATCTGAATACCTTATTAGAAAACCCTGTACAGCTTCAAAAACTGATGGCTGATAATAATGTAGGCTATATCGGAGATGGGCTAGACTGTTGGTATAATCATTCTGTTACCAATCCCAAAGGGTATCATTTTTGCGCTGCCCTTACCAGGAAAAATTTATATGATTTAGGAGGCTTTGATGAAAGATTTGCCCGAGGAATTGCCTTTGATGATAACGAATTTCTGCACAGGGTTCATCTGAAAGGTCTGAAAGTGGAAATCATCGACAATCCTATAGTACTTCATCAGAACCATTACCAGAAAATTTCCTACACTACCGATAAAAATTTACTGGATGATGAAACGTATCAAAAAAGAATAAAACTGGCAGAAAGAAACAGAATTTTATTTGAGCTCGTTACCAAATCAGATAAACCATGGCGAGCGAATTACTTCCATGAGAATGAAGAACATAGAATTAAAAGAAATTTTATACAGAAAATAAAATACAAGATTAAAAAACGTCTTGGTTAAAAGATAAGGTTCTCATCATATCTCACTTTGAAAACCGTCACAAATGACAAAAGAAAATTAAAATTTTACAAGGTATGCAGTTGAGCGTAAATTATCACGGTTTTTTTAACGGAAACTTTGGAATTTCCGAAGCTACCAGGCTGAATGCTTTAGCCCTGGAAGCTGTTGGAATCAAAGTAAACCGGATTAATTATTCCAGTGAAACTTTTGAGAGAATTGAAACCAATACTCCATCGGAAAATGAAACGTCAATCAATATTTTCCATATCAATATCAACTTCATTAGTGATTTTTTTTCCAAAAATCAGGATCTACAGCTAAAGAATTTTTACAATATTATTTACTGGGCCTGGGAGTTTCCAGAAGTTTCAGACAAAGTGGTTCAAATTCTAGGTATTTTCGACGAATTATGGGTTCCAAGCGATTTTTGCGTTAATATTTTTACTCAGTATACAGGAATTCCGGTGATGAGATTTTCTCACCCGATTCAAAAGCTGACCGATTCAAAAGATTTTACCAGAGAACATTACGGTATTGCAGAAAACGCAAGAATCTATCTTACCATTTTTGATTCTCTAAGTACAACGATCAGAAAGAACCCTGAAGCAACTATAGAAGCTTTCAGAAGTGTTTTTAAAGAAGATAAAAACAGCGTATTACTAGTAAAAACGCATAATCTGGAAAAAAGTAAGGATGCACAAAAGGCGCTGGAAAAATATAAAGATATCCCGAATGTAATGATCATCAATGATCATTTTTCGAAAGAGAAGCTGCATTCTCTAATTCAACAGTCTGATGTTCTAATTTCCCTTCACGGTTCAGAAGGTTTCGGGCTGACAATGGCAGAGGCAATGGCCTATGGAAAAATTGTTGTAGGAACCGGCTATTCCGGAAATCTGGATTTTATGAATGTAAACAACAGTTTCCTGATCCAGTATGATTTCATAAAAACCTCCAATACCAAAGGACTTATTGAAGAAGGACTTACTTTAGCGAAACCAAGACTTCAGGATGCAATTGACAAACTTCAATATATAAAAACGAATTTTGAATCTCTGAATGACATAAGAGAAAGTGCAAGACTCCAGATTGAGAACAACTTTTCAATACAGTATATCGGAGAGCTGTTTAAAGCCAGGCTGGGCTTTATTCAAAACCTAAGTAAGACGGACAATCAGCCTGCAAGCGATGTGAATGATATTTTCTACCTGAGTGAGATTGAGAAACTCAACAGCAGAATACAGTATCTAGAGAGAACCATTTATAATAAGATGAGGAAAAAAGTAAATGCTTTCCTGAAAAAAATAAAAAATAAGAAGTGATATGCTCTATCAGAGTATAATTTTAATTACTTATCCATAAAAAGCCGCCTCAGTTTTGAGGCGGCTTTCTTTTGTAAAATATCAATATTAGTTAATAAGCATAGAATTCAATTCCTTCAGAAGCGTAACCGGATGGTCTTACGCTGGATCTTGAATAATAATGATCTTTACCATTCCAATATCTGTAAATAGGAACTGTATTGGGCTGTTGAGTGGCAAAAGCATTGAACTCAATTCCCTCATCTACATATCCCTGATAATATCCTGGCGTTTTTGTATAATAATGATCTCTGCCGTTCCAATATCTGTAGATAGGAATAGTATTGGGAGCTTTATACAGGAATGCATTGAACTCTGTTCCTTCAAAAGAATATCCACTATAGCTTCCCGGAGTTTTTGTATAGTAATGATCTACTCCGTTGTAATATCTGTAGATTGGAATGGTATTGAATTCCAGATAAACTTTATTATCGATCAGATACTGATCTACATAAGCTTTAAGCTGAGCTTTTTTAGCGGCATCTTTTACTAAGTCATAAATGATAACCAATCCGTTGTTCCCGAAATCTACCAAAACTGAATTCGTCGCGTTAGAGCTGTTCTGCCAGTTGGAAATATTAATTTTAGGATTGGTCTGGTCAAGATTCAGATCTCCTACCAGTCCTTTTGAAGGATCTCCTCCTCTCGTTTTATAAGCTAGTTTTTTAGAATAGTTCATTGATGATTCGGAAGTATTCACATCGTTGGTGACGTCTACATCAAAAATATCTTTCATTCCCACTTTAACACCAATTCTTGCAGCGCGGTCGCGGCTTTGGCTTCTTGTTTCCGCCTGGAATAAAACATCCAGTTTTGCTCCTGTATAAATATCAAGCATTACGTGAGTTCCGTAATCCTGTACAATTTGCTGTGGTGTTTTGGCCTGCAGATCCTGAGCAAACTCTGGTGTCAGGTAATCTCCCAGCATATCTGACGTTGCATTGAATCTTAATCTTTTTTGTTTGATCGTCAGGTTATAACTTCCGTAGATGTATTTCGCATCAAACTTATTGTTTGTCGTTACAGCAGAATTGAATCCTACAGAAAGCGTTTTTTTGAACAAAGGAATACCGGCTGTAACATTTACTTTGGTAGAAACCATTTTAGAATACGATTCCGCATTTTCACCATACTCTTCAACATATTCCTGAGAGAATGTATTTTCACTGATTAATCGGTTTGCCTGCTCTGTTTTAAACCTATCGATATCAATCACCTTAAAACCGGCAGCTGTTGCATTGGCATATTCACCAGCAACATTATAACCATGCCCTAAGACATCGTAAATTCCGTCTCCGGCAAATTTCGCAGCGGACTGACGACTCGCCTTTGTAGGGCTTTCTGGGGTGACTTCAGTGGTCAAGTCTTCCGAAGAACATGAACTCATGAAAAGCATCAGCAAACTACTGAAGCAAAATAAAATTTGTTTTTTCATTGGATTATTTAAAAGTTTTGACAAATATAATATTCATCAACGAGTGAAAAAACAAGCAAACCTATGACATATATCATCATTTAGTGAATTTAATAAACAATTAAAACACTATTAATAAATACATTATATAATAGAAATAAAAAAGTGAAACCAGGATTTCTGGCTTCACCAATAGTATATTTTCAAATAGATAGAAATTGATTTAACATTTCCGCGATTATAGGGGAATGTATAAAACGTATAAAAACGACACTAGTAAGCTTAAACATTCTGTAATCAGGCTTTCACCTTCAAAACTTTTCTGAATATCAGGATGATATAAATAATCAGGATGATCGCAAGAGAAGATATCAGCACTTGATTAATAATAAAAATAACATTCGACTGACCGGAAAACAGATTTTCTGCGATTCTTCTTAATGTCTGGTTCCATAATATAAGAGGTAAAATAAGCATTACATATTGGGCTCCAAACTGGTTGCTTTTGCTCCAACTTATCATAGCAGGTACGCATAAGACGAGAAAAAACAATCTGTACTCCCAACTGATAGACATAAAAAAACTGAACAAGAAAATTCCGGAACCTATTAGAAAAAGTGAAATTTCCTGTTTTCTAATCTGAGTAAGGTCTGTCTGTTCCCATTTCTTTTTGAATATACTAAGTAAAAGAAAAATAATGGAAATAAAAACAATAGAATATCCTGCCCAATATACGCCTTCCATTGTATACATTTTTGGATTGTGAGACATGATGTTTTTCAAAAGGACAGAAAATCCAAAACTCAATTCTGCAAAAGATGTTGGAGTTCTCTCCCGAATGATCGCAATTTCTTCATAATTCACTCCAAAATAGATCAATATTATACATCCAATGGAAGCAAAAAGCAACATATTTTTGAAATTCAGTTTTGGGTATAAATAAAGAATCACCAACCCTGCTCCTACAGGATAAAGTTTCAGCATAAAAGCAATCAGAAAGAACGGTATGTAAATCATTTTGCTTTTAGGAAAAACTACAATCGGAAATACAAGAAGTAAGAATATAATCAGATCACTGTTTCCTCTCTCAAAAATCAAAAGAGAAACCGGCGAGAGAAGCAATAGTATATAGTAAGCTGCTTTTTTCACATTCCAGTTTCCTGTTCCCCACAAAAAAAGACTTTGGCAGCAGAAAATAAGCAAAAAACCTATAATCTTATAGTGTGCACCATCAAAACCTTTGATATATGAAAAAAAACGCCAGAATGAAGGATAATTATAAGGAGGTTCATAGTGTTCCTTAAACGGGTCCTTCCCTATTTGATATAGATCTGTTCCCTTCAGAAGAAGACGAAGATCTCCATACACCGACCAGGAATCAAACTTGATAAAAGAACGGAATGCGTGCCAACCCTGAGCATAATCAAATACCAACAGGAATATCAGTAATACCAATACATAATAAATTCTAAGATCATTTTTCAATCTTACCTGCAAAGATTTACTGTTACCTGTCATTTTTCATTCTTTTATAAACTTTCATTCTTAGAAATAAACCGCTCTTCTTTTCCTCTTCACAAGAGAATATATACCTTATAAAGGCGTACAAAAGTAAAGATTAAGATCAAAAAAGCCAATAACACCGTTGCAAAACATCATGAAAAACATGATAATTTTAAGTAAATTTGCAAAAATTTAAATTGAAATGGAGAAAGTAAGAGTACGTTTTGCTCCAAGTCCTACCGGACCTTTACATTTGGGAGGCGTAAGAACTGCATTATATGATTACCTTTTTGCTAAAAATCAAGGTGGAGAATTTGTATTGAGAATAGAAGATACAGATACCGCAAGATATGTAGAAGGAGCTGAAGAATACATTGAAGAAGCTTTGGAATGGTGCGGAATCATCCCTGATGAAAGTCCGAAGAAAGGAGGGAAATTTGCTCCTTACAGACAATCTGAAAGAAGAGATATCTACGACCGATACACAGAGCAGATCCTGAAAACGGACTATGCCTATCTGGCTTTCGATACTCCTGAAGAACTGGATGCTATGCGTGCAGAGTTTGAAGCTAAAGGAGATGTATTTTCTTATGATAATAAAACCAGAAACCGTCTGAGAAACAGCCTTGCTCTTTCTGAAGAAGAAGTTCAGAAACTATTGGACGAAAATACACCGTATGTAGTACGTTTCAAAATGCCGGTGGACAGAGTGTTGAATCTTGAAGATATCATCCGTGGAAAATTCTCTGTTAATACAAACACGCTAGACGATAAAGTTCTGGTAAAAAACGACGGAATGCCAACCTACCACTTCGCCAACATCATTGATGATCACGAAATGGAAATTTCTCACGTAATTCGTGGTGAAGAATGGCTTCCTTCTTTAGGATTACACACTCTCTTATACGAAGCAATGCAGTGGGAAGCACCACAGTTTGCGCACCTTTCTTTGATCTTAAAACCTGAAGGAAAAGGAAAACTAAGCAAAAGAGATGGAGATAAATTTGGATTCCCAGTATTCCCTCTTGATTTCAAAGATCCTGCAACAGGAGTTGTTTCTAAAGGGTACAGAGAAAACGGATATCTTCCTGATGCTTTCATCAATATGGTTGCATTATTAGGATGGTCACCTGCAGACGATAAAGAAATTCTTCCACTGGAAGATATGATCAAGGAATTCGATCTTCATAAAGTACATAAAGCTGGGGCAAGATTCAGTAAAGAAAAATCAGAATGGTTCAACCATCAGTATATTCAGATGAAAACGGATGAAGAGCTTCTTCAGACCCTTAGAAATACGGATATTGACCTTTCTGGAGTTTCTGATGAAAAGCTTTTAAAAGTGATTCACCTGATGAAAGAAAGAGCAACATTCCCAAAAGATATCTATGAAAGCGGAAAATTTTTCTTCGAAGCTCCCACTTCTTATGATGAAAAAGCATCTAAAAAAGCATGGAATGAAGAAACATCTGTAGTTTTAGGGGAATTGGCTTCAAATTTTGAATCTACAGATTTCGTTGCAGAAACGCTGAAGCAAACAATGCATGATTTCGCGGCAAATAAAGGTCTGGGAATGGGTAAAATAATGATGCCACTCCGTTTATCTTTAGTAGGCGAATTGAAAGGACCGGACGTTCCGGACATCCTGGAAACCCTTGGTAAAGAGGAAAGTATCGCCAGAATAAGCAATGCTATAAATAATTTTAAATAGAATTACCATAATTTTTCATACATTTGAAAGATTTAATTTACTTCAAGAAATGGAATATTTAAGTTTCGAACTTCCTATCAAAGAATTGATGGATCAATACCAGACCTGTTCTTTAGTAGGGGAAGAAAGTGGTGTTGATGTAAAATTAGCATGCAGCCAGATTGAGGACAAGATTTTAGAAAAGAAAAAAGAAATCTATGGAAATCTTACACCTTGGCAAAGAGTACAACTGTCTCGTCACCCAGATCGTCCTTATACATTGGACTACATCCACGGAATGGCAGATAAAGGCAGTTTCTTAGAACTTCATGGAGACAGAAATTTCGCTGATGATCCGGCAATGATTGGAGGATTGATTACCCTTGACGGTCAGAAAGTAATGATCATAGGGACTCAAAAAGGAAGAACAACCAAAGAAAGACAGCACAGAAGATTTGGAATGCCAAATCCTGAAGGATACAGAAAAGCTTTACGACTGATGAAGCTTGCTGAAAAATTCAACATTCCTGTGGTAACTTTAGTAGATACACCGGGAGCTTATCCAGGATTGGAAGCTGAAGAAAGAGGACAGGGCGAAGCTATTGCAAGAAATATTTTTGAAATGGTTCAGCTAAAAACGCCCATCTTCACTTACGTTATCGGAGAAGGAGCCAGCGGTGGAGCATTGGGAATAGGTGTAGGAAACAAAGTATATATGTTGGAAAACACATGGTACACAGTAATTGCACCGGAAAGCTGCTCTTCTATCTTATGGAGAAACTGGGATCACAAGGAAGATGCAGCCAATGCGTTAAACCTTACTCCAGCAGATGCCTTAAGAGAAAAGTTCATCGACGGAATCATTGAGGAACCCCTTGGAGGAGCTCATTATGATCAGGAGACAACTTATTTAAATTTGAAAAATTCTATTCTACAGAATATCAAAGCTTTTGCCAAATTTACAGGACAGGAGCTTGAAACCCAGAGACAGGATAAATTTATCGCGATGGGTCAGTTTAAAGGATAAAAAAATAAAAGGTTAAGAATTTTTTTCTTAACCTTTTTTCTTTAGTTTTCTTCTTGCTTAATCGGCGACTATCAATATATTCCCAAATTAGCAGAAATTTTCGATGTTGAACTTCATGAGTTTTTTAAAGACGATCAAAAAATTCATATTACCAATAACATTGAAAACAAAGATAAAACAGGAACCGGAGGAGTTGGAGTACAGAAAGGAAAAATCATAATTAATATGATAATTACAGATGAATCCTCTGCAATCAAACTTAGCGAACAATTAGAAAAACTTTTACATAAAAAATGATTTTCTATTCATTGGGTTCTTAATAATAAAGGAAGCTTTGCAAATTGCAAGGCTTCCTTTATTATTCCAAGCTTAGTTCAATAGGATTATATTGATCATATAATTTTCTTGAATTTCTATTTAACTGTCTAATAGTTTCAGGATCCGCATTATCCAATACTTCTGAATAATCAACCTGCAAAAAAGAATCTTTGCGCCATTGGTAGGCTTTTTCCTTCTTGGCAGATTTTACATTTTTGTATGAATTAGCAAATGGACAAACCACTTTTCGTTTTTTTAATTTATATAATTTGTAATGAAAATTGTCTTTATCATCATACAGCTCAACAATAAGACCCGGTAATTTATTAAACTTATAAGGGCCATAATTTAGCGGAATATTAGGATTGAAGTAGGCTATCCAGTTTCTTCCGTATTTGTTAGTAATTGCTTTCTGGCAATTAACGTTTCCAATTTTTTTAAATTCGTTAATCAATTTCCATTCTATATTGTTTACCTCTTCATAGTTAACATATGCTCCTGAAATAGGAGTTGTTACATATATTTTCCCAGCTGTAATTCCTATATTCTCGGGATATTCAGATGAAAATTTAGAAAAGGATTTAAAATCAGTTAAAGGATCTCCTGTTTCTTTTATTTTCTTATAATACATCAAAGAATCCTTTACGTAGACGTTCATACTTTTGAAGTAAGATTCCTTATCATTCATCAGTAAAATAAAGGTTGCCAGTTCACTCTTTGCATTAGGTAAATTAGAATCCTTATAGTCTAGTGTATATCCTGCAACATATTCCGAAGAAAAACTTTTTTGGGATTTTATTACGATAATTAAAAACGTGAGAATCAATAATACTATTTTTTTTTCCATAACATAAGAAATGCTATCCTGATATACTACCAAGATAGCCAAGATTAAATTAATTTTTATAAACTCTCAATAGGTTAAGAAATATAATAAACGATATGTGCCGGACGTACTCCGCATGCACTCATATTAAGCCCCATTAAAGTACTCGTTAAGGCTTCAGTAGTTACATTTGCTGCGTAATTTTTATTAATTTGGAAAACGATACCACAAGAACTTCTGAAGGGAAATGCAAATACGCTTGATATTCCTAAAAATACCATTGCTAGAATAAGTGTTTTTTTCATAATGTGTAAAAATTTTGTTTGTTATTGTTCAGCAAACATATGAAGTGAAATTGGAAAATAATGTTAAAAAAACTCAACAAATTTTGTCGTGTTTTTTCAACATTTCTATAAAAGAAACAGAATAATAAATGTATTTAACAACAATCTATTAAACACAAAAACTAAAACTTATAATTTACAAAATCTAGTGAAAAAATATTTACCATTATTCAATAAAAAACGGTTAAGAATTTCTTCTTAACCGTTTTATCTTTAGTTTTCTTCTTGCTTAATCGGCAACATTGAGAGCAATCTCAATATCCTGATCAATTTTTTTTACTGAAGAATATTTTGCATCACATACCATGGTTGTCATTACATATTCTCCTTTATCTATAAGGATAAAATTTTGTCCTTTTGCGGGTACACTTAGATTATAATATTTTTTTCCGCTGATTTTAACTACCAAATTACAGGAAGAGCGGTTTTTGATATTAATATAAGCTTCATTCTTATTAACATCATTATTAAACATATGAGTCAGCATGGCGGCTGTTCTTTTCGCTTCTTCACTAGGTTCGGACTTACTCACCCCGGCAGTTTTTGCGGATCCTACTGAAGCAAAACTTGTTCTTCTTTCTTCTTTTAGAGCTTCAATAGCTGCTGCGGTGTTACTGTTAACAGCAGCTTTACCATTCGTTGCAGATTTATTTACCGCAATTGTTTTACCGCTGTTCAGTTCATTATTTTTAACAATATTTTCAATTTTTTCTTTACTGATTGGTTTGATCGTAGGCTTCGCTTCCGGAGAATTGTTGGCCATGATCATATCAATCAGCTTTCTTTTAAAATAATCTGTTTTGGCGTGTCCTGGGTTTTGTTTCAGGAAACCGGCAATCACTCTGGCTTCTTTTGATGATTCTGCATCCTGCTCCGTATAAATGATCACTGTTTCTTTTTCAACAACAGCTTTGGATTTTGTTTTTTTCTTTTTTTGGGAAAAACCAAGAGAGAAAATGCATATAAATAGAAGGAAGAAGATTTTTTTCATTAATCAAACCTTTAAAATAGTATTAATTATATTAATAACGTGAAAAGTCATTTTTTAGTTTATCATTAAAATCATTATCTTTGCACTGCTTTAAAATTAAGCTAAAAATTAATACTAATCTTAAATAAAAAATAATAGATATTATGTCTTATACACCAGTTGCTGCAGACGTAGCTAAATTAAGAAACCAAACAGGTGCAGGTATGATGGACTGCAAAAAAGCTCTAGTTGAAGCTGAAGGAGACTTCGAAAAAGCGGTAGATATCCTTAGAAAAAAAGGACAGAAAGTTGCTGCTAACAGAGCTGACAGAGAATCTACTGAAGGAGCTGTAATTGCAAGAGTAAATGAAGATAACACTTTAGGTGCTATTATCTCTTTAAATTGTGAGACTGACTTCGTTGGTAAAAACGAGGCTTTCGTTGAGCTTGCTTACGAATTAGCTGAAATGGCAATCTTCGCTGCTACTAAAGAAGAATTATTGGCTACAGATTTCCACGGAATGACTGTTGCTGACAAATTAATCGAGCAGACAGGTGTTATCGGTGAAAAAATCGAAATCGGTACATTCGAAAGAATTGAAGGTCCATTCTTAGGAGCTTACATCCACGCTGGAAACAAAATTGCTGCAATCACTTCTCTTTCTGCTAAAGTAGACGGAGCTGACGAAGTTGCTAAAGCTGTTTCTATGCAAGCTGCTGCGATGAACCCAATCGCTCTTGACGAAACTAAAGTTTCTCAGGAAACGATCGACAAAGAATTAGAGATCGAAAGACACAAACTTACTGAAGAAGGTAAGCCTGCAAACATTATTGATAATATCCTTAAAGGTAAAATGCAGAGATTCTACAAAGACAACACTTTGGTACACCAGGATTTCATTAAAGATTCTAGTATCTCAGTTGCTGACTATGTAAAATCTGTAAACGCAGACCTAAAAGTAACAGGATTTATTAGAGTAAGCTTATAATTAATCTTTCAAAAAGATATTGAATCCCGGTGAATCTTTCACCGGGATTTTTTTATTGAAAAGGGTTATGATTATTAACCCAATATCACGGGAATTTTAAATATTCAACAATTACACAATAAACGAGATTTCATAGTTTTTTTTATATAAAAAATTGATTATTAATGCTTAAATTTGCGGCCCCTTATAATAACTCATGAAAAAATTTCTACTCGCTTTTTGCATTTTTCTTTGTTTATTAGTAAATGCACAATTGGATTCTGAGCACTGGATTGCTCCAATGTCTGCAAGTTCTCTTCAGGGAACTCCGCAATGTTATTTATATTTATCTACCAACGAAACGACTCCGTTTTCTGTTCAGGTTTCTAATAATAATGTTGTATTCAGCACGGTACAGGTAAGTAAAGGAAATCCTGTTCAGCTTGATATCCCAAGCAATTTTATGGTTGGTTCTACGCCCACCCATCTATTCAATCCCAATAATACGATGGGACTGCATGTAAAAGGATCTAAAAAATTCTTTGCCAACTTCAGATTCTCAGTACCACAGCAGGCCGAAATCATTACTTCCAAAGGAATGGCAGGAGTTGGAAAAACTTTCTTTATCGGAACCGCTCCTACGACTTCTCCTAAAAACCACGTAAACTCTACCGTTGGCGTAACGGCTACAGAAGATAATACTACGGTAACGGTTTCAGGATATAATCCCAGCATTGTTTTCGCCGACGGAAGTGTAATGGCATCAAGAACATTTACCATCAACAAAGGAAAATCTTATATCCTTGATGTAAATAGTAATATGGGAGGGACTGCCAACAGAAGAGGTCTGCTAGGAGCAAAACTTGTTGCCAACAAACCGGTATCTGTAACCAACGGAAACTTCAATGGCCTTTATACCAATCAGAATGACAGCAATGTGGATGTACTGATGGATCAGTCTGTTCCGATAGAAAGGCTGGGAAAAGATTTTATTATGGTAAAAGGAAATGGACCCAACTCTGTAGGAATGGAAAAAGCAATGATTATTGCTACAGAAAACGGAACTACCCTTACCGTTAATGGAACTCCTCTGGGTGGAACTCCTCTTAATGCTGGAGATTACCGTCTGATTGAAGGGAACAACTACATCAACCAGGGCGGTGGAAATTATAATATGAGTATTTCCTCAAACAAGAATGTATATGTATATCAGCTTCTTGCAGGAGCTTCAGGAAGTACAGTATATCAAACAGGGGGAATGAATTTCATTCCGCCATTAAGCTGCTTTTTACCTAAAGCTATCGATGAAATCGGATTTATTAATAAGATAGGTAATACAGCTTATGATACTAAACTTAATATCATTACTCAGGTAGGCGCAACTGTAACAGTAAATGGAGCCACTGTCACAGGTTTTGTCCCTGTGAATGGAAATCCGAACTGGGTTACTTATTCTAAAACCAATGTTACAGGAAATATTACCGTAACTTCTACAAAGCCCGTAACCGCAGGAATTGCAGCCGGAAACGGAGCTGTAGGATATGGAGGATATTTTGCAGGATTCTCTTCGATTCCTGTTATTACTAAAACCGGAGACTGTTATAATGGCGTTCTTCTGGAAGTTGATCCCAGCCATGATGCTTACCAATGGTACCTTAACGGAAACATCATCCCTGGAGCAACTACTCCTACCATCAACCCGGACTTATATGGTACAGGAATCTATACGTGTTTCATTACGAAAAACAGCTGTGAATCCAGACTTACAGCAGAATATGATTACACAGCATGTCCTCCTATTACCACTACAACTTATGATATCGGATCGTGTGGTACAAAAGTAATTAATCCCGTATTTACGAGTTCTACACAACCCGTAGATCCTACGAGCACCAATATTATTGTATCTCCTACCAATGGAACTGTTACTATAAACCCTACTACAGGACAAATTGTCTATACCCCAAATACAGGTATTACAACAGATACTACAGATACATTTACCTATTATATTCAAGGAACCGGAACTCCGGCTGCTTTTGAATATTTTAACATTGTGGTGAATACTCACATTATTCAAACCACCAATGCAGCGCTGACATCTTGCTCAGCAGCTAACGGTAACGGAACGTTCAACCTTACTACAGCGATTGTAACATCTACTCCGGGTACTACTGTTACGTATTATACCAATGCCAACTTAACAGGACAGATCACCAACCCTACAGCTTACACAGGACCTTCCGGAACGGTGTATGCCGCTGTAACAGCCTATGGATGTTCTCAACCTGCAACCATAACCTTAACAGCTTATCCTACTCCCAACATCAATACAGGTAACTACAATGCTAATATTTGTGATGAAGATTTTGATGGAATTGTAAGTGTTAATTTTGCCAATGTAACTCCGCAGATCGTAACCAACTCTGCCAATTTCATTGTAAGATATTACCTAAGCCAGGCAGATGCCAATGCAGGAAATAACAACACGCTTCCAGCTAACTGGACTTTCAGTGCGAATACAACAGTATATGTAAGAGTGACAGGCGTTGTAGGGGACTGTGCTGCTGCTTTGGGACAAATTAATTTCACCATTGGTTCTAAAATTCCTTTGATCACAGGTACAGCGAAAGCAGATATTTGTGATAATGACCTTAATGGTTCGGAAGCGGTAAACCTTAATAACTATAAAGGGTTATTCACTACAGATCCAGGTGTTATTCTATCTTTTTATACTTCATTGGCCAATGCACAGGCAGGAATAAATGCTGTTTCAGCTTCACAAACGCTTACTTCAGTGAGTGTTTTCTATGTAAGGTTTCAATCTAATACAGCATGTCCTACTACAGCTGTTTTAACGCTTACTTTAAAATCTCCTAAGAAATCAGGAACTCTTCGTGATCAGGTAGTTTGTTCTAATGACAAAATCATTTTGGACGCAGGCCCTGGGTTCTCATCATATTTATGGAGCAATGGCGCTACCAGCCAAACCATATCAGCCGGACCTGGAAGCTATTATGTAGATCTTGGATTTAACGGATGTATATACCGTCAAAATGTAACCGTAACAACATCTCAGGCTCCTACTATTTCAAAAATAGATGTTGTAGGAACTAACGCTACAGTATATGTAACCGGAGGAACAGCTCCTTACAAATATTCATTGAATGGAATTGATTATCAAGCATCTAATGTTTTTGTCGGATTATCAAGAGGGCTGCATACTGTATATGTATTGGGCTCAGACGGATGTTCTCATGTAACAAAGGAGTTCCTGGTGCTTAATCTTATCAATACGATTACTCCGAACGGTGATGGTATCAATGATGTTTTGAACTATTCTGAACTGAGAATCAAACAGAATGTAAGCATAGAAGTCGCTGACCGATATGGTGCTTCGGTTTATAAGTCCACTGACAAAAATTATAAGTGGGACGGAACCTCCAATGGAAGGCCTCTTGCAACGGGAACATATTGGTATGTAATAAAATGGATAGAACCAGACACCCAATTACCAGTTTCGTACTCCGGATGGCTTTTAATTAAAAATAGACAGTAATTCCTCAATATTTATTCACATTTTATTAAATGTATTTGATTTTTTATTTTATTTTTGTAGAAATCCTAATTCCATTCAAATGAAAAGATTTCTACTCAGTTTGGTATTAATTTTTTTTACAATTAATACACTCTTTGCACAAAGAGATACAGAGCATTGGATTGCTCCTTACTACGATAGCGTTGGTGGTTATACCAACATGCTTTATCTGTCTACAGACTCTACAACCCCGTTTGATGTAACCATATACAACAACGGCAATGTGGTGAGTACAGTTACTATCAGTAAAAACAATCCGCAAACTTATAAAGTTGCTAATAACCTGATTTCCACAGGAACAACAACTGAAGCATTCACAATAGGCAACAAGGGACTCTATTTAAAAGGAGACAAACCTTTCTATTGTAGTTTAAGACTTGCTCAAAGTGTACATGGTGAGGTTATTACCAGTAAAGGAAAAGCGGGTATCGGAAAGACATTCTTTGTCGTTCATGGTCCCAATACGGATATAAGCAGTCTTTATAATTTTACAGCGGGGGTAATGGCCACTGAAGACAATACCAACGTAACAGTATCTTGGAATAATGCAGGTGTAGTTTTCATCAATGGTAATCCCACAGGTAATTCTCATACCTTTACATTACAAAAAGGGCAGTCTTTCATTTTCGCAGGCTCAGGGTCCCAATCAGGTAATCAAACCGGCTTTATTGGTGCAAAAATAGTTGCTGATAAACCGATAACCCTTACGAATGGAAACTGTAACACCAATTTCTCTGCTGTCACATCAGGAAGTGATCCGGTTCTTGACCAATCTGTACCGGTTGACAGACTTGGAAATACCTTTGCAATGGTAAAAACAAGATCTACACTCGCTACTTTAAATATGGAAGGAGGAATTATTGTGGCTACCGAAGACAATACTGAAGTCTATTTAAATGGAGTAAATCTACCTGTTGCAACGCTTAATGCAGGACAATGGTATAGGATTAATGAAACAAGCTATATAGCTCAGCCAGGAACAGGAAACCATTCTAACATGTTCATTTCAACAACAAAGAATGTATATCTGTACCAGTTTATTGGGATCTTAAACAATGCTGCAACCAATGGATTCAACTATATTCCACCATTGAACTGTTTCCTTCCAAGAAAAATTGATGAGATCGGAAAGATCAACGAAATGCCTCTTGGCACCAACGGAGCTAGTATTACCCAGAGTGATTTGGTGATCAAGCTAAACATTCTGACTGAAACTGGAGCTACCGTAATGGTAAATGATGCACCTACAACAGCAGACCAGGGACCTTACCCTTTAACAGGAAATACCAACTGGGTAACATATGCAATAACAGGAGTTACCGGGAACCTTAAAATCACCTCTACTAAAGCTGTAACAGCCGGAATCAATGGAGGATACAGTTCTGCAGGATATGGAGGATACTTTGCAGGATTCTCATCCATCCCTGTAATTGCTAAAAAAACAGGAAACTGTGTTCCGGGTATTATTCTTGAAGTGGATGATAGCTATGAAACCTATCAGTGGTTCCGTAACGGAGTAGCTATCCCGGGTGCTAATAGCTATACTTACACTCCCACACAATCTGGAAATTATACGGTAAAAGTAACAATGGGATCATGTCCTCCTGTTACCACTCCGGTTTATATTGTTCAAAACTGTTTAAAAGAGACCACGCAGGCACTTAACGCATGTTCTACAAAAATTATCACACCAGCATTTACCTCTTCTACTCAAACTCCGGTGGCCAGTACAGTAGTAATTGTGACCCCTCCTACTAAAGGAACAGCCGTAGTAAATCCAAACGGAACCATTACCTATACTCCTAATGCAGGATATCTTGGTGCTGATAAAATTGTTTATAAATTCTGCGGAAACGACACTGCATTTACAGACTGTGAGCAGGTAACTTTAAACCTTACCGTAGTGCCGTTTACAGTAAAAGATGCTACGATTACAGCATGTTGGTATGATGTGGATCCTTTTGCTTATTTTGACCTGACAAAAGCAAATGTTACAGATTACAACCTGGTAGTAAAAAAATACTATCGTACTATAAATGATCTTACAGCAGGAATCAACGAAATAACAACTCCAAGCAATTTCCCTTCAACAGGAGGTGTTGTATATGTGAAAGTAACAACCACAGAGGGATGTACAGCTAATGCAAAAATCACACTGGTACCACTTCCTATCAAGAAATCACCAGTATTGGTTGACCAATATATCTGTATGGATGCTAAAACTGATCTGGAAGCAGGTCCTGGATATGATTCATATCAATGGAGTACAGGTGCTACAACTTCAGGAATCAGAAATGTAAGTGTAGGAGAATATTCTGTAATTCTTGGTAAAAACGGATGTTTCCTTACTCAGATTGTAAAAGTAAAAAAAGTAGAAGATCCGGTAATCCAAACTATTGAGATCAACAATAACAATGCAACAGTGACCGTAAGCGGAGGTAAAGCTCCTTATAAATTTGCTGTTGACGGAACGGCTAACTGGCAGGACTCAAATACCTTCACAGGATTAACAAGAGGACAACATACATTCTATGTAAAAGATTCTTACAACTGTACTCCTGTGGCCGTTGAAATTACAATTCCTAACCTTCTGAATGCAATCACTCCTAATGGTGATAATGTAAATGACTTTATCGATTACAGTGAATTGGCATATAAGGAAAACCTTACGTTTGTAGTGTACGACAGATATGGAAATATGGTATTCACCGGAAATAAATTCAACAACTACAAGTGGGACGGAAAGCACTTCGACAAAAAGCTTGTAACAGGAACGTACTGGTACCACATTAACTGGAATGAATCTAATAAAGACAAAACTCCGGTAAAATATACAGGCTGGATTCTTGTTAAAAACAGAGAGTAAGAATTAATACTTAAAATTTTCAAAACCACGATTTCAAAATCGTGGTTTTTTTGTTATATTTTCAATCATACAATGCTTTTTATTATTAAATTTGTGATAAATACTAATAGTAAATGAAGAAAACTCTATCTTTTTTATTTATATTTTATATTTTCTCCTCTCTTTTTGCACAATTAGACAGAGAACATTGGTTTGCTCCTATGGTCGATAGAAGCGGCGCGCCTAATCCTTATCAGAAACTTTATCTATCCACCAACAGAACAACTTCTTTCCCGGTTAGCATCTATAATAACAATATTCTGATCGGAACTGTAAATATCAGTAAAAACAATCCCCAAAAATTTGATGTTCTAAGAGATTATATTATTACCACTCAGCAGACAGATCTTTTTACTCCCACAACAAAAGGAATTTATCTGAAGGCCGAATTTCCTTTCTACGCCAATATGAGATTCTCGGTATTTAACCATGCAGAAATCATTACGTCAAAAGGAATTCCCTCTACAGGAAAAAATTTCTTTGTTGCTTCAGCTCCCATTACGGTAAACAATAATATACTCAACTTCATGACCAGTGTTCTGGCAACAGAAGACAATACCAGTGTTACCATTTCCGGATATAATCCTGGTGTTCTGTTTTCAAACGGAGCCACCGGAGCCACCAACCCAACCCTTACTTTTACCCTAAATAAAGGACAATCTTATATTATTGATGGAATTGGAAGTTTTGTTGGAAATTTTGACGGATTCATTGGAGCAAAAATTACAGCAACCCAACCCGTCAATGTTACCAATGGAAATTTCAACGGACAGTACGCAGGAAACTTTACTTCCAGTTCGGATATTCTGATGGATCAGGCCGTACCTGTTAACAGACTGGGTAATGAATTTGCTTTGGTAAAAGGTAACGGAAGCATTGGCGCCAATATGGAAGGTGCTATTGTAATTGCTACTGAAGATAATACTCAGATCTACGTTAATAACGAGCTGCTTCCTGTAGCAACTATTAATACAGGGAAATACTTTGTAATTCCCGATACTAAATACAGTCTTCAGGGGACCTCCCATTACAATCTCTATATCAGAACAAGTAAGAATGCTTACGTATATCAGCTTTTGGCTGGAGACTCCAATAGTGGAAATGAAGTAGCTACTGGAGGGTTCAATTTTATCCCGGCTCTGAACTGCTATCTCCCGAAACAGATCAACGAGCTTGGCTTTATTGACGAAAACTTTGTTCACTCAAATGGAAATCCAGCAGGTATTCTTAATATCCCTACCAAACTTAATCTTATTACCGAAAGAGGAGCTTTTGTTACCGTAAACGGGGGAATTCCACCCGCCTCATCCGGTCCTTACAATATGACAGGAACCAACAATTGGGTTACCTACGGAATTCCGAATGTGACAGGAACGATTACCATTGTTTCGGATAAAGCAATTACTGCCGGAATTACTGCCGGAAGTGATGCTGTAGGATATGGAGGTTTTTTTGCAGGATTTCCCACTCAGCCAGTTATTCTGAAATCCGGAGGAAACTGTATTCCAGGAATAGTGCTTACAGTAGATCCTATTATTTATGATACATACCAATGGTACAGAAACGGAATTATTGTGAATGGAGCTACAGCTTCATCAATTACTCCCACCCAGCCTGGCTATTATACCTGCTCAGTCACCATGGGCAGCTGTGCACCTCTGGTGACCGAACAATATAAAGTACTGAATTGTACCAAGCTCAGTACTAAGACCTATAATGTATGTAATGCTGAAACCATAGCACCTGCTTTCAGCAGTTCTACACAAACACCGCTTCCTGCGACAGTAACTATCAGCACTGCTCCTACATTAGGAACTGCGGTTATCAATCCGGCCACCGGAATCATTACTTATACGGTTAACAATCCCGGAACACCCGGAAATGATACTTTCACCTATACTTTCTGTGGAAACGATCCTGATTTTCCTGATTGTGAAACAATAACTGTCAATATTAATATTCAGGTACTTGCGATAAATAATGTGACATTAAAAGCTTGTGACATTAATGGCCAGGGAACATTCAATCTTACCACAGCCAATGTGGCCACCAGTAGCAGCCCTATTACGATTACCTACTACCCAACACTGGCAGATGCACAAACAGAAAATGCGGCAGCATTGATTACTTCACCGGGTATTTATACAGCTCCTAATGGCACAATCATATATGCTGTTGTAAAAAATAGTTTAGGCTGTAAAAATATTGCTCAAATTACCTTATCCCTATACAACAAAGCAATTGTTGTTGATAACTACAATGGTACTTTCTGTGATGACAACTTTGATGGGATCGTGAATATTATTCTCTCCAACATTACAGGGATCGTTTTGAATGACCCCAATTATTTTACCAATGTAAGATACTACACTAATCTTGCAGATGCCAATTCGGGAAATAATAATGTTCTTTCCAACCTATGGAGTTATAGTGCTAATACGACTATTTATATCCGGGTAGATTCTCCAGATGGATGTGCTACTGTAATAAAGCCTTTACAGTTTAGTATCGGAGCAAGGCTCCCACTTATGAGCAGAGTGGTTTCACAAAATGTATGTGATGATGATCTGGATGGAATAAAGACCGTAGATCTGGCTCAATTTATTCCTCAATTTACATTAGATCCAAATGTAACGTATACATTTCATACGACATTAACTGATGCGCAGAATAACGTGAATGCTATTCCTTCATCAGTAAATATTACCACCGGTCAAACCTTTTATATACGTTTTGAAAAAAATGGAGTTTGTGCAGAAATCGGCTCTATTCAAATTACGATTAAAATCCCTAAAAAATCTACTATCCTAGTGGATCAGGCTATTTGTCCAAAAACAACTACAACATTAGATGCCGGTCCTGGATTTGACAAATATTTATGGAGTACGGGAGAAACCACTCCTTCCATCACGAATGTTCCTGCTGGAAGCTACTGGGTGGAGCTTACCTTTAACGGATGCGTCTACAGGCAATATGTAAATGTCACAGAATTACCATCCCCTACCATTACTTCTATCGAAATTGACGGTACAACAGTAAAAGTCGGAGTAACCGGAGGCACACCTCCTTACGAATACTCTCTGGATGCAGTACTTTGGCAGAGTTCCAATGTTTTCTACAATGTTCCGAGAGGAGCCCATAATGTATATGTAAGAGACTCCAAACGTTGCGAAGAAGTAAAGAAACCATTTGCTATTATCAATCTTATCAATACCATCACTCCTAATGGCGACGGATACAATGAAGTCATCAATTATTCTGCCCTTATAGCCAATGATAATCTTGTATTCCGTGTATTCGACCGATATGGTGCAGAGGTTTTCAGAGGAACCCCTGAAAATAAATATACCTGGGACGGAAGAATAGGGGGCCGCTATGTTCCTACAGCTACGTATTGGTATTTTATTACCTGGACAGAATATGGATCATCACTTTCAATAAAATATTCAAGCTGGCTGCTTGTAAAACATAGATAAAGAATACAATAAGAAGAAAAGCTCTGAAGAAGTTCATAAAATGACATTAGCTTTTTCCAGTCTTTTTTCTTCCTATTTCCCTGCTCTTTTAGTCAGAATTAAGGGTAAAAAATAAATTTATAACACTCCTTAACAGTTTAATCTTAAAGTTTAATATAACTTTAACCTGTATTCTTTATCCAACTAGTGATTAATTGCTTTATTTCTGTGTAATTTTGCCGCAATTATATGAAGAAACTGTTTACCATATTGCTATTGATTTTTCTGGCAAAAATTAATGCTCAAACATACTCTGGAGAGGTATTTATACGAGACAACTCTATTCTTTACCTCAATCAGGTATACGTTACCAATTTGAACACTCAGAAAACTGTTCTTACAGATTTCAACGGTAATTTCAACATTCCTGCCAACCCCGGAGATGTTATCCGTTTTACTTCTATTGTAACGGAAAGAAAAGATATCAAACTCACCCAACAATTGGTGGAACAAAAAAATCTGGTAGAGCTTAAAATTGCTTATTATGAAATTCAGGAGATTGTACTCAACAGGTTTAAACCTACCGGAAACTTACGGTATGATGTAAATTCTCTTAGAAAAGAAGATAAAGCATATGCCCTTAAAAAAGTCATTGGGCTTCCGGAACCTAAAGGAGACGGAACTCCTCCGGAACTTCCGGTTGCCGGGCTAAGAGACGGAGGTCTTACTTTCAGTCTTGAAAGCATCTATGATCTACTTTCGGGAGAAAGAAAGAAAAAACAGCGTTATCAAGCTTATGAAAGGATGAACACTTCTGTTACCCAAATTAAAAATTATTTAGGCAAAGACTATTTTGCAAAGTTCAAAATTCCTGAAAATCTGATTGATAATTTCCTTCAGTTTGTTTATACTTCTGAAAATATTCAACCTTACGTATTAGCAGGAAACTTTGAAGCAATAAAAATTCCTATTGAAAAATATTTACCTATATATCAAAGAAGGCTTAAAAATTCTCACCTTCAGGAAGTTCTTACTAATTAGGAAAATAATAGATGATATTTTGAATAAAAATATTCCCCGTGTACATTTCTGCACGGGGATTTTTTTTCACATACACAGAAACTAATCCCGTTTTGAAACCATTTTTATTGTATCTTTCACACTGAAATACAGCATACTTGACGATGAAAAATAAACATTTCATTAAGTATTCAAAACATGTTTAATTTTACATCACAAAGAAGTGTTTTAAATAAATATGATAATATTCCGTTATCTTACTATACTAATAACCTGAGCGCAAATTAAGAGAAGTACCAAATTCTAACTTAATATTAATGAATGAAAAAAAGTTTTTTACTTCTTTGCCCACTCTTGTGTCTGAACCTTTTTGCACAGAAAGGTAAAGATTATAGTGAAATTTTGAAAAGCAAAAATATTTATGAAATTAATGCTTTTCTAAGAGATGCTCATCCCGATGATCCCCGAAGATCCGTCCTGAAACCCAGAGTAATGGACATGATGAAGGAATACATTAAAAATGCAAATTCCTCAGATAAAAAAGTGAAAGATATGCAGGAAATGCTGGCCTTATTGAAGAGAAGACCTTCTACAAAAATCACTTTTGATGAGATGAATGCGATTATAAAACAAAAACAGATCTCTAAATATAAAGCTGAACTTTCCGCCAAACAATATACTGCCGTTTACACACCCAGTACTGTGCAAAATGCTTTTGTAATAAATACTGCCGCCAATAGTGCGATTCCAAATGCTGAAGCAGAAGAGTTCAATATGCTAATGGCAGTTTCTCCTGTTGAACATAAAAACAGAACCGTAAAGATCCTTAATTCTCTATTTGATAACGATCCGAATGCTAAAGAATGTATTGTTATGATCCAGAATAAATCGGATTGTAATATTATCGTAAGAATGGAAGGAGTAGGAACTACCAAATACAGACTTGCGGTTCCTGCTCAGGGAGAAAATTCTATTGTTATCGAGAAAGGACAGTATCTTTTCAGCAGCCTCGTGTGCGGGGCCCAATATTCATCACAAAAAACAATACAGAGACCTATTATGGTTGCTTTGGGCAGTCAATAAATCAATAGTGAAACAAATTATCTCTCTGTCTTTTACCTTCAAAAGACAGAGATCTTCTGTAAATTTTTAGTATTTTTGCACTCATTTTATAATTCAATGGGCAAGAACAAATTAGCAAGATTTGCAGAAAACAAGATATTACCAAATGTAATTCAACCTTCAAGAGAAGATGCTTTAAACGGCTTTGAACTGAAAGGAAAATGGAGAGAAAATTTCTTTAAAAATGACAATCCTATCGTTCTGGAATTAGGTTGTGGTAAAGGAGAATATTCTGTAGGGCTCGCCAAAACATTCCCTGAAAAAAACTTTATCGGGGTTGATATCAAAGGGGCAAGATTCTGGTTCGGAGCTAAAGAAGCTGTAGAAAACAATATGAATAATGTAGGTTTTTTAAGAACGCAGATAGAGCTTGTTGATTATTTCTTTGCGGAAAACGAAGTAGATGAAATCTGGATTACATTCCCTGATCCACAAATAAAATTCAAAAGAACAAAACACAGATTAACCCATCCGGATTTTTTAAACCGTTATAAAAAATTCCTGAAGCCTGGAGGTATTATCCATTTAAAAACCGATTCAGAATTCCTGCATGGATATACACTTGGATATTTACAAGGTGCCGGCTATGAAATTATCTCAGCCCACCACGACATTTATGGAGCTCCTGAATATGACCCTAATACAGAACATTTGAGAGATATTCAAACGTATTATGAAGGTCTTTTCTCGGCAAAAGGCAAAACAATTACTTACATTAAATTCCGGATAAGCTGATAAAATAAACCATTAAAATTATCCCAATCAGACCGAAACTGAGTAAGATATATCAAAATGAACATGTCAAGGAAAGGCCATTGAAAAAAGAAAAGTAAAAAACAATAAATGGATATGAAAAAGCTATTATTTTTCGCTGGAGTTTCATTACTATTCATGAGCTGTAATGTGAACTACGGCAATTATCCTACAAGAACCTCCTACCCTTCCAACAATGCAGGTAATACTGCCAATACAGAAAGGGAATACAATGAGCTAATCAAAACCTACAAAGCAGAAACCGCTGATGTACTTAATGACCTTCTGAACAGTGATTCTCCCAACAATCCCAAGACTTCAATTTCGGTAACCAATAAGTCCAACTGTAATATGGTCTTAACTGTAAGCGGGAATAATTTCTTCAAGAAAATCCCTATAGGTGCAGGAAAAATTGGATATACAATGGTTTTAAAGAATCAAAACTACAGATTATCAGGAATGGTTTGCAATTCTGTATACCAATCTACAAAGTATATTACAAGCTCTTATTCGGTGTCTATTTCGAATTAAAAAATAGCTTTACGGCATTCTAAAGTCATTTCATTCCAGAGATGACTTTTTTATTTATGATTATAGGAAATAATTCTGTTATTACTTAGAATAGAAATATTTATTGACCCCCCTCCTTAAATTCAAGTGAATATTTTATTATATCTAAAACTGACAATTGCGGAATCCGAAAAGCGTACAGAGTAGGAAACACACAAAAACAAAACTATGAAAGACTTAAAGAAAGTCTCAAGAAATGAAAGGAGGATATAAAAGCTGTCTTAAGTAGGCTTAACGTGCTGTTCAGGAAAATGCAGAATGGGAATAGTTATCTCCAGCACTGACCCCGACATAGAGGACACGATGGTATGCCCTAATTAAAACAGAAAAACGCTGAATCGAAATCCAGCGTTTTTCCTATATTAAAGAAAATCTTTAATTATTCTGCATCGAAATCAGTATCTGTATCAGCAGACACTTTTTCTCCTTCTTCTTTAGATTTTTCTTTATCAGCTTTTCTTTGAGACTGACCTTCTTTGATAGATTCAGAAACTACGCTAAGGATCATATCAATAGACTTAGAAGCATCATCGTTTCCTGGGATAACGAAGTCAACTTTTCTTGGGTCAGAGTTTGTATCAACGATACCGAAAACTGGAATACCTAGTTTCTTAGCTTCAGTTACCGCGATGTGCTCTCTTAAGATATCAACTACAAATACAGCAGATGGAAGTCTAACCATATCAGCGATAGAACCTAAGTTCTTCTCTAAGTTAGCTCTTTGTCTGTCAACTTGTAATCTTTCTTTTTTAGATAAAGTTTCGAACGTACCGTCTTTTTTCATTTTGTCGATAGAGTTCATCTTCTTTACCGCCTTTCTGATAGTAACGAAGTTCGTTAACATACCTCCTGGCCATCTTTCTGTAATATAAGGCATATTAAGTTCAGAAGCGTGTTTTGCAACCACTTCTTTCGCTTGCTTCTTAGTAGCTACGAAAAGAACTTTTTTACCTGCAGAAGTTAATTTTTCTAAAGCGCTGCATGCTTCATCTAATTTAACTGCTGTTTTATGTAAGTCTACAATGTGAATACCGTTTTTCTCCATAAAAATGTATGGAGCCATATTTGGATTCCACTTTCTAGTCATGTGACCGAAGTGTACGCCAGCCTCTAAAAGGTCTTTTACATTTGCTTTTGCCATGTTTTCTGTTTTTGTTAGTTTACTTTCCGTCTTTTAAACAATCAACAACTTCTTTAGATGGGAGAAGCGTTTGGATGCTAAACGTAACGGGCAATTGGCGGTTTGCTTTTTGCTTGTGGCAATTGGCTTTTCGCCGAGATTAAGTTTAAAAAAATTTTAATAAATTCCTGAAGCCAATAGCTAAAAGCCATTCGCCAACAGCAAATCTTAACGTTTTGAGAATTGGAATCTCTTTCTTGCTTTTTTCTGACCTGGCTTCTTTCTTTCCACCATTCTTGCGTCTCTTGTAAGTAAACCAGCTGGCTTTAATGCTAATCTGAACTCAGCGTTGATTTCGCATAAAGCTCTTGAAATACCTAATCTGATAGCCTCTGCCTGTCCTGTATTACCACCACCGAATACGTTTACGGTAACATCATACTGACCAACAGTCTCAGAAAGGATAAACGGTTGGTTTAATTTATAAACCATCACGTCTGTAGAGAAATATTCTTTAGCATCTTTACCGTTTACTGTAATGTTTCCAGAACCTGGTTTTACATAAACTCTAGCTACAGAAGTTTTTCTTCTTCCGATTTTGTGAACTATAGACATAATTAATTATTTAAATTCGTTAACATTAATTGTTTTTGGCTGTTGAGCTTCATGTTTGTGCTCAGTTCCTTCATATAAATAAAGGTTCTTAAGGATAGCAGCTCCTAATCTGTTTTTAGGTAACATACCTTTTACAGACTTCTCTAATACCTTTAAAGAATCTTTCTTTTGAAGTTCAGCCGCAGTCATAGACTTCTGTCCTCCAGGATATCCTGTATGCCAGATGTAAGTCTTATCAGCCCACTTGTTTCCGGAAAGCGTAATTTTCCCAGCATTCAAAACGATTACGTTATCACCACAATCTACGTGAGGTGTAAAGTTCGTTTTGTGCTTACCTCTCAAAATCTTTGCAACCGTAGAAGCTAGTCTTCCTAACGGCTGTCCTTCAGCGTCTACCACAACCCATTCTTTATTAGCAGTAGCTTTGTTCGCTGAAACAGTTTTGTAACTTAATGTATTCACACGTTTTAGTTAAAGATTAAACATAATTTACCCCTAAAAGGGTGTGCAAAGGTACAAATTATTTTCGTATCCCAAAAACATATTTCATTTAATCTGTATAATATCTGTTATTCAGCCTTATAACAATAGACTTTAACGATAGAAATTCTTTTGGCACAAAACTTGTGAAGTGTTGCCCCGATGAAAAAAAAACGTTTAAAGATTCTAAAAACACAAATGACAAAGCAAAGAGTTTATTCCCTCAACTCTTTCTTTTATTAATTTTTCTTTAAAGATTTCCGCAAAACCCATCAGTATAATTATTTATTTCCCAAAATAATTATCTTTACCGCACAAATCTATATCCATGAGCCACGGAAAAATAAGAGAAGATAAAACCTGTCTAAACTGCGGACATCAGGTCGAAGAAAGATATTGCCCCTCGTGCGGACAGGAAAATATTGAGAGACGACAGCCATTCCATTTCCTTTTCACCCACTTTGTGGAAGACTTTACTCATTATGACGGACAGTTTTGGGGAACGGTAAAAAATCTGCTGTTTAAGCCTGGTAAACTTACCAATGTTTATCTGGAAGGTAAAAGACAGAAATTTGTACCACCGGTAAAGCTTTATATTTTTGTGAGCTTCATTACCTTTTTCGTGTTTGCACTGTTTCCAATGATGACTCTTAACTTTGGTTCAAAGAAGGACATCAATGCCAGTAAAACGAAGTTTTTGGAACAAATGAAATCTATGAAAACTCAGAAAATGCTGGACAGTATAAAATCTAAAAAGATCCTGACTCCACAAGATTCTGTAACCATTAAAAGCCTGAGTACCATCCCAGACTCTGCCCAGATAGACGATCTTGAAGATATACTGGAAATGAATAAGAAGATTGACGATAATGTTGGCTATGGAAGATATAAGACCCGAAAATCATATGATTCAGCAGCAGCTAAAAACCCGTCAGTATTTGATCTTATTCAGACTCCGGTCGCTCACAAGTTTTTTGAACTCAAAGAAAACGGAGTAACAAAAGAGGAAATTATGAAAAATATGGTAGAAAAATCTTTTCATAATCTACCAAAGGCTCTTTTCATCTATCTGCCCCTTTTCGCCTTCTTTTTATGGATATTCCACAGCAAGAAAAAATGGTGGTATTTCGATCACGGGATTTTCACACTGCATTACTTCTCTTTTCTATTACTGAATATACTGCTTATATTTTTGGTGGCCAAAATCATAAGCTTTTCAAGTTTTGGTCCACTTAACCTTATCTTATACCTTACCCTCTTTGGTCTGCTGTTTTATATTGTTATCTATTTCTTTGTAGCGCATCGCAGAGTGTACCGTTCCCATGGGATTGTAAGTTTCATCGTTGGAAGCACATTGTTTACTCTTAATTTCTTTGCCTTTATGTTTTTAGTCGTCGGACTTGCGATAGTAAGCTTCCTGATGATTCATTAAATAAACAATTCGGCTGTCATTTCTGACAGCCGAATTTATTTTTAGTTTCTTAAAGATTTACTTCCTCTAAAGCTTGCTATAAGATAGTAGGCTACAAAAACCATAGAGAATTTCAAAATAGATGGGATAGCCAGTTCAAGACTAAAAATGAGGGTTCCTATCAAAACCAAAATTCCCATCGCTACGAAAGACAATCCCAGTTTCTTGGGTAGTGTAAAATGAGGAGTATCCAAATAATAAGCAATTCCCCATGCTGCTCCAAAGGCTACCGCATAATAGATTTCTAATCCAACACTCTCTGAACTCAACAGGAAATAATTAATAAGGAAACTTACGACAGTTCCCAGTAAGAAGTATATCAAAGCTTTTTGCATATCTGTAAAATATGTTGCAAAAGTAGAGAAATTAATTCGACCAAGATAAAGATGTACCCAATTCAAAATAAACCCCTGTTATTCACACTGCTTTAGGGTTACTTTACTTCTAACCTCTTCAAGTGTGAAACTCTCAAACATAAAATGGGGAGATATAATTAAATAGGGCTCTACAACAAAATGATATTCAATACAATAAAATCAAACACAAGGTTCTTTTTTTATTATTATATTTGGAAACTTAGAAACTTTCTAGAATTTTTATGGAAACCCAAAAATATACTCCAACCAACAAGGTAAGAATCGTAACAGCTGCCTCATTATTTGATGGTCACGATGCTGCGATCAATATTATGCGTCGTGTCATTCAGGGAACAGGATGCGAAGTGATCCACCTAGGACACGATAAATCTGCAGAGGAAGTTGTAAATACAGCAATCCAGGAAGATGCCAATGCTATTGCATTAACTTCATATCAGGGAGGTCACAATGAATATTTTAAATATATCTACGATCTTTTGAGAGAGAAAAATTCACCACAGATCAAGATTTTTGGTGGCGGTGGCGGTGTAATTCTTCCTGAGGAAATCAAAGAACTGATGGCTTACGGAATTGATAGAATTTACTCTCCGGACGACGGCCGTGAGCTTGGCCTTCAGGGAATGATTGATGATCTGGTAAAAAGATCTGATTTCGCTACCGGAAAAGATGTCACGGCAGAAGATCTGAATGCTATCAGCTTTGAAAACTCAACAAGCATTGCAAGAATTATCTCTGCTGTTGAAAACTTTTCAGACGAAAAACCTGAGCTTGTAAAAGCTATCGATGAACAATCTAAAGATCTTACCATTCCAATTATCGGGATCACAGGTACCGGAGGGGCAGGAAAATCTTCTTTAACAGACGAATTGGTAAGACGTTTCTTACGCGCCAACACCGATAAAAAAATCGCTATTATCTCTATAGACCCTTCCAAAAAGAAAACAGGAGGAGCTCTTCTTGGAGACAGAATCCGTATGAACGCGATCAATGATCCCAGAGTCTATATGCGTTCTATGGCAACCCGGGAAAACAATGTTTCCGTTTCTCCGTTCATCCATTCTGCATTGAATGTATTGAAACTGGCACATCCGGATGTTATCATTCTGGAAACTTCAGGTATCGGACAGTCTGGTTCAGAAGTTTCGGATTTTGCAGATGTTTCTATGTATGTGATGACTCCGGAATATGGAGCTTCAACACAGCTGGAAAAAATCGACATGCTAGATTATGCAGATCTTGTAGCACTGAACAAATCGGACAAGCGAGGAGCGTTAGATGCGCTTCAGGCGGTAAGAAAACAATTCCAGAGAAACCATTTATTATGGGAAAGTCCATTGGAAGATATGCCAGTATATGCTACAAAGGCTTCTCAGTTCAATGATCACGGTACAACAGAATTATATAACCGACTGGTTTCTAAAGTCAATGAAAAATTTGCAGATCTACATTTAAGCACATTCGTTGAGCAGGAAATTACAGACGAAGTGACGATTATTCCTCCAAAAAGAGTTCGTTACCTTTCTGAAATTGTAGAAAACAACAAACAATATGATTCCAACATTGAAAAGCAGGCTGAACTGGCAAGAACAATGTATCATATTGAAGGGGTAAAAAATATCATTTCTAATGAAGTTTTAGATGCGGAATATCAAAAAGCGGAAAAAAACCTTCAACAGGAAAACATCGACTTCCTTAAAACCTGGGATGATACGAAGAAAGCTTTCCATGCAGAATTTTATTCCTATTATGTAAGAGGAAAAGAAATTAAAGTAGAAACATCCACAGAATCTTTATCTCACCTTAGAATTCCAAAAATTGCATTACCAAAATACAATGACTGGGGAGATCTGATCAAGTGGAAAGGACAGGAAAATCTTCCTGGAAGTTTCCCTTATACAGCCGGAATTTATCCGTTCAAAAGAACAGGAGAAGATCCAACAAGGATGTTTGCAGGAGAAGGAGGCCCTGAAAGAACCAACAGAAGATTCCATTATGTATCTGCAGAAATGCCGGCAAAACGTCTGTCTACAGCTTTTGACTCGGTAACTTTATATGGTCAGGATCCAGCTTTACCACCAGATATCTATGGTAAAATTGGTAATGCCGGGGTTTCTATTGCAACCCTGGATGATGCTAAAAAACTCTATTCAGGATTTGACCTTGTTAATGCATTAACTTCAGTTTCAATGACGATCAATGGTCCTGCACCTATGTTGTTAGCCTTCTTTATGAACGCTGCCATCGATCAGAATGTTGAAAAATACATCAAAGAAAACGGATTAGAAGCTAAGGTTGAAGCTAAGCTTAAAGAAAAATTCGATGATAAAGGGTTAGAAAGACCAAGATACAATGGTGAACTTCCTCCATCCAACAATGGTTTAGGATTACAACTTTTAGGTTTAACAGGAGACGAAGTAATTCCAGCAGAAGTATACGCAGAAATTAAAGCTAAAACAATTGCTACCGTTCGTGGTACTGTTCAGGCTGATATTTTAAAAGAAGACCAGGCACAGAATACCTGCATTTTTTCCACTGAGTTTGCTCTAAGGCTAATGGGTGACGTTCAGGAATATTTCATCAGAGAAAAAGTGAGAAACTTCTACTCTGTTTCCATTTCTGGATACCATATTGCAGAAGCAGGGGCTAACCCTGTTTCTCAGTTGGCATTTACCTTAGCAAACGGATTCACTTATGTGGAATATTATTTGTCAAGAGGAATGGACATCAACGATTTTGCTCCCAACTTATCATTCTTCTTCTCCAACGGTATTGACCCTGAGTATTCAGTAATCGGACGTGTCGCAAGAAGAATCTGGGCAAAAGCCATGAAACTGAAATACGGAGCCGATGAAAGAAGCCAGATGTTGAAATACCATATCCAGACTTCCGGACGTTCTCTTCACGCTCAGGAAATTGATTTCAACGATATCAGAACAACGCTTCAGGCATTGTATGCTATTTATGATAACTGTAATTCACTTCACACCAATGCTTATGATGAAGCGATTACTACTCCTACAGAACAGTCTGTAAGAAGAGCAATGGCCATTCAGTTGATCATCAACAAGGAATTGGGTCTTGCTAAAAACGAAAACCCGCTTCAGGGATCATTTATCATTGAAGAGCTTACCGATCTTGTTGAAGAAGCAGTTTATACAGAATTTGACAGAATTACTGAAAGAGGCGGAGTTCTTGGAGCCATGGAAACCATGTATCAGCGTTCTAAAATTCAGGAAGAGTCTATGCATTACGAATGGCTGAAGCATACAGGAGAATACCCAATCATCGGAGTGAATACATTCCTTGGAAAAGACGGTTCTCCAACAGTTCTTCCGGGAGAAGTTATTCGTTCTACAGAAGAAGAAAAACAAGCTCAGATTGAATCTCTTCACAACTTCCATAATGCAAATGCCAACAGGTCTGAAGAAGCATTAAGCAAACTACAGCACGCTGCCATCAACCAGCAAAACCTTTTCGAGGTTATGATGGATGCTGTAAAATACTGTTCTCTTGGGCAAATCACCAATGCTTTGTTCGAAGTAGGTGGTAAATACAGAAGAAATATGTAATCCACTATCGGACAGACATTTTCATAAAATTAAACCTCAAAGGATTTCTTTGAGGTTTTTTATTTTTAATAAACTAATCATTAAATTTATCAGGTATTACAATTCAAAATAACCAATATGAAAACCCATTTAAAAAGAATATCATTTTTGATAGCAGTAGGAGTATCATCTATTTTATTTTCACAAAAACGAACAGAAGATTTCACAATCAGTCTTCCCACTCAAAAAGCAGATAAAAGCTACTACAAAACAATCACAGTCATTGATCGTAGAATTGATACAACTTCAGTAGGAATTATTCAACAGGGGGCATTCAATGCAAAAGCA
This sequence comes from Chryseobacterium sp. JK1, assembly GCF_050632815.1. NCBI lineage: Bacteria > Pseudomonadati > Bacteroidota > Flavobacteriia > Flavobacteriales > Weeksellaceae > Chryseobacterium > Chryseobacterium sp. JK1. The sequence goes on along the minus strand of NZ_JBODRU010000004.1, from coordinate 56,901 downwards.
AAAGTCATTCCTACATCATCGCTTCCCGATCAGTTTCAACATATTCTGAATAGTGTAAATAATGAAAATACAGAGAATGGAAGTTTGGTCTTATATCTTAAGCAATTATATTTTGCAGAAGTGACCAAAGCATTCACAGAATTTGGATATTGTTATTTCCAAGGATTTTTATTTGCCAAAAATGAAGACGGAACTTATTCTTTACTTGACAAAACAGATACTGTTGTAGATCACAGGTCAATGGATGTTACAAAAGAAATTTTAAGAAAAGGCAGCGAAATGCTCACACAATTTATAGTGAAAAATGTCCCCAGAAAAGCTGACACAACTGTGAAATATACCTTTGATCAGATTAAACAGTTTGATGATACTGATAAACAGTCTATAAGTTTATACAATTCTCCACAGTTAAAAGACGGCGTTTATAACGATTATCTTTCTTTAAAAAATCAGCAGCCTCAAAAAGAAATTAGCAATGTGAAGTTTTATGGCAACATGCCAAAAATTGTAAGGATCTATGAAATGGTTGATGGCAAAGAACAAGAAATAAAAAAGGATGACATCTATGCAATTATTTATAAAGGCGACCCATATATTTATCTTCCTATAGAAAATCTCTTCAATAAAGCAGAAAAAAGAGATAACGACTATTATTTTACAGGAAAGCTAAGATCAGGCGGTCCCAATGTAGGGAATCTGAGTATTGGAGTATTCTTCGGTGCAGTAGGTGTTTTATTTACGTCAAATCCGGCTTATCCTTTCGAACAGAAAATTGATTATCTCAACGGTGCTTTTATTCCTATCAGAGAAATCCAATCTAAAAAATATTAATTTGCAGAATCTTCCTATTTTTGGGAGATTTTTATTTTGACAATGAAACCCAAAGCCTTATTCAATTGGAGCAGCGGAAAAGATTCTGCTCTTGCCCTTTACACCTTATTAAAAGATGATCAGTACGAAGTAACGACCCTTCTCACCAGTATCAATCAGGAATTTCAAAGGATATCGATGCATGGGGTTCATGTGTCTCTTCTGGAACAGCAGGCTTCTTCTATCAGTATTCCTTTGGTAAAAATGGAACTTCCCAAAGAACCATCCATGGAAGAATATCAGAAGATCATGAGTACCACAATGGCTGAAATGCAGGCTCAGGATATTACTCATTCTATCTTTGGAGATATTTTCCTGGAAGATCTTCGTCAATACCGTGAAGAGCAGCTAAACAGAATAGGTATGAAGGCGGTATTTCCTCTCTGGAAGCAAAATACCTCTGACCTCATCCACGAGTTCTTAAGCCTTGGCTTTAAAACTATCGTAACCTGTGTAAATGGTATTTATCTTGATAAAAGTTTTGCCGGAAGGATTATTGATCAGCAATTTCTGGATGATCTTCCTGAAAATATTGATCCCTGCGGAGAAAACGGAGAGTTTCACACCTTTACTTTTGACGGGCCTATTTTTAAACATCCGATTCAGTTTGAAATTGGAGAAACCGTTATGAAAACTTATCCCAAACCAAAAACGGAAACAGGAGACCAAGATGAGGATTATATTTTCTGGTTCTGCGACCTGATTTCAAAATAAATTCCTGCAAATTTCGTTTGTAAAAAAACTAAATACATGAGCCTTTTTTTAAGAATAGAGAATCCATGCTCCCAAACGATGGATGATATGCAGGATATTCCCGGAGGAAAATTCTGTAGTGTCTGTAAAAAAAGTGTCCTCAATCTCTCCAACCTCAGCTCCACTGAAATAAAGGCAGTTCTTGAACAGAAAAGAGGTGAAACATTCTGTGGTATTGTATTAAAAGAACAGCTCAACACTCCCATCCCTACTCTTCACACAGATTTTGTAGAGCTTTCATCAAGAAAATATCCTATCACAAAGGTTGCTGCGGGAATTGCTCTTACGGCAAGTGTATTTACGACAGTTCCGGGACAGACCATTCCATTGAAAAAGCATGAAACAACCGTTCAGAAAGATCATTCAAAGAATAAAAATCAGGGACAAAAGCAGCCTGTAAAGAAAGATGGACTTACCCTTTTTACAGGAAAAATAGTAGCTAAAAAATCAGGAAAACCTCTTACCGCAACAGTAAGCTTTATTACGATAACGAAGATCTACTCTACCCAAACAGACGCCAATGGAAATTATACGCTGGAAATTCCTTCAGAGGCTGTCAAACAAGAAAATTTACTGGAATTTAAACCGGACGATATTTATCACGATGGTACCATGTCAATTTATACGAAAAATGCTCTTTCAAAGCACCAAACAATACAATTATTGAACAACGGATATGAAAGAGTAATGGGTGAAATCGCCACTGGTCCGCCTTATGCTACATCTCAATCATTTATTTCATTGGATGGTAAAGTGCTGGATTACAAAATATTCAACAAAAGTTATTTTCTCTATGCCAACCGGTATGAGGTGTATTACATTCCTAAAGCTTTTGTAAAATTTTTCACATCCAAAGAAAATATAAGTGATATCTACATTGCGTTTGTTAAAAAGAAGTGATTCCTGTATTCATTCCTATTTATCTTCGTGATATTCAAATATAAGTCTCTGGTTACATTGAGAGTTTTTTGTTATTTTTGGGTAACAATGTTGCCAAAAAATTATTCCCAAATACAAAATGACTCTAAAAAAATTCCCTTTTCTCCCGCTTATACTTCTATTCATTGCTTTAGTATCATGTAAAAATGAACCGACAATACAGGTTAAAACTATAGATAAAAAAGCCATAATAGATTCTACCATCAATGCTTTTCAAAAGACTCTGTTGGAACAGCAGATCGATTCTGTATTTAAAAAGTATCATTTTAATGGGAGTATTGCCGTTTTTAAAGACACTTTGCCATTATACAGAAAACAAAGCGGCTATTCTGATTTTAAGAACAAAACAAAGATCGACAGCAGTACCATTTTTGCCATCGGTTCTGTAAGTAAACAATTCACAGCAATTTTGGTTTTGCTCCAGATGGAACAGGGAAAGCTGAATCTTACAGATAAAGTTTCCAGTCATCTCAAAGAATTCCAAATTAAGGAGTATGAAAATATCACCATTCATCAACTTCTGAACCATACTTCGGGACTGAATCTGATGGGTGGAAAACTCATGTTTAAAAGCGGTTCAGATTTTTTCTATTCTAATGACGGATTTAATGCTCTGGGAAAAATTGTGGAAAAAGTCTCAGGGAAGTCTTATGATGATAATGTTTTGGAACTTTTCAAAAAAGTGGGAATGCATCATTCTTCAACAGCTGATGTTTTTAAAGGAACTCATTTCGCAGGAGCTTATCTCGGTACAGCCAATAAATTTCAGGAAGTTCCCAATATGCCCAAGAGGCTTGGAGGAAAAGATATTGGAATTCCTGCCGGAGGAATACTGTCTACGATTCAGGATCTTCATACATGGAATAATGCTTTGTATGGCGGAAAGATTTTAAAACCTGAAACATTACAGAAATTTATGGGCAAAAGTGCAGAAAGACATCATGCCGTTTTCGGAAAGATGGGCTATGCCTATGGAATTATGGTAAACATTGGCAAGCCCAATTCTTATTTTCACAGTGGATATGTAAAAGGATCTCCTTCTTTAAATATCTATTATCCAGATACCAAAACTTCGGTAATCATCCTTTCTAATATCGCAGATGAGGAAAAAGGCAAAGGATCCATTTTCAAGCCTCATATTGAAGTTAAAAAAATTACAGATCATCTTGAAAACACGATTTCCCAACTTAAATCAGCACATTAGTTTTCTTTGCTTTGAAATAAAGAAGCTGAATTTTAGCAGCCATAGCATATAGAAAGAAAGCCTTCATCATTCCGCTTCCTATCGGGGTAAGACCATCATAAAGAAAGTATAAGGAGGAAAAAAGAACAATACCCAAGGCTACATTTTTAAGAATTAATGGGTGAAAGCTTAACTGCATATAGTGATACAGTCTCATTTTTCTGAAAATAAAGTTGTACCCCAATAATACCGCCATTATTCCCAATAAAGAAATCTCTATGTACATGAAAAGATCTGTATTGCTAAAGATCAATGTTGAAAATATCAACGAGAAAGCCAATGCACAAATTGTAATGCTCCTGAATCTTCTCTGCACTATTTCTCTCTCTATCCTGGTTATTTTCCTGAATGAAAAGAAGTCTGCTCTTACTATTTCAAGTTCACGGCTCCAACTTTGTTGAGTTTTAGTAAAAGCTTTCTCAAATATAATGGATTCCTCATCCATAAGGATTGAAATCTGTTCAGTGAAGTGATCTTTAATTTCGATGAATAAATCCCTGTTCAAATTTTTAGATAAAAGATATCTTACAATCTCTTTTTCTTCCTGTAAAGTAATCATGGTTCGTTCGTTTTTTGTTATTAGATATTGAATGTAGGTTTATTGTGCACTGGTCGTAGATTTTACAAACTCCTGTACCCCTGACAAATTCTTTTTGTGTTCATAAAAATTTAAAAGGGCAAAAACTGTGAATGTCTGCAATATGAAAGGAAAAGAAAGTGTTGTAAAAACCATTGAGAAGTTTGCCTTATCTGCATTTTTGAAAAATTCATACACATAATGTCCGTTTTTGGATACAATCTGCATCATTCCCAAGGCGCAACCAATCATCAATCCTGTATTTTTCTGATATAAAGTGTAAAAACACTTTCCCTGATACTTAAAATCCGACCTCATATATCGATGCATCTTAAAATTTGAAAGCCATACACCAACAATGGCCAGCAAAAACAAACCATTGAAAGCTCTGAACAAAACAGTATAAGCTTCCTCATTATTTGAAAAACTGACCAGCAAAATATTCATCAACAAAGACAGTATACCTACCACCAAAGATTTTTTCAGCATATTATTATATTTTCCGCTGATGATTCTTCTGGCAATTAAAGGAATTTTTGTTGGAAAAAAAAGCCAGTAATGTACCATTCTAAATTCTCCGGTCCAGGATTCTTTTGCTTTTGAGAATGCATCGTTAAAGCTGAGATTTTCCTCCAATTGAAGGTCAATGATCTGTTGTGTCATATGATCTCTTATCTCTACCAAAATATCAAGAGAAAGATTTTGAGTAATCAGATAGTCCGTAATCTGCTTTTCCTGTAATGCGTTGATCATATGTTAAAGATTGTTTGAAGGTTTACCAAATAGCTTTTCATTTCACTCTCCTGTTCTGCCTGTTGTTTTTTTCCTTTTTCGGTCAATAGATAATACTTTCGGTCCCGGCCATTGATTTTTTGAAGTTCTGAAGTAATCATTCCGTCACCTTCCAACTTGTGCAGCAGTGGATATAGGGCTCCTTCTGTCATTTCAAGCTCGCCCTGGGTAAGTTCTTTTGCTCTTTGGGTAATCTGGTAACCGTACATTTTCACCTCTTTTGAAAGCAGCTTCAAAATGATGTTCTGTAAAGTACCTTTATAAAGACTATTCTTTTTCATAGAGTCATTTTATACATTACAAACTTATGCATAATTTTCTTATGTATCAAGAATTCATTTAAAATATTTTAAATTGCTGTATGAAAAAGCTTTACTTCATAGCGATATACCCTCCTCAGGAAATTATTGAAGACGTTAAAACCTTTAAGAAAGATTTTGTGGAAAACTATGGGAATTCAAAGGCTTTAAAGAATGATGCCCATATTACGCTTTTCCCCACCTTTTCAAGAGAACATGATCTTCAAAGTGACATCTTTAAGGCGTTCTATGACATTGATACAGATCTTCCCCCTTTTGAAGTTAAGCTCAATGGTTTTGGAAGTTTTCCCAATCCAAAAAATCCTGTCATCTATGTACAACCGGAAAACAATACTGAACTAACGGAACTTTGCAATAGGGTAAAACAGAAGTTTAACTTCATCAGCTATTCCTTCCACCCTCATATTACGGTGGGCCATAGAGATTTAACATTCGAGAATTATGAGAAAGCATGAGAAAAGTATCAAACAAAAAGATACAAAACTAAATTTATCGTTGACAAAATACTTTTATTACGCCATGACGGCAAGTGGGTTCCTATTGCAGAGAAAAAACTGTTGGAACCTAAAAAATAAAACCGGCCTTGAAAGCCGGTTTACATTTATTCTTTGATTATTTTCTGAGAGATGATCTGCTGATTATCTTCTGTAACGTTCAAAAGATAAGAGCCTGTAGGAACGTGGCTGATATCAACCCATAAAGTTGAGGCATCCTTTAATTCAGACTTTGCTGAAATTAATTTTCCAGATCCATCATACACTTCAATTTTGGTATTTTTTGAGAAATCCTGTTTCGCTCTGATATAAAATACGCCGTCTGTAGGATTCGGGTAGATACTAAATCCTTTTTCTTTAGCAGCAATTTTAGAAACTTTAGCGGTTGATTTATTAAGCGTCCAGCTTACATTGGTAAAGTGAACGGTACTATGATTATTGACTTTAACCAGCGACGTGTTATCGGTCACAGAAAAAATCAATGTATTGTTTCCTGTATTAAGCTGTGATGGGGTAATTGTTATGCTATTTCCTGTTCCACTCAGTGCGGTTCCATTAAGCTTCCATGAATTGACCAGAGTATTTGGTATCGGCAAAACTTCATTCACTGTAAAAGTAACGTTAGCATTGGCGTTTACAGAAGAGGTATTGGCAGGAGAATATGAATCCACGGGCGAAACCAATGAATGAATTCTTTCTATAATAGCTTCCTTACATACTGAACAAAACTGTTGATTCAGATATCTCATCTCGCAACTTTGATGGGGTCTAAACCAACTTGGACTTTCTGTATAAGGATAAACTCCTACACTGTTTAAGCCAACCCAATTTTTCCATTTTACTGTTGAAGGATTAGAGGTTTGAGTTTTATTCGGAGATTCACCAGAACCGGCAAACCAGTACTCATCCGCTAATTTCCCAAAAGAATGCCCTAGTTCATGAACTACAATTTCATTGGCAGAACTGTTTAAAGAGGCAAATGCATAAGCGCCTCCGCATCCACCATATTCTGTAGAATTGCCCAGCACATAGGTGATATCATAATCAGGAACATTGGCAGCCAATACCTGACCTACTTTATTGGTTGTACTGCTGTAAATACATCTGTGTACCCCATTATCAAAACTGGACCCCAGATAATTATTGGGATTGGAAACAGGTATTACAGGCTCTGTAACGTCTGTAGCCGTTCCCGGATGTTTTACTCCGGTTTGCGTAGAGATTACTTTAACCGCATATGCATTGAAGTAGTTTTTATACTCAGCATATGGACTTTTGGTAAAAAGATAATTGACTGTCGCCTGTGCCGATGATACAAAAGAGGTTTGTTGGGTGCTTGTAAAACCATCTCCCAACACCGCAATAATAATTCGTTTATCATTACTTCCGTTCTGGAGTAAAGAAACTTTATCAAACACCTGAGCAAAACAATTGCTTCCGATTAAAAGGGCAAATAAAATTTTTTTCATGTTTATAGTTTTTGAGTGAATAGGAGCTGTACACCGTCAGCTTGTGCTTTTTCAATTTTTACAGATTGGATATTTTCAGAGTAAGGGAACCGTACACTGAATTCCGCAGTGGAAAGTAAAGTTTTGTGTCTGGAAATGCCTTCTTTTTCATACACTTCCAGCTCAGGATGCAACGGATTTTTGACAAGTTGTTTTGAAACTTCTTTTCCTCCATCTCCAGAAATGGTGATGATAAAATCTCCGCTTTCAACTTCATCCCGACTAAAAGATGGAACCAGTTTCAGTCTGCCTTCTGAAATTTTACTTTCCTGAAGAACAATTTTTTCACTTCCTGACTGGTCTTTATCTGCTTTAAAAAACAAATAGATAATCCGGTCACTTTTGGCAACCGTATTTTCCACTGCTACCGCTCTTTTCTGCGGTAATTCACTCTGTTTCTGAAAACTACAGAACAGCATTGTGGGAACAATACATAAGGTAAATACGTTTTTCATAATCATTTTTCATTAAAATTAAGAAAGATTCCAACACAAATCACCATTAATTGAATTTTTTTTCATCATTAAAAAAAATTAATAAAACCTTATCTTTGTCCTAATGATTTCAGAGAAAATAATTTTAGGAATTGACCCAGGAACCACAGTAATGGGATTTGGTATTATCTCCGTAAAAAAAGGGAAAATGGAGATGGTATCCATCCATGAGCTTATCCTCAAAAAATACCCTAATCACGAAACCAAGCTTAAATACATTTTTGAAAGAACCCTTTCTTTAATTGATGAGTTTCATCCTGATGAAGTAGCCTTAGAAGCTCCTTTCTTTGGAAAGAATGTACAGAGTATGTTAAAACTTGGGCGTGCTCAAGGGGTTGCGATGGCTGCCAGCTTATACAGAAATATTCCCATCACAGAATATTCTCCTAAAAAAATCAAAATGGCTATTACCGGAAACGGAAACGCCAGTAAAGAACAGGTAGCAGGAATGCTTCAAAATCTTCTTAACCTGAAGGAATTCCCCACCAAATATTTAGATGCTTCTGATGGACTTGCCGTTGCGGTATGTCATCATTTTAATTCGGGAACCATTACCGATACAAAATCGTATTCCGGCTGGGAGAGTTTCCTGAAGCAGAATCCGGATAGGCTGAAGTAGTTGATTGGATAAGTCTTTTATCAATAATTTTATCACTTCGCCATACGATGTAATCGTGCAATAACGGAGCGTTTTTTTGCTATTCGTACCATTTTACTATATTTTTTAGTTACCTGAACGAATGTATAAAGGAATTTTCAATAGCCAATCACTCCCGAAAATAATGACCAGTTGTGACAGGTTTAAAACCCACTTTCTTCGATAGTTGTTCGAGTGTTCTTCGAATGAGCTTCGGAAAAATGATTCTTTTTCCGAAGAGCACTCGAAGGAAGTCCGAAGCACATTCGAACAGTTAAGATATAAATCGCTTTACATTTTTGGTGCATAATCATTATAAGATTCTATGGTAAACAGTCTCTTAAAATATGGAATGACAAAGGATTTTACTATTACATCTATAATTTTATAAGTTTTCTTTATACAGAAATAGAACCTTTTTTTACAATACAAAACCACTGCTTAATAGCAGTGGTTTTGTTATTATTAGTTTACCACACGATGCAATTGTGTGTCAGCGAGGGGATTGAAATTTTAAATTTATCTTACTATTTTATTGGTTTAACCATGATCATAAGTACTATCATTATTAGAAATAATATCAGTAAGACTAAATATCCTTTATAACTTTCTTTAAAATCATAATCTAAAAATCTTTCATTTTTTATAAATAGTAAGTTGACTATTAACATAATAATTGGCATTACTAAAAAAAAGAAGATATTCTTATATTGGAGACGAAAATAGCTTCCAAAAAAAATATTATCAATACTTGAAAAGCTTACATTAATAAAAATTGAAATTATTATTATCAACCAAAATTTTTCCGTTCCTCGATCTTTATATTTAAATTTATCCATTTTCTTATACAAACAATCTAAATGGAAAATTAAATAATCTATATATTTTATCATTTTTTAAAAATTTGCTATTGAGGACCTAACCCTAAATCATTGAAAATACTTCTATCTGTTACAGCCTGGTAGCCTCCTGTGACAGCACCATATACCAGAGCAATACCCATAGTCCATGGTGTGGGTACTAGACCAACACCAGTCATCATATGATTCATCACTCTTTCAGTATTTCCAATACTTCCACTTGCATATTGAGCTTCTGTAGCTACTACAGAGACACCTGCTAAAATATATCCTCCATATTTAGCAACTTTACTAATTGTAGCTGCCGTTGAAGGTTGCATTTTCAAGCCCGCTATAGTAGTAACTCTATATGGCTTTGCATTGTTATTCAGTACAGTATAATTTACTGAATAATCTGGTCTTAATGCTTTATCTATAGAATAAGCTCCCAAACGAGCAAAAGACTCACTTGTTGTTACAAGCCCAGCAGTAAAATAACGATTACTTACAATGTCTGTAAAATTATTATTAACATTTTTTGCAAGATTCACAAGATGCCCAATCATTTCTTGGGCAGTATTTGCATCACCATAAACACCTCCAGTCCACCAGCTCATATATCCATTATTGACTTTAAGAGAAAAGTCTCCTCCATTTTGAAAAGCAGCCATCAAATCAGAGTAAGCTGTGGTCTGGCCAAAAGCCAGATAGTTACCGCCTCCACCGCCTTCATCTGGGGTCCTCCCCATAAACTCCGTCATCAGCATTTGAGAATGTGCCATAATTGTAAAAGGATTTGCATATCCTGAGGTATCAATATGGCCTGCTTCATCCATCCATCTTCCATCAGGATCTCTCCTTGAAATAGGATTATTAGCAACATAGGCAAAAGGGCTGGTAGAAGTATATGCCTGTGACAACTGATCTATTCCATTCCATCTTCCCAGATCTGGCATATATTGCCTCCAACCGTAATCAAACATACCAGTTTCCTGAAGCTCTTTACCGTTATACTTATAACTGTATAGACTTCCAAAATTGGAAGAGTTCAATCCGTTCCCTCCCGTATGATTTAACCCAAAAGGATAATAGTTGTTGGTATCGGTAATTTCAGAAACTCCTTCATTATTTTTAGCAAAGGTAACCCTGCTATTTCCAAGGTGATCCCTATACTGGTAAATATAACGATTCTCTGTAAAACTGTAAAAACCTTCTGCAGTGGCAACAAAATCCAGTTTCCATTCTGGAGTAACAGGAAGATTGGGATCAAAAATATTTTTATATGCCTGAACCTCATAAGCATTTTCAGTTCTGCAGGTCAGGCAAATTCCACCCCTATCCAAATAACTATACTGAAACCCGTCCAGATAGTCTGTCATTTGGGTTGATGTTGATCCTCTCGGAGGATTTTTTGAATAGGTTTTACGAAGCTTAGTTCCGTCTGCACTGTAAAGATATCCCACAGAGCCATATAACAACTGCCCAAAACTGTTTTGCTGTACGGTCATATTATTGGAAAGATTCAGATAATTGTAACCAATAGATTGAATTCCCTTATCCAACATATCTTTCATATTACCGTTCAAATCATAGGAAATTGTATTGTTCCCGCCTTCGTATCCGGTATCATTTAGTGCATTTTCAGTAACTTTTGTTAAGCGGTTTCCTGTATATTCATAGACAAGATCATCGACTTGGGTCGCTGTAGTTCCTGTAACCGGAAAAGCATTACGTTTTAAAGTCTTAATATTTCCATTAAGATCATACGTCAAATATTCATTATAATTATTATTGAATGGAACAGAAGCATTAGGCTCTGAATATACAGCATCCTTTAGTCTGCTAAGTGCATCGTAAGTATAATTATATCTTTTAAGCACATTTTCTGAAGCATTCTTCCAATCTACTTCTGTAATACTTCCGTTGAATTTCCCTGAGGCTACATTGGCATTCACAGGGTTGGTATACTTCATTTCATATCCGAATAGCTTTCCATTCAAATTGGAAGGGTCATTGATCTTAGTCAACCAGCCTTTAATATTATAAGTATAGTCAATACTTTGCAGAGGTTGAGCAACATTGGTTCCGCCAAGTTTTTTGCTTTTCACCTGCGAAAGCTCATTATACTCGTTCTGCACCAGAATTTCTACAGGATTTGTGTCTATCTGATGCTTATGAACCAATAATCTGTTTTGGTTATCATAGGTAAAAATCTGAGTGATTACTTTTTCAACATCTGTGATCAGTCTTTTATGATACGCCTTACTTTGCTTTACTATACCTGAAAAATCTAACTCTAATTCTGTTTTGGTATATCCACCAAGATGATTCTCTGTAAAAGTTCCAATTGTTCTTCCTTTTTCATCATAATACATTAAATTCTTTGTCCATGCATCGTCTTCAATATTCTTTACATAAGAAGCCAACGACAGACCTTGGGTATTTACGGATGATGTGCTTTGCCCAAGCTGTTTAAGAACTTTTTGCCCTGCAATAGTATTGGGTACTTCAGCTCCTGAAGGAACTACAGCCGGATAAGTATCATAGTAATTCAGAGACAACAAAGTTACCCAGGTTGGTGATTTAGGATAGGTAAGATCGGAACTTCCGTAATATACTCCCATTCCCTGTCTATAAAAATATATAACATCACCTCTATCTACATTATTAGAACCAAACGTATCAGCTTCTGCCTGCTCAGCAACTCTAGTTCCCCCTGTATTAATTCCCGTATAAGCAACTCTACCAAACTGATCGTATTTGGCGTACATCCACTGTCCCTTTTCTTTCAAATTGGCATCCTGAGTAGCTACAATCCTATTTTGTTTATCATATACTGTATACTCCCAACCTTTTCCGGGAATTTTCTTTTCTACCTGGCGCCCCATAGCATCATAACGATACTGGTAACACAAATTGTTCAGAAGATCATCGGTAATAGCTTTATGAATAGCCTCTGGAGGAAGTACAAAAACAAGCTGACCATATTCATTGTATACATAATAAGTATCCACATGTACTGTAGAGCTCATAATCTTTCGGACCAATATAGTTTGTCCTTTTGTATTTTTAAACTCTACTGTTTCTATTCCATCCTCATCTTTTACCGTAGTTTTATAGAGTTGACCAGGAGCATATGTTTCTGATGGAGGTAGGCTCAAAATACTTTTAGTCGCCCCGTTCTCCCAACTTGTAGAAATGAGATATTGATAAACTTCACTGACTTTGTTGGTATCATATCCCAATTGTACAGATTTATTATTCCATTCGTTACCGATCGACTTTTGCTGTAAAACCCTCTGTAACGGAGAATTTTCAACAATTTTTTCTGCGTAGATCTTTTCATCCCCGTAAGTTGTAGGATAAACTCCTAGAGGTCCTGAATAATAATTACCTGCACCACTTGAAAGCTGGGGAACAGGAAGATAATCTTTTACTTTTCTCCCATACTGATCATATTCAATATGAGTGACAACATCTTTTCCCGTTGGAGAGGCCTGTACGTTAACAATTTGCTTTGGTCTTCCCAAAAGGTCAAAGTACTTTACGGTATATGTGTTTTTTGTACAGTCCTCATTCAGGCAGTTCGTAGTTGATATATAGTTTTCAGTTGCTGTTTGTGCCTCTGATAGAGTGACAGACAGAAAACCAAATAGTATTAATAGTTTTTTCATCTTAATTAAGATATTAGAAGTTATAGATTAAAAGTTACATGGCTAAATTTTTATAATAAAGCACTCGTTACTCATAATCAATGTCCATAGTTGTGCTGGTATTTCTTTAATAATTTTCCACTTTCATCCTCTACTTTCTCCAGTCTTCCGGAAGTATCATATTGATAGATGACACGAATTCCTGTAGGAGGAGTCGTCGTTTTCAATCTTGTTAAAGAGTCGTACACATAAGTAGTGATCGAATAATTCTTAAGACCAGTATTATTTCTAAAGGCATCCAGAGAAGTCTGAAGAGCCTGTTCAGATATATTTACAGCATTGGATTCATTGATAATATTGGACACATACGGAGCGATTTGATCATAAGTCGCACCTTCTACTTTGGCAATAGGTTGAGTTTTGTTATATCCCCAAATAACAGAAACGGGCTGTCCATATTTAGGTGTATACTGTTCCAGATTTCCTTTATCGTCATATCTGTTAAAAATTACCTCAGATGCAAGAATGTTCTGGGAATTATAAGAAACAGAAGAAGAAGGATATTTATTTCCACTGTTATCATACTTTGTTTCTACTCTTGATAATAGTTTTCCAGCATCCGATGCATCTTTCTTAACTATGGATGAGGTTTCTAAAGGAATCCCAATCATGTTAGCACCAATAAGTTTCTGATTATTCTTTTCCAGTGCATATTGATACATCGTTTCCTGGATACTGCCATCAGAAGAAGTAGTACGTTCAAGATTAGTTTTATTATTATGGGTGTTTCTGAAGATCTCATTTTTAATCTCCATAGTACCAGAGTCAAAATAACTTTTAGAAGTCACTTTATTATTTTTTATCCATGAAGTTTTTACCTGTATTGAAGCTAAACTATAGAGTGGCCCATCAAACTCTTCAATTGTGTAATCATATAAATCCTCAGATAATTTTTGATTCAATGCATTATAAATCTCTTTTTTATCAAGAAGACCTTCGCGGGTAAGGTTATAGTGTGGCCAGAAATCCCCTTGTTGAGGATAAGCATCCGGTGCTCTAAAATAATATTTAGTATATCCCATATTATTTCCACTAGAAACCTTTACATTCTTATAAATCCTTGTCTCTCCTACCGGAAACTCGCTTGAAGTACCAGGCTCATCAAATTTATCATATTCATATTCTTCTATTTTTGCGGGTACAGGAGGATTAAGAGGATCTATAGTAGAAGTATTATAATATTTAATATTCTTAACTCTTGGTGGTCCTGTTATATGACGCTCTTTAATGGTTATCTGAGTAGCCGGACCATCCCCTTCACGCCATATCTCAACAAAAGCGGGAGAATCTAATGTAGAAGTAGGGCACGACTCATCGTTACAATATAAATCAAGATAATATTCCCCCGGTTCAAATGTTCTGCTTTGAATATATTCAAGACCAGGAACCGGATCTATAGGCTGACCTAAACTATGCGAAACTACAAATGAGTTTCCTACTTTTCTCCAGAATTGAATTGCCCAAGAAAAAGCAGCCACTTGACCAATTCCTGAAGCATCTATGTCCAAAGTTTTAGTATTTGTTAAAGTAAAAGCATACTTCCTTTGACCATTGGCTCTTGTAAATGAAATATCCGCTAGAACGACTTTAGGAATAGGAAGAGTTTCTACTCTGTCAATATCACTCGTCGGAAAACCATAATTATACTCGACAATACCCCCTGTTGGCAATTTAATTTTTGTCAGCTCCCAAATATCGCTAGTTATTAATTCGTTATTTCTCCCAAGGAAGGGTATATTTTCATAAGTGAAAGCACATTTCTCAATGGTTAATCCATTTGTATCTATTTGACTGAAAGAATTTAAATACCGTAAAAATTCCTGAGAAGTACCTATTGGCTTATAGGAATAATCAAAAGTATATTTTTTAACAAAAGCATTATTTGCTGTCTTTAATACGATACTGTTAATTGCAAATATGTCATTATGTTGGGCATATGCCTCATTTTTATCGTAACTAATTTCTATAATTCCACGATCTTTGACCCCTATGCTAGTTAATTTATTAAATTCTGCATCAATAATCTGAGGACCTGGACCTGAAACATATTTTATATCTCGTAAATAGGTATATTTAACCAACTCCTGATTATTTTCATCAAGAATGGAAGAAAGATAAAAAGCACTTCTATACTTCTGATCCGCATATTGAGTATCTCCTGTAGAAGGATTCATATATTTTATTACGGTCATTGTATTAATATCGTAATCTTTAAAAACATACTTAGTTCCTGTTTCACTTGTTACAGTAAAGGAATCTAAAATGAGGGTTGCCTGATTGGCAGATCGCTGATACTCTATTTTAGAAGTATATGGCGTGAGCTTTACAATACTAAAGGTATTGTTTACAATATCTCTTATTATCCTAAATTTGCCTGATTCTTCCGGAGTACTGAAGTTATAAATATCATCAAATTCATTTTTGACATAACGAGCATAGCTGCTATCATCAAATGATTCATCAAAGTCCCCAGCGATTTCTCTGGAGATAACACCACCTCCTAAAAACGACCATCCTCGTCCTACCTCACTTACCCATTCATCACTATGAGTATTGCCTGCATGATAACTCAGTCCTAAATTGATGCTAACTGACTTATTAGCGATCCCAAGACTAATTAATGGATAAGAAATATCAGGAATTCCCGTTTGTATCGAAACAGGCATTGTGCTGTAAGTAGATAATCCTGCAACAGAAGGTGTAGGCCGTGTAATTTCAATATCTGCACTTTGTCCGGTACATAAAGTAAAATACAAGGTACATACCAATAATAGCAATGTTTTTTTCATGATTCTTAGTTTTATTTCTTAATCAGCTTTGCATTAGCTGTTTTATTCGTATCCGTTTTGATAACCACCAGATAAGCTCCCTGTACCAATGCCTGTGTATTAATCTTGGTTACCTTATTCTTCGTTTTTATATTCTGAAGCTGTCTTCCACCCATATCATACAATAAAATATCTGCTTCCTTGAAGTCGAAACCGATTTCTACATAAGCATAGTCGGATACTGGGTTAGGATAGATTTTGATATCGTATTTCTCTATTAACTTATCAACCTGCTTGTCACCGAGCTTGACGATCTTCCAGTTTTCTTTTCCCAATTCTTCAGCACTTGTTCCGGCCAGAATAATGGAACCATCTCTGTTCAGCTTGAGGTCAGATAACCTTTCTTCTCTCTTTCTGGATTCTCCGGTGATGTGTTTTCTCCACTGTTCACTACCATTCTCATCCAGATACAGCATCCAGAAGGTTTCATCATCCTTTTCTATTCTTCCTTCTGCCTGAGTATAACCGCCTAATAAAATTCCTTTAGAAGATTTATCATCCGCTGAATGCAGTACACTCATGCTCATCAGAATATCTCTGTTTTTAAAATTGTAGGATTTTTGCCACTGTTCATCGCCTCTTTCATTCAAAGAAATCAGCCATAGATCAGTTCCTTCTTCGATGCCTACCGTTTTGTTTCCGGATCTTTCAGATCTCGATTCTCCTCCGATGATAAATCCATTCGAAGTCAAAGCCAATGTTCGGATGTGATCGTCTCCTTTTCCTCCAAAGTTCTTTTCCCATTCTACTTTTCCGTTTTTGTCTAATTTGACAATCCAATAGTCACCTTCACCAAAATTGCTGCTGGCTTTTGGCATCTGACTAATGGCTGTTGAACTAGCTGATCGTTGTTCGGATCCCGAAACACGAACTTCGGAACTTCTTGAATACATTCCCAGTAAAGCGCCTCCATCCTTCGTGGGAATCATTTTCTCCACTTCATCAAGACCTTTTCCGCCTAAAATAAGTTGTGAAAGTTCTTTTCCGTCTTTATCAATTCTACTGATCCAAACATCTTTAGAACCATACCCTTTGGATGAGTCCTGAACATTTCCGGCTACAAAAAATCCTAAGTCTGTTGTTTGGATAACAGATCTGGCTTCTTCATCAGAAGAGGTTCCGAGTGTTTTCTGCCACAACTCATCTCCAAATTCATTGATTCTGATCAGCCAGATGTCTGAACCGCCTTTAGAATCATCTTTTTTATCCAACCCTTTTCCGGAATAAGATGTTCCGGCTAATAGAAAACCACCATCCTGAGTGGTAACGGTAGCTGATAAATAGTCATGATTATTTCCTGAGAAGTATTTTTCCCAGACTTCCTGTCCCTGTTGATTCAATTTAATAAGATGGAAATCGTACCCATTGTTTTGCTTACTGCCTGAAGCTTGCTGCTTATCGCTTTGAATAGAGCTTCCTGTAATAAGGTACTGCTGATCAATTGTAGTGGTCACCTGGCTTAAGAAATCCTGCGTTGAGGATTTAATATCTTTCTGCCATATAACTTCCTGAGCAGAAATACCTAAGACCGTGCATAAGGTCAATGCACTAAGATAGAGTTTTTTCATTCTCGCTATATATTTGAGTTTATAATTAGTCTTGCGCTGCAAATTTAATCTTTTTAATCTAAAAAAATCATACTTATGGGATTTAGTAGGCTTATTTATTCTATCACATATATTCTTTACTGAAAAGCTAAATTTCCAGTATTCTTTTGCAAAAATATCTTTGTATTGCGACAAAACATGTCGCATTTTTAATAAACAAAATCAAACATAATAAGGAAGTTTAATAGTCAAACTACCAACTCAATCTTAAGAAAATAAAAATTACTTGGTAAAACATAATACTATCTTTTACATTGGTATGATTTTTAGTAGTACATTTGTATAAATTTTCAGTTATGAAAACAAACCAACAAACTATAAATCAAGGAACTCATACAATAAATTGGTTCCAAAAGTTTCTCATGGTATGTTCTGGAGGGAACATCCATATCTTAAGAAAAACTCCGAGTGAATGGAATAAGTTTTCAGGAATCGGGGGAATTGTCCTTTTCACTGCCGTATTTGCGACCTTATCGGCAGGGTATGCTATGTATACTGTATTTGATGATGTCTGGACCTCAATAGGATTTGGAGTTCTATGGGGACTGATGATTTTTAATCTGGATCGGTATATTGTCTCATCTATCAAAAAAACAGGAACGTGGTGGAATCAAATTCTAATGGCTATTCCCCGTCTGATATTGGCAACGTTTCTAGGGATTATTATTTCCAAGCCATTAGAACTTAAAATCTTTGAAAAAGAAGTTAATAAACAGCTGAATACGATTATTCAACGGAATAAAAAACAGCTTCAGGGTGAGATGAGCGGTAGAATCCTTCAACAAAGTGGCCCGTTTGAAACTGAGAAGCAACAGATTTCAGCGAAAATAGCACAGTATCAGAAATCATATGATTCTGCGTCGGTAGAGCTTGAAAAGGAAATTCTGGGAAAACAATCGGGCTTAACAAGTGGAAAGGAAGGATATGGGCCTAATGCTAAACGTAAACAACAGTTAAAAGAGCAACGAAGACAGGATCTTGAAAATTATCAGAAACAAACTACTCCTAGGTTAGAATATCTCGACAAAGAAATTTCTAAAGTATATACCAATCTGGAAACGGAAAGAAAATCTACGGAAACCTTTGAGGATAAATTCAATGGATTTGCTGCAAGGCTTCAGGCATTGGATGAACTTGGAAAAAATTCTGCAATTATTGGACTGGCCGCTACTTTCATCATGGGACTTTTCATCTGCCTTGAAATTTCCCCTGTTCTGGTAAAACTAATATCTCATGTAGGACCTTACGATTATCTTTTAGAGAAAACTGAAAATGATTTCCGACTTTATTCAAAGGAAAAAATTGAGAAGGGAAACGCTCTCACCAATTATCGTATTGAGGATTTTAAGGACAATTTAGATAAGTAATCAATTCTGATCTATTAATATTACCTTCCTGTTGATGCAGGAAGGTTTTTTATTGAGCAATATACCTCTGCCAAAAAATAGTTTTATCATTTAATCAATATCCAAATCGTGTCAGCTTCTTTTATTAAAACTTAGAATAATTATGAGTGAAACTTCATTCATCTTCTATGAAAGAAAATGCTTTCCAATTTCAGGAAAGCAAGACATTAGAGAAAAAATCTATAATACATTAAATTACAATTAATAAAATCTAATTATTACTAAAATTAATGCAATATTTTTCTCTTATTCAATTATATTATGTGAAATATTTTCTAATTTTACACCAATAAATCTTACTATCATGAAAAACTTACTAATTGCATGTACATTACTATGCAGTGCGTTCGCACCTACTGTAAAAGCGCAAGCTACAGAACCTTTTTTAGGGCAAATTGCTTTTGTTCCTTATAACTTCCCCCCTAAGAACTGGGCCGAGTGCAACGGGCAATTGCTTCCTATAGCACAAAACACAGCTCTTTTTTCTCTTCTGGGAACCACCTACGGAGGAAACGGAACGACTAATTTTGCTTTACCGGATATGAGAGGGAGAATGGTTGTTCATAATGGCCAGGCTCCCGGAGGCCCAACAACTTATACTATGGGACAGACAGGAGGAAGTGAATCTGTGACTTTAACCGTAACACAAATGCCTGCTCACAGCCACACTGTAAATGCAGTAACCAGCGAAGGTAATCAGAACATCCCAACAGGAAGTCTTCCTGCAGACACAAAAATTCTTGATAAAGAATATTCTAATGCTATAGCAAATACTACCATGAACAGTACTATGATAAGCAACGCTGGAGGAAACCAACCCCATGAAAACAGACCTCCTTTCATAACATTGAAATGCATTATTGCGCTGCAAGGTGTGTACCCAACCCAAAACTAAAAAACTATGAAACTACTTTACTTAATGGGTCTGGTCATTGGAAGCTCAGCTTTTGCGCAGACCATAACTTTTAACGGTTGTCCCAATTTGTTTGATAGTCAAAATACCTTTATTTTCAACAAAACCGGAGTAGATACTTTTAATAAAAATATCTACATGACAACTCCTATAGATGGCCAACAGCCTTGTGGTGGATTAGGAACCTGTGAATTTAAAATTCAATGGAACAATGCTCTTACAAGATGGGAATTTATTGGAGATGAAGGAAACGGTACTTTTACCAACCCTTATTTAATTTATTATAATTCTACAGGGAATAATTCTCTTCCTATTCCTCCCGGAAACCTTGTAGGAACATGGGTTGAGAATACAGCAATCACGAACGGGCAATGCGGGGGAAATCTTACAGCTGTTAATTCTACGATGACAGGCGATGTACAAACGAGTACATTAGCTACTTCAGAAGTAAAAAAGGATAAAATACAGATCTTCCCTAATCCGGTTTCAGATTTCATTCGTGTTTCAGGGATGAATGACGGGCGTACTATTCAAATTTATAATATTGACGGAAGACTTGTAAGATCTGAAATGTTTGATTCTAAGATTGATGTTTCTCAACTTTCTCCAGGAATGTATGTATTAACAATCATAACTAAAGATCTTAAACATCACGAATTTAAGTTCCTGAAAAAATAAAACCTATTAAAACAAATAAACTACCTCAAGCTTCCGGATTCCCGGAGGCTTTTATTTAATCTATACAATACATTTAATAAAAAATGCCTCCTTAGTACGGAGGCATTCTGTATATAAAAATATGATTGATCTATTATTTGATAATCAGTTTAGAAGACTTACTGTCTTTCCCATTGGAAACCTGAATCATGTAAACTCCTTTTTCAAGTTGTTGGCTTACTCTGAATATTCCATTTCCATCTTCAGTTACTGACGGACTTGCCATCAGTCTTCCTGACATATCAGAGATAGAAACTTTTAGGTTTTTACCATTTTTAGCTTTAATGAAGATTTTATCTCCTGTAGCAACCGGATTAGGGTAGATTGTCAAATCATCTTTCTCCAAAGCAGCTTCACTTGTTCCTAATGTTGTTACAAATTTTACAGTATAATCCTCAGCCTGTCCGTACTTCAATTGTCCACAAGGAGTAATATTAGCATTTTCATCGTCCACAATAACTCTCATCCTTAATGGTGTATTAAGCACTGTAGAAGCAGGAGCTGTAAAGTTAACATTGAAGGTACCAATTAATGTAGTAGGATCCGCAACAATATTATCTGCGGAAGCAACAAGTTCGGAAGCTTCAAAAGTACCATTGTTATTAAAATCGATCCAAGCTCTAACTTCATTATTTGAATCTGAAACATTTACCTGAAGATTATGAGTCCCTGTAGAAAGAAGTTCTGTAGAAGTAGCTCTCAGACAGCTTGCTCCTGTATAATCTTCGTAGTAGTTAGCTGCATTCTGCCAAAAACCTGTTGAAGCATTATTTATATTTCCTAATTTCACTAATGTTGGTCCTACAAAATAGTTTCCAGGGGTTGCTATCCCGGTAGGAGTACATGCTGCAATAGGAGTTCCAATTGTAGAAGCTGCAGTAGGCGCAGTTCCTCCTAACGAAGTGCTTAGAGAACCTTTCATTAAGAAATAATAAAGGGCTGCTCTGTCATGTTGTCCGTCAGTAAATTTGAATGCTCTTGGGTTGGTATAGTTCATCATGTTATACTGTACTCCCTGATAGTTCGTCCCTGTACAGTAATTCATGCTGTTATTAGTAGGAACCGGGAAGTCATTAAGTAAACTTCTGGATCTTTCCGTATCACAAACCTGATCGTCATCCTGTGCACAGTTATTATTTGTTTGTGGAGGACAGTAGGACACATCAGAAGTACCCGCCGGAGCGTCTGCATTAGCATTTCCAAAAGTATGAAGTAAACCCATACTATGTCCAAACTCATGTGCTAAAGTAATATCATCCTGCAGAGTTACTACGAAAGATTTCATGAAAGATTCATATGAAGAATCAGGATTCTGAGGTAGTCCTGCCCAGCCCATAATTCCATATTGCCCACCTCCATCTACTTTGTTCATGATATAGATATTGAAATAGGAAGCTTCCGGCCAGTGTGGAGCAATAGTTTTTACCTGAGCCGTGGTAACTCCATTAGCACCACTACGTTTTACTCCGTAAGAATCATATCCTGCTAATGATCCACCATTGTATCGGATAATACCTGTTGTTGCATTACAGCTAGGATCTCTCTTAGCCAAAACTAGCTTTATCGGCATTGTAGCAGCAGAGCCAAAATCTGCGGGAACACCTTGAGCCCACTGATAAGTACCGGCATACATTGCATTACAACGATCAAGCCATGCCTGAATCTGGGCATCACTCTTGTTGTAATCTGTACCGACAGCTGAACCTGTAGGTACTATTACGTGTACCACTACAGGAATCTCATAAACACCGTTCACAGTCTTATAAGCTGCTCCTCCATTCTTAGCATTGCTATTTTGATTGGCAACAATAATGCGTTCACGGAGGTTTCGGATCATCTCGTCGATTTCCTGGTTTTGTTTTTGATGCCCTCTTTGTTCTGTATCAAAATCACACCAATCTTTTTTTTGTTGTGCAGATAATGAAAGGGAAAGCAGCATTGCCCCACAAAGGATAGTTTTCTTCATTCTAATAATTTAAAAAATAATGAGATTATAGATTTATTATTTTCAAATCAGTACGGATCATTTGTAATAGAAAAATCAATACTAATTAAAAACATCACTACAGTTAGTAGCAAAAATAGTTTTATTGTTACAATGATATATAAAAATAAAATCA
The DNA here is from genome assembly GCF_050632815.1 of Chryseobacterium sp. JK1. Taxonomy (NCBI): domain Bacteria; kingdom Pseudomonadati; phylum Bacteroidota; class Flavobacteriia; order Flavobacteriales; family Weeksellaceae; genus Chryseobacterium; species Chryseobacterium sp. JK1. The sequence goes on along the minus strand of NZ_JBODRU010000004.1, from coordinate 34,131 downwards.
ATAACATTCTTACTTTTTAAATTAATTAATTCAATTATTTATATTTTATACGGTAAAAATTTACAGAATACCCAATGAAGTCAAAAAGCATATTAAATACAAAAAAAACTGAAAATCAATCAGTTAAAACAAAAAAAACCGCACTAACTGTGCGGCTTTATAATCAATTTGGTTATGATTTTATAATGAATAATTTGGAGCTTCCTGAGTAATGATAACATCGTGAGGGTGAGATTCTTTCAATCCGCTTCCTGTGATCATTACCATTTTGGTTTCAGTTTGTAAAGCGGCAACATCTTTTGCTCCACAATATCCCATTCCTGCTCTTAAACCTCCAACTAACTGGAAAATAACCTCTTCCAACTTACCTTTACTTGGAACTCTTCCTTCAATACCTTCCGGAACGAATTTTTTAGCTTCACTCTGGAAATATCTTTCTTTTCCACCTCTCTTCATTGCAGAAAGACTTCCCATACCTTGGTATGTTTTGAATTTTCTACCTTGGAAGATGATTTCTTCACCTGGCGCTTCATCAGTTCCAGCAAGAAGTGAACCTAGCATCACAGCTCCTGCTCCACTTGCAATTGCCTTTACAATGTCTCCCGAAAGTTTAATACCACCATCAGCGATTACGGCAATATTTTTAGTCTGAGCATATTCGTAAACATTATAAATGGCAGATAATTGAGGAACACCCACCCCAGCAACAACTCTTGTTGTACAGATAGAACCAGGACCAACACCTACTTTTAAAACATTTGCTCCAGCTTCAATAAGGTCTTTAGCCGCTTCAGCTGTTACAATATTCCCACCAACGATATCCAAATCAGGATACGCCTGTCTGATCTCTTTGATTTTGTTTAAAACTCCAATAGAATGTCCGTGAGCAGAATCAATACCGATAATATCAACACCTGCTTTTACCAATGCTTCAATTCTTTCTAAAGTATCTTCACCAACTCCAACACCTGCTCCAACGATTAATCTTCCGTTCTGATCTTTGTTGGCATTTGGATATTCAAGCTGATTGTCGATATCTTTAATCGTAATCAATCCAACCAATTTGTTTTCAGCATCTACGATAGGAAGCTTTTCAACTCTGTTTTTAAGCAAAATTTCTTTCGCTTTTTCAAGATTGGTATTTTTATCAGAAGTGATTAAATTATCTTTCGTCATGAATTCCTCCACTTTCACGTCAAGGTTTTCCTGATATTTTACATCTCTGTTTGTGATAATTCCAATTAATACATTTTCAGCATCTACAACGGGTAAACCAGAGATTTTATATTTAGCCATTAAACCTTTAGCATCACCTAAAGTATGATCTTTAGAAAGCGTTACAGGATCTGAGATCATTCCGTTTTCGGAACGCTTCACACGGTTTACCTGTGCAGCCTGCTCAGCGATTGTCATATTTTTGTGGATAAAACCTAAACCTCCAACTCTTGCCAAAGCAATAGCCAGATCAGCTTCTGTAACAGTGTCCATCGCAGCGGAAACTATCGGAACATTCAGCGTAATTTTGTCGGTAAGTCTTGATTTTAATGAAACCTGGTTAGGTAAAACTTCTGAATAAGAAGGGACTAGAAGAACGTCATCGAAAGTGATGGCTGTCTCTACAATTTTGTTATGAATAGACATCTTTACTTTCTTTGCAAAATTAGGTTATTTTGGTGAGATATGAAAATCCTTTTTGATAGTTTAAATAAAATTTAATAATCAATAACTTAAATCGAAAAACCGCTCTTATAACAAGAACGGTTATTGTACAAAATAATTGAATATGTAGAAACTACTTGAAAAGTATGATATAAAATTCTTACAACAGCTGGTTAAAGCAGTTTGTATTGTTAGCTAACCTATGATTTATTTTCCAGAAACTGAACTTATCATCTTTGAGATATCGTTCGTTGTAAAATTTCCTTTAACATCTACAAAAACAAGTTCTTTTTCTTTGGAACCTACCGTGATCAGCATATTTTTAATAGCATCACCATCCTGCTTTACCCGGATATTGACATCATCACCGTCGTGCTTAATCGTTGCCCATTCTTCGTAATGATGATCTTTCAGATATTGGCTGTAATCTTCCAGCATCTCTTTACTTCCGTTGGTAACTGTAAGAACTTTTATTTTGGAAGCCTTTTTTACCAGATTGATCGTTTCCTCACTCTCACCACTTTCTTTTAAAGCTTTTTTAATATAAGATTTAGCCAGAACCATCGGTACATTGATGCTCGCAAACTTTGCGCCTTTGAAGTCATATTTTGAGTTTGAGAAAAATTCCATATTAGGTTTTTCTGAAACAATACATGACTGAAGTATACCTATTGCCAGGATCGTCAGAAAAATGTGTTTAAGAGTTTTCATAGTTGGTTTTTTATTTTATCTGTCTAAGGCTACCTCCTGAAAGTTTGTCTACTGAAGCATCCAGTTCAGGGTTACCTCTTAATTTTACATCAGCACCTGAAGATACACTTACTTTCAGTTTTTCTGTCACCAAGATGGAAAGAGCTGCTCCTGAAGTCGCTTCTACAATACCTGTATTAATCTTAAGGTCTTCAGCCTTACAGTAGGCTCCACTACTGATATCAATGGCAGCTGATGCTACCTGTCCGGATAATGTTACATTGGCCCCGCTTGATGTGCTGAGAGCCATTTTCTGTGTTGAAATATCAGCCTTCAGAACAGAACCCGAAGTTACCGATACCGCTGTAGCCTGCTTGATATCAAACTTTCCTTTAAGAATAGATCCCGAATCGGCTTCAATCTCTAAACTGTTCTCTGAAATAGGATTGACTGCAGTAAAAATACTCCCTGATGAAGTTTTAATTCTTTGAAGGCTTGGTGAAGAAACATTCACGCTTAGATTCTTAAATCTCAAATTTCGAACCCCTTTGTTATCGATATAGATCTTCAAAACTCCATCCTCTACTCTTGTTATTATATACTGAAGTTTATCAGCATCTGCAATTACTTTTACGCTTCTTGTATTTTCCTGTTTAAAGTTAACCGTTACCCCTTCGCTAACGTCAATTTTCGAAAAGGCTCCCACGTTTCTGCTGTCTCCATTCAGATAAGAGGATGTATTTTCTGAAGTAAAATCAGTTTTTACGGAAGTCGTCACAGAATTGGTAGCTAGCCCGTTAGAGTTTACAATCTTATTAACATCAGACAGCTTCATTTTTCCGTTGAGGATAAAAATAATGTTCTCTTCTTTAGAATCAACGTTAAATACGAGATTTTCCAGATAATTATCCTTCTCATCTTCCGCCAAAAACTTCATGGAAGTACCATCGCTGTTTAATGATAGAAGTTCATTAAAGTTAAGAGATTTCAATGCTCTGTTTACTTTTTCAGTTTTTTCTTCGTTGAGTTTGATATTTGCAAGATTTTCATCCTTTAAAGCATCGGGAAATGTTGCCTTAGGAATGATCAGAATTTTAAGACCATCTACTTCATTCAGGATGGGTTTTATTTTTCCAACGTATGCGTCGTTTACATCAATGGTATTTAAAAGCTTAAACATAGGCTTTTTAATATTGATAGAGGTTACGCCGCCATTTTTTTCAAAATCCTGAAAAAGCTGGTTCAATTTATCAGTTTGTGCAGAATAAGTTACCAAACTGTTTAAAATTATGGCGATTATAAAAAATATTTTTTTCATGAGATTGCTCGGATTTTTAGTATTCACTGTCAATGTTTTCGTTTTTCTGCGAAGAAGCTACCGTTTTTTTAAATTCGTTTCCTAGTTTCATAAAGGAGTATTTGGCAACGTCTATGGCTTCTTTTTCACTGCTGATTCTTTTACCGTTTACCGTAACATAAGAGTCGTTGTATACCGTAGAATCATTTATTTTTTTGGTCCCGAAGGAAGTATTATTCACATAACGAGGTTTGGCTTCCTTTTTAAGTCTTCCTCTTTTAGGCAGGATTTGATCCATGACATCTTTTTCCGCCACTTGATTTTCCTGAAAAATAGAGTCTTTTTTCGCTCCGGAAATAGAATCGGTATGATTTACCGCTACCTGCTCCTGATGATCGCTATTTTCTTCTATGAAACCAGATTTTTGCTTAAGAATCTCGTCTTTCACGAGTTTTTCTCTGTCTGTGGCACCGGTATCATAGTTTTTATTAAGGAAAATCCCCAACCCCGCAATCAGCATCACACTGGCGGCCATCCAAAACCATTTGGGAAAGGAAGGTTTTTTATTCTCTTTCAGAGGGATGATGGGAGCGGCATTTTCTTCAGTATCTTTGCCTTCTGCCTTTTGAAGGAAGTCATCAAAGCTCCAATCCATCTTTTCTTCCTTTATTTCCTGGAAGACTTCGTTATATTTATCTTGTAATTGATCTTTGTTCATAGCTCATCAGTTGTGAGATTTGTTCTTTTACCTTTTGTCTTGCCCGCATAAGGTTTACCCTTACTGCATTTTCTTCTATTTCCAGCATTTCAGAAATTTCAGAAATATCATACTCTTCTACATCTTTCAAGTGGATCACCATCTTTTGTTTTTCCGGTAGCTGGTTGATAAATCCTATAATATGTTCCTTAAGGTTGTTCACGTCCATACTATAGAGTTCCGAGCGATGCAGTTGCATATCCGCAAAACCGATCTTTACATCGTGGTGCTTCAGCCGGTTCAGGCATTCGTTCCGGACGGACTTCAGCGCATAGGATTTGAGATTTCCAAACTGCTCAAGTTCATCTTTCTTCTGCCAAAACTTCATCATGAGATCCTGAACCACATCTTCTGCCTCATCACTGCTCATGACAAATCGCTTCGCAAAACGATACATCTCGTCTTTGAGAATAAACACCGTATTCTTGAAAGTTTCTTGGGTCATGAGTTTTGTTTCTTATAGGTAAGACAACTGCCGTTTCCAATCTATTACATCAAAAATAAAAAAACTTCAAAAAAAATTGAAGTTTTTTATATTATCTGGTTAATATGTTTCAAAAATATGCTTAAGAATAGCCTTGTCCTCCTCTGTTAGAGCCACTTTCCTTCTTGCCATTGCTCTTTCTGCAACTTCATATACTTTATCCAATTTAAATCTCTCATCATCCTTCAAACCACCCCAGGAAAAGTTTTCTACAAGATTGGGAGGAAAACCTGGTTTAAAAATATTGGAAGCTACTCCTATCACTGTTCCTGTGTTCAGCTGAGTATTAATAGCCGTTTTGGAATGATCTCCCATAATAAGACCGGCAAACTGTAATCCTGTATCTTCGAACGCCTTGTTTCTGTAGTTCCAAAGTTTAACGTGGCTGTAATTGTTCTTAAGGTTGGAAGAATTGGTATCTGCACCGAAATTACACCATTCACCAATCACAGAATTCCCTACGAATCCTTCATGCCCTTTGCTTGTATATCCGAAAATCACAATATTATTAACTTCTCCCCCTACCTTACAGTGCGGACCAACGGTAGTGGCTCCGTAAATTTTAGCTCCAAGGTTAAATTTGGAATCCTCCCCTAAAACGATTGGCCCACGGAGATTACAACCTTCCATGACCTCTGCATTTTTACCTATATAAATTTTACCGGTTTTGGTATTAATCGTTGAAAATTCAACTGAAGCTCCTTCTTCAATAAAAAGATCTTTTTTATCTCCTAAAAAGCCATTGGTTGAAGACAACTCCTGTGAAGCTCTGCCTTTGGTAAGAAGATCAAAATCGAAATCAATAGCATGATGATTATACGTGAATAAGTCTTTCGGCTTTTTAAAGAAAATAAGTTCTTCTTTAATATCGGTCATCTTTTCAATCTGGTTGAGAGAAAACCCTTTCATATTAATTTTAGCCGCAATCAACTCATCTTCATACACTAAAGCTTCTCCTAACTTAAGATCTTTAATTTGCTGAATTACTTTTTCTGTAGGTAAAAAATTGGAAACTAAAAACAGACTCTCTTTTTCTTCTGGAGTTTTAAATTTATCCTGAAGATACATTTCTGTAAAATAAGTCACCTCGGTATTTTCCAGAATTTTCTGCCATCTTTCAGAAAATGTAAGAATTCCACATCTCATGGCAGCCACCGGGCGGGTAAAAGTAAGCGGAAGGAAATCCTCCCAATATTGTGCGTCTGAAAATACTAATTGCATTTTTTAGAAGTTAAGGGTTAGAAGTTAGAAATTAAAAACTGAAGCCAAGCTCTCTATAGTTAACTTACAGGTTCTAAATTCTGTCTAAACAAAAATACAAAAAGATGTGGGAAGTCTGAAGAGATAAAAAAAGTTTTGGCCGAAGCCAATAGCAACTGGTCCTTACTTTCTTCTTCCAAATTTTCGGGAATAAAAAAAGTCTTCCAAATCATTGGAAGACTTTAATATTTGTAGTGATACAAAAATTACTTAGCGAATTTTTTGTATTTGTTCATGAACTTATCAACTCTACCTGCAGTGTCAACTAATTTAACTTTACCAGTGTAGAAAGGGTGAGAAGTTGAAGAGATTTCCATTTTGATTAGAGGATACTCTTGTCCTTCGTACTCGATAGTGTCTTTTGTTTCTGCAGTAGACTTGCAAAGAAACACCTCGTCGTTACTCATATCTTTGAAAACAACAAGTCTATAATTTTCTGGGTGAATTCCGTTTTTCATAATACTATTTTTAAAAAAATTAAAGTTTGCTTTCGAAATAGTAATGGATATTTCTCTGCTAATTTTAGGTTGCAAAAGTACGACTTTTTTTTAAAATTCCAAATACTGAATTCATTATTTTTTTATTGATAAGAAATTTAAAGTATTTTCGTTAAATTTGGAACCTACTTAAACTTTAATTTCGATGAAATTCAAATTATTACTGGCTTTTTCTTTCTGGATGTTACTTGTAGCAGTATCATGTAATAAGGATGATATCACCTTTGATACGCCATCACAACAGCTTCGTTTTTCAAGAGACACGGTATTTTGTGATACAGTATATCATCAGGTTCGTTCAGAAACTTATGTTGTAAAGGTATATAATAATGAAGATAAAGATATCCTGATCCCAAGAGTAAATCTTGAAAAAGGAGCCGCTTCCTTATATAGAATCAACGTAGATGGAAAGCCGGGATTTGATTTTAATAATGTTCCTTTAAGAAAAAAGGACAGTCTTTATATTTTTGTTGAAATCGCTCCTCAGGCAACCGGCCCTGAAGCTATTGCTGAAGATAAAGTAGTTTTCACCGGGCCTGCCGGTCAACAGCATGTTACTTTATTCTCTGTAGTGCAGGATGCTGAGTTCTTTATTCAAACACCTACCAACCCAAATGTAATTTCCAGCTCTACAACATGGAGTAATAATAAGGCCAAAATTATTTATGGAGATCTGACCATTAAACCTAATATTACCCTGGATATTGATCCTGGAACTAAAGTATATTTCCACAAAAACAGTGGAATGAAAGTATCTTCCGGAGCTATTTTGAATATTAACGGAACACAGACCGATCAGGTAATTCTTCGTGGTGACAGAAATGATCCTTATTATGATACGATTTCCAAAAACTGGAATTCTATCAGAATGGAGGCCAATTCTATCCTTAATATGAAGAATGCAAGACTTTTCGGAGGAACGAGAGGATTGGAAATGAGACAAACTACAGCTACTATCACCAACTCATTCATTCATACTTTCTTTGAATATGGTATTTATGCAGTAGGTTCTACTGTTACAGCCAATAATCTTGTGATGAACAACTGCGGCTTATCCTGTATAGGAATTTTCAGAGGCGGAAAACATAACTACACACATGCAACCATTGCCAACTATTCTAAAACAATGGGAACTTTCGACAGAAACGGAATTTTTGCCACTAACGAATGGAAAAATGATGCAGGACAAACAGAACAGGGAGCTCTGCAGCAGCTTAATATAAGAAACAGTATTGTATATTCGGACAGAGATAATTCTGTTCATTTTGAACCTACTCCGGGACAGCAGTTTGAATATCTCATCCAAAACTGTTTACTGAAATATTCGAGTACATCAGAAGCAGGTTTCTCTTTTGATAATAATGCTAATGTGATTCAGAGTATCAAAAATACTGAACCTCAGTTTGTCAATTACTTTATGGCAAAAATGAATTTAAGAGTAAAATCTACCTCTCCGGCTATTGGAAAAGGAAACGTTTCAGTTGCCGGCACAATACCTTTCGATATTGTGAATGTATCCAGAACCGCTAACCCAACTTTAGGCGCTTATCAATAATGGAAATTACACAATTACAGCAACAGGTTGATGAGTGGATCAAAACCATTGGCGTAAGATATTTTAATGAGCTCACCAATATGGCAATGCTTACCGAAGAAGTAGGGGAAGTTGCACGAATTATTGCCAGAAGATATGGCGAACAGAGTGAAAAAGCAAGTGACAAAACTAAAGATCTGGGCGAAGAACTGGCAGATGTACTTTTTGTAACATTATGCCTGGCCAATCAAACAGGAGTTAATCTGCAGGATGCTTTCGACAGAAAAATGAAAATTAAAACGGACCGCGACAAAGATCGGCACCAGAATAACGAAAAACTTAAATAAATATCAATTATGAGTTATCAATTATAGAATATTTTTAACTCATAATTCTTTTAAATATAATGTAGATAATAATGAAGAAGCTAGAAAAATCAACATTAATCGGAAATAAAACAGTACAAATCAGCGGTTCGAAGAGTATTTCGAATCGTTTATTGATTCTGGAAAGTCTGTTCAGCAATATTAAAATAGGAAATCTATCCAACTCTCAAGATACGCAACTACTGAAAAAAGCACTTTCTGAGAATACTGATGTGGTGGATATTCACCATGCAGGAACAGCCATGCGTTTCCTTACGTCTTATTACTCTATTCAAGAGGGGAAAACGACTGTACTTACGGGTTCAGGAAGAATGAAAGAAAGACCGATCAAGAATCTGGTAAATGCTTTAAAAGATCTTGGAGTGGAGATTGAATATCTGGAAAACGAAGGATTTCCTCCTTTAAAAATTATTGGAAGAAAAATCACCCAAACTTCGGTACATGTTCCCGCCAATATTTCAAGCCAGTTTATCACCTCTCTTCTTCTTATTGCAGGAAAACTGGAAAACGGACTGGAAATCCATCTTGTGGGAGAGGTTACTTCCAGGTCTTATATTGAAATGACGTTGGATATTCTGACAAAATTTGGGATCAAAAGCAGCTTTGAAGGAAATATAATTAAAGTAGAGCCTTTCCATCCTGAACAGAATTCTGAAGCAGTACACTATGAGGTGGAAAGCGACTGGAGTTCGGCCTCTTACTTCTATTCAATCTGTGCATTGGGAAGAGAAACGATTCGTTTGAAAAGCTTTTACAAAGAGTCCACTCAAGGGGATTCTGCCATTGCAAACATCTATGAGAAATTCTTTGGAATTACAACCACCTTCAATGAAGATGAGCATCAACTGACTTTGGAACCTAAGCCAGATTTTGTTTTCCCGGAAAAAATTGTTCTGGATATGAATAATTGTCCGGATATCGCTCAAACTCTTTGTGTAACAGCTGCTGCCTTAAAAATTCCTTTTGAAATTTCAGGACTGGGAACCTTAAGAGTAAAGGAAACAGACCGACTTCTTGCTTTATACAATGAATTGAAAAAACTGGGCACAGAAACAGAAATTACAGATCTAACGATTGATTCAGTACGTTTTGGTGAACCTGAAGAAAATATTTCCATCAAAACTTATCAGGACCACAGAATGGCAATGAGTTTTGCCCCGTTCTGTCTAATCAAAGAATTGAATATTGAGGAAGAGGATGTCGTAGAAAAATCTTACCCAATGTTCTGGGAAGATCTTGAAAGCATCCTGACCCCATTAATTTAAGTAATATATAAATGTGGTAATTTGAATTTCAGATTACCACATTTTCATTTATATAGTCATAATTTTCTTTTTTTCAGCCTGTTCTTCTAAATTTCTTATTTTAAATCAACTTAATTATCTCTTAAAGTTAAATTAACTCCTCTTCGTTTGATATATTCTTATTTTTAAGTTCAAATAAAAAATACGATAAACTATGTTCAAACAAAGCATGAGACAAATCACTGCCATTACTCTTGGTATTGCCACAGCAAGTCTTTTCTTTTCCTGTTCTAATGACAGCATTATGGAAAGAGATTCTAACCAGACAACGGGAACTTCTTTAGGGAAATCAACATTGAAAGCTTCACTGGTTCCTATTGAAATGAACAGCTGGATGGCCGGATTACAGGATAATATATCCATTTCAAAAATCTCAATTCCCGGAACTCATGATTCCGGAGCACGTGTAGATGCCCCTGTTGTATCAGGTACGGCTAAAACTCAAAACCTCAGCATTGCAGAACAACTGAATGCAGGAGTCCGTTTTCTGGATATCCGTTGCAGACATATTGATAATGCTTTTGCCATTCATCATGGTGCTATCTATCAGAATTTAAATTTTGATGATGTATTGAATGCCTGTTATGCTTTTCTTCAAAGTCACCCTTCTGAAACCATCGTTATGTCTGTAAAAGAAGAATATGATGCATCCAATACCACCAGAAGTTTTGAAAGCACTTTTGATTCTTATGTGCAGAAGAATCCTTCAAAATGGGATTTAGCTACCAATATTCCTAATCTAGGAGAGGTTAGAGGAAAAATTAAATTATTAAGACGATTTTCTGCAAATGCTGCAAAGGGAATCAATGCTACTTCATGGGCTGATAATACTACGTTTGAGATCAATAATCCGGGAGCACAGCTGAAAGTTCAGGATTATTATAAAGTAACCAACAATGATGACAAATGGAACGGTATCTCAAATCTCCTTAATGAAGCTAAAAACGATACTAGCAATAAACTTTTTGTCAATTTCACCAGTGGTTATAAACCGGGAATTTTTGGGATTCCAAGTATTCCGACTGTTTCTAATAATATCAATCCTAGGCTTAAAACTTTCTTTCAGAGCAACACTAGAGGAAACTTTGGTATTATGCCGATTGATTTTGTAAATGCAGAATTGTCTGAGCTGATTGTGAAAACCAATTTCTAATTCAATAGTTGTTAGATATATTCAGTAGGGCTGTTTCCTTTGGGAAGCGGCCTTAATTGTTTTTTCTAACCGCAGATGACACGGATGGACACAGATGATTGTGGAAATTTTAAATAGAAATTGTTTTAAAACTGGAATGGCTTTTTTGAAGAGAATGTTAAAAACTGCTTTTTGTGGTGTGAATTATCTGAATTATTCTTTTTAACCGCGGATGACACGGATGGGCATAGATGATTGCGGAAATTTTAAATAAAAAGACCGTTTCAGATTTGAAACAGCCTTCTTAGTAAAAGTAAAAGTATTGAAAGTTATTTATTTCTGGATTCCGTAAGCGGTCATTATTTTGTTGAAGATCTCGGTATTTTCAAACAAACCTGTAAACTCACCGGAATTGGGTCCGTAAGCAAAAACACTTGACGGAATAGAAGTATGATCATTCGTGCTAAAGTTTCCAAAAACCCAGCCATCTTTAAGACTTCCATCCAAAAGGGTAAGTCCTCCGGTTTCATGGTCTCCAACGACAATGACAAGTGTTTCTTTATTTTCATCGGCAAACTTCATAGCCTTTCCTACGACATGATCAAAATCCAACAGTTCGGTAACAAGCTGTTCCATATTATTACTGTGCCCTCCTCCATCGGTTTGGGAAGCTTCTATCATCATGAAGAATCCTTTTTTGTTCTCTTTTAAATTGTTTAAAGTAAGATCAAAAGCATCCGCAAGCCAGTTTCCTCTTCCATTGGTTATTCTTTGTGATGCTAAAGGATCGATAATCACGGTGCGGTTATTAATTTTATCAACGGATTTCAAATCATGGAACAAATCTATTTTCGAATCCTTAAACTTCTGTAGGTTTTCCTGAGATAAACCACTTGTAGGTCCACCCATTAAAATCTTAGTTTTCGAAGTTGTGAAATCTTTCAAAATGGGTTCTGAACTGTTTCTGTTATCAGAATGGGCATAGAAATCTGCAGGAGTGGCATCGGTAACGTCTCCAGTGGAAATCAATCCGGAAACCATTCCTTTTTCTGCAATCATATCAGGAATCTGAGCTAAAGCTTTTCCCATATTATCAACCCCCACAAAAGTATTTTTAGTTTTCACACCTGTAGCAAATGCAGTTGACCCCGGCGCGGAGTCTGTAATATAGGCATTAGATGAATTGGTCTTGGAAAGTCCGCTGGCTTTCATATTGAAAACATTGAGTTTCCCTTTATTCGCAGTAAAAGCAGCATAATATTGTGGTAAAGAAGTTCCGTCCGGGATCAGAAGGATTACGTTTTTCACTTTTTTGCGGACTCCATCTGTTTTATAGGTTGGTGTATAAGTACTATATTCTTTTGTGTTTTTATAAAAATTTTTCGGAATGGTATTCATGAATTTTTTAAGATCAGGAATATGATCTGTGTTGATATAATCCACCCCCATATCCATTAAATTCACCCAGGCATTAGGAAAGTCAGGAGCTCCGTAGAACCTCATCGGTTTTTGCTGAGTGTGTGCCTTTTCTACTGCTTTTTTTATTTTTTCAGTTTCTTCATCTCTTGGAATACCTTTTCCGTTCCATTTTACCAGATCGGGTAAATCTGCACTGAACATTCCAATTCTTTTCAACTGATCAGGAGCATAGTTTTTTTCAAGGTCTCCGTCAAAGTAAAGATAATTCGGATAGTTTTTAAAATCTGCAGGTTGAGGTCTCCCTCCGGTGATCACTATTTTAATATTCGAATTTCCTGTAATTTCAGGATATTTCTTCAATATGCTTACCAAAGCTGCCAGCGAAGTTTTGTAATCCTGTTTGATATCAATCAGTAACTGCAGTTTTTTGCCGGCATCAGGATAGATATTTCCTTTGTTCAGCTTAATCTGTTTTGAGATATTATCAAGATACAGGTTTTCCAAAGTTCTGTCTGCCGAAAGTTCTTTTTCTGTATGGGCAACCCACAGTTTACCCTTTACCAGGAAAACATCTGCTTCTATAGACCCAAAATTAGCATAATAAGCCTGCCAGAAAGGAACCTCCTGCATATAATCATTATGAGAATGGGCATTCCCTACTGTATAATTTAAATAATTCTGTGCCTTATTTTGAGAAAAGACCGCCAAGGCTACTACAGCCCAAATTTTTGATAGTTTCATAATACCTGTGAAAAAACTATATCACCACAGAAACTTCTGCAATGATATAGTGGATAATATATAAGATTAAATTTTACCAGCCTTCATTTTGTTTAATGATCCCGTGACTGTTTACGATTTCAGCCTGTGGAACTGCCCAAACATTATGTACAGCTGGATTAAAGTTTCTTGATGCCCAAACGACCTGTCCGTTGATACCATGCAGTGGTTTTGCATATGCAGCCTGTGCATCTCCCCAACGTACAAGATCTCTGTGTCTGTCTGCCCATTCGCCAGCCAGCTCACAACGTCTTTCGTGTTTCAGATCAGCCATTGTACATCCGTTTTTAGGAGTAAGCCCGGCGCGGGTTCTGATCATATTGATTTCCTGATCGGCAGATTTTCCCTGCATCAGTAAGGCTTCTGCTTTGATAAGGATTACCTCAGCATAACGCATGATGGGAACAGCAAGATCTGTACAAGGATAATCTCCATTCGCACTTACGTGTCCGCTATTCAGCTGATATTTGAAGGCATCCATATATTTGTTGAACTGATATCCGGTAAGAGAGTTGGTAGAAGCATACGTTCTTTCTTTTCCGTTGAAGGTAAATTTATCTCCTATTTTAAGGATAGAAGCGCTTCTTCTAAGATCTCCGGTTTCATATTCGTCATACAATTCTTTAGTCGGTTGGAAGTATCCCCAGCCATTATATTCTCCCCAACCTTTGTTTTCAAGCATTACACCCGGAAGGATGCTTCCCCAAGCTGTAAATTTAGGGGTTCCCGGAAGTGACCATATGTATTCTGAACCGTAGTTATTTTCAGCTTTGAAAACATCTGCAAAATTGGTCATAAGGCTTCTGTTTCCTTTAGTCATTACTTCATTAGCCCAGAATTCAGCATTTTTCCAGTCTTTCATAAAAAGGTATACTTTTGCCAAAAGCGCCCATGCTGCTGCCTTGTGAGGTCTTCCATAATCCTTTGCAGGCAGTTCTGCCTGAGTAGGTAATAAATCAGCTGCTCTTTTCAGATCGTTTACGATATAATTGTAGTTTTCTGTAACATTCGCTGCTCTTGGAATTGGATTCGGGTCTGGTTCTTTTGAACGGTCGATAATGGGAACTCCGGCTTTCTCATTTCCGTAGCTGTATGCCAATTCAAAGTACATTCTGCTGCTCATAAAAAGAGCTTCTCCCAGATATTTATTTTTAGTGGCCTGTGAAGTCTGGATATTATCAACACTTCTAATCACTCTATTGGCAACGCCTATGACGTTATATCTTTTATTCCATTGGGTTTCCAAATCTCCTGCAGCAATATAATTACTGCTGAAATTTTTAGCATTATCGGCTTCACTTTTTGCTCTTCCGGTTACCATATCATCACTGGCATTGATAAACCAGAAAAGACCTCTCCCATAAAATTCACCATCAAATAAGGGTTTATACATTGCGTTAGCTCCTGTGATCAGGTCATTTTCGGTTTTCCAGAAACTTGCTTCTGTAGGCGTTCCTTCCGGTTGAACATCCAGCTCTCCTGTACATGATAGAAGCATTACGGAGATTCCTGAGATTAAAAATATTTTATTAAATAGTTTCATTTCTTTACTTTTTGATGTTTTTTTTAAATTATAATCCTACCTCTACTCCGAAAATAAATGATCGGGCCTGAGGATATCTACCGGTATCTACCCCGTAAGAATTCATTCCTACTTCAGGATCGAAACCTGTATATTTGGTAATTGTAAACAGATTATTGGAGGTTACATAGATTCTCACTTTATTTACATCAAGTTTTCTGTACAATTCTTTTGGTAACGAATAACCGATGGTAAGGTTCTTCAGTCTTAAGTAAGATCCATCTTCCACATAGAAATCCGATACTTTTGAGTAGTTTCCGCTTGGGTCACCATGTACCAGTCTTGGAATATCCGTATTGGTGTTCTGAGGAGTCCAGGCATTGAGGATATCTCTGTCCATATTATAGTTTTGCCCTGTTCCACCCGGATTTAAAGAAATAAATTTCAATCCGTTGAATATTTTATTTCCATATACTCCCTGGAAGAATACGTTGAGGTCAAAGTTTTTCCATGTCATATTGTAAGAGAATCCATAGGAGAATTTTGGATAAGGGCTTCCAAGATTTACGAAGTCATTATTGTTGAGAACTCCTGTATTTCCGTCTTTCTTAAGGAATTTTATATCTCCAGGTTTTGCATTGGGCTGAATAAGGGTTCCATTGGCATCTTTATAATTATTGATCTCCTCCTGAGTCTGGAAAATCCCTCCTGTCTTATAACCATAATAAGAATAAAGAGCATCACCTACTTTTACGCGGGTTGGTTTCAATACTCCCCTTACTCCATTATCATTAATAAATATTTCATCTACATCAGCAAGTTGCTTTACCGTATTTTTTAGTTGACTAAAAGTTGCTCCGATAGAATAGGTAAAATCTTCATTCCCTCTGTTGTTATAATTGATTCCCAATTCATACCCTTTATCCTGGAATAATCCTGCATTTACATATTGGTTATTGTAAGTTGCGGTACTTGGTAAACTAACGTTAAAGATCTGATCTTTGGAGTTCTTCACGAAATAATCAAACTGTAAGGAAAGACTGTTATGAAGGAATGATGCATCTACCCCAAAGTCGGTCTGCTCAGATTTTCCCCACTTCAAATCGGGATTGGGACGAGTGGTTGCATAATATGCAATATTCTGAGAAGGATCCTGTCCGAAAATAACGTTATTATCTCTTGTCATTAAAGGGTTAACTGCCTGAGGTGAAATTCCTCCAAGGTTCCCCAGAATACCATAACTTCCTCTCAATTTCAAATTCGAAATCCATGAAATATCCTGCATAAAGTTTTCTTTTGAAACCACCCAGGCTCCGGAAACAGCATAATAATTAGCAAATCTGTTTTGTTTTGCCACCAGTGAAGAACCATCACGTCTTCCTAATACACTAATGATATATTTACCGGCATAGTCATAGTTTACTCTGGCAAGGTAAGAAACCAATGCCTGTTGATATCTGTAGCTGGAAACATCTTTATTGGTATCTGCCGCATTCTGAAGATGCTGAAAAACCTCGGCTTCACTTCTGAAATCATAAGCCTTTGCTGAAAATCCTTCTTCAATGGTTTTCTGGAAAGTAAAACCTCCCAGGAAGTCAAAATTATGTTGTCCTGCAGTAATTTTGTAGGTAAGTAACTGTTCTGCAAGAGCTGTGGAAGAGTTGTTAGATTGATATTCTAAATTGTTGGTATCGAAAATTTTCCCAACCTCCAGAACTCTGTATGTAAAGTTTTTAATATCTCCAATTCTAAACGTTTGTGAGAAGTTGGAACGGAATTTTAAATCTTTCGCCAGTGTAACTTCTACATAAGGATTGATCAAAATTTCATGAGTAGGATTTCGGATACTGATTCTTTTAAGATACGCCACAGGGTTGATCATATCTCCATAACCTCCTGCCACATCGATAGGCAATCCGGAGAACGCTCCCGAAGGGGTATATACCGGAACATTTGGTGGATAATACATCGCTGCTACAAGAGCACCTGTATAACCACTTTTAGTATCTGCTGTATTTCCATCGGAATAGTTATAATACATATTCTCTCCAATGGTTAACCAGTCTTTTATTTTATGTTCAGAGTTCACTCTGAAATTATATCGTTTGGCCTGAGTATTTAATAAAATCCCTTCCAGATTTCTGTGGTTCATTCCTACAAAATATCTGGATTTTTCACTTCCACCGCTGAGGTTCATGTTGTATTCCTGAATACTTCCTGTACGGAAGATTTCTTTCATCCAATCTGTTCTGGTAATTCTTCCATCCGGATATAGAGTGGGATTAAAAGCGATTGGTAAGCTTCCCAATTTGCCTGCATTTTCATAGGCTTTGTACATCACATCCTGAAATTCAGCAGCATTTAAAGACTCTTTCAGTCTCCATGCCTGATTCAAGCCATATTTCATATCAAAATCTACGGTAAGATTTCCCTTTTTCCCTCTTTTAGTGGTTATAAGAATAACACCTCCTGAAGATCTTGCTCCATAAATGGCTGCCGATGCATCTTTCAGTACAGAGATATCCTGGATATCATTTGGGTTGATAGAAGGGGTTCCGTTAAAAACCACGCCATCTACAACATACAGAGGAGTCTCTCCGTTGATTCCCCCTAAGCCACGAATATTCACTTTTGGGGTACCATTGGGATCTCCACCTTCGTTCACTACTGTTACTCCGGGAGCTTTACCCTGAAGTACTTCTCCTACACCGGATAGAGATCTGGAAGTAAGTTTATCCAGTGAAGCTTCTGTAACAGCGCCGGACACTTTACTTTTTTTCTGAGTTCCATATCCAACCACAACAACCTCGTCGATGGATTTTTCTTTCAAACTGTCTTTTTTCTGAGAAAGGAACATAGGTGAAGCTGAAATTGCCCCAATAAGTAATACCCTACCCGTTAAATAAGTTACTGAGACAGGGACTTTAAATACATTCATGCCATCCATTTTGATTAGATGCAAAATTAGAACAGCTCTTTTCTCAACTCATTAAGATTTCCTTATGTTTTTATTAAGAAATTTTAGCTTTTTTAAATCACCCTCATTAAAAACACAAACATAAATAACTCATTATCAAAATCATAAACAATTAAAGTAATCATTTATCTCATTTTTACAATATTTGAGATATTAACTTTGCTTTAAGTTTAAAATGATTTCATAAACGTTCTTACTTCATTTGTTCAAATACTTCCTTTCCGGATCTTATTCACATTAAGGAATAATATATATAGAGACTTCATTATTCTTTTTTTACATTTGCTGAAAATAGATTTTACAGAATTTCCGGATATTAAAAACGGATTACGGAAGCTCTGAAGAATTGATAACATTATAAAACTGAACGAATTAAATGACCATTATCATTACAGGAACCTCATCAGGAATTGGATTTGCTTTGGCCGAATATTTTGGTAAAAAAGGGCACAAAGTTTACGGATTAAGCCGAAAACACACAGAAAGCCAGTATTTTCAATCGATCCCCACTGATGTTACCGACAATCATGCTGTTTTGAATGCCATTGCTGAAGTCTTAAAGACAGAAACCAGAATTGACGTACTGATCAACAATGCCGGAATGGGAATGGTTGGTGCAGTGGAAGACTCCACAAAAGAAGATATTTTAAAACTCTTCAACCTGAATCTCGTAGGAGCCGTTCAAATGATGAGCGCCGTTCTTCCTAATATGCGTGAAAATAAATTGGGAAAAATTATCAACGTATCCAGTATTGGAAGTGAAATGGGGCTTCCTTTCCGTGGTTTTTATTCTGCTTCAAAATCAGCCTTGGATAAAGTAACGGAAGCTATGAGATATGAGGTTTATCCTTGGAACATTGAGGTTTGCTCTCTTCATTTGGGAGATATCAAAACCAATATTGCAGATAACAGAGTGATGACTCAGGTTTCTCAGCCTTATAAAAATGTTTTCGATAAAGTATATGCACTGATGAACTCTCATGTAGGTGCGGGAACTGAACCTCTGGAAGTAGCTGAGTATATTGAAGCTCTTTTAGGGAAAAGTAAATGGAAAGCTCATTATTATTTTGGTAAATTCGGGCAAAAAATTGGAGTTCCTCTAAAATGGATTCTTCCACAGGGAACTTATGAGAATTTAATGAAGAAATATAATAAACTGGATAAAAATTAGTTGATTGGTAAGGTGTATTTTATTCTGAACAGAATGAAATGCGGTGAAAAATCTTTCATGTTGTATTGAGATTGCTGATCTCCTCATATTCAGAATGGTAAATTGAAATTACTTTTAAAAATATTTTTTGTTTTCTTCTGCGTTTTTACACAAGCGCAGAAAAAACATTATTGGCTGATTGACACAGAAACTAAAGTCAGAAAAAAAGTAAAAGATTCCACCTCCGCCGTGAAGTTTCTGGACTCTTTGGCTCAAAACAACTATTTTTTCACTCAATTGAAAGATGTAAAGAAAAAAGGCGACAGCACGGAAATTTTCTACGACAAAGGAAAAAATTTTAACGAAACCTATGTAGACCTTTCCGATTCTCTTGTTCAGAAGCTGAAAATCAGGAAAGATTTTTTCACGAAAAATTTAGATTCCACTAAGAAGAGTATCAACAAGATTTATATTGAGGACGGCTATTCTTTCAGCAGGATTAAATCAAAATATAAAGGTCAGAAAAACGGTTTTCCTATTGTAGAACTTGACATCAATAAGAACGATAAAAGAACGATCGACGGATTTGTTGTAAAAGGATACGAAAAAGTTCCTAAACGATTTATTAAAAATCTGGAAAAGGAGTTTAAAGGGAAAAATTATGACGAAAAAAACCTTCTGGCCATCAACAAAAATTTTCAGAGCCATCCTTTCTTAACGTTGGAACGGCAGCCACAAACTTTATTTACCAAAGATTCTACCAATATTTATTTATTCCTCGAAAAGAAAAAGACCAATACCTTTGACGGGGTTATAGGTTTTGGAAATGACAAATCATCCAAATTTACCCTAAACGGAACGATGAATGTTAATTTCAGGAATATGTTCAATGGTTTTGAAACGGTTAACCTGTATTGGCAGAGAAACCCGGATAAAGGGCAGACTTTTGACCTGCAGGTGGATATTCCGTACCTCTTCAAATCCAATGTGGGAATGAATGCCAAGGTTAATATTTACCGACAGGATTCTACGTTTGCCAATGTGAAATTCCTCCCTGCATTTTATTATCACCTGAACAACCGTAACAAGATCGGGATCAGAGGAACTTTAGAATCTTCCACGATTATTGATACATTATACGTTCAGGGAAAAGATTATAACAAACAGGGACTTGGGGTGTGGTATGAAATGACAGAACCTACAGATATAGATCTTTTTCTTTACAAAACAAAGATCTCTGCCGGCTATGATTTTTTAACGACCACTTATACCAAGGACAATATCAAAGCCACCCAGAATCAGTTTTATCTCTATGGGGAGCACAATTACCATATCTCAGGAAATCATTTCCTCAATATAAAAGGAGAAGGCCGAATGATGGATTCTAAAATGGAGTTTTCAACCAATGAATTGTTCCGCTTTGGAGGCTGGAACTCTTTACGGGGTTTCAATGAGAATTCCCTGGCCGCAGATTATTACTATTACGGCAGTTTGGAATACCGGTATTTAATTGGTAACCAGGCATTTTTTGACGTCTTTGGGCAATATGGACAGCTCAATAACAAATCGCTGCAGGTAAAACCCAAACTCTACAGTGTCGGTCTCGGGTTCAATTTCTTTATTCCTATTGGCCTGATGAGTTTCCAGCTTTCGAATGGTAATGAGTTCGGAAATCCTTTTAAATTTAATGATACCAAGATTCATTGGGGAATTTTGAGTAGATTTTAAAAAAAATCAGTTATTTAAGCCAAACTATACTTAAAATTTTTCCAGCTTCCTGTTCTATTTTCCATCTGTCGCTTATGTTTTTGGGAAATCCTTAAATTCCTGCTTCTGTGAATTTTTTATGGAGATATAGTTTTAACCTTATTGAGGCCCGGAAAAATTAAACTTTTGCAACTGAATACTTTATCTATTTATATACTATATAATAAAGCAAAAGTCTCTATATAAGCCCTATATTCCGCTTTACTTTTATATTAATTATCCCTGTTAAATACTAATAAAATCATATTTTTCTTTTAATATAAGATTAAAGTACAGGTAACAGTACACTGCTAAATTTGCCTTCAAAAAAATGAAGAAAACTCTAGCTACTTTTGCCGTTTTTTTACTTCCTCTTTATTTTACTGCCCAGGAAATCAATATCTCCGGAAATGTAAAATCTGAAAACGGCTCTAGTGTTTCCGGTGTGAACATTACCGACAAAAACACAGGAAAGACCGCTACTACAGATGACAATGGTAATTTTACAATCTCTGCCAACCCTAAAGACATTCTTGAATTTTTCGCTCCTGATTTTTCTGTTTATACCGTTGAGGTTTCTTCTAAAAAGCAATATTCGGTTGTTCTAAAGAAAACCAACGAAAAACAAATTGAAGGCGTCGTAATTACCGCTTTAGGAATCGCCAAGAAGAAAGAAAAAATTGGATACTCTACCCAGGAAGTAGGTACCAAACAGTTTGAAACCATCACAACACCAAGTATTGGAAACTTATTCTCAGGGCAGGTTGCCGGCCTGAATGTTTCTAACCCAACAGGGATGCAGCAGGCTCCACAATTTACCCTGAGAGGAAACTCCAATCTGGTTTTTGTAATTGACGGAGTGATTGTGGAGAAAGAAGTTTTTCAGAATCTGGACCCGAATAACATTGAAAACATTAACGTACTGAAAGGAGCTACCGCATCTGCTCTTTATGGTTCAAGAGGACGTTACGGAGCTATCTTGATCACTACTAAAAGTGCCAAAAAGAAAGGTTTTTCTGTAGATTTTTCCCAAAACACGATGATTACGGCTGGTTTTACCAACCTTCCAAAAACACAGACCGAATATGGAAACGGTTCTCACGGAAAATATGAATTCTGGGACGGAGCTGATGGTGGAGTGAACGATGGAGATATGATCTGGGGGCCAAAATTTGTTCCAGGGTTACAGATTGCCCAGTGGAACAGCCCGATCCGTGATAAAGTGACAGGACAGGTTGTTCCTTGGTACGGTGCTGTAACAGGTACTCAGTATGATGACAAATCAAGATTTGAAAGAGTTCCGATTGACTGGAAATATCATGATAACTTAAGTACATTCTTAAAGCCGGCGGTGATTAATAATAATAATTTTGCCATCAGCTACAGAGACAATAAAGATATTTACCGTTTCTCAGGAAATTTCATGAATTACGATGACAGAGTTCCGAATTCTTTCCTACAGAAATATGGAGTAAATTTTTCTTCTGAAAACCATTTGGGAGATAAATTGATCTTCAATACGAAGTTTAACTTCAACCAGGCTTTTACTCCTAATGTTCCCAACTACGATTATAACCCAAGTGGACATATGTACACCATCCTGATCTGGATGGGAGGTGATGTAGACGGAAAAGCTCTTAAAAACCACATGTGGATTCCCGGACAGGAAGGAAGAGCACAGGCCAACTGGAACTATGCATGGTACAACAACCCATGGTTTGGGGCAGAATATTATAAAAATCAGAACCGAACCAATATCATCAATGCTCAAACCGGATTAGAATACAAAGCCACAAAAGATTTATCAGTAAAAGGTAAAATATCGCTTGTAGAAAATCACAGCAAAACGGAAGTTCTAAGTCCATATTCTTATTTCAATTATAGTGCTCCAAGAAGTGGAGGATATATCTTGAAAGATGAGAAAACATGGAACATGAACTATGATGTTCTTGCTACTTATAAGAAAAAAATATCTGAGAATTTCGATTTCACAATCAATGCCGGAGGTTCAACATTTTACTATAAAAACAATAAAAATGAAAGGTCTACCGATGGTTTGAAAGTTCCTGAGTACTACTCTTTTGAAAACTCTATCGGAGCCTTGAAAAATTATGCTTATCTAAAAGAAAAGCTGATATACAGTGCCTATTCTACAATTGATATCGGATTATACAATGCTTTTTTCATTAACGTTTCAGGACGTAATGACTGGTCTTCTACCCTTCCTAAAGCCAACAGATCTTATTTCTATCCTTCAGCATCCATCAGTGCCGTGATTTCGAATCTGGTAAAAATGCCGGAGTCGATCAATATGTTGAAACTTTCTGCTTCATGGGCGAAGGTAGCGTATGATTTCCAGCCTTATTCTATCAGAAATTATTATTTGAATAATAAAGGAATTTCCTTCAATGGAAACCCAACTTATTACTATCCTACTATTCTCAATGTAGAAAACACATTGAAACCAGAGCAGACAAAGTCTTATGAATTGGGGCTAAGTGCTGGGTTCCTAAACAACAGAATCACTTTAGATGCAACGTATTTCAGAACACTAGACTATAACAACATCCTGGAATTCCCAACTCCTGAATCATCAGGTTTCCTTTCCCAATATGTAAACGGTAATGAATACACAACAAAAGGATTTGAAATCTCTTTGGGATTGGTTCCTGTAAAATCGGCCAACTTCACTTGGAAAACCTTAATTAACTGGAGTACTTACGAGCAAAAACTGACTTCCATTTATAATAATATGTCCAATTATAATAATATCAAACTGGGAGAAAGAATGGACAGCTATTACGATTACGAATGGCAAAAATCTCCGGATGGGAAAGTAATTCTGGATGCTAAATCCGGAATGCCTACACGAGCAAACAACCCAAGCAATTTAGGACACTTCAATCCAGACTGGACCTTTGGTTTCAACAACACCTTCAAGTATAAAAAGCTTTCTTTAAATATCGGAATCGACGGAAGCATTGGAGGCGTTATGAGATCGCAGGTAGTAGAAAAAATGTGGTGGGGAGGAAAGCATCCGAATTCTGTAGCTTACAGAGATCTTGAATATGCCAACCCAGGAAAATATTTCTTCGTTCCGGATGGTGTAAACTATAACCCGACAACAGGGCTTTATACGCCTCACACCACGGCTATCAGTTTCCAGGACTGGGCACAGAACTATCCCTACCAGGCAAGGGTAACCGAGAGCGAAAGTAAAGAATTTGCGAACGTATTCGACAGGACCTTCATTAAGCTGAGGTCTGTAGTTCTGGAATATGATTTCTCATCATTACTGAATCCTAAAGGAATGGTGAAAGGTTTCACCGCCAATATTTCCGCTTACAATCTGGCTATGTGGAAAAAATCCAAAAATCTTTATTCTGATCCGGACTTCCAAATCAGATCAGGAAGAGAGGGCGATGTCAGCAATGATATTCAAGACCCGTCCAGCAGATGGTTCGGAATCGGATTTAATCTTAAGTTTTAACTAAAAAGTACGTTAATAGAATGAAAAATAATATACTTAAATCAAAAAGTAATAACGGCAAAAAGAATCAATGGTTCAATATAAAAACGGTTCTGTTGGCAGGAGTACTGGCATTGACGTCTTGTGAGTCCAATCTGGATAAGATCAATGAAAACCCTAACGACCAGGCCAGTATTGACCCTAAATATCTTTTGACTTTCGTTTCAAAATATACTTTTCAGGTAGATGGAGACAATATGTATGCTTCAAGAATGATGATTGGTACGGATGGTGAAAATCCTTATCAGTATATGAAATGGAATAGCGCCTCTTTTGATGTCTATACCAAGGCTCTTCTGAACACAGGAAAAATGATGCAGGAAGCAGAGAAAACCAATAACAAGAACTATCAGGCTATCGGTAAATTCTTTAGAGCTTATCATTTTTTCAACATCAGCTTAAAAGTGGGAAGTGCTCCTTATTCTGAAGCAGCAAAAGGAGAAGCTGGAATTACACAGCCAAAATACGACACTCAGGAAGCTATCATGTCCGGAATTTTATCAGAATTGAAAGAAGCCAATGATCTTATCAATACCAATGATAAAGTAGAAGGTGATATTGTGTACAACGGTGATGCTTTAAAATGGAAAAAACTGATCAACTCATTCCGTTTGAAGATTCTTATCACGATGTCTAAGAAAACAAAAGTAGGAAATTACAACATTGCGAACGAGTTTGCCTCTATTGTAGGAAGCCAGTCTCTAATGACTTCAGTTGCTGATAATGGGGAACTTAAGTTTGCGGACGCTGCCGACAGCCGATACACCATGTTCAACAACAGTGGATACGGTTCCAGTTTATATATGGCAGATTATTTCATCAATATGTTTAAAGACAGGCATGATCCGCGTCTCTTTACTTTTGCTGCACAAACTACAGGGGCAAAAGAAGCTGGAAAAGCCATTACTGATTTCACCGCATATAACGGAGGAAATCCTACTTCTCCTTATTCCGACAACGCAGCCCTGATTACGGCAAAAAATATTTCAAAGGTAAATGATCGTTTTTATAAAGATGCTACCAATGAGCCTGCATCTGTACTAAGCTATTCCGAACTGGAATTTATTTTGGCTGAAGCCACCGCCAGAGGATGGATCTCAGGATCGGCAAAAACACACTATGATAATGCTATTAAGGCCAGCTTCAACTTTTATCAGACCTATGTAAAAAATCCTGGACAGTATTTCGCAGGTTTTGATGTAAATCAGTATCTGGCAACTCCTTTAGTGGTTTATAATAATGCAGATCCTTTACAGACACAGCTGGAAAAGATCATGACGCAAAAATACATGACAATGTTCCACCAGTCTCAATGGACTTCCTATTATGATTATCTGAGAACGGGTTATCCAAATTATCCTTTAAAGGCAGGAGTACCAGCACCATTCAGATTCAGATATCCGCAGTCTGAATACAATTATAACAGTGGAAATTTAAATGCTGCAGTAGCTTCCCAATATGGAGGAAATGATAATATTAACTCTAAACCTTGGTGGTTACAGTAGAAATCTGATTAATTTTATATAAAACAAAGAAACCGCAGGAAAATCCTATTAACTTGCGGTTTCTTTATTATTACGATTGAACATGAACAGAAGAGAATTTTTAGAAAAATCCAGCATTTTACTGGCAGGGTTGGGAACTTCAAGCGTTCTTCATCCTTCTATTTTAAAAGCTTTGGCTATTGACCCGGCTGCCCAGTCTACTTTTTATGATGCAGAGCACGTTGTGATCCTGATGCAGGAAAACCGTTCATTTGATCATGCTTTTGGAACCCTCAAAGGAGTGCGTGGTTATTTGGATAAAAGAGCTTTTGTAAAACAGGATGGCCATTCCGTTTTTTTTCAAAAGGAAAATACAGGCAAATATGCTTCACCAGCCCGTCTGGATCTTAGAAATACAAAGGCTACCTGGATGAGCTCACTGCCACATTCCTGGGACAACCAACAACATGCTCTGAACAAAGGAAAGTATGATCAGTGGTTGCAGGCAAAGGCTTCAGGAAATAAAGATTATAAAAATATTCCGCTTACGTTAGGCTACTACAACCGTGAAGATCTTCCATTTTATTATCAACTGGCAGACGCATTTACCATATTTGATCAATATTTCTGTTCTTCTCTTACAGGAACTACGCCGAACAGATTATTCCTTTGGTCCGGAACTTTAAGAGAACAACAAAATGGCAAAGTAAAAGCCAATGTTGTGAATGAAAATATAGATTATGATAAAGCCAGACAGGCCAAATGGAAAAGTTTTCCGGAGATCCTGGAGCAGCAGAACGTTTCCTGGCGAATTTATCAGAACGAGATCAGTCTTCCCAAAGGAATGTCCGGAGAACAGGAAGCATGGCTAAGTAATTTTACCGACAATCCGATTGAGTGGTTTTCAAAATATAATGTCAAGTTTTCAAAAGGATATTATAAGAATATTCCTAATATTATTGCCTATCTGAAAAAAGAAATTGAAAAAAATCCTAAAGAGAAAGAACGTCTTGAGAATCTGATTGGCGAATTGAGTGAAGATCTGGTAAAATACCATCCTGATAATTATTCCAAACTATCTCAGGAGGAGAAAAACCTTCATGAAAAGGCTTTCACTACCAATGCTAATGATCCTGAATTCTGGAATCTGGAAATAGGAAAAGATGAAAACGGGGAAAGGCTGGTTGTTCCTAAGGGAGATGTTCTTTTCCAGTTCCGTAAGGATGTAGAAGAGAAGAAACTTCCGCTGGTATCCTGGCTGGTAGCTCCTGAGCATTTCTCAGACCATCCGGGATCACCTTGGTATGGAGCATGGTATATTTCTGAGGTTTTAAATATATTGACGAAAGATCCTGAAACCTGGAAAAAAACGATCTTCATTATCAATTACGATGAAAATGACGGATATTTCGATCATGTTCTTCCTTTCGCTCCACCTGTCAATCCTAGTCAGCCTGTTGATATGAATGGGAAAGAAGGCGTTGAGTATGTAAACAAATCTCAGGAATATATGTCTAATCCCTCCCTGAAAGACTATGAAAAAGTAGAAGGAACAGTAGGTCTTGGATATAGGGTTCCGATGATTATTGCATCTCCATGGACGAAAGGTGGCTTTGTGAACTCTGAAGTTTCAGACCATACTTCTGTTCTACAGTTTCTGGAAAAATTCATCATGAAAAAATTCAATAAAGATGTTCATGTAGATAACATCAGCGACTGGAGAAGAGCAATATGTGGAGATCTGACATCTGCTTTTAATACGTCGAATGTAAAGGTTCCGCATATGGATTATCTTAATCAGAAAGATTATGCTAAAACCATCAATTCTGCTAAAAACAAACCGGTTCCGAATCTTAAATGGTATTCTGAAAATGAGCTCCATGACAATTTACTCGATATTCAGGAACGAGGTTTGAAACCGTCTAATCCATTACCTTATAATTTCCATGTCAATCTGGAAAAAGAGAAAATCCGAATGACCAATTTAAAAGAAAACGGAGTTCCTTTGTTAGTTTATGACAGAACCCAGTTCAACAGTAACAATTATCATTTTTCTTATGCTCTATACTCCAAGCAGGAGCTGTCACATGATGTGCACACCGGAGCATATGATTATGAAGTATTTGGACCTAACGGTTTTTTCAGAAAGTTCAAAGGGAATAACACTCCTGAGCTAGACGTTCGTTTAATGAATAATTCAGATAAGAGTCAGGTTGAAATAATTTTCAATCATAACAAAAAAGAAAATAATATCCTACACATTGAAGATCTGTATGGAAAGACTCAAAAAAGTATAACATTACGGAAACCGGAAGAAAAAATAGTTCTTGATCTGAGCAAAAATAAAGGTTGGTATGATCTCAAAATTATTAATGAAGATCATCTATGGCATTTTGCAGGAAGAATTGAAAACGGAAAAGTCTCTGTTTCGGATCCACACTGGGCATAAAAAGTCTCTAAACACCGATAAAACCTGTACCTAGCTGTGCAGGTTTTTTTATAGCCAATAGTGAGTTATTATTCAAAATATTCCTTTACAATCATGAAATACACAACAATATAAAAAATATCATATATTTTTTTCACATTAAGCTGAATTTTGTTATATTCACTTAACTAATTATCACCATCATGAAAAAACTAAAATTAACAATTGCAATGTCAATATTTGCAGTTGCCTTATCTGGAAATGTAAGCGCACAGGACACCAATACAGACAACCATACCATTACGGTTTCTGTTCCTGAAGTCGCTCTTGTAGACATTGAACCTTCTGCTACAAAAAATATCACATTAGGATTCACTGCTCCTACAGAAGCTGGAAATCCTGTTATTCCGGCTGCCGCTAATACAACACTATGGCTTAATTATTCTTCCATTAAATCAGTTGCGGATCCTACTCGTAATGTAACGGTAAAAGTAAATGCCATTATTCCGGGAGTAGACATCCACGTCACTGCGGCTGCAGCAACAGGAGCTGGAGGAGGAACTTTAGGAACTTCTGCGGGCCTATTAACATTAAGTGCTGCCGACCAAACTATTATTTCCGGTATTGGAAGTGCTTATACTGGTAATGGAACCAATAATGGGCATAATCTTACGTATGCACTTGCAGCAGGAAGTGGCCCTGGAGGAGTAGCAGCGTATGCAGACTTACAAGCTACAGCGACAACAGTAGCCACTGTTACTTATACAATATCAGACAATTAGAATTTAAAAAGAAAATTCAATTTTATATTTCAAAAACAAGGAGAAATTGCATTTCAGTTTCTTCCTGTTTTTGTATTACCTATAATTTAATGACAAACTTTACATGATGATAAAGCGTATTCTTCTTTTGATCACCCTGATTTTGCAGTTCAGCTTTTTACATGCCGGCATTGTGATTCTCAACGGACTTACGCATTCCTATAAAATAGAGAACGGAAAAGTTTATAAAGGGAAAGTTGCGATCGAAAACACCAGTAACAATCCTCAAAGCGTAAAATTGTATTTACAGGATTTCAGCTACAATGCGGATGGCACAACTCAATATGCAACGTTACAAACCAATAAAAGAACAAATGGTGACTGGATTAAATTCAATACCAATTTAGTAACGTTAAAAGGCAAAGAAAAAACGGAAGTACTCTATGAGATTACAGTTCCGAACCAAATTAAAGATCCTGGAAGCTACTGGAGTGTCATTATTGTGGAGCCTGTAGATGATATAAAACCCAGCGATAATAAACAGGGAGTGAGCATTACGTCTATAATACGATATGCTATTCAGGTTATTACCGACTACGAAGGAGATAAAGCTAAACCGGATCTTAAGTTTGAAAGTGTAAAAGTAGAAAAAGAAGAAGGCAAGCAAGCTGCCAAAATTGCAATTGCCAATAATGGAAATCTTTACTGCAAGCCAACGGCTACTATTGAAATCTATAATCGGAAAACAGGAGTAAAAGTGGGTACATTTTCCAGTATTACCATGGGATTGCTTCCTTCTACGTCTAAAACATTTTATATCGATCTCAGTAAAGTACCACCAGACAAGTATAAAGCAACCATAATGGCCACAGACGAAGAGGAAAATGCTTTTGCACTCAATGTGGAATTAGAAGTAAAAAATGATTAGAACCTGGACATTATTTACAATCCTCCTCTTATCCCCGGTATTTATTTTTTCTCAGAAGCAGTCAAACCGATTGATCAGTAAAAAAGATAGCTTAACACCGGGAATGTCTACGTCTATTCCTTTTACATTAGAAAATAGTTCCGGAGAAAACAAGATCTATGATATAACGGTCACTACTTCCAGTCCTAATATTGCTCCTATTTTGGCACAGGGAGAATTTCAAATTGCTCCCAATGAAACTTCGGTATATCTTGTTCCTTTAAGAGTTGCTGCTGAAACGGCACAAGGGAATTATTCAGTCACTTTACATGTTATCGATCGAAGCAGTGCGATAACTTTTACAAAAACAACACAAGTCGTTGTTTCCGGAAACAGAAAACTCTTACTTACCGCATTAAATACTCCTGAATTTGTAAGAGCTGGTGAAACTATACGTTCAACTTTTCTATTAAAAAATAATGGAAATGTAACAGAAAATCTGACTTTGGGAAGCAAAAATGCGGTACTGGATGATGACACATTTATTATTCTTGGGCCTAATGAGTCTAAAATAATTACGATCCATAAAGTAACCAATCCGGAAACCAGGCAAAATGAATTTCAAAATCTAAATCTTTCGGTATATGCAAAAGATAACCCGAAAGAAAATCAGGACCTGTATGTAAGCACTCAGGTAATAGCGGTAAAACCTGTGGAAAACGATATTTATCACAGACTTCCGGTTGCGATATCGTTATCATTTATCGGCATGCAGAATATGGGAGTTTATAATGATGGTTTTCAGGGTGAAATCTATGGTAAAGGAACATTGGATAAGGATAATAAAAATCAGGTGGAATTTCATGCAGTTTCTCATAATCCTGTTGAGTTTAATTCGTTCACACAATATGAAGAATATTTCATCAACTACAAACGGGACAACCTCTTTGTTCATCTTGGAGATAAAACATATTCTTCTTCTTTTTTAACAGAATTTGCAAGATATGGCCGCGGAGCTGAGGTCCGGTATAATTTTAACAGGATCAGCTTGGGAGGATTTTATAATCGTCCCCGGTTTTTCAGAGATATTAAGGATGAATTTAATATTTATACTGCATTCAGAATCAGAAAAGAGTCGGAATTATCAGTCGGATATCTCTACAAAGATCCTAGAAGAGACGAAATGAATTTTGGCGATGTAAGACTGGATTCACAGGCGCATCTTCCTTATGCTAAAGGAAAATTCAAAATTTCAAAAAATATTACTCTTTCGGGAGAATTCGCCTATAGTACAACCCAAAAAACTGATGGAACAGCTTATTTACTTCAGGCAGAAGCGATCTTTAAAAAATTCAACGGAAGCTTAATGTATATGAAGGCAACTCCTGATTTTGCAGGATATTTTACAAACACCAATACCTTCAATGGGAATATATATTATAACATTACCAAAAAGCTAAGTGTTTTTGCCAATTATATGCAGGATGCCAGAAATTTTCAGCGGGATACTTTACTGTTAGCTGCTCCTTACAGAAAAAACATTCAGTATGGAGTGCAATATAAGTATCTGTCAAACGGTTTTATCATCCTTAATAACGGTTACCAAACTTATAAAGATCGTCTGGAGCCGAGGCAGTTTGATTATTATGAGCGTTTTTTCAAGGTTACGATCAACCAGCAGTTGGGAATGTTTCAGGTGAATGTAGACGGGCAATTTGGTAAAACAGACAATTATCTTACGGGATTTAATGGAAATTCAAGTTTTTATTCGGCTAACGTTTCTTTTCAAAAATTCAGGACATCTTTCAACATATTTGGAAGCTACGCCATTACATCAAGGTATCAGTTGCAAAACCAGAAAATACTGTATTACGGGGCAAGAATTTTCAGCAGGTTTTCTGATAAGACGAATGTAAGCCTTTACTATCAGAATAATTATATGCCTGAGGAATATTTCAGAGATCGAAATCTGGTCGAAGTTCTTTTTCACCAACAATTATTTCCGGGAAATGAGCTTGATCTTTCGGGAAGGTATTCTTTGCAAAGAGGTGAAATAGGGAATAAAGATTTTATATTTTCCATGCGCTACACCTGGCGTCCGAATATTCCGGTTCAGAAAATTGCAGAATATGTGACATTGTCCGGGAATATCCAAAATCTGGGTATAAAGAAAACAGAAGGGATACGTTTGATGTTGGGAAGTTATTTATCCATTACCGATAAAGACGGGAACTATTTATTTAAGAATGTTATTCCAGGCAATTATTTTCTTGAGATAGATCGCTCAACTACTGAGATTAATGATATTCCAACATTAGCACTACCTGCAGCCATTTCTTTAGTTAATAAAGATAATATATTCAACTTCGGGTTAACGACTGCAGCCAATCTGAAAGGTCATATTCAATTCACCGAAAAGCAGGACAAAGATCAATCCAACATTGCAGATTTACTGTATAAGAAAGATAAAAAGAAAAAAGAAAGTATTATTGTAGAAGCAGTGAGCAATGACCAAACCTACCGTAAAATATGCGTTGTAGGAGAAGACTTTGATTTCACTTATCTAAGACCTGGTGACTGGACGGTAAAAGTCTATAGAAATGGTCTCGATAAGCGTTATAAAATCTCAACTGATAAGTTCCAATTTACCTTAAAGCCTGCAGAAACCTTAAAGTTGAACATTGATGTTGTGAAACAGCAGGTAGAAATCAAATACCAACAGGAATCCTTAAAGGTAGGATACAATGAAATAAAAAAGAAGAAATGATTTTGATTCGTTCCATATTATTAACTGCAGCCGTGATCTTATCTGCTGTAATATATGCTCAAACGGCATCTATTCCTGTTACGATGACTTTACCGATAGTCACCTTAATGGATATTGAACCTGCAGGAAGTATTAGCTTAAACTTTATAGCCCCTACAGAAGCAGGAAATGCTCTTACAACGCCCACTTCCAATACATCAAAATGGATCAACTATACCTCTGCAATTGCTACCGGAGGATTAACAAGAAGGATCACTGCAGCGACTAATAATACAAATATTCCCGGGGTAAGCATCCGACTACAAGCAGGGGCAGCTACCGGATCAGGAGGAGGTACAATGGGAACATCTTCAGGAATAGTAACACTGAGTCCGAGCCCCATTACTATTATTAGTGGCATAGGAGGTGCTTTTACAGGCAATGGAACCAGTAATGGTCATCAGCTTACTATTTCATTACTTATCAGCAATTATGCACTTTTAAGTGCACAAACAAATACTTCTATTTCCATCGTGTATACCATCACAGAATAAAGTTGAACAATGAACAGCAACATAAAAAAATATATATTCATTATCCCTTTACTAATAAACAGCTACATTGGGGCACAAACCATTAATGCCAGTGGAAGCGGCTGGGCTGTGAGCGTACCTGCTATAACGGAAGCCGGAAATAATTATACAGGAACTTATACGAGTGCAACTAATGCAACTATATTATCTGGTTCTTTACCCGGTTCTTTTCTTAATTTACTTTCAAGTTCCGGTGCTAAGATTACAATGCACTACAATCCTACTACCTGGAACAGCAATTTACATTTATATGCAAAAAGAAGTGGTGGAACCGCTATAATAAATGGAGTCTGCGTTTTATGCACCGCTACAATAAATGGAGGGAATACAGCTTTCATAGAAATTCCTCAGGCAACATCTAATATTCTATCAACAATTACTTTTACAGGTGTTCTAGGGCTTGGAAACAGTGTTACTTATTCTGCCATTAATGTTCAATTTGAAATAAGTGGTGTGTCGGTAACAATTCCTGCTGCTTCCTATAGTGCACAGGTAGTTTTTACGGTAGCTGCCAATTAACAATAGATAAGCCGCTTCTTTTGGAGCGGTTTTTCTGTGAGCATTCCTTGAAGTATTTGAATAAGATTTTATATAAAACTAACGCAGTCTAAATAAGCTTTATTTAACGCTTGTTACTCAGTTTCCGATCAAGACACTATAATTGTATTTTTCAAGCTTATATGAAGCTATAACTATGTCTTAGTTGAAGAAAACCTTAATGCACCAGTAATATATTGGTTTTGCTTCCTACGGAGTGAGAGTTTGGTGGAAGATCGATCAGTAATAAGGGTAAAGACAAGGAAGAAGCGGGAAGAAAAAGAACAGATCAGATCATAAACGACACATTCCTTAGTATTGAGATCCTTATAAGCTATAAGTATAGGTATAAGAGTACGTGAGTATATGGGTATAGAAGTGTTTAGGTATAAGAAAGAGAGGAAGGTAAGGGATGTATGATATATAACAAAAAAAATCCTTTATCGTTAAGATAAAGGATTTTTTAAAAATAAAATAAAAACTGGCGGCGGCCTACTCTCCCGCGTTAGCAGTACCATCGGCGCTGGTGGGCTTAACTTCTGTGTTCGGAAT
>NZ_JBODRU010000003.1:0-528745 GCF_050632815.1 Chryseobacterium sp. JK1 | reverse complement strand
TTCATTGTAGCTGTTTTCGGCAAGAATCTGCTCGGGTTTATCATCTACCTGGTGTTTATGTACCAAGAGCCTGTTCTGATGATCATATTCAAAACGTTCTGTGATCGTGATTCCGGATTCATTAGCCATTCTTTTGTGAAGAGTAACCGTTTTCTTTACAACCCCGGCAAAATCAAGCTCAGATTCTGTGCGGGTATATCCACCCAGATGATTGATGGAATGACTCGCTATTGCCCGTGCCTTTTGATCATAATACGTATAATTCTTGGTCCAGCTATCATCTTCAACATTTTTCACCAAGCTCATTACAGGTAATCCTTTGGTACTTCTTCCATCAACTGAAGGGGTTTCAGTCAGTACAGATTCTCCCTGAATGCTTGTAGGAAATGTAGGATTAAAACTATACTCTGGATAGGTATCATAATAATTAACAGACAGTATGTTTTCAGGAATAAAATAGACCGCAGTATAATAAATGTTTATTCCATTTCTGAAGAATCCTGTAGAATGGCGTGCATCATAAATAACCAAATCCTTAATTTGATTCTGTATTGCATTTCTGGTTTCAGTTGAACTGAAGATTCCTGTATAAGCCACCCTTCCAAACTGATCATATTTGGTCATCAGCCATTTGCCCAATGCTCTCATATTCGCATCCTGGGTAAGCATTAATCTGTCAGTTTTATCATACACCATATATTCCCAGCCTTTACCCGGAAGCTTCTTTTCCACAAGTCTGCCTCTTCCGTCATAGCGGTACTGATAGCACAGATCATTAAGCAGATCATCAGTAACGGCCTTATGTACCGCATTGGGAGGAATCACAAAAGCCAGCTGATTGTATTCATTATACACATAATAGGTATCAACCTGAAGAGTAGGGCTCATGATCTTCCTTACCAGTACAATCTGTCCTTGACCGTTTTTAAATTCTACCGTTTCATTCCCATCCTCATCTTTCACACTGTTTTTATAGAGTTGGTTAGGAGGATAGGTCCCGTTGGATGATAAACCTAATGTACTTTTTGTTGCTCCCTCAGGCCATGTTGTGGTGGTAACATACTGATACACTTCATTGAAAACATTGGCGCTATAATCAAATTTAACAGGCTTAGCGGCCCAATCGGTCCCCACTTGAATTTGTTGCTGAATTTTGTCCAAAGGAGAATTTTCCAAGATCTTTTCTGAATAGATCTTTTCCTGTCCGTAAGGAGTACTGCTTAGATTCGCCTGAGGATTGGGAATAATCGCTCCGTTCAATGTGCTTCCCTGGGGAATAGGAAGATACTCTTTAACCTGTCTTCCAAACTGATCATATTCTACAGGGGTTACAACATCCCTACCTAGTGGAGAGGCTTTTACATTTACAACTTGCTTGGGCCTTCCCAACCCATCAAAATATTGAACGGTCTGGATTTGTTTGGCATTAGAATCACTCTGGATTTTAGGCTCAAGATAGGAACGGGTATAGATGTAGTTTTCTGCTGTGCTACTCAACCCTGAAGGAGTCTGAACCTGAGATTTTACAATACCCATTAGTAAGAGGGTATTGATTGTGATTATTATTCTTTTCATCGGTTGTTAGTTTTTATAGTTGTATTTCATCTCCTTTAGTATCTTTCCATCCATATCGATCACTTTTTCCAGTCGATTAGCAGAATCGTAGATATAGTTTTCTCTGATTCCAGATGGAGGGGTGATGCTTCGTACTCCAATCAAAGGATCGTAAGTATAGGTGGTAACTTCATAGGTAGGAAGGCTATTTCTAAAGGTATTGAAAGCATTCAATAAGTCTGTTTCATCATTATTAGTTCCCGCTGCTGCATCTGTATTAGAAGCTGCTGAAAGAGAAGACATAGATGACCATTGTATATCCGTAAATTTTGCTCCCTTAATTTTGGCAATGGGTTGAGTATAATTGTAACCCCATACAATTACTGTTGAAACTCCGTCTTTTGTGGTGTATTGTACTAAGTTTCCATTTATATCATAATGATCATAAGTAATTTCGGTGGAAACTACACTTGGGTTTTCCAAATTCGAAGATAATATAGCGCTGGGTAATATAGTGTAAGTATGTTCATATTTGGTTTCTTGTTTACTTAATAATTTGCCATTTTTCTTTTTCTCTACTTCAATAGGTATATTTAAAATATTAGCATTAATAAGCTTCTGAACACTTTTATCATTTGCGTTCCTGTAAAATTCTTCAATCGTATCTCCTCCTATTACGATTTTCTTGGAAGTTAGCCTGTTTCCATCATAGCCAAATATATTTTCTTCTTTTGTACTACCAGATGAAAAGAAATCTTCTTTTGTACTATTGCTAACATTATTAAAATAAATCAATAAATAATTTGATGCTGAATAGTCTTGGAAGTTACTATTCCCATAAAATGGTTTTGTGACCTTTAAAGAACTTTTAATTTGATAGTTATAAAAGTATTCTTCTTTTTTTATAGGAGAAGATTGACCTTCTTTATAATAATTTATTGAGAGTAGTTTACCTCGTCTACCATCAAAAGACTGTATATAAGAGCTTGGAAATTTCATGAATTTGAAGAAATTTTGATTTTGGACAGGAAAACTTTGATCAACATCCATCAGTTTATCCGGATAATCATTGAAATTTGAGTATTTTTTTTCAATATACCCTTTTCCAATAGTCTCTTCTATAATTCTAGAGTAACCAATTATAGCTCCTGTGTTAAAACCAATTCCTGAAGAAATTTCAGATCTTACTGATTCTTCTGGTGGAGTTATAAAATTAATCTGTCCTGAAGATGTATTGTCTGTATTGATATATTTATATTTGATTTCCTTACTTAAAGTGTTTGGAAAATCATAGAGTTTCATGAAGCTAATTCTTGTACTTCCCAAGATATATTTTTCTCCTTCATACATAAAATCATCATTTTCATATCCCAATTCTAAAAAACCTCCTGTAGGATATACTATTTTGTTTAACAATCCTAATTGAGATATAACAGAAGGTGTTCTGTCTATTTCATTTGAAATTTTATAAGCTGTTTTATTTCTTAATTGAAATGGGAAGACATTGTCCTTAGTTAGCTCAGGATAAAAATAAGTTTTGGTGTTAGGATAATAGCGAATATCATAAGGATGAAAATCAGTTTTTGAGAATGTAATATTGGAATTATTGTTGTTAAAATATCCTAAAAAGTCAACTTTTGAAGTGGTCCTTGAAGGAAATATATTGTTATCATAATAAAATAAATAGTCTCCTAAAGAAGAATCTGTTATTTTTGTCAGTTTGAGCCTTTTACATTCGTAATTCCCTGCTGAACAATTTCCTGAATCAAAATAGGAGTAATTAAAATTAGCCTGCTTAATAGTATTTCCAATTTTATTTTTTACCACAATACCGCTTAAAGCTTCACCTGCATAATCAAGCCTTGCGAAACTATAATTGAACTCAATAGTTTCTTGATCTGTAGTAATTTTTTTTAATCTTTGAGGGTATAATTTTGTAGTCAAGAAATTATTATAAGTTTTGATTATAAATCCACCATAAGGGGGTCTTGTTAAATTAAAATTTCCATAACCTGAAGAAAGATAACCGCCGAAATCTACAGAATTAAATAGAGTTACTAAAGAAGGATGTTCATAATTATTGGTATAAAGTTCATATTCAAAATTAATTTCTTTTCCCGAAAATGGGTCTTTTATTTTAGTAAGATGCCAAGTGTTAACTTGTCTAATGTTATGACTATTAAGTTCTAAAGGATATTGTGTTATACTCATTAAATCTGAATCTTTAAATGTATATATATACCCATTTTCGCCCGTAATTTCAAACCCATCCGGTCTATAGAAAACAGAAGCAGAACCGGAGTAGCCTAACCAATTACTTTCAAAACCGGAACAAACATTCTCTATTTTAAAATTTGGAGTATAATTAAGCTTAGCATTGGTATTAAAGAAGTTTGCTTTTAACTGAGTGTCATTAATTCTGGTAAAATAAAATTTATCATCAAGTCCGGGAGCATTGATATAGTGAAAATCGGGTGCAGCATCTGTTGTAGCATCATCACTTGCTCCTATTATATGGTGAATACAGAACCCTGAACCTGGGGTTGTAGTATTATCTAAAGCAGTTGGATAATCTGTAGATAAGTAGCCTTTCGACTGACGCTGCCATGTAAGTGATAGGTCGTCTGTCCCATAATAAGTATAAGATTCCAGAAGATCATTCATATCATTAATCTTAGTCGTCAGGCTTCCTCCAGCGTTTAAAATCCACCCTAACCCTACTGAGGTTGCAATATCAGCAACTTTGTTTCCTTTTGTATTATAAGAAAGTCCAATAGGAATTTTAAGTTTTCCGAAATTGATATCGTAAATAGGGACCGATATGTTGGTCTTTCCTATAAAATCAAGTTCAGGAAAGTCACTATATCTCATAATACTGGCAATCTCTGGAGTTGCTATATTATGTAATTGTTGTCCCGAAATTTCCTCTGATTGAGAATGATATTTAGAAAAAGAAAAGAATGATAATAAAAGGATTATTTTAAGTTTATTTTTTCTCATTGTGTTTATTTTTTTATCAGTTTAGCATTCGCTGTTTTATTAGTATCCGTTTTTATGGTCACCAGATAAGCGCCCTGTACCAATGCCTGGGTATTGATCTTAGTGACTGTATTCTTTGTTTTTATATTCTGAAGCTGTCTGCCTCCCATATCATACAGTACAATATCTGCTTCCTTGAAATCGAAGCCTATTTCTACATACGCATAGTCGGATACTGGGTTAGGATAAATCTTAATGTCTTGTTTCTCGATTAGCTTATCAACCTGCTTGTCTCCCAGCTTGACGATCTTCCAGTTTTCCTTTCCGAGCTCTTCCGCGCTCGTTCCAGCCAAAATGATAGAGCCATCTCTGTTCAGTTTTAAGTCAGATAACCTTTCTTCTCTCTTTCTGGATTCTCCGGTGATGTGTTTTCTCCACTGTTCATTGCCATTCTCATCCAGATACAGCATCCAGAAGGTTTCATCATCCTTTTCTATTCTTCCCTCAGCCTGCGTATAACCGCCTAACAAAATTCCTTTAGAAGATTTATCATCCGCTGCATGAAGTACACTCATGCTCATCAGAATATCTCTGTTTTTGAAATTATAGGATTTCTGCCACTGCTCATCACCTCTTTCATTCAAAGAAATCAGCCAGAGATCAGTTCCTTCTTCGATACCAACCGTTTTGTTTCCGGATCTTTCAGATCTTGATTCCCCTCCGATGATAAATCCATTAGACGTTAAAGCAAGGGTTCGGACGTGATCGTCTCCTTTTCCTCCAAAGTTCTTTTCCCATTCTACTTTTCCGTTTTTGTCTAATTTGACAATCCAGTAGTCGCCTTCTCCAAAGTTGCTACTGGCTTTTGGTATCTGGCTAATGGCTGTTGAACTAGTTGATCGTTGTTCGGATCCAGAAACACGAACTTCGGAGCTTCTTGAGTAAATTCCCAGTAGGGCTCCGCCATCTTTGGTGGGAATCATTTTCTCCACTTCATCAAGACCTTTTCCGCCTAAAATAAGTTGGGAAAGTTCTTTTCCGTCTTTATCAATTCTACTGATCCAAACATCTTTGGAACCATAGCCTTTGGTAGCATTCTGAACATTTCCGGCTACAAAAAATCCTAAATCTGTTGTTTGAATAACCGATCGGGCTTCTTCATCTGAAGAGGTTCCGAGTGTTTTCTGCCACAACTCATCTCCAAATTCATTGATTCTGATCAGCCAGATATCCGAACCGCCTTTAGAATCATCTTTTTTATCCAGTCCTTTTCCGGAATAGGAAGTTCCGGCTAATAGAAAACCACCATCCTGAGTGGTCACCGTAGCTGATAAATAGTCATGATTATTTCCTGAGAAGTATTTTTCCCAGACTTCCTGTCCCTGTTGATTCAATTTAATAAGATGGAAATCGTACCCATTGTTTTGCTTACTTCCTGAAGCTTGCTGCTTATCGCTTTGAATAGAGCTTCCTGTAATAAGGTACTGCTGATCAATTGTAGTGGTCACCTGGCTTAAGAAATCCTGCGTTGAGGATTTGATATCTTTCTGCCATATGACTTCCTGAGCAGAAATACCTAAGACCGTGCATAAGGTCAATGCACTGAGATAGAGTTTTTTCATTCTCGTATTTATATTTGAGTTAGTGATTAGCTTTTTTTGCTTTGCAAATTTAATGATTTAACGGCAAAAGCATGCCCGATCTGTATCATTTAATATCAATAGTGATTTTCTGTTAATTCATTTACTGTAAAATCAAAAGTTTAAGAATTGATATGCAATAATAACTCATCGTTACGACAAAACTTGTCGTATTATAAATTAAATTAATTCTTTGATCTGTTTACCATTACATTAAATGATAATACGAAAATTACTAAAAAAGTTGTTAAGTAGTAAATTTTCAAGCATTAATTTATAATAGAAAGCAGCAGTTATATAACTGTTGCTTTTTTTATATTTGTTCTAAAATTGAATGAATGTTGCGTAAATTTTTTTTTGGTTTTCTTTTGTTACTGACTTTGGTATTCCAGAGTTTTTCCAGTGCGGAAAACTTTCACCCTTATCATGTAGGGTCCGTAGAGATCAATTATAATTCAAAATCAAAAACCTTTGAAGTGACAGGAAGTTTTTTTCTGGATGATCTTGAGAATGGTTTGAGTAAAAAATATGGAAGTACCTTTCACTTTAATGATGAGAAATATAAAGCACGGCTTAACGATGCTTTACAGAAATACTGTTCAGAATATCTGAAGCTAAAAGCTGATAATAAATTTTTAAAGGTAAACTATATCGGGTATGAAGAAGATCAGGAATCTGTGAATGTTTTTTTGGAATCCGAATCCGTATCCAGCCCTAAAAAAGTAGAAGCAGCCGTAAGCTTTCTGTATAATTTATTCGATGATCAGATCAATATTGTGCATATGATTGTAAATGGCGAACGGAAAAGCGAAAAATTATCCTATCCTAACCGATACCTTTATAAACAGTTTTGAAAGTAATTATAATATGTCTTAACAAAATAAAGTGGGTTTATGTTTATGTTATTGAAATCGTTATTTTTTTTAAAAATTAATATTGTTTTAATTTTATGTTTGAAAAAAATAACTTATTTTTATATTGATTTTTGAAGTGTTGTGTATTTTTAATGTACCATTGCAGTGATTGTTAATACATTAAAATACATGATTCGTAAATAGTTTAAAACCAAATCCATTATAATATGAAACACTACTATTCTGTATTAGTGCTATTGATTTCATGCACTTACATGTATGCGCAAGTAGGTATATACACCTCTAACCCACAAGGAGTTTTCAATATCGATGCTGCAAAAGACAATCCCACCACAGGTATTCCTAATGCAACCCAACAGGCTAATGATATTGCGGTTACTACATCTGGAAACATGGGAATCGGGATTACCGCTCCTACCAACAAACTTCATGTGAACGGCACAGATCCTTTACGTTTACAAGGAACCACAGCGGGAAATACCACCACAGATCCCCTGATGGTATTGGATACTAATGGAGTTGTAAAAACGATAGGAACACTAGGAGCCTTATCAATTCCCAATCCTGCTGTTTTTAGATTAGAAACAGCACAAACAGACTTTCTAAACGGAGTAGGAGCCGGTGGCTCATCTGTAGTACCAATGTCTATTGTCAAAAACTCAATTCCTAATATGACGTACAATACAGGTACAAATACCATTACTTTTCCACCAGGAACATACCAAATGACAATGGTATATGAAGCAATTCATAGTAATACAGGATGTACTATAAGTTCTTATTTTGTGGATTTTCCTTTGAATACCAGTACAACAAGGATTCATAATACCGCAGCCCATTCAGAAGGATCTTTATCAAACCATGGAGGGACTATTACTTATGCTACCACTATTACAACAACCAGAACCTGGCCTATTCAGTTAGGAAGAGGACAATCTGGAAACTGTACCGGTACCGGAATGACTTTAGCCGCCAATTCTACTCAGCTTTTGGTTTTCAGAATCGGTGATTAACATCAATAATAGGATAGGTAAAAAGTTCCCCATTTACCTGGACTAGGGCAATATATTCTAATAACACAAGTAAAACATCAGTATATGCTGATGTTTTTTATTTTTATGACTGAAGCAGAGAATTGACTCCTTGTACATGAACCATCAGATCAGGAAAAAAATGAGTATAACATTCCTGAAGAAAATCTTTATTTTTTAAAAAAGCTTCAAAAACAGGAATATCTTTATCCAGGTACTTAGCCTTATTAAGCACATTTTGAATACTGAATTGAATGTTCCGGTCTTCACGATAATTATAAAGCCAGTCATCCT
This sequence comes from Chryseobacterium sp. JK1, assembly GCF_050632815.1. NCBI lineage: Bacteria > Pseudomonadati > Bacteroidota > Flavobacteriia > Flavobacteriales > Weeksellaceae > Chryseobacterium > Chryseobacterium sp. JK1. The sequence continues at coordinate 520,372 of NZ_JBODRU010000003.1, read as the reverse complement.
GTTCCATTTTAACAAGCATTTTTTTGAAATTTTCAGGAAGCCAATCTTTGTGGGCATTGAGTACGCTGTAAACATGCAGAGAATGTGCTTTCCATGCTTCAGGAGAGTGGAGAGAATGATCATTGGCTACAAAATAATCCATAGCAACATCTACAAATGCCCCAGCATAGAGTCTTACCAATGGAGAGAATGCCTTTTTTGCCTCATGAATAGCGGGATGCGAATCTGTAAAAGTATCTATTGCTCTATGCAGAGTTATTCCATCCTGAATTTCTTTTGGAAAAGAAAAACGGTCTCTGTTACGGATAAAGTCTTCGAGAAATTGTCCTACAATTTGCCCGTCGGTGAAAGATAAAAAAGAATGAGCCAGATAGTTCATAATTTAAAGATATGAATTAAATACCAATGTTGGATATTGGATACCATAATGAAAGGCCAATGATAAATTTTCTATGCTCGTGAATTTTACGCACATTCCAATTGATCATTGGCTTATATAGCAAAATTGGCTATTCAAAACTAAAAAAGTCTTTCATGAAAATCCTCGATCTTGCTCACTTCTTCAATTTTGATTCCAAATTTTCTTTTAGGAATTTTATTCAGATTGGAAACAAATATTTTTTCATATCCAAGCTTTTCTGCCTCAGTGATTCTCTGTTCAATTTGGGCAACAGGGCGAATTTCTCCGCTTAATCCTATCTCTCCGGCAAAACAATAATGTTCCGAGATGGCAATATCTTCATTGGATGAAAGTACAGAAGCAATAACAGCCAGATCCAGTGCCGGGTCATCCGTTTTTATCCCTCCGGTAATATTAAGGAAGACATCCTTCGCTCCTAACTGAAAACCTGCTCTTTTTTCTAATACAGCCAATAGCATATTTAGTCTCTTAGAATCAAAACCGGTGCAGCTTCTTTGAGGAGTACCATAAACAGCGGTACTTACCAAAGCCTGGATTTCCAGAAGCATAGGACGGTTTCCCTCTAAAGTAACCGCAACAGAGTTTCCGGAAAGCTCTTCAAATTTTTTAGTGATCAAAATTTCTGAAGGATTTTTAATTTCCTTTAAACCTTGGGAAATCATTTCGTATATACCAATTTCAGAAGTAGAACCGAAACGGTTTTTATTCGCTCTGAGCAACCTGAAAAGGTGATTTCTGTCGCCATCAAAATTCAGAACAACATCTACCATGTGTTCCAGAACTTTAGGACCGGCAATTTGCCCGTCTTTGGTAATATGACCTACCAGAAATACCGGAGTACTGTTTTCTTTGGCGTATTTTATAATTTCATTGGAACATTCTCTGATCTGAGAAACTGTGCCAGGTGAGCTTTCAATAAGCTGAGACTGAAGAGTCTGGATAGAATCGATAATAACGAAATCCGGTTCCAGTTTTTTAGCCTCATGAAGAATTTTCTCCAATGATGTTTCTGTATAAAGGAAGCAATTCGGATTTTGAATATCAGTCAGTCGGTCCGCTCTCATTTTAATCTGAGATGCACTTTCCTCTCCGGAAACATAAAAAACTTTTTTCTTCATTTTTAATGCAAGCTGCAGGAGAAGGGTAGATTTTCCAATACCGGGTTCTCCACCGATAAGAGTAACTGAGCCTAATACAATTCCGCCTCCCAATACACGGTTCAGTTCTTCAGAAGGTGTTTTTATTCTGGGTTCCTCACTCGTTTCCACTTCAACAATATTGATGACGTGTTGCTTGGATTTTGAAAAAGGAGGTGTTTTATGGGAAGGTTTTTCAACGACTTCTTCCACCAAAGTATTCCATTCTCCACAATTTTTACATTGCCCTAGCCATTGAGGGTATTGAGTTCCGCAGTTTTGACAGAAATATGCTGTTTTCAGTTTTGCCATACTGCGAAGTTATAAAAAAAGGAATTCTTATAAATGATACACTATTAAAAACTAACTGATGTGTATACTAGAAATATCTTTCATATCTTAGCTTTATTCAAATAAAATAGTAACGTAAAATAGAAATCCAATGAAAAAAGTATTTTTATCTTTTGTATTTGCACTTTTTAGTGTGGTAGCATTCGCTCAGGGAACCTGGGAAGTAGATCCGATGCATTCTTCCATTAATTTCAATATTAAACATATGGGAATCAATTTTGTGCAAGGGAGATTCGATAAGTTTTCGGGAAGAGTTACTAATAGCGCAGCCAATCTGGATAATTCCGATTTTAATTTTGAACTAAGCGTCCGCTCTATTAACACAGGAGTTGAGATGAGAGACAGACACCTTGTAAGTCCTGATTTTTTCGATGCTGAAAAGTTTCCGGCGATAGATTTTAAAAGTACTTCTATTACCAAGGACAAGAATAACAGCTATGTTTTAAAGGGAAAACTAACTATTAAAAATGTTGAAAAAGAAATCAGCGTACCTGTAACATTTGGAGGAATTACCAAAAATAAAGACGGAAAAGAAATAATGGGTATTCAGACCAAATTTACCATCAACCGCCTGGATTACGGAATTAAATACGATCCAACGGGTGCCGGTGTAGCAAAAGATGTTGAAATAACAGGCTATTTTGAACTAGTGAAACAATAATCTAAGAATATCAATAAAAAAGGGCTTTCAAAAAACTTGAAAGCCCTTTTTTATTGAGTGTGGATAAGCTGTTAAAAAATGGGGTATCAAAAAATTATTTATCAGCATTCACTTTTCCGGAAGAAACGGTAAAAATTCCAAAATCATCAATCAACATATGTTCTTTCTGTATGGTGTTGTGCGCCATTATTCTGTCCAGCTCTTTCTGGGAGCGTCTTCTCATGATCCAGTCTTTATTCTGGTGGTTATTCAGAACATAGGCAATCATTTTCAGTTGCGGATGCCACGGCTGCCCGGTATAAACAATAAAAGAATTTTTTTCTGAAACCGAAAGAATCCCCTGAATAGCCCTACTTGCCATTTCATTGTCCCCAAACAATTCCAAAATTCCGGATACAATGGTGATATTAGGTTCAAAGTTAAGTTTTTGATACGTGGCAGAATCAAAACAGTCGTAGTTGGTAAAGCGGATATTCTGAAACTTTTTTTCTTTGATTGCTTTTTCTCCAATCTCTATATTGGATTTTACAAATTCATTGATGACAATTTCAGCGTCAGGATGCTTTTCTTTAATATCAAATAAATAATTTCCGGTTCCGCCTGCAATATCCAGTATTTTTATTTTTCTTCCCTGTTGTTTCAGAGTTTGAATATGACGCTCCAAAAGTTGAAGAAGGTTTTGTTTTCTGATACGGATTCCTTTCCAGCCAATAGCATTAAGATAATTCTTATCCATCATTTTTCCGAAACCAAGTTTTCCTTTTGGTTCGTTTTGATATACATAATCCAACGAAGCTCCGGAATCAAAGCCATATCGTAAGCCTATTGCCATTCCGTTGCTTATTTTTCCGATTTTCCCCAAAGAGAATTTCTGCATTTTAAAATTCAGATTATTTCCTACATTGTTCTGAAGATCCTGGTATTCTTTTACCGAGAAACGATCAGGAGAAAGGCTAGGTTGTTTTGGGGTTTTATTGAAACATTGGTGAGCGAACTCAACAATTTTATCATATACTTTTTCCCTTCCGGAATCAAATAGAATTCCATGAAAGAAATTGGGTAATATTTCGTACTTCTTTAGATCCGTATCCAGCTTTTCATAAAAAAGTTTCTGTTCTTTATTGAAAACCACATGATCTTTTTCAGCAGCTAAAATTAAAGTAGGGGTGTCTACCGCTTCTGCATCTTCTACAAGACGTTTTCCGGCTTTGGCAAGATCAATCAGCAGTTCTGCATCTATTGATCTTGAAATAAGAGGATCGGTATCATAAGCTTTTTGCTGCTCAGGATCATGTGTCAGCATTTTGGCTTTTACATAGCTTTTGATGATCAGTCCTTTTTTAAGTTTGGTTCCTAAAGTGATCATTTCATTGGCCAGTGGAACGATGAGGTTGATTTTAAAAGCAGGCGCAAGCAATGCCATTCCTGCAATACCAGGTGCAAAATCATGAGCCCAGGCAGAAGCAACCACACCGCCAATACTGTTGGCCACCACAAAAATATCAGAGATCTTCACATCATACTGAGTGATAAGAAACTTGGAAAATGCATCAAGATCCCTTACATAATCCATGAAAACGGATGAGGTTTTAGTCTTTGTATGACCATGTCCCCGAAGATCAAACGCAAAAATACTATACTTTGAAAATTGAGGTGACTGTGCAATATCATGTAATCTTTCAGAATGCTCATGCCCACGGTGAATCATGATGATGGTTTTCTGATGAGGCTGATAATTCCATTCACGATAGAAAATCTCACTATTGTCAAAACTCTTAAAATGTCCGCTTTTCATATCTTAAAATTTTTTAGAAAATCCTGCAGATAAGATGGAGTGACCATATTCTTATTGATGGTTTTCATGGTGATTATTGTTTCTTCCAGAGATAAAGATAGAATATTTTTCATCACCAGAATGGCAATAACTGAACTTCTTGTGAATCCCATGGTACAGTGGATCAGGATTTTTCCATCTTTTGGAAGTGTTGTATAGTGTTTTGTGATGTCAGAAACCAGTTTTTGAGTTTCATGAATATCAAAAGTCCCTATGTCCAGAAAGGGGACGAAATGATAGCCGGGATTTTCTTTTAAAGCAGCAACTTCTTCCATTTCTGAAGACAAATCATAGATAGCAGAAGCAGTAAAGTTTTTCAAATCCTCAGAATCAGGTCTTGATGAAATATAAAGCCCATGGAAAACCTGTACAGGAACTTTATTTTTCCGAAAGAAAATCCAGGATATTCTATAGATTATAACGTAAGGGAAGTAGAATATTTTTTTGATCCATGAAATATTTCCTGCCCTGTTTTTCAGGAAGTAAATATTGTTTTTCTGATAATGAAATCCTACCAGAAAAATAATGAATGCCGGCCATAAGATGATCAATGCTAGAAAACCGATCAGTTGATTCATCAATAATGTCATCAAAATCAAAATCCATCCTGCAAAAAAATAGACGTTGGCTACATGAAAATTTCTATAAAGAATAGTATTTTTTCTAAAAGGAAAGATGATAAGACTTAAATGAGCAAGAATGCTTCCCATGACAATATCTATAATATGATGTTGATAAGTCGTTAAAGTAGAAATTCCCAAAAGGAGAAGCGCAATCATCAGAAATGCCCGAAATTTTTTCAACTCTCTGAATACCGACCAAAAGATAAAAGCATAAGCAATATGAAGTGAAGGCGCCTGATTAAAAGGTGAATCAAAGGTTTTTAAAAACTGAAAAGAATATTGTAAAAAAGGATTCTCAATTTCTGGTTTCGGCAATGAAAATCGTAAAGGAAATACTATAAAACAAAACCCGGCTGTGAGGGTGACAAAAAGTATTCTTCGGGTTAAGACAATAAGTTGTTCTTTCTCTTTACAAAGGAAAAATACAGTGCAGAAAAATAATCCGCTTGTCATATAAGGAATGATGGCCCATGGGATAAACGGGATATATTTTTCAAAAACAAAGACCAGTGATGGAACTGTTGTAAGGGTAGAAGTATACCAGGCAGCAAAGTTATAAACCATCATAAATATAATGGAGCAGAGAAGCAGAGCAAAGAACTTCTGTAGTATTGTTAATCTTTTTTCATCCATTTAGCTTTTCTGAACATAATCATATTTAACAGTGAAGAAGGAAGAAGGGACAGTGATTTCATCATCCACTTCATTTTAACAGGAAAAATAATAAGTTTTTCTCTTTTTTCAATAGCTTCGGTAATGGTGGCAGTTGCTGTTTCTATATCGGTAAGAAAAGGTTTTTTGCTTAAGTCATTTTGATTGAGCTGTCTCAGCTTCTCAGTATCTACATAACCCGGGGCAATGGTGGTCACAGAAATTCCAAAAGGTTTCAATGCTCTTCGGTAAGCATCAGCAATTTGTATGACAGAACGTTTTGTTTTGGTGTAAAGACTGGAATTTTCATATTCTAAAATTCCGGAAACGGAAGCAATCACGGCTATTTTTCCCTTTTGTTGACTTTTCATTACCTTTCTGGCAGCCTCGAAGCAGTTAGCTGTGCCTAAAATATTGGTTTGGAGCATTTCTTCAGCTTCTTCATAAGAGATTTCTCCAGCTACATCTTCGGCATAACTACCCGTGCAATTGATGAATAGGTCAAGTGTTTTTTTATCTCTAAGAAACGTCTGTAATGCAGATGAAATTGAGTTCATATCACTCACATCTGCTTGAAAAATTTCAAGATTTTTTAAATTATTGTGAGGAGCTTTATTAGAATGTCTTCCACAGATTCCGACATGATCTCCTTTCGAAAGATAATGTATGGCCAGAGAATAGCCAATACCTGAGGTTCCGCCCGCAATAAAAACGTTCATACGTGTTTCGTGATTTTCAATTGTATGTAAAAATAGATTTTAAAACTGAAAACAGGGTAAATGTTTTTAATGAACAGTTTATTTTTTTTGAAACATTAATTCAATACGAATGGGCTTTAGCTGAAATTTAAAAAATTAGGTCTTAAAACCACCCCGTCAAAAATTCTTTGAATTTTTGCCACCCCTCCAAAGGAGGGGAATTTTCACTCCTTCTGTTGAAGTATTGTTATCCGTTTTTTATACTTTTTATTGTCTGATTAAATCCGTACTGCCATTGCATCTCCATATCTTCTCTAAATTGTGGATAAGTTTTTGGGATGGAAAAATCGAGCTCAAGTTTTTTCCAGTTGATGCTTTTTTCCAGATAATGTCCTTTCAGGTCAACTTTTATACCTGTTGTATCAATTTGAAGATCAGAAATCAATTTCTCTGTTTCTAATAACCTCTCATTAGCGCTGAAACCAAAAACAGCACGAATAAGCGATTCCTCGATGGTTGTATAAATCTGTTTTTTTTCTGTAATCACTTCCTTTGCTATGTTTTTTGCCAATTCCATAGGAACCAGATCGATGACTCCACCCATGAAATACTGATGCTGAATATAAGCAGGCTGCACATAAAACATATCAGAGATGGAAGCCCTGGTACTTTCGAGCATAGAAAAATCGGACCGTATTTTGGATGCTTTTTCCACAGCACTATCTTTAAAACAATCAGAATCTGATGCTAGTTGTTCAGGTTTTAATCTCAGAGCTGTTTCAGGATCGGTAAAGATGACTTTTCTGAATAGTTTTTTATCCTTTCTTGCCTGCCCTGTTTCGTTTGGATCAAATAAAAGTTCAGAACCTATGATAAGGGTCGGAATTTCTTTCGAAAATTGAACATTTTGTAAAGAGGGAAAACATTCTGCAAGATTTTGGGGCATTTCAACAATATACCGGTTGAAAATATCTTCAATGTAAGGAGCTTTTTGGGTGGCAAATACTTTTCTTAATGAGAAAACACCTATTTCGGAAAGTTTTCTATGCCTTGTTAAAGTAGTTTGAGTAACAAATTGGTAATATTCTTCTGACTTTAAATATTCTTTCCTTGAAAAATGATCGGAAAATGCATTGATTACTGTTGCTGCAAACGATCCACCGCAGGAAGCAATGAGAAGATCCGGTTTTAAATCCAATTTTTCCAATGCCGCTAAAATACCTAAATAGATCATCAGCCTTGTTCCTCCTCCTGAGAAAATTACCGCTCTTTTAAATTTTTCATTCATGAGTTTAGCTTTTGATCAGAAGTGAAAGGGTCCAGAAAAATAAAGGTGCATTGAAGATAAGGCTGTCCATTCTATCCAGGAGTCCACCGTGGCCGGGAAGAAGATCACCGGTATCTTTTACATTTGTTTTTCTCTTTATATAAGACATGAAAAGATCTCCAAAGAAACCGGAAGTACCAAGAGCTATTCCTAAAATACTGTTGGTCAATATATCGGTTTTGAGGAGAAAGAAACCTAAAATATTGCTTACAATAACGGTAAGAAAAACACCACCGATAAAACCTTCCAGCGTCTTATTGGGACTTATCTGAGGAACGATTTTACGTTTTCCGAAGAATTTTCCCATCAAATACTGAAAAACGTCGTTCAGTTCTGTTACTACGACAAGAAAAATAATCGCATTCAGACCATTGGGAGTATTTCTTATCCAGAATAAATTTGGAAAAGAAAATAAGCAGATACATAGCCCGATAAGAGTACCATATATCTGTTTAGCGTTAAGCTTTAATAATAACAAATAGATGAGAACTGCAATGCCTATAATAGTGCTGTACAACAAGTACTCTTCAATATTGAGATAAAATATCAGATAAAACTGTGAGATTCCAATGAAAATAGATGAAATAACAGGATCAAAAGGTGTTTTAAACATTTTTGAAAATTCAAAGAATGACTGTAATCCGATCCATGAAACAAAAAGTGCCATAGCAAACGGATATGAAATTCCTGCAGCAAAAACAATAATAATGTAGATCCATGTTTTTACTCTTAAAGGAACATCTGCAAATTTATTTTCTTCAGTCTTCATGCAAAGATTTCTTAAGGCGTGTGTAAGTACTGACCAGCAAAAGAAAGATGAGAATTCCAAAAATGTAATGGGAAATTCCTGTAATACTGACTCCGAAAAATATCAATAAACCATATAATCCTACTATCAAGGCCCGGTCACTTTTACCCATCGGTCCATCGTAGCGGCGCTCTTTTCCTACCACTTTTCCTATCAACCCTGAAAATTCGTTGATAATGCTCATAAGGATGAAAATAATAATAAAGTATAGACTTTCCGGTTGAAATTTAAGAAGAGGGAAAAATATAATCACATCGGAAACAATATCACCTACTTCATTCAAAACTTCTCCCAGTTTGCTGGTTTGGTTAAACTTCCTGGCCATCATTCCATCTAAAGCATTCAGTGCCATTCTAATAAGAAGTCCTATTGGAAGGCTTAAAAAGAACCACTTTGAAATATCCGCATTCCAGAATAATAGGCCAATTCCAGCAGATAAGAGAATCGAACTTATGGTAATCTGGTTAGCTGAGATCTTATTCTTGTGTAAAAATAATAACACAGGGGTAAGAAGCTGCTGGAATTTGGGTTTTAGTTTATATACAGAAATCATAGTGGTTATCGCTTTGTTTCATTTGTTTAGATCAAATATAGATAAATTTTTTTATCAGGTTTTAAGACTGTTTGAGGGATGTTTTGGCATTTTCAAAATCTAAAAGATTGCTTTGTATTTCTTTTTCCCATAACTTTGCACAAACCTAATCTAATGAGTAAAAAGAATACAAAGTACATCTTTGTGACAGGAGGTGTAACTTCATCTTTGGGAAAAGGAATCGTGTCTGCTTCTCTGGGACTATTGTTAAAATCACGTGGTTTTAACGTTACGATCCAAAAACTTGATCCATATATCAATATTGACCCGGGAACATTGAATCCTTATGAGCACGGAGAGTGTTATGTGACTGAAGATGGTGCGGAGACGGATCTGGATTTAGGCCACTATGAGCGTTATCTTGATGCTCCTACATCCCAAAACAACAACGTTACTACAGGGAAAATCTACCAAACTGTCATTGAAAAAGAAAGAAAAGGAGACTTCCTTGGAAAAACAGTTCAGGTGATTCCTCATATTACGAACGAAATCAAACGTAGAATTAAAATCCTTTCAAAACAGAACTACGATATCATTATTACAGAGATCGGAGGAACGGTAGGAGATATCGAATCTTTACCTTACATTGAAACAGTTCGCCAGTTGAAGTGGGAGCTGGGAGAAAGCAATTCTATGGTGATTCACTTAACTCTGCTGCCTTATCTGGCTTCAAGTGGAGAATTAAAAACAAAACCATCTCAGCACTCTGTTCGTCAGTTAATGGAAAGCGGAATCATGGCAGATGTTTTAGTATGCAGAACAGAACACAAAATTCCTAAAGATCAGAGAGCAAAACTGGCTCAGTTCTGTAATGTTCCTTTGGATAATGTGATCGAATGTAAAGATCTTGAAACCATTTATGAAGTTCCAATGTATCTTCAGAAGCAAAACTTCGATGATGTAGTATTGAAAGAACTGGATCTGAAAAGTGATAAAATAGCTGACCTTAAAGACTGGAAAAGTTTCCTTAAAAAATTCCAGAATCCTAAGAAAACCGTTGAAATCGCATTGGTAGGAAAATATGTTTCTCTACAGGATTCTTATATTTCTATTGCTGAAGCATTCAAACATGCAGGAGCTGACCTTGAAACTGAAGTAAAAGTAAGATGGGTATACAGTGGTGATATTACAGAAGAGAATATTAAAGATACTTTGAAAGGAGTGAATGGTATTCTTGTAGCACCAGGTTTCGGAGACAGAGGGATTGAAGGAAAAGTGCTTACGGCAAAATATGCAAGAGAAAACAAAATTCCTATGTTGGGAATCTGTTTAGGAATGCAGATCATGACTGTTGAATTTGCAAGAAATGTTCTTGGACATACCAAAGCCAATTCAATGGAATTTGATACCGCTACTCCAGACCCTGTAATTTCTTTAATGGAAGAACAGAAAAATGTAGTAGATAAAGGAGGTACAATGCGTCTTGGAGCTTGGAAATGTTCATTAAAGAATGGTTCTAAGTTATCAGAAATTTATGGAAGCAAAAATATTTCAGAAAGACATCGTCACCGTTATGAATTCAACAGTGAGTATCTTCAGGAATTTGAAAAATATGGTTTCCTTGCAACAGGTACCAACCCTGAAACCGGATTGGTAGAAGCTCTTGAACTTCCTGATCACCCATTCTATGTTGGGGTTCAGTATCACCCAGAATATAAGAGTACAGTTGCTACACCGCATCCTTTATTCAGAGCTTTCATTAAGGCTTGCGAAAAGAAATAAGGTAAAATTTTATCATAAACGTCTACAAATAAACTCAGGCTGATTATTCTCAGCTTGAGTTTGTTATATAGTAACAGGGTAAAGCATAGAGTTTTGATAAAAAAACAGTATTTTTGTCAGCTCAAATTACGTACATCAGTACGTACATTTTAAATTTAAAATTTTAATATAAAATAAAATGCAACAAAACAACGGAATCGATAAGAAGCAAATGATTAGTTTCGCGGTTTTATGCCTGGTTCTCTTTGGGTTTATGTTCTATTTCCAGAACAAACAAACAAAAGAAGCAGAGTTGAAAGCTCAGCAGCAGAAAACGGAACAGGCAAAAAATGCTGTAAAACCAACTCAGGCCACCAATATCAATCCAAGTGTAACTCCTAATGCAATTCAAACGGCAAGTCTTGGAAACAATGAACTGAAACTTGAATTTTCAAGTCTTGGAGGGCAGGTTTCTAAAGTGGAACTTTTAAAGTATAAAGCCTATGATCACAAAACAGATCATGCTGACCAACCCCTTTATCTGATTAACAAAAACAACTCAAACTACGGTTTTCAGTTTAAGGATAAAACAGGGAAAATTATCAATACTAAAGATTTAGTTTTCTCTCCAACGGTTAATGGAAATGCTGTTACATTGACAGCTGACTATAATGGAGCTGTCATTCAGTTTATCTATACGTTACTTCCGAAATATACTCTTGATTTCAAAGTGAGAACTCAGGGGCTTTCTAAAATTACTTCAGACAACAAAGCAGACTTCATCTGGGATTATAATGTAAGAAACCTTGAAAAAGGGAGAGCTCAGGAACAGTCTCACTCAGAATTCTCTTATGCTTTCAATAATTATAAAGATTATGATTATGACGGAAGAACTACCATGGAGGAAGAAAAGGAAACCCTTAACTGGATTGGAGTAAAGCAACAGTTTTTCTCTTCAGTGATTGAAGCTAAAAACGGATTTACACAAAGTAAAGGAAACCAGGAAAACGTTGAAGAAGGAGAGTATCTAAAGAAATTCAACTACGAAGGCTTCGTTCAAATGACAGGAAGCGAGCTGAATCAGGATTTCACCTGGTATTTTATGCCATTGGATTTACCTTTATTAAAATCTTATGATAAGAATTTTGATGAAATTCTGCCATTAGGGTGGTCATTCATTGGAGCGATGAACCGTTATTTCTTTATGTGGTTGTATGGTATCATTGCAAGTTGGGGCTTATCTGCAGGTTGGGTGATTTTTGTAATGACAATCATTGTAAAGCTGATCTTATCACCAATTATGTATAAGCAGCATAAATTGAGTGCTATGATGAAGGTGATTCGTCCGGAAATTGATGAGGTAAATGCTAAGTTTAAGGATGCTGATCCAATGAAAAAGCAACAGGCAACGATGGAGGTTTACAGGAAAGCAGGCGTAAATCAAATGGCGGGATGTTTACCGGCATTGGTTCAGATTCCGATTTTCTACGCGCTATTCCGTTTCTTCCCGAACTTTATTGATTTGAGAGGACAAGGATTCTGGTTTGCAAAAGATTTAACAGCTTATGATGATTTGATTAAATTACCATTCAAAGTTCCTTTCTTGGGGGATCACTTGAGTATTTTTGCATTAGCTTGTACTGTAGTTATCTTGATTTATACTGTAATGACGTCTGGAAATATGCAACAGCCACAGCAGGAAGGAATGCCGAATATGAAAGTATTAATGTATATTTTCCCGGTTACATTCCTATTCTTCCTGAATACTTCTGCATCTGGTCTTTCATGGTATTATTTCGTATCGAATGCGATTAATATTCTGATTATCCTTGTGATTAAATACGTGATTTTGGATGAGAAGAAAATTCATGCTCAGATTCAGTCTAACAAGGAAAAGCCGAAAACAGAAGGTAAGTTCCAGAAAAAGATGAGAGAAATGATGGAGAGTGCTCAACAACAGCAGCAAGCTCAAGAACAACAAAGAAATAAAAAGAAGTAGATGATACTTTAATTATTACCATAAAAAAAGAAGCAATGATTCATTGCTTCTTTTTTTTATTTATATGTCTAGTCCTGAAATAACGATACACAAAAAGCAATCGTTATGGAAGAATAATTAAAATGTGTGTATATTAAACGTATGCAGAAAGATGAACGGGAGTGTTTCTTTTAGTCATATTTAAGTCTGAAAGATTGCCTGTGGTGCTTTGTCGGACCATGCTTTATAAGAGCTTCCTGATGCTTTTTTGTAGCATAACCAAAGTTGGTATCCCAGCCGTATTCAGGATGTTCTTCATGAAGTTCAATCATCAGTTTATCACGATAGTTTTTAGCAAGAATAGAAGCGGCGGCAATAGATAATACCTTCGAATCTCCCTTAATAATACATTGATGAGGAATATAATTATAAGGATGGAATTTGTTGCCGTCTACCAGAATAAGTTCCGGGATTATGGTTAAATTATCCAATGCACGATGCATAGCATGGATGCTGGCATTCAATATATTGTGTTCATCAATAAACGAAGGAGGAAGTTCTGCAATAGCATAGTTTTTAACATTGTCTTTGATGTAACTGTCAAGCTCCATTCGCGTTTTGAATGTCAGTTTTTTTGAATCATTAATGAGATTCTGTTTAAAATCATCATCCAAAATTACGGCAGCAGCAACAACCGGTCCGCTCAGACATCCTCTTCCTACTTCATCACATCCTGCTTCGATATAAAGATTTGACCAGTTTTTTATTAAATCCATTACGTTGTTTTATTTGCTATACAAAAATATGGAATTTTCCAATAATAGTGATTTTTAGGTATTTAATCCATTACGAAATATGTTGTAAACAGCTTTTTTGTATGTTTTTTTTATGTTAATAATTGTGAATTATATTGCTTCTTGTAAAAATCGTTTAACTTGGTTTTTATCATTTAATGGGTGTTTTTTTGTTGTTTGTTTAATATATTTAATTGTATTTATGAAAAATTAACATTTTTACTTGTGGATTTTATGAAAGTTTCACATATTTGTGACCAATAAAAAATAATCATTTTAAACATGAAGAAATTAACTACGAGTGTTATAGCTATAGTTCTGACTTCGTCCTTTGTAGTCGTGAATGCGCAAAATACACAAAGTGATACAGTAAAGACTCAGAATATACGTGAGATTGTAGTAACAGGAGCTCTTGGAATTAAGAAAAGACAAGATGCTGTTGTTACAAGTAACAAAGTTGTTGGAACTGCTGAGCTAAATCAGGCTGCGAGTCCAAACTTATCACAAGCTTTGGTGAGTAAAGTTTCAGGTTTGCAGATTAATACAACAACTAGTGGTGTTAACCCAAGTACTAAGATTCTTTTAAGAGGATTTAGATCTATCACTGGGGATACTAACCCTTTAGTAGTTATAGATGGAGTTGTATCTACCCTTACAGTTTTCAATCAACTTCCTCCAGATGTTGTGGAAAATGTTAACGTAATTAAAGGGCAGCAGGGATCTGCTTTGTATGGATCTCAGGGGAGTAATGGTGTAATTGTAGTTACAACCAAAAGAGGGTCAAAATCAGAAAAGGTTGTAGTAAACCTTAGTTCTTCTATTGAATTTACCAGTGCATATAAATTACCAATCAGACAAAAGCTGTATGGTCAAGGTTATCCAGGCGAGTCAGATTATTCTGATGTAGACTATAATGGTACGAATTGGGTTCCTTGGGAAAATACAGCATGGGGACCAGCGTATTCAGATCCAAGTATCGGAGGACAATTAGTTGAAGTGGGTTTACCTCAGGCTAATGGACAGTTTCTTAAAACAAGATATTCTGCTAAAGATAGAGGAAATAATCTTAGTACGTTTTTTAATACTGGGATTATGTATAAAAATGGATTTAATGTAAGTATGGGGGGGCAAGACTCCTACACATTTTTGTCATATGACAGGTTAGAAAATGAATTTATTATACCTGGTGATAAATTAAAAAGAAATACACTTTTCTTCAAAGGTGGAAAAAAGATTGGGAAGTTTAGAATGGATGGTACTTTAAATGTTATTGACCAATCTATACAACAGACCAATGCTAATTTATATGCTCAAATGTTGCAAACTCCTACTAATATTGATGTTAGGGATTTTAAAAATTCAGGATTTGCAGGGAATTATTCTCCATTTGTTTACAATCCGTATACATTCAGAGATAATTCAAGAGGAGCAAGTGCTCTTACGTCTGCAACAGGTATTATATCTTTGGGGTATGAATTCAATAAAAATATAAGTTTGACGTATAACGGTACGTTGTATATGATGGGGCAGGAGATTGAAAATCACGTTGATGGATTTGATGCATCTGGTGTGAGATACACAATTCCGGGTACTGATATAGACGATTTTCCATTGACATCTTTTGGGTTTAGAAGTTTGACGTCTTCCTATAACAAGACCGTTTCAAGAACGAGAAACTATTATGGAGATTTAATGTTGAATTTTAAATATGATTTGACAGATAATTTAAACATTGTTGCTAATATTGGTAATAACATTACCGATAACTATATAACAACTTCGAATGTTGGAGGAACCAATTTGAAAATCCCGGGATGGTATAATGTTCAGAATGTTCAGAATAATACGCCATGGTATGCATTGGATAATACGATTACAAGAACAAGACAAGTAGCTTTATTTGCTAATATTGATTTAGCATACAAAGATTATTTGTTCTTAAACTTAACAGGAAGAGGAGAGGAAACTTCTCGTCTTAGTGTAAGACCTACTTATACTGTTGATTTAAAGAATAAGATATATCCTTACTATTCTGCTGGAGCTTCATTCATCCCTACAAAGGCATTTGCATCTTTAACTAATAATAATATATTAAACTACTTAAAAGTTAGTGGAAGTTATACCGTTACAGGTAATGCTGTAGTAGGGGCCTACGCATTAGATGAGATTGGAGTTTTCCCAACAGGGTATCCTATGACCAACTCTTCTTATCTGTTGAATAGAAATCCTACGGATCAATTCATTAGACCTGAAGCTAATAAAACATTAGAAGGAAATATTAGTTTAGGACTTTTCAAAGACAGAATTACTATTGAAGCATCTGCTTTCCAAACAAAAACGAATGACTTGATTACTGGAAGTACCGTGTCAACAGCAACGGGTATTTCTTCATTAACAAGTAATGTGGGTAAGATTAAAAATACAGGTTTTGAAATTGATTTAGGGCTGACTCCTTTTAAATCGAAAGACTTTGAATGGAATTTAAAAGGTTCATATTCTAAGTATAAATCTTTGGTTGAAGATTTAGGTGAGGGAGTAAACGAAGTGAGTTTAGCTTCTGATGCTTATAGTATTCCTGCAGGTATATTTGCGGTTAAAGGTGAACAAATGCCTGTTATCAAAGGGGTAAGATATGAAAGAGATAATAATGGAAATATTATCGTAGACGAAAATGGTTTACCTATTACCAATTCTAAATATGAGATATTAGGAAAAGTAACTCCTGACTACATTATCGGATTTTCAACGAATATTAGATATAAGAATTTAACACTTTCGGTTACTGGAGATTATAGAACTGGAAATAGCTTTATTTCAGATACTAAAAGTTTATTAGGTTTTGCCGGAGCCTTGGAGAAATCAGCTGATCAGGAAAGAAGGCATGGATATGTTATTCCTAATTCTGTTCAATTGGTAAATGGTCAATATGTTCCAAACACAACACCTGTATTGGGAGATGGTAGTTATCAGGGAGTAGCTGATTATTTCTCAGGTAGTTATCAGACTGCAGTGGGAGAAGAGTTTGTTGTTGATGGTACAGCTTTAAAAATCAGGGAAATTGCATTATCGTATCAGATACCTAAATCTGTACTAGCAAGTACATTTGTAAGATCATTATCTGTAGGAGTGTATGCTAGAAATGCTTTTGTATGGTATGCTAAGTCCAACAGAAATTTCGCAGATCCTGAAACTTCTTCTGTGGGTGTTGGAGGTATTGCTGCTACAAGCCAGTATCCTACAACCAGAATTTTTGGGTTTAGCTTAAATGCTTCCTTCTAAATTATTTTATGTTAATTGTTAATCGAAAAAAATGAAAAAAATAAAAATCTTAGTGTCTTTTGTTGCAATGGGACTTGCATTAAGTTCTTGTGATACTTACTTAGACATCAATGAAAACCCTAATAGTATCCATCAGGAAAATTTAACACCGCAGCTTATTTTCCCAGGTGCAGTAACTCAGCTATATAGAACTCAGTCGAGAGATATGATGCAGTTTGGTAATATTATGATGAATAGCTGGGCGGGGAACTCTTATGCTTATGGAGGACCTTTTTCTTCTGAATACACTTTAGCATCTGTTAATAGCAGTTTTTATGATACAATATGGGATGGTATATATCCTATTTTAGCCAATTTTGCATATATAGAGAAGTATGCAAATGCAGATCACTCTCAGGATTACTATGTGGCTGCTGCTAAGGTAATGAAAGCTTATTATATGCAGTATATCGTTGACCTTTATGGAGATGCACCTTATTCTCAAGCTTTCCAAGGACAGACTAACCTGACTCCTAAATATGATGATGATGTTGCTATTTACAAATCTTTGATTAGTGATATGGATGAAGCAATGCTTCTTATTGCAAATGCACAATCATCAAGCAGCACTTATACACCCATAGCTTTAGGAACAACTGATATTATTTTTGCAGGTAATATGACTAAGTGGTCTAATTTTGCAAATACTGTAAAGTTAAGATTGCTGATGAGAATGTCTAATGTGACAGGAGATCTTGCAACTTACAGAAATCAGCAGTTAGCTACGGTTGCAGCAAACGGTGTCTTGAATGAAAATGTATTTGAAAAACCAGGCTATTCATCAAGCAGTGATGACTCTTTAAATCCTCTTGTTTTAAATTTATTTTATAATTCTGCAGGAGCAGAAGCGCAGAATAGAGTTTTGATGACTGCTTCTGAGCATATAGCAACAGTTTTGAATGGTAATAATACTGGAATGACTAATGCATTTTATCAGAAATTTAATGGTATTGTAGACCCTAGAAGAAGTAGAATATTTAGTTTAGTTTCATATAATGGTGCAGTGGTTGTTAGAGGAATTAGACAAGGCGCAACGCCAGGACAACCAGGAGCTCCAAATGATAGTAATGTTGTTTCCCCCTTATCTCCTTATTATGTTGGATCCACTGTAGCTACACCTAAACCAACTCTTATGGCAGCAGGAAATGCCAGAGGTGGTCTTTTAATGTCTTTAGCTGAAATTCATTTACTTAAATCCGAAGCTGCTTTAAGGTACCCAGGAATATTTACCTCCTGGAATGCTCAGCAGTCTTTTACTGATGGTATTACTGAATCAGCAACTATAATGAATGCTAATGTTCCTCTTGCAGCTATAGATGCTTACAAAACAAGTATTTCTACAAGACCAGGATTAGGTTGGACAGGTTCTACTGATCAGAAGTATGAAGCTATTATGACACAGAAGTGGATTCTTTTAACTCATTACAATCCAACGGAAATGTATATTGAGTACAATAGAATGCAGCAACAGTATCCTTACTCTCCTATGGCTACAACTTCAATTAGAGCAAATAAACCGTGGAGATTGATCTATCCAACTTCTGAATATGTAGGTAACTCAGCAAATGTTCCGAATATTTCAAGTTCTGAGGTGTTTACTAAAAACAATAAAACTCCTTTCTGGAACCAAAATTAATTTTACAGATTTTTAATATATTTTATTACCGCCTTCGGGCGGTTTTTTTTGTTTTAAAAAGTCTTTCCAAGTCGGTTTTTAGACTTCTGCAAAATATATGCTTTGCATAGGTGCTGCTTTGTTTAGAGTCTTTTTTTTTAATATAAATTTTTCACTTAATTGAGAATCAGTGTTTTATATATGGTTTTTTATGATAATGATATAGATATTATCAATGTAAATAAATGTTATTATTTCCTAAAAAAATATAGCATATAAATATTTCATTTTTGTTAAATGTGTTTATTTTAACATATTTTATTATTTATTAATCATATTTTGTTTTAAAATATTGAATAATAAATATTTTTATTGAATTTTTCTTTGTGATATTAAGAAAGTTTTACAAATTTGTACAGTCACAAAAATTAATTTGATATGAAGAAACTAACAACAGGCCTTCTTGTTGTAGTGCTGTCTTCTTCCATTGCTGTTACTAAAGCTCAGCAAAAGAATGATACACTAAAAACAAAAGAGATTGAAGGGGTGGTGGTAACCGCACTCGGAATCAAAAGAGAGAAAAAATCTCTTGGTTATGCTTCTGAAGAAGTTAAAGCTGCAGAATTAACCGGTGGAACAACCAATACCGGTAACGTAGCATCTCTTCTTTCAGGTAAGGTAGCCGGACTACAGGTAAATACGAATAACAATTTTGGCGGATCTGCCAATCTTTTGATCAGAGGATACAAATCTTTAAATGGTGGTTCTCCACTTATTGTAATCGATGGTTCGCCTGTTAATAATACAACCGTAACAACGGGAGCTCCATTCGATTATGGAAATTTCTTATCAGATATTAACCAAGAAGATATTGAATCAATAAACGTTCTAAAAGGAGCCGCAGCATCTGCTTTGTATGGAGAAAGAGGTAGTGATGGGGTTATTCTTATTGTAACAAAGAGTGGAAAAGGAAATAATGACGGAAGCTGGGGGGTTACTTTAAGTTCTGGAATTACAGCTGGCTTTATCGATAAATCTACGTTCCCTAAATACCAGTCAAAATATGGAGCAGGATATGGAGGTGAATCTTGGAATGAAGATCCTGGGCCAGGAGGATACAATTATGCTAACTTTGGAGATGATGCATCATATGGACCTGCATTTAATCCCAATTTATTGGTGTATCAATGGGATTCATTTGACCCATCTTCACCTAATTATGGAAAAGCAACACCTTGGGTAGCCGCTAAAAATGGACCTATCAAATTCTTTGAAACACCAGTCACTTATGTTAATACAGTCACCATTGAAAAAGGAAATAAAACGTCAAATCTTTCCTTATCATACTCTAATATGCTTTCCAATGGATTGATGCCTAATTCCGAATTAAGGAAAAATACAATATCAGCAAAGTTTAATCACGATTTTACAGACAAATTGCATGCTTCTGTCTTCACCACCTTAACTTTACAAGGTACAAGAGGACGTAATGAAACAGGTTATTCAGATAATATTGTTTCTGGGTTTAGACAATGGTGGGAGACCAACGTAGATGTGTATGCTTTAAGAAGTGCCTATGCTAATAATGGAAACAGTAATTTTTCTTGGAATCGGACATCAGCAACTGATGGTACTCCACAATACTGGAATAACCCTTATTTTCAAAGGTATCAGAGTTATCAATCAGATGATAGAACAAGAGTTTTTAGTTATGCACAATTAAAATATGATATTTCTAAAAACTTTGGTATCACAGGTAAGTTATCCTATGATGATTTACAGATGGTTGTTGAAGAAAGACTTATGAACGGATCATTACCTCAGGTGTTCGGAGCCTCTGGTCTTAACGTAGGTTCAGGATATGCAAGAACGAATGTTAAAAATTCGGAAATGAATTTTGATTTATTTGCTAACTATAAATTTAATATTACCCCTGATTTGAATGTAAGTGGTATTGCTGGAGGAAACGTTAGAAGAAATCTGATCGATAACATATACATGAGTACAGAAGGCGGTTTATCTAAACCGGGACTTTTTGCTATATCCAATTCAGTAAGAACTATACTTCCTCCTGATGAAAATTATGCGAAATTTTTGACTTCAAGTTTATATGCAACAGCATCTTTTGGATATAAGAACTTTTTATTTGTAGATGGTACTTTCCGTGTTGACCAATCTTCTAACCTGCCAAAAGGAAATAACAGTTACTCATATCCATCAGTAACAGGATCCCTTATCTTGTCAGAATTTGTGAAACAGCCATGGCTTAGTTTCTGGAAAGTTAGAGGGAATTATGCTGAAGTAGGATCTTCTACGACTAATTACAGATTGGCAAATACATTTAAAGCAAGAGGAGAAGGACTATTCGATCAACCTTATTTCCTTGCGAATCCTAATTTGAAACCTCAAAGATCAAAAGAAACAGAATTTGGTATGGAGGCCCAGTTCTTTAAAAATAGATTAGGGTTTGATGTGGCCATTTATAAAACTAAAACTATTGATCAAATTATCAATTTGCCGGTATCTTCTGCTACAGGGTATAGAACATTCTTAGTAAATGCTGGACAGATTGATAATAAGGGTATTGAAGTTCAATTGAATGGTACACCTTTTAAATCTGCTAATTTTACTTGGGATATTAACGTAAACTGGTCTAAGAACGAAAATAAAGTTATTTCACTAAATGGTAATTCACAGAATTATCTAATGGCTACTTATCAGAATGGTGTGTCTTTGAATGCCCGTGTTGGAGAAGCCTTTGGAGCATTGGTAGGATCAGATTATCAATATGACGCAAATGGAAACAAAATTGTAGATCCAGTTAGTGGAAATTATCTTAGAAATAATAATCAGGTTATTGGAAATATTACACCAGACTGGGTAGGAGGTGTAAGAAATAGTTTCCGTTACAAAGATTTCTCTTTTAGTTTCCTTATTGATGTTAAGCAAGGAGGAGATGTATATTCTCCGGATATGGCCTATGGTATTGCAACTGGATTATATGAAGAGACGGCTTATTACAGAGAAAGTGGTGTGGTCAATCCGGGAGTTAATCCAAATGGAAATGTGAATACTACAGTAGCAGGCGATCCAAGTTCAGCTGGAAGTGTGGACGGATATGGTGTTATGCCAAACAAGAGATTTGTATATGATGCTTCCTATGTAAAACTAAGAGAAGCGAGTATAGGATATTCTTTACCAAAATCTATTTTAGCGAATACATCTATTCGAGATGCAAAAATATCTATTGTAGGTAGAAATTTATGGATTATCCATAAAAATTTACCATATGCAGATCCGGAAGCAGGGACAGGAAATGGGTTAGCTGCAAAAGGACAGTCTATCGGCGTACTGCCTACGACTCGTGATATTGGAATAGATATAACTTTAAAATTCTAAAAAAAATGAAAAAAATATTTTTAATCATAGGCTTAGCTTCATTATCATTAACTTTTACATCATGTGAAAGAGAAATTACATCATTGAATGAAGATCCCAAGCACCCAACGGAAGTGCCTTCCGGAGTACTTTTTGCAAGTGCTGAACAGGTTTTACTTGATCAGATATTGAATGTTAATGTTAACCGTAATATCACCAGGTTTTTTACTCAGCAATGGTCAGAAACAACATATATTGACGAATCAAGATATGATATGGTTTCTCGACCTATTCCCAGAAATCATTATAATCGTATGATGGCTTCTTCTTCGGCAACAGTAAACTCTCCAGGAGTTCTTTCCGCATTAAGAGATGCTAGAAGATTTCTTGATGATGAAGGAGTAAGTGCTGTTCAGAAAAACAATAATATTGCAATGATTGAATTGGTAAATGTGTATGCATGGGCTAATTTAGTAGATACCTATGGAGATATTCCTTATTTTGGAGCTCTCAAGGCAACAGCGGAAAATCCAGGAAATTCAGAAATTCCTTATGATGATGCAAAGACAATTTATCTTGATCTGATAAAAAGAATAGATGCTGCTCTTGCTATGATTGATACCTCAGGTACAGGGTATTCCAATGACCTGATTTATAAAGGAGATATGTCAAAATGGAAAAAAATGGGAAATTCTTTGAAATTTAGAATGGCAGTTACTCTTGCTGATGTTGAACCTGCTCTTGCTAAAACATATGCTGAAGCGGCCTATTCAGGAGGTTTATTTACAGAAAAATTAGATAACTTTGGCCTACAGACTTTCCCTTCAGGTTTATTATCAAATCCTGTTTATCAGGATGTGATTCAATCTGGTAGAAATGACTTTTTACCTTCTGATGTATTGATGAACTTTATGAATGGTAAAAATGATCCAAGAAGAGCCATTTGGTTTACAACTGTGGGGGGCGCATATATTGGAGGAAAATATGCCAAGCAAAATGTTTTTGGACAATACTCTCATTTTACAAATGCTATTTCTGGTGAAAATGCCCAAGGTTTTTTATTAGACTATACAGAAATTATGTTTTTAAGAGCTGAAGCTGCACAGAGAGGATTCAATGTTGGAGGAGCCGCAGCCAGTTTATATTCTGATGCAATTCTGGCTTCTATGACGGAATATGGAGTAAATATTACCAACGCTAATGCATATGTTGCGGCTAATCCGTATGATGCTGTAAATTGGAAAAAATCAATTGGAGAACAGTCTTGGGTAGCGATGTTCAATAAAGGATTCCAGGCATGGAACTTCTCAAGAAGATTAGACTTCCCGGTATTTGTAAATCCTTCAAACTCTAGAGTAGAAGCAGTTCCAATAAGAATGCGTTATTCTGATCAGGAATATCTACTGAATGCTACTAATGTAAATGCAGCAGCAGCAAAAATCGGAGGAGATAAAGTTTCAACGAAGATCTTCTGGGATAAGTTTTAATTTGAATAATAATCCGGCTAATTATAAGAATGTTAGCTTGAGATAGAAAATACTTAATTATGAAATATTTTATTGGAATTCTTTTATTAATGGGAATCGTTTCATGTTCTAATGATGATGATAACAATAATGTTGTAACAAATGAGGTAGGTATAAATGGAACATGGAAGCCATTTAAGTACGAATTCAGAGGTAAAAATATTGCACTGAATGACTGTGAAGACAAAGGTGTTATAATGATTAATGCAGATTTCTCAGGAGCGTATGACAGGTATGAATCTGGAACTTCGGGGAACTGTAATTTATCAGACTCTTTCGTAGGAAAATGGACTTATGATAGTTTGTATAACACGCTTACAATTACCTATCTTGATGGTGGTGTTACTAAAACCATGAAAAAAGAAGTACAATCATATTCTAGTACTGAACTTAGAATTCGTGATAATAGTAAGAATCTTGATAATTCGCCTGGAAACGATGAGGCAACCTTAGTTTTCAGAAAAGAATAAATATTCTTATGTACCTATAAAACCGCCTTCGGGCGGTTTTTTTATTTCCGTATATTTGTAACTTCAAAATTCTGAGATAAGATCCTTCACCGTAGTGTTTTGTCTCTGAACATTAAAATTGAACGTAAGAAAATGAATATTAAAGATATTATAGAAGAAAAACTTTCAGAGGTTATTTTAAATGTATATCAATTAAAAGATATCAAACTGGAAGTTCAGGAAAATAAAACGGAATTTGAAGGTGACTTCACTGTTGTTACCTTTCCGTTGGTGAAACAGTTAAAGAAAAACCCAGAAAGCATCGGGGTAGAATTAGGGGAAGCATTTACTGCACAGACAGAATTGCTGGAAAGCTTTAATGTCGTTAAAGGATTTCTTAATGTTAAAGTTAGGAATCAGTTTTTTGTGGATAACTTCAGATCTGTACACAGCAACTTCGGGGTTATAGAAAAGAAAGATCAGACGGTAATGGTAGAGTATTCTTCACCGAATACCAATAAACCTTTGCATTTAGGACATATCAGAAATAATTTATTAGGATTCTCTGTTGCGCAGATTTTAAAAGAAGCGGGATATGATGTGATCAAAACACAGATTATCAACGATAGAGGAATTCATATCTGTAAGTCCATGTTGGCATGGGAGAAATTCGGGAAAGGAGAAACTCCTGAAACTACTCATACAAAAGGAGACAAGTTTGTAGGAAATTACTACGTTGAGTTTGATAAAGAATTAAAGAGACAGGTTAATATTATTTATCAAGACTTTAGAAATAATAATTTTACGACTTTCGATACCAATAAGAAGGAAGAGGTTGCCAACCTAAACGAGAAAATCAACCTTCTTGAAACAAAAAAGAAAGAATCTCTTGAGAATTTAGATTATAGTGAGGTTTCAAATCTGGATGCTCGATTTAAAGCAGAATTAGATACAGTTTTAAATGATGATTCGTTGATATCTTCTGTTCCAGGTTCAGTACAAAAATCTGCAAAAGAAGAAGAAGCTGATCTTATCAAAAAACAAACCGTTACATTTAATACAATTTTTAAAGATGTTTTAGAGATTGAAGGTAAGCTTGAAGCTGAGAAATCTAATCTTAAAGAGGTCTGCAAACCTTCTACTGAAATAATGAAGGAAGCTCAGAAAATGCTTTTAGATTGGGAAAATGGAGATGAAAAAGTAAGAAACCTTTGGGCAGAAATGAACTCATGGGTATACAAAGGCTTCAATGAAACTTACAAAAAATTAGGTGTTGATTTTGATCAGGTTCAATACGAAAGTAATACCTACATTTTAGGGAAAGATCTTATTCAGGCAGGCTTGGAGAAAGGAGTTTTGTATCAGAAAGAAGACGGATCTGTATGGTGTGACCTTACTGATGAAGGGCTTGATCAGAAATTACTACTACGTTCAGACGGTACTTCCGTATATATGACTCAGGATTTAGGAACAGCGGTTGAGCGTTTCAAACAGAATAATATTCAAAAGCTGATTTATACAGTTGGAAACGAACAGGACTATCATTTCCAGGTTTTATTTAAAATCATGAAAAAACTGGGTTACGAATGGGCAGATCAATTGTATCACCTTTCTTACGGAATGGTAGAACTTCCTGAAGGAAAAATGAAATCCCGTGAAGGAACCGTTGTTGATGCCGATGATCTAATGAAGGAAATGTATGAAACAGCAAAATCTAAAGCACAGGAACTAGGTAAACTGGAAACACTTTCCGATGAAGAGAAAGAAGCTTCTTACGAAACTGTAGGATTGGGAGCGTTGAAATATTTCATGCTGAAAGTAGATCCAAAGAAAAAAATGCTTTTCAACCCTGCTGAAAGTATCGACTTCAACGGAAATACAGGACCATTTATCCAATATACTTATGCTCGTATCCAGTCACTATTGTCAAAAGCTGGAACAGTACAGACGGAAGCTGCTGATATTACCTTAAATCAGTCAGAAAAAGAACTGACGATGCAGCTGGTGAATTTTAAAACAGTGGTGGCAAAATCTGCTGAGACGCTAAGCCCGGCTTTAGTAGCAAATTATGTATATGATCTTGTAAAAGCATACAACTCATTCTATCAGAATAACCCGATTCTGAATCATGAGGATGAAAACGTAAAACAATTCCGTTTAACTATTTCAGACCTTACCGCAAAAACGATCAAAAAATCATTGGAACTTCTGGGAATAGGAACCGTAAACAGAATGTAAAATATAAAACCTCCTGAATTTTCAGGAGGTTTTTTCGTATAAATATTTTAATTATTTGTAGAAGGTGAATCTTTATCTTGGTGCGTTCCACTTATCTGCTTCAGGCTATCTGCATATAATTTAGCTGCACTCCATCGGGCATGTTTGGAAAGAGTTACCGGATATCCTTTTTTGTAAGTATATACTTTAGTGAATTTCGCTCCAAAGAAGATCAGCATACAGGAATAATTAATCCACATCATGATCAGAATTACCGTTCCGGCAGCTCCAAAAGCTGAAGTAGGCTTTACCTGATTAAAATAAAGACTTAATAAAAACTTTCCGAGGGTAAATAATGCGGTCGTCAGGAAAGCTCCTCTCCATACCGATTTCCAGCTGATCAATACATCCGGAAGCACTTTAAACATCAAGGCAAACAAAAACATCACAAGTCCAAAACCTATGGCAAAATTGACAAGTTCAACGAGCATATAGGTTTCAAAACCAAAATACTGAGTGATGATCTGATTAAAAAGACTGATAAGCGATGATAAAATCATGGTGATCATCAGTAGAAATCCTAATATAAGAATCATTCCCAAAGAGTTTGCTCTATCCAGTAAAAATTTGAGAAGAGCTTTTTTAGGAGCGGCTTCCACATCCCAAAGCGCATTCAAAGAATGCTGAAGCTGAAAGAATAGAGTAGTAGAACCGTAAACGAGCGAGCCTACTCCTACCGCTTTCATAAAAACATTTTTTTTGTCGATAAGAGCGCCAGCCAGCATTCCTTCAATACTTTTGGCAACATCTGCGCCCATAATACCACTAATTTGAGAGCTAATTTGCCCTCTGATGGCTTCTTCTCCAAAGAAATTTCCCAATACCCAGATAATAATGATCAACAATCCAGGGATAGAAAATATAGCATAATAAGCAAGACTTGCTGAATCTTTTGATGCAGAAGAATTATTCCACTCTGTAAAGGTGTCTTTTAGAACTTCCCAGAAAAATTGAGCATTTTTAACCATATTAAAAAGGATATCCGATGGCAATATTTAATACAAGATTATCTTTTCTCCAGCTTGGGTCCCCGAAATTAATTTTATCAAAGGCCCATCTGCTCCCTTTTTCATAATAAGGAACACGTAATGGCATGGCCAGATCCAGTCGTAAAATCAGGATAGAAAAATCCAGTCTCAGACCTACTCCGGCTCCCACTGCAATTTCATTTAAAAAGTCTTTTGAAAATTTGGCGCCCGGCCTCTGAGGATCATCATGAAGAAGCCAGATATTTCCCGCATCTACAAAAACTGCTGCATTTAAAAATTTATAAAGATTAGCTCGGTATTCGGCATTTAATTCCAGTTTGACATCTCCCGACTGGTCAAAATAAGCTCCTTCTTCAATTGTTCTCGGGTCAAAACTTCCAGGTCCCAATGTTCTTGCACGGAACGCTCTGATACTGTTACTTCCCCCGGAGAAAAACTGCTTAGAGAAAGGAATGAATTCTGAGTTTCCATACGGATAAGCAATACCTCCGATAAATCTCGTTGCAAGCGATGATTTCTCAGTGAATTTATGATAGAATCTGACATCATTTTCAATCTTTGCATACTGACTGAAAGCAATTCCAAAAATATCTTTTTCTTTACCTTGTTTTACATTGGCTCCTGTAAGTAATCCTGTGATATTTCCCGCCAGATCAAGAGTTCCTTTGTAATAAAATGTATTGGTTTTTGGCTGCATTGTATTGGTATACGTGTAGGAGTAAGTAGGACCAAAAATAAGCTGTTTTGCTACAATCCTCTGCATAGCGGCATTATTCTTGGAAATAGAATCATACAAGGCTGTTACTTTAGCGGGAGAAACCAAAGTGATGTCAAGCACTTTCAGTTCATGCTCTTTCCTTACATTTTCTTTCCATACATATCCAAATGAGCCGGTAAAATTATTAAGGGTATAATATTGTGTTCTGTTCTGGAACTCATATCCCAAATTGATATTCGTTCTTGGAACAAATGCACTGGAAGAATTAAAACGGAATGGCGCTACAATTCTCGGAATCGAAAGTTGTACATTGGCACCTGCACGGAACATATTATTAGCATTTTCCGGGCCACCCATCTGAAAATCAAAAGCACCAAAGATCGCGGCTTTAAACTGTTCTGCACCACGGAAGAAGTTTCGGTGAGTCCAGTTGAGGTTAAGCTCACTTCCTGCGTAGTTGGCAGAGTTTGTTCTTCCCAACGCTTCCAGACGGAGTGACTGGATCTGTCTTGGGGTTAATAAATAATAGGCGTCAAATTTATGGTTCAGAGAATCTGAGGTGATAAATTCATTTTTGACAAACTTGAAAACTCCTAAACTGATCAGTCTGTTTAAGGTAAGATTGTGGTTGGATCGGTTATACAGATCTCCTTTTTTAAAGTAAAGCGCCCGATCAAAAATTTTCGGTTTGAATTTATGTTGTGGATCAATGACATAAATATCGTCAAACGCATATTTAGAAAGAGAATCTTTATCCATTGGAATGTTATACTTTCCGTCCTTTACATCCTGAATGTTATAGTTGGGAAATACAACCACCTTATCAATACTGAATTGCTGGGTAGAAAGATCGGGAGTATCATCCTTAAGTTTTACATTAAGCTCTACTTTATGGTTTTTACTCACTGTGCTGTCTGCCTGTACAATAATATTATCCGGGTGGAAGTAATAGAAACCTCTTTCTTTTAAACGGCTGTCTATTCTTTCACGTTCAGCTTTAATGACATCCAGATCAAAAGGCCGTCCGTTTTTGAGAAGCGTTCTTGCTGTCAGATTCTGAATTTCCTTATTGATCAATGTAGAATCTTTCTGGAATTTTACTCCATCAATAAGATATCTGGAACCAGGTCTTAAGGTGTAAACAACTTTTGCTTTCTTGTTCTTTGAGACAGTATCATAAGTTGCTCTGGCATTAAAGTATCCTTTATTTTCAGAATAGTTCTCAATAATATCTTTATTGAATTCACGATCCACATCTCCTAATAATACAGGTTTTTCACCTACTTTATATTTCAGCCAGTAATTGAATCCTTTATCTTTTTTAGGCTCTTTGGCAATATTGTAAAAATAGAGCTTGGGACGCATTCCTAAAAAGGTAGAATTGGGCTTGGGAGTGAGATTGGCTTCCAGTGCAGACTGAAGATCTTTTTTCTCTTTTTTGGAAATTGTATCATTGTCAATCTTCACTTCAGCACCGGTATAAAGCATCTGGCCTTCTTTTAGGAATCTTGTGTTGCTACAGGAAACCACAGCGGATGCAAGCCCGGAGGCCAATAGATATTTACAATATGTAGGGAATATTTTGCTCATTATTTAAATTCTACCACTTGATTGTTTTGATTCTTTTTGGTTTTCTTTTCTTTGGATTTTTGGAAGATTTCCCGGAACTTATCATAGTCTAATGTAATGATAAACCCAACTCCGGTTTCTATGATCTGCCCTTGGAGAGCCACCTGATATTCATCTTTACGATACGCTCGAAGCATATATCTTCCATCCTTAGAAAGGCTATAGTCTACAGAAACATTCCCTGCAATATTGGTCATGTTTTCATTTTGGCGGGCTTCTCCTTCCAATCCGAAGTTACTTCCTACCGTTACTTTCAGTCTGTCATTTAATAATTTTTTACTGATATCCACATTCAGATCGGTTCTTGTATTTTTTTGTCCTGTGGAGTAATCCTCTGTAGAATCCAGACCGAAGTTCAGGTCTACTCCTTTTATCAAATCGGAAGCAAGATTATTTAGCTGCTGAGAAAGTATCTTACTTACACTTTGTCTTGCCATGGTTTCCGCGGACATTCCGACAGCACTTTCAAATGGATTTTCTCCGATAAAACGATTGAGAAGAAGTAAGGCAAACACTTGCTTATTCAGTTCAGATTCCTGATTTCTAAGCTGGGCAAGCTTTGCATTCACATCATCTGTAATGGTAGATGACACAGAATTATTTTTTTCATCGGTAGTGATATCAAAGGAAAGCTGTGGTTTCAGAAGCTCACCTTTCATCTTTAATAAAGTATTGAAAGGAATTTTTTGTTTGTATTGGTTCATCTGAGAAGATGTTTTTCCACTCATCTGTTGTTCTAAAAGATCAATTGGCGGAGCTTCCGTTTTATAAACAGCGGTAATGTCCATCTGAGCCATGGTAGGTTCCCCGGTCCAGGTAATAGTACTTCCTTTCTGAATGTCGAATTTACGTTTCAGTAAACTTACCGAAAGATCATAGCTTCCTTTTTCTACCTCGTATACGCCTACCAGAGTCGTTTTTCCTGAAGGATCAATACCTCCCGTAAGTTCAGCTTCACCCTGAAGTTTCACAAAATCACCGTTTACTTTATCAATGATAATAGAAAGTTTAGCTTCCTTACTTACTTCAATGTTAACGCTTACATCCATTCCTTTGATGCGGCTTTGCGCGTTCAGGGAGTCTGCTTTAATGGTTTTATTCAAAACAACCTGATCCTGATCAACAAATTCTACAATACCGTCTCTTTCCTGTAGTGAAGGGTTAGACTGTGGCAATACAAAAGTAAAATCTGTATTATCGGCAACGCTTAATCTACCGTCTACTTTTGGCAGATCAAGATTTCCGCGGATGCGCAGACCGGCATCAATAGCCAGGATACCATACATCATGGCGTCATTTGATTTCTCAGAATTAACCACTTTAAAATCTTTGGCGTTTACATTAAGATTGAATGCAAAATCTCTATACGTTTGCGTAAGTACCTGCCCATCTATGACAAGAGCATTTCCATCTTTATCATTGATCTTGAATTTATTGAATTCAATACCACGACTGGTAAAATCTATTTCATCATTTAATTTTCTGAAGTCACTTCCTGTTTTGGCAATTTCCAACCCAGCATCATTGAATTTTACTTTTCCAGCAATATTCGGCTGAGATGTGGTTCCTGTGATTTTCAGATTTCCGGAAAGATAACCTTCTGTATTCGTGATCGCATTCATAGAGAAGCCTTGGATACTCTTCATCTGAAGCTGGTTGATCGCCATATTCATATCGAAGCTACTGGAAGAAGTGTTATAATCTCCCAGAATTTTTACATCATTATTATTTCCGGAAAGAGCAACATCAGCATTTAAAACGTTCGGTGAAGAATTGTTCACTTTTACGGCCAGATTTCCAACAGGACTTCCATAGACAATCAGGTTAGAAATATTTAAATCTGATGTAAAGGTCATTTTTTTCATAAAATCCCTTAGCTGTGCTGTTCCGTTGATGGTTCCCCTTGCCAGAACAGTATCCTTTTTGATAAGTTCTGTAATGGTTTCTATTTTAAAATCTTTCAACGAAATATTTAAAGGACTTGTTGGGCTGCTGCTTTCAGATTGAATAGCAATTTCACTCCCCGCATTAGACAGAATGAAATTCTCCGCCAGAATTCCTTTATTACTGATTTGGATTTTATTGTTTTCAGCAACATTCCAATCTGAGTAGTTCAGTTTTAAACCATTAGGTTTCAGAGATATTTCTGTAATGTCATTTAAAGATTTTGCATTCCCTGCGATAAGGAATTGGGTCGCATCTTTTTCGTCCTTAGTGGTAATGTTATAATTAATTATATTATCTGCTACATCCCCATCAATACTGATTTTATTTAATGAAAGGCTGGAACTTTTTAAGGCGGCTACATTCAGGCTATACTGCAGAGCCTGGTTTTCATTGGTAACTTTTAAAGCTCCTTTTTCAATAGTGTTTTCTCCATACAGCAATTGTGGAATCTGTCCGTCGATTTCAATTTTTTGAGAATCTGCATCATAGTTTCCAGTTAAATTGATGGTTTCAAAACTTTTCAGATCGGGAACAAATTTTCTGATCAGATCATCATTTTTAATTTTTGCAACAAAAGTGAAATGCTGTCCAGGATCAATTTTTTGCGTCTTATCGGGCTTTTGGAACTGATAATACTGATTGATAGTTTTCGTTAAAGCTCCGAAAATCTGAGTAAGCTTATATTTCCCTTTCAGTTCAACATCTGCAATTTGTGAATTGAAAACAATCTGCGTAGAATCTGTGGTGGAAGATGCTTTCAGGTTAACCTCCTGTACCGGATACACTTCTTTGGTATCCGAAAACGCAAAATCTTTTAGATTTAAATATCCATTCAGATTATTAGGATCAAGACTGGTGAAATCACCGTCAATTTTTCCTGCAATGATCATTGGTTTCTCGTAGAAGCCAAGTTTGTTGACATCGAGTTTGATCACTTCACCATTAATTTTTACCGTAGGATTTTTTTCATCATATACTCCGGAAGCCGTCAGTTGTAAATCTGCATTCGGATCTTTTGAATTTAAAATCACATGATAAGCCCCTTTGTTGATCTTACCGGTCAGATTCATATTTTGATAGCGGTATCCTTTGTAAACCGCGGAAGCTACATGTCCTTTTAAATCAGCATTGGCATTTTTAAAATCAAAGCTTTCTCCTTTTACGGCAATTTGAGCAGTAATAGGGCCAATATCTTTATTTTGAATAATTTTTCCTACTTGTATGCCCTGTAGATTTGCTTTTACATCATATAACTCATGATTTTTTTTCCGCATGTCAACTTGTGCAACAACAGCGGCATTTCCGAGGGTAGAATAAAGGTTCAGATCTGCGTTTACCACTTTAGTTGTTCCTTTTGCATTTCCTTTTATACTGAAATGAGAAGGAAGGGCAATATTGGAAGGGATTGTGTTTTTAGGAACAAGATTGAAAACAGTTTTGGCATTAGATGAAAATTCTCCGATTCTCAGATCATAATAGAGCTGAGAAGGATTCATTGCATTTTTGATTTTTCCGGAGGCTGCGACTCTCAACTGATCTAATCCGGAAACTTTAAGATCTTGAATGAAAAGATCATTAACACTTCCTTTTACGTTAGCATTTACATTAAGGATGGCATTCGGGTATTTATTGAACGGAACTGTGTTTCTTAGGGTGGGAACAAGGTTTAAAATATCAGAAAATCCAATTTTAGAATCTTTGATATTGGCCGAAATTTTTACGGCACCTAAGTTGGACGTGAGTTCATTAATAGAGTTATAATTTAAAATAACCTCATCACGCAGTAAAGTTTTTGGAGTCTGAAGATAAAGACTCTTAAGATAGGCTTCCTTTTCTGCGTATACAAAATCGGTGTTGAATTTCTGAATATCCAGACCTCTCGCTTCCTGAATTTCCGCTGAATTTACAGTTCCTGCGAAAGTATTGTTCTCCATTTTGAAACTCCTTACTTCCACATTCATTTTTGAAAAATTCAGGTGGTTGAAATCCATTCCCTGTCGGGTTGCGGCAACAGCGGTATTGTTGTAAGTTGCTTTTACATCGTTAAGAACCAGCTTCCCTAAAAGAACTTTCATCGCTTTATCTTTTTCAGATACTTTTGAAATTTCCTGTTTGTCTGATTTTTTTGGATTGGCATTTTGGGCAGGCAGATAAAGGTTGGCATCGATATCTGCGCCAGAAAGAAATACATTGTCAACAGCATAGGAATTGTTTTCAAGATCGAGCTTGTTTACCTTTGTACTGAGCTCTTTGAAAAGAACTTTTGCAAATGTTTTGGTATTATCATCCCCGTAATTGATATCAAAATTGGTAAGCTTGATTCCTCTTAGACCGATACTCATCGGTTTCTTTTTATTTAGAGAATCTACCTTTTTTTCGACTTTTTTGGAAACTTCTTCCAGAAGCCCCTGTTTTAAATTTAATTGTAATCCGTCAAGATTAATATCGTTGACAGCATAGCTGTTTTTGTTGAGATCAAAAGTTTTAACCCTGGTGTCGAATGATTTGAAATATACGTTGATATCATTCTTCGACTGCTGGTCGTTGAAAATGACCCCAACATCTTTTAAATTGATTTTATCCAGAGAAATAATGAATGGTTTGGAAGAACTTTCTTCCTTGTCACTACTGGCAAAAGCATTAAGGATGTAGTCGAAATTGAATTTGCCGTCAGGCTTTCTTATGACATGAGCACGGGCACCTTCCATTTCTACAGAAGTAATATCTGCTGTAGAGTTGATGAGCTTCAGCATATGAAGGCCTACATCAAGTTTTTTGACTGACAAAAGGGTATCTACATCCTGTCCTTTAAGATAAAGATTTTCCATGACAAGGCTGTTGGGAAATCCAATATAAACTCTTTCGAGGCTTACTTTGGTTTTGATTTTTTTCTCCAGATAGACAATGAGCTTGTCTTTAATGAAGTTTTGAACAGCAGGAAGTCTTAAGCTTAAGATCAACAGGGTAAGAAAAACCAATATTGAAATAAAGGTTATTACAATACGCCTTAAAAGTTTTGTGGTGTTGATTTTCAGTTTCAAATGCGATATGGTTTGTAACAAAGATAATAATACTATTTTATTTAGCCT
Organism: Chryseobacterium sp. JK1; assembly: GCF_050632815.1. Lineage (NCBI taxonomy): Bacteria > Pseudomonadati > Bacteroidota > Flavobacteriia > Flavobacteriales > Weeksellaceae > Chryseobacterium > Chryseobacterium sp. JK1. The sequence continues at coordinate 485,862 of NZ_JBODRU010000003.1, read as the reverse complement.
TTGTTATGGTACCTTTTTGCAAATGCAAAAATCCTGCCTTGGCTGCCTTTTTATGGAATTTTAGTGTGTAGTTGTCAAGTGAATAGTTGAGTAAGACGAGCCAAGGTAAGGATTGTTATTTTTTAGAAAGCCCCCTTTATATCATTTTTTAATGTTGAAAAGGTTAGTTAGCAAAAATGAAAATTCAAATGTTAGTATGTGTAAAGGGGGCGTGGCATGGTTCTTTATGAAAAGGTTATTAGTTTTTAATTGTTTCCGTTTTCCCATTTCACCTCTTCTCCCTGTGGAGCGGCACCACCTTGTGCTACCGTAATAGGAGCGGTTTCCTGGTTGATATGATAAATATATGCTGCAATTTTTTCAGCATCTCTTCCGGTGATGGTTCCTTCTTTGATGAAAGGTCTCATGGTAGGATTATTCGGAGAACCGTTTTCGAGCATCCAGAAAACATTTTTGAATAAACTTTTTTCTTTGATGTTGATCCAATGTGTATCAGTAAGGTTGGGGCCAATACCTCCTTTCCCGGAATCTCCGTGGCAGGTTACACAATTGGTTTTGAACAGTTCCTTACCTTCTGCAATATTGTCTGCACTGTATTTTGCAGACTCAAGATTGATCTGAGGGGCTGTTTTTTCATATTCTTCAATAGAGGCAAGCATTGTTTTTGCTTCTTTGGTGTATTCTACTTCCGGATGAGCATAATCTGTGAAAGCATAAGCTGTTAAGTATACTGCACAGAAAATACATCCAAACCAGAATAGACCGATCCACCATTTCGGAAGGGAGTTGTCCAGTTCTGTGATTCCGTCGAAGCCATGATCAATAAGAATATCTTTTTCTTCAGTTACAGACTGTTTTTTAAAAGCTGAGTTCCAAAGTTTCTGATAATAGGGAACTTTTTTTTCTTCAAGATATTTTTGTTTTTCTTCATCCGGCAATCTGCTGAAACTTTCATTCTCTATCAGATCACCAATGGAATTCATGATGAAAAGAAGAATGATGGCAATCAGGATCAATGCCCAGAAAAATGGAGAAGAAAAATAATCTGAATCGCTTGCGAACATTTCAAAGGCCATAATTGTTAAACCTATTGTTGCCGCTATATATACTGAAATTGGGGTTCTCGTTTTCATTACAATACAATTTTAATGATTACTCTACGCTGGCTGTTTGTATCTGAGTGGTTTTGATGTCTGTACCTAATCTCTGAAGGTAAGCGATCATCGCTACAATTTCTCTTTGCTCAAGCGGAACATAAGCCGATCCTTTTGCCGTTTTCTCTTTGATCATCTGATCTTTTACATCCGTAGCTTCTGAGTAAATTCTTTGTACAATTGCTTTGGATTGGTTATGTGCCCATTGGTTGGCAGAATCGATCTGAGCTTTTGTATAAGGTACATCAAATGCATTTTTCATCAGTTTCATTTTATCTACCATTTGTGTACGGTCCAGCTTGTTGGTAATGAGCCAAGGAAAACGGGGCATAATGGAGCCTGCAGAAGTAATTCTTGGGTTGTACATATGCTTGAAGTGCCATGAATCCGGATTTCTTCCTCCTTCTCTGTGAAGATCTGGTCCAGTTCTTTTAGATCCCCATAAGAAAGGTCTGTCGTATACAAATTCTCCCGCTTTGGAATACTGTCCGTTTTTTCCTTCAAATCTTACTACCTCATCTCTGAAGGGTCTTATCATCTGAGAGTGGCATGAGTTACAGCCTTCACGGATATACAGGTCTCTTCCTTCAAGTTCCAATGGAGTATATGGCTTCACTGCAGTAATGGTAGGCACACTCTGTTTAAGAGATAATGTAGGTACAATTTCTACCAGTCCACCAATGGCAATGGTAATAAAAGCTAATATGGATAGCAGAGTAGGGGTTCTTTCTAACCATAAGTGTACACCTTCGCCCTCTTTTCTGGTACTGCCGATATTGGCCAATGCAGGAGCTTCAGCAGGAACTTCTTTCTGAAATGAACCGGCTTTAATTGTTTTGATAACATTGATCACCATTAAAACCGCTCCGGACAGATACAGAACTCCACCAAGGAATCTCATCTTAAAGTAAGGAATAATGGCTGTTACAGTATCTAACCAGTTTTTCCATAATAAAGTTCCGTCTGGGTTGAATTGTTTCCACATCAATCCCTGAGTAAATCCTGAAATATACATAGGAACGGCATAGAAGATGATTCCTAATGTTCCCAGCCAGAAGTGCCAGTTGGCCAGTTTTTTAGACCAAAGCGTTGTTCTCCACATAATTGGAACCAGGTAATATACCACTCCGAATGCCATGAAACCATTCCATCCAAGAGCTCCTAAATGTACGTGACCAATTACCCAATCGGTATAGTGACCAATTTTATTTAATGATTTTGTTGCTAATAACGGTCCTTCGAAAGTAGCCATACCATAGCAGGTAACAGCAACTACAAAGAATTTAAGAATAGGATTTTCTCTCACCTTGTCCCATGCTCCTCTTAAGGTAAGCAAACCATTCAGCATCCCTCCCCAAGACGGGGCAATAAGCATGATGGAAAAACCTGTTCCCACGGCCTGAGCCCAGGCTGGTAAAGCTGTATACTGCAGGTGGTGAGGCCCGGCCCAAAGGTATACGAAGATCAACGACCAGAAGTGAATAATGGATAATTTGTATGAGAATACCGGACGTTGTGCTGCTTTTGGCATAAAGTAATACATAAGACCTAATACAGGAGTGGTTAATACGAATGCCACCGCATTGTGACCATACCACCATTGTACTAATGCATCTTTTACACCTGCATATACAGAATAAGATTTCCAGCTTGTGAAAGATAAAGGAACTTCCAGATTATTGAAGATGTGAAGCATTGCAACGGCAATCCATGTTGCTAGGTAAAACCAGATGGCTACATACAAGTGTCTTACTCTTCTTTTAGCAATGGTTCCGAACATATTGATCCCGAAAATGATCCATGAGAAGGCAATCAGAATATCAATAGGCCATTCGTGTTCAGCATATTCTTTAGAAGTATTGATTCCCATCAGGAAGGTGATTACTACACTGATAATCATAATCTGCCAAGACCAGAAGTGAATCCATGAAAGGGTATCACTGTACATTCTTGTTTTTAGCAGCCTCTGCATACTGTAATAAGCACCGCAGAAGAAGGAATTACAGACAAAAGCAAAAATAACGGCGCTGGTATGAAGCATTCTGATCCTTCCAAAGCCCATCGCTCCCTGTGTGTTGATCAGTCCCTGAATATTCCCCGAAGCTAAACTTTTAATAGTAGTATCATCAGTGCCGAATAAAAATTCAGGCAGTTCAGGATAAAAAAGCATCAATGCGGCTGTAAGCCCCAGCAGAAATCCGACAAGTCCAAATGCGATAGTAGCATAGAGGAATGCTCTGACAATATTATTGTCATAATTAAATTTTTGCGTCTCCATAAATTCCAATAGTGTTTACCGAAGTGATATTTTCTCTGAAAAAGTCCTATTTTGTGGCTTTTTCTATGTTGAAAATAAATATCATGTAACGTGTATAATGTTTTGCCAAAGGTATTTATTAACTTTGTTAGAGGCTAATAGATAATCTTCTAAAATATACCGAAAACTACTAAAACAAAAACGATGAAAGTGTGTGGTCAAAATATCAGAAAAATACGTAGGAGCAGAGATCTTACGCAGGAGTATATGGCGTTTGAGATGGGGATTTCCCAAAAAGCCTATTCCGACATTGAGAATTCTAAGGTGAAGATCAACCTGGAAATCCTTACTAAAATATCAGATATTTTAGACATCAAACCTTCCGATATCTGCAGTATTTCGCATAAGTGTGGAAATGATGAATATGAAGACAAATACCAAAGCCTTCTGGAACACCTGAAAAAGAATAATATATCGATCCCAAAAGAATATTTGTAAATGAAAACAACAGCCACTCTATAAAATTGTTGTAGCTGTATACCTTCTACTTTAATCTCTATAAAATAATGACCTCTTCAATTACGGAAGGAGGTCATATTTTTTTGTGTTGGAAAAATCTTGTGTTTCTAGCAATATGCCTGATTGCAGTAGCCGGAACGGGGAACAAGTATTGGGTGTTTCAAATGTATTATAATTGATAAAGTATTAATAAATAATTATGTAAAAATAAATTCACATCATTGTGGATAAATATTTACAATAATTTTAATTTTCTACAATATATTTGCTGCTAATATAATGCTGGCCCACTGAATGAAGCTTTTATACTTTATTTCACTTTTACTTTCTCTATGCATCTACGGGCAAAGCTATACCATGCAATGGTATAATATGGATAACGGATTACCCCAGAACAGTATCAAGGATATTGTGAAAGATAAGTACGGTTTTATCTGGCTTTCTACGGAAGGTAGAATCCTTCGGTATGATGGAAGCAATTTTGTACAGTATAAAAATTTTAAATTCAAGAATTTAAGTTTTGGTGATTTTTATGGAAATATCAAAAATGATAGCATTGCAGTTTTCAATGACTCTGAAAAGAATGCTCTGCTGATTTCTCACCGACAACCTAAAAGCATTGCTTCGAATGGAATCTTTAATCCTGGTGGCTCCGGAAATAATAAAATTTATAAAAGACTCGTCAAAAATAATATCACCGTAAGATTTATCTCTTATATAAATTCTTATTTTATTCAAACCGATAAAGGATCTTATTATTTTGAAAATGATAATGTTACTTATGTGGATAATAGAAGTGGAAAGAGTTCAATAATCCCTTTGAAGCTCCCACGCAATCGATTGAAGCGACTGTTTGCCCACGGTGATCATATTTTTATTGCCGATATAGATAGTAAGAGAATCCTTCAGCTTTTTGAAGGAAAATATTCTTATATAGAGGCTCCATCAATGTATACTGATCCTGAAACCAAAATATACTGGCAGCAAATAACCGGGCAGGCATTTATGATCAGCCATGGTAAAATATACAGAAGCATTTTCTCGCAAGGGAAATTGACGCTTTCTTACATTCTGGAATATAAAGAGATAGACAAAGAGATTTCCGGAACGATGTTTTTTGATGAGGTTTCCAGGAAATTGTACGTGGGAAGTTCAATTAACGGACTTAAAATACTCAGCCTGTCAGATTTTTCTGTTTCAAAAAAGAATTTAGCTTATCAGGATGAGGTCTGCTATGCTTCTATTCCTTTTGGAAATAATTCTGTTCTTACCCAAGAAGGAATCAGATATTACAGCACAAAATCAGAAAGGGTATTTTCTGCACCACAATCTTACGATAAAAGGTATATTTTTCAGGATGATGCAGGAAATCTTGTTTACAGGGAAAATAATTCGATTCATATAAGATATAAAAATACGGAATTTGTAAAGTACGACTCTATAGCTGTTAAAGGAAAAGAAATTGATGGTCTGTATAAAAGCGGAGGTCTTTATATGGCGTCTGTAGTGGAAGGTAAAAAGTCTTATCTCTATATATTCGATCATGATGATTTTAGAAAAACTTCACGGATTATTTTCTGTCAGGATAATATAGATGCTGTTTTAAGATATAATGCAGATCTTCTTTATTTGGGAAGCAGTGACGGAATTTATGTTTTTTCTCTTTCACAGAATAAAATTGTAAAGCAGATTGGAAAAAATATTCCGGTAAAACAGATAATAAGGACCAGAGATGGACATATCTGGCTGACCACTTATGGAAGAGGAGTGTATCTGTTAAAAAATCAGAGAACAATCAAAGTTCCGACAGATAAAAATGATTTTTTGGCTAATGCCCATTACCTTCTGGAAGATAAAAACTCTAACCTATGGATCTCGTCCGACAATGGGCTATTTAAGGCCAATAAACAGCTTCTCTTACAGCAGATGGAAACTTCAAAAGGTACTTTTTCCTATTATCGGTACACCAAGCGCTATGGTTTTTTGAATAATGAATTCAACGGAAGTGCGAATCCCTGCGCTCATGCATTGGAAGACGGACAATTTGTTTTTCCTTCCATGGAAGGCTTCGTATTCTTTACTCCTGAAAATATTAAAACCTATTATCCGGGCTCTCAGGATATTTATTTGGAAAGAGCAAAAATAAAAGGACAAATGGTTCAACTGAACAATCGGCTTTTTTTAGAATGCGGTTATAAAAGTGCAGAAATTTACATAGATCTTCCTTACTATTCCGATCTGGATAATATAAATCTTCAGGCTAAGCTTGTAGATGCTGAAAATAGCTCGTGGATTAATATTAAAAATGATAAAATTTTCCGGTTAGCCAATATTGAGCCTGGTACCTATACTCTGTTGGTAAGGTATTTATCTTCAGAAAAAGGAAAATACATTTACAAAAGTATTCCCGTAGAAATAGAAGCTTATTTTTATCAGACTTTGCTGTTCAAACTTTTGATCGTGGGGATTGTCATTTTAATCGTTATCGTACTTATTCAGACCAGAACCAATTTTTTAAGATTAAAAAACAGAGTGTTGACAAATACTCTCGTTCATAAAGATAAAGAACTGCAGGAAGCCAGTACAAAGCTTAAAAATGAATCAGACTATCAGAAAAAACTGGTAGAAAGCATAAGTCATGATATTACTACGCCTGTGAAATTTATATCTCTGCTATCTCAGGAACTCAATCAGTCCGAAGATCCAAAGGTTCAGAAAAAATATTTCGACAGTATCTACAAAACTTCTGAACAGCTTTATAAATTTACATTAAGCCTTAAGGAATATACTGAACTCTACAAACAGGAAAATAGATCCTCAGAATTCTATTCCGTTTATGATCTCATTGAAACCAAAAGATTACTTTTTGAAGAAATTGCGTTGAAGAACAATACATTTATTTACAACTTTTGCGATCATCATCAGACGGTTCAGCTGAACAAAAATATTCTTCTTGCTGTTTTTCATAATATTATAGACAATGCGGTGAAAAATACATCCAATGGAGAAATTATTATCACATCCCTTTCCTCAGAATCTTATCTTGAAATCTCGGTAGCCGATACCGGAACAGGAATGTCCCATGAACAGAGAATGTATTATTCCGGACTTTTTAAGAAAAAAGAGAAAGAACATCTGATTTTTAAAAACTACGGATTAGGCCTGCATATGGTTGTTCAGCTTATGAGAAAAATTGATTCCGAAATACTTTTTCATGAAAATACACCGAAAGGAACCATCATTAAAATACGAATTAAAATATGATAAAAAAAATACTGATTGCAGATGATCATCATGTGGTAAGAATTGGAACGGCAATGATTCTGGAGAAAAATTTTGATGATTTCGAAATTCATTTTGCCGAAACATATGGTGAAGCAAAACAAAAAATAGAAACAGAAAAATTTGATTTGGTGATTCTTGATATCGAACTTCCCGGAAGCCTTCTCAAGTCTATGGTGAAAGAGATCAAGAATATTTCCGAAGAAATTTTGATTCTTATTTTTACTTCTTACAAAGAAAATATCGCCTTACAATACATTGAAGAAGGAGCTAATGGCTTTCTAAATAAACAGAGCGATCCGGAGATTTTTGTAAAAGCTGTTGAAGCCCTTTTTAAAGATGGCTTTTATTACACATCCGAAACAATAGCTTCGTTGATGAAAGGAAATGCCGGGAAAAAAACATCCGATATTTTATCAGAAAGAGAACTGCAGGTTTTTAACCTTCTGGCAAAAGGAAACGGAAATCTCGAAATTGCCAATACTCTTAATATCGAAGAATCCACAGTAGGTACTTATAAAAGAAGAATTTATCAGAAACTCAAGATTACCAACCTTGTTGAACTGCTGGAGATTTATAACGAAATGCATTAAAAAACTATACCATAATGTCATAAAACCATTACAGTTTTGTGGATAAATACGTACAGAATTCATGCTTCGAAAATTTATTTTTCGGAGTAGGTTAGTGCCAGGAAAATTTCCATTAAAAAATTACCGATCACAGGTAGCGATGGATTTCCTTTAGATTCTAAATACATATTTGTTTATGAAAAAAAAGATGCTTTTCAGTACCTTTCTTGCGGGTTTCATGAGCTGGACGGTAAATGCCCAGGTGAATAATGTGGGAATTAATACCCCAAATCCGGGGAGTACTTTAACGGTTAACGGTTCATTTGCCGCGACCTACAAAACGATGACAGCCAGCGGAACTGTTGGCAACAATGATTATTACATTGCTTATAATGGAGCCGTTGACGGGATTCTTACTTTACCACCTGCCATCAGCGGAACAGGAAACTTTGCCGGCCGTACCTATCATTTTAAAAATACAGGAACTAAAACACTCACGATTTCAGCTGGTGGCGCAGAATTGATTGATGATCAGAATACAAGCGGAACCGGAGTTTCTACCATTACCGTTCCTCCAGGATATTATGCATTTTTAGTGAGTAAAGGAACTGTTGCGGGAACTACTTGGGAGCTTGTACTGGTTTCAAGCTCAAATACGATGCCTGCGGTGAATGATACTTACCTTTTTTCTTCCGCACAGCAGAATGCCTATAAGCAGACTTGTACCGCTACGACAACACCATCATGGGTAAAGACTGAAATAAAATATAATCAGGGAATGCAGATCAATACGGCAAATGTGCTGGATCTGTCGTCGGGAAGATTCAAAGCTCCTACCGATGGATATTATATGATTTATGGTTCTGCACAATTTGACAATTCGGAAGTTTCCGGGCAGCCAAGCTTTCAATGGTGTATACTTTATTTAGTAAAAAACTTTGTAACCACTCCAAATAACCAGCTGGTACAGAATTACCATACCAATCCGGGAGTCTTTGCATCAGGAATTGTTTCCGCTGTTGTTCATTTGAATAAGGATGAGACCGTAAGTATGGCTTCAGCAGCTCAGATAAATGGAGCAGGAACAGAATATCAGGTAACAGCAACATCCATTTACGGATATAAAATAGCGAACTAACCTATCATTCTTAGTGAAAATAAACTTTATCAAACTGTTGAGGTTTTTCATTCTATCCATACCTCAGGCAGGTACTTTTTATGATAGATTTGGAGGCCCTTGGAGTGAGAATATTATTTATGCATTCCCTACAAATTAATCAATATCAATACTTTTATTACGATCAAAAAATATCTAAGCCTATATTGAATTAAAAACAGAAAAGGTCATTGCGTTGTGAATTCTCAATTTACCCCATGGAATGTGAATTTCTCTGAAAAGTTTTTATATATTTAGCGACCGAATAATTCACTCAATGAGCAACGAAAATAAAACAGAAAAAAACGAGACTTTAGTTAGAGGATTAACAAATCGACATATACAGTTAATTGCCCTTGGAGGTGCCATCGGAACCGGGTTATTCCTAGGAATTGGACCCGCAGCAGTATTGGCAGGACCATCCGTTATTTTGGGCTATGCTTTAGCGGGTATCATCGCTTTTTTTATTATGCGTCAGCTGGGTGAGATGGTAGTTCAGGAACCGGTTTCGGGAAGCTTTAGCTACTTTGCCTACAAATATTGGGGAAATTTTCCTGGTTTTGCTTCCGGTTGGAACTACTGGATTCTCTATATTCTGGTGAGTATGGCTGAACTTACAGCCATCGGACATTATATTCACTTCTGGTGGCCGGAAGTACCGCTGTGGGTTTCCAGTTTATTCTTCTTTGTGGTAATCAATGCTCTTAATCTTGCTTCAGTGAAAGTGTATGGTGAAACTGAATTCTGGTTTTCCATTATCAAAGTAGTAGCCATTATTGCCATGATCATCTTCGGAGTGTATTTGCTGATAAGTGGAACAGGAGGAGAAAAAGCAACTATTACCAATTTGTGGAATGATGGTGGTTTCTTTCCAAAAGGATTGTTCAATAAAACAGAAGGCGGTTATTCAGGATTATTTGCTGCAATGGCAATGATCATGTTCTCTTTCGGAGGATTGGAACTGATCGGAATTACGGCTGCTGAAGCTAAAAATCCGGAGAAAACTATTCCACAGGCTACCAATCAGGTGATCTACAGGATTTTAATTTTCTATGTGGGGGCATTGGTTATTTTATTTTCGCTAAGCCCATGGAGAGATATTACAGAAGGATCAAGCCCTTTTGTAATGGTTTTTCAAAATTTAAATGGCCTTGAATTCAGTGTTTTTGGAAAAGTCATTCAGTTCAATACATTGATTGCGAATGTTCTTAACTTAATTGTTCTTACCGCTGCTCTGTCAGTATACAATAGTAGTGTTTACAGTAACAGCCGTATGCTTTTCGGGTTATCTCAGCAGGGAAATGCCCCTAAATTTTTAAAGAAACTAAACAAAAATTCAGTGCCTATTAATGCTATTCTTGTATCATCATGTTTTGCAGGAATCTGTATTATCATCAACAAATTGGTACCGGAAAAAGCATTCGAATACCTTATGGCGCTTGTAGTTTCTACGTTAATTATCAACTGGCTGATGATTTGCTATACCCATTTGAAATTCAAAAAATCAATTAATAAATCAGGAACTCAGTCAAAATTCCCATCCATATTTTATCCGATATCCAATTATATCTGTATTATATTTTTGGTACTTATTCTGGCTCTGATGAGCATTACAGGAATGGAGATTCAGGTTATTTTGATCCCGGTCTGGATTGCCTTCTTATTTATCATGTATAAACTTTACAAACCAAACTAAATTATATAAAAAAGAACAATTATGTTTTTATAAAGATGAAGATCACTATGATTTTCATCTTTTTTTGTCTTTGCTTCTATAAATTATTGCTACAAATATTTTTCAGATAAGAAAGAAAAAACCGCCCGATTATTGCATTAGATGTTAAAGATAACATAGCTTTAAAATAACAGAAATGCAGGCCAGCTTCAGTGAGATCCAAAAAATCGTTGACCATATTGAAAACAATTTTGATAGGGAGATCACTGCTGACGAAATAGAACGGTTATCTCATTATTCTTACAGAAACTTTCAGCGTATCTTTTTCAAAATTTTCAACGAGACGGTTTCAGGATTTCAGAAACGGCTTAAACTTGAAAATGCCTATAAAAAACTAATCTATACCGAAAACACAATCTCTGAAATTGCATGGCAGGTTGGATATGAGAACATTCAGTCATTTTCAAAAGCCTTTAAAAAACAATTTTCCGTTTCTCCGGTAGAAGCAAGAAAACAAAAGCAGGATGTTTTCAAACAATTTATAGAAAGCGGAAACTTGAATCTGAAATTTGAGATCAAATTCAAAGATGAGGTGACGGTATATTGTAAATTTATCAAAACCAAAGACTACAATAATGCGGAAATTGATGCATTGTGGAAAGAAATAGAACCGGAAGATGAAATTTTTGAAGCAGCATACGGGATTATTCACGATCAACCTCTGATTACCGATCGTTTCCATTGCAGATATGGCGCTGCCGTAACTTGTGATCATGACTTAAAAGGATTTTTTAAAAGAGAAATTTTTGGCCGAAAATATGTGAAATTTATCCATCACGGATTGCATGAGAATATATTAGAAACTTATCGTTCATTTTATCGTTTCTGGCTTTCCGAACAGAGTCTTTTGCTTGATAATTCCGACGTTATTGAAGAATATGCAAAAACAGAAAACGGTGAAAAAGTTACTCATATTTATTTTCCACTGTATGAATAGATTGTCTTTTTAGGACAAGTTTTGTTTTTTTTAAGGTCTAATTTTGCACCAGTAAATGATAAGTAATTATTGTTTACGGAGTAAAATTTAAGAAAATAAGACAATGATAAAAAATGTATTTTCCTTGAGTTTGATACTATTTTCTTTTTGCGCGAAGTCTCAGATTTCAGTCCAGGCGTATGGTGGAAATAAAGAAACCGAACTGTTGGGAATTTATTCTAAAGATTTTAAAACCAAATGGAATTATTTTGCATCTGGTACCGTTGCATACGATTATCATTCCGGAAAAGTGAGTCCGGAAATTTACCAAAACCTTAATTATGGGATTGGAAGAAATCTGGGTGTTTCAGCAGGAGTTCACCTATCAGATCAGGATATAATGCCTTCGGTAGGATTGGCGTACGGAAAAGAAAACGATACTTTCGGAATCAGTGTTTTTCCGGCTTTTACTTACTCTACAAACGCTAAGGAATTTGGATTCGGACTGTATACTTTATTAGAATATACACCCAAAATCAATGAACGGTTGAATCTTTACACGATGCTGATTGTAGAATCAGACTTCAGTTTCAAAGAACATCAATCCAGCAGTCAGGTCATTCGCTTAGGTATCGAAAATCAAAAGAAAATGCAGTTCGGAATAGGAAGCAATATTTCTCAAACCGGAACCCACTTTGACACTGAAATTAATTTCGGTGTATTTATAGGAAAAAAATTTTAATGATATGAATAAATTATTCACCCTTACATTCATCCTTAGTTATCTAGGAATTATGGCACAAACGTATCACTTTCCCGAAGAATCCTCACGTCATGAAGGAACATGGCTTCAATGGCCTCATCATTATCAACATGGTGACACCTACCGTAAAAGAGTGGAGCAGACCTGGATTGATATGACAAAATACTTACAAGCAGGAGAAAAAGTACATATCATCGCTTATGATATTGTAGAAAAAAATAGAATCATCCATCTTTTGGAAGAAAATAAAGTTCCTTTAAAGAATGTAGATTTCAGAATTTATCCTACAGATGATGTTTGGATCAGAGATAACGGACCTATTTTCGTTAAAGACAATAAAGGAAGTGTTTTGATTGAAGATTGGGGATTCAATGGTTGGGGAGAGAAATTTGATTCCGAGAATTGTGATGAAATCCCGACACGCATTGGTAAAGATCTTGGCGTAAAAGTTATTGATCTGAATGAAGAAATGGTAAACGAAGGCGGTTCTGTAGAAACCGATGGAAAAGGAGTTCTGATGGCTTGTAAAAGTTCTGTGATCAGTCAGAAAAAAGGGTCAACAAGAAACAAGGGAATTACCCAGAAAGAAGCAGAAGAAATGTTTGAAACCTATTACGGAGTATCCAAAGTGATATGGCTGGACGGAGTTACCGGGCTGGATGTTACAGATATGCATATTGATGGCTTTATGAAGTTTATCAATCCTCAAACAATGATTACCATGAAGGAGAACGATCTTCTGGAACTTGGGTTGTCTGATAAAGATATTAATACTCTGTACAAAGCTTCCAATACTGAAGGGAAAGAATACAAAAAAATATACCTTCCGGCTACGAAAAACAAAGTAAAAACGGCATACGGAAAACAGCTTGATGAAAAAGGTTCTTACATCAACTATTATGTGGCCAATACCGTAGTTTTGGTTCCAAATTACGGAGATCCTAATGACAGTGTTGCCAATAAAATAATCCAGCAGCAATATCCTGACAGAAAAGTAGTAGGAATAGATGTAAGAAATCTATATGAAAATGGAGGAATGGTACACTGTGTTACCCAGCAGCAGCCTGCCGGAAATCTTTTGAAATAGATTTTTATAAATAAGATAATGCGAAACATCGGAAAACAAAAAAGAGATAATCTTATTCCTGTTTTTCGATGTTTTTTTATGTTGAAAATATCTACTTCCTGCATACAAATCATAGCCATCTCTGATCGTTAAATGTTTTATTTTTTGTACCTTAGTAATGGTAGTATTTCAAATTAGGGTGAAAACTATAGCCCGTTTGGAACACCCACGGACAAGCCGAATACCGTTACACAAAGTAGGCAAAATCTAAAAATACACCTATGGCTAATTTATTTCAAACCCTTACCAACACCGTAAAACATTGGTATATCCCTTTGATATTCGGAATTCTCTTCCTGATCTGTGGTTTTTACGTATTCAGTGTACCATTGGCAACGTATGTTACACTTTCTATCTTCTTTAGCGTTTCTTTTTTATTCTCAGGAATTACAGAAATATTCTTTTCCCTGCAAAACAGCAAATCTTTACAAGGCTGGGGATGGTTTCTGGTAAGCGGATTACTCACAACAGCAATAGGAGTTTACCTTATCGCAAATCCTCAAATTTCCATGACAGTCCTTCCGTTTGTTATTGGATTTACCTTATTGTTTCGTTCTTTCCAGTTACTCGGTTTTGCTTTTGATTTGAAGAGTATGAAAATAATGAGTTGGGGAAATGTTGCTCTGGCCAGCGTTGGTGGAATTATATTCTCTCTATTGCTCATATTTAACCCCATATTTACCGGAATTTCTTTGGTTACCTTAACTGGAGTTTCCTTTATTTTCATGGGAATCGCTTCCATTATGCTCGCTTTGGATCTGAGAAAAGTGAAAAATTTTCCTGGAAAAGTCAGTCAGGAATTGAAAGATAAAATAAAATCTATACAGGAGGAGATTGATGATCTTAGAAAATAAAAAATAGTGTTTCTCTATATAAAAGGCCTTTAGAAAGGTCTTTTTTTATTTAATTCTAAATTATATTTTTACATCCTTATGTTGATTAGAATTTGTTACGACAAGTTCTGTCACTTCATTGTAATACCTTTGCGCTAATAAATGATAAAACTCACATTAAAAATCATTAATATGGTTTTAACATTTATTAATAAGTGTTAAATTTGTTTTTGAAAAAACACAAATTATGAATCTTAAACTAATTCTCATACTACTACCTTGTAAAAATATAATTTTTTTTCAGGGTGTAATCTTTAACACCTAAGAAGGTGTGCAATAGAATATATCAAATAAAACAACTCCATAAAATTTAGAAAAGCCGAAAATACGTCGGGAAATCTTACATTATACTACCACGTATGTAAGATGGTAGTTTTATTATTGATTTAAAAATAAATAATTAAAAAATTTCAGTATATAAAATATAACAAAAAAAGATTATTGTCGTTGGCCTTATTGGCCTCATCTTTTGTATTTGCACAACAGCAACAAACCTTCACTGAAGTTACGGTACTCTCTTACTCTCCTACAATATTTTTGAAAAGGAGTGTTAATGACGGTGGTTTTATTAGAGGAATTCAAACTCAGAATTTTAATGGTGATAATGGGTGGTTTTTTGGAGACTTGCATGGGACTCAATGGGCGGTTTCTAAAGGGGATTATAACGATCGAAAATTTGTTGTTAATGGTAACGGAAATGTAGGAGTAGGAACTAGTGATCCACAAACAAAATTCGAAGTTGCTAAAGAAAATAGTAACAATCAAAATTTGGTGATGGCTAGATTTCTGGCTTCAGGACAATCAGGAGGAAGTAATATGATCAGTATCGGATACCATACTAATGCTAATCTGGAAGTAAACTCAGGATATACAGCTTCCGGATTCAGATATGGAAGTTATGGAGATTTTAATATTGAAAATGAAGGGCCGTCCAATGCAAATTCTGGGGCAATTAATTTTATTACCAGTAAGAAAGTTCAGATGGCTATTATGCCAAGTGGAAATGCTTTATTAAATGGTAAATTAGAAGTGAAGGAAGTAAAAGTAACTTTAACACCTACCGCAGACTTTGTTTTCGCTGAAGATTATGATCTTCCAAAATTAGAAGATATTGAAAAACATATTAAAGAGAAAAAGCATCTTCCCGAAATTGCTTCTGCTAAAGTAATGGAAAAAGAAGGGGTAAATGTTGGTGAATTTCAAATAAAATTATTACAAAAAATAGAAGAACTCACTCTTTATTCAATTGAACAAAATAAACAACTTAAACAACTTCAGAACGAAAATGAAACTTTAAAATCTCAATCTGAAGAAATTCAAGAACTGAAGAAACAAGTTCAAATACTTTTAAACAAAAAAAATAAAAAATGAAAAGAAAATTATTTTCGTTATTTTCTCTGTTAACAGGTTTTCTTGGGTTTTCACAAACTGAGGTTTACTTCAAATATGATGAAGCCGGAAATCAGATATATAGGGGGACTAATGTTGCTGGTAAAAAATCAGAAGAAATGGCTCCAAAAGAATCTAGATTGCAGGAACAGGCAAAAACAGCTGTAGTTATACAAAATACTTCTGTTATGGATGAAAAAGCATTCTGGAAACAAATAAGACTTTATCCGGTTCCGGTAAATGATTATCTTACAATTGACTGGACTGAAGAAGTAGATGGACTTATAGAATCTGTTTCTCTCTACCAGCATAGTACTGTACATTGGAAATTTCAGCAACAGAATATTCCAGCACTGAACCGTCAAGTCAAAATCAATATGACCGGATATGATTGGGGAGTTTATATTCTCCGTTTCACTTTAAAAGATGGAAGAGTCTTTGGTAGAAACGTTACGAAAAGATAGACTTAGAGGAAGGTTTTCAAAGATAAGAGCATCTGAAATTATTCTTTATTCAGGATATTCTCAAATTTATTAAACATTATTATAAACACTAAAAATGAAATTTATTTCATCATTGATACTGTCGTTGTGTTCAGTGTTGGTTTTTTCACAGACCATACTGTATCAGGCAGAAACAGTATCCCGGACGGTTCAGGATCCACAGACAGTGGTAATGGCTCAGGGATTCTATGCTAAAGCAGGGGGAGCGAATTCCTTTGTAGCAAAAATTGGTCCCACAACAGAAAATTCGGGAGGAGGACCTGCTAACTCAAATGCCGGAGCGAACAATCCAAGTGGAACAACAGCGCCGGATAAACAAAGTTTTCACGATACAAAAGGAAAAATGGAGGTTAATGGAGGTGGGCAGTTACAATTTACCTTACCCATTGCTTTACCTCCGGGAATAAAAACAGTTGCACCCCAAGTAAGTCTGATCTATACCAGTGGTGCGGGTAATGGGATTGCTGGATATGGTTGGAATCTAATGGGAATTACTTCCATTTCCAGAATGGGGCGAAACATAGACAAGGACAAAGACGTTAAAGAAATAATGATGGATTATTCTGATTATTATAGCTTTAATGGACAAAGATTGATTTTAAAATCCGGGGAATATGGTAAAAACGGTGCAGAATATGTGACCGAGAAATATTCGAATATTAAAATTAAGTCTTTAGGAACAAGAAATGGGATTCAAGGGCCTATGCTCTTCCAGGTGACCTTTGAAGATGGCTCACAGGCATGGTATGGAGATACTGTGTATGATGATCCTGGGCATTCAAATGCGGGAAGGACATCCATGGAGTACAATATAGTAAAGTGGATGGATGCACAGGGAAACTATATTACTTATGAGTATGAAATAAATTCTAATATTGCATCACAGACTGCCATAGCAGGAGGAGTGAGTAAAATTAAAACAATTAAATGGGGAGGAAATGAAAAACTCAATAAGCCTCATTTTAATGAAATTCAATTTAACTATAATATTGAGAGAACCGTAAAAGAAATTTCATATCATCAAGGGTATTATTATAATCAGGATAAACTTCTTAATGAAATTGTTGTTAAAGCTAACTCAAATATTTTTAAAAGCTATGAGATAAAGTATACCAGTAATAATACGAATTATCAATTTGTAGATAGTATTACGGAAAAGAATGCAAATGGAGAATCTGCAAACCCTGTAAAATTTGACAGAAAACCCGATAGTTCTACCATTAAAAGTTCAGAAATCTCTAATAACCTAGATTTAGACAGTAAAAATATTGCAGACTTTGATGGAGATGGATATCTAGATCTTTTAACTTATCAATCTTCAGCAGATGGCTACTATGAATGCTTACAATATGATGATTATGGGCATTGTGAAAGAGAAGGCGATTATATACAACCTACAGTAGCCGGAACCTATATTACTTATAACAATTTCTTTGGGGCAAAGAAAGTAAGGGTTTCTGATATCAATTTAGCCGGCGCTTTAGCGATTAATTCCACATTGGTTAATGATAAAATGAGACCAGTAAAGTCTCTGTATACACATAAAATAGAATCAAGTCAAATTAAATTTGATAAATATGTTCTGAATAATGAGCAGTATGTTCTGAATCAATCTAAAGCAATTCCTTCTTCGCTATATGATAAAAGTCATGAAGACCCAAGAAATAACCCGACAGATGATCTTACTGTCACAAAGTCATACGTAAGAGAATTCAGAGATATAGACGTGAACGGAGATGGGCTTTCGGAAGTTATGTTTTCGGTAGAAACAATTATGACGATTTATCCATATAATGGACCAATTGACGACCCCAATATAATAGATGGAAGCACTCCTACTATTCCGATTCATAGACCTGTAGAATCCTATACTCAGTATGATTTTTATATGCTTAATCCAAACACGTCCGTAAATGACGCATACTGGATAGGCTCCGGACCTAGAGATCTCCTTAAAGTAGGAATGACCATGGATTTTGATGGGGATGGAAAAGAAAATTTAGTTGAGGTTACAAAGAATAATATAAATAGTAATTTTTTTGTAACCGATGAAACAGGTAAATATGTCTTGAAAACCAATTATATCTCTTTTGACGGAGAATCTGCTGGTGTTGTTTTTGGTGACTTCAATGGGGATGCTAAAATGGACTTTATGGTGCCTCACAGTGCTGATACTTCCAACTGGAGATTGTACATTAACCCGGGAAAAACACTTCCTCATGGGAATAGCTCATCCGATTTTAGAATTCAGAATCTTAATAACTTTTCATATTATACTAAAGAAGTTCAGATAGTTGATAAAACTTATCAAAGACAGGTTGCTATCTGGCATTTTGCCAAAGATTTGAATGGGGATGGTAAAAGTGATCTGATTCGTTTTGAATCACAGGTTTTTAAAGCCCATAAATTTGGGAATGATCAAGACTCAAGAAGAGGTTTCAAAATTATTGAATCTACAGGCGTTGATGCAGACGGGAATATTAAGTTTGAAACAAAATATGAAGAAGATCCGTGGGGAATGTATTCTCAGATTGGAGCTCATTGGATCCCAATGAATGTGTCACTTCGCATCAATAAAGAGGAGAATATTTTTTTTGTAAAAGTAGAAAACCATGTATCCCGTTATACTTACTATGATCTAAAAAATAGAGAGAGGATATATGCGATTAATCAGGGAGGAATCAAAACTGAAATCGTATATAATGAATTGGATGCCAATGATACGGCAACAGCGAAATTTTATAAGCCGACAACAATTCAGACCTATCCATATGTTCAGGTAGAGCATATGCCTCAAAACTTTATCGTTACCCAACTTAAAGAAGAAGGAAGAAAACAAGACTTCAAATATAGAGATCTGATTGTTAACCTCCATGGTAAAGGTGTTATTGGATATAGGCAAACAGCCCGTTCTACCTGGTATGCAGACGGTTTTGAAAATACAAAAATATGGTCCGGAGCAGAAATAGATCCGCTAAATGAAGGCGTAACTCTTAAAGAATGGTCTATCAAAACCAATGATGACAATAAGATTTTCCCGGCAAATATTTCTGAAAGTAATAACGAACTTTTAAATTTTAAATCGATAAGCTATCAGAAAGATGAGCTTTTAAATGGGCAGGTAATTGCCAATACTGCAGGAGTAGAAAAATCAAAGATTGTAACTGCTCTGGTGCCAAAATCTACAGTTACAAAAGACTTTTTAACGAATACCCTTACAACAGATAGTATTGTTTACGGAGAGTATTACCTTCTTGCACAAACAATATCAAATGTTAATAATAATTATGCTGTAACAACGTCATCCTTTGACTACAATCATAACCCGTCAGCTTCTGGCTCTGATTATTTCATTGGCCGTTTAAAGTCTCAAACCAATATGGTAAAGGCATATGGAGATGTGAAATCTGCTAAAGTAGAATATACCTACGATGGTAACTTAGCTAAAACTGTAAAAACATGGAATAGAGATAATTCAGGTTATGTATTAGAAACCTATGATTATGATGGGTTTGGAAATGTTCTGAAGACAATTGCAAATAATAGCGTAGATGCACTAACCCAAACAAAAATAGCTCAATATGATCCAAAAGGAAGATTTGTAGTAAAGAAAACGGATAATCTGGGACTTGAAACAAACATTGACTATAATGATTGGGGACAGATAACCACGCAAACAGATCCATTAGGAAATACTCTTGAGAATACTTATGATAAGTGGGGGAAACTCTTAAAATCAAAAACTAATTTAGCAGGAACTACCACCTATCAATATGTAAGAGATACTCATTCTAATATCACTTTGATTCAATACGATGCTGATGGAAATATTTCAAAAAAATATACCAATAGACTGGGGCAAGACTATAAAAAAGTAACAAAAAGTTTAGGGCAGGATAAATTTGTCGCAGTTTCCTCAGCATATGATATATTAGGGAGAAAAATCCGCGAGAGTGAACCTTATTTTGATCAGGCTTCTGAAGAATTGCCAGGTGATCTCCAATGGAATGTTAATACTTACGATGACACTGTTTTTCCTACTAAGGTAACAACCACAGGCTTAGCAAAAATTAATGCTCAAGGTTTAATTACCTCCTTTGCCGGGAAAAAAATGGAATCTTTAGTATCTGGTAATACTACTTCTGTGATAGAAGTAAACGGATATGGAAGAACTACAACTAAAACAGCAGATGCATTAGGAAATGTAGTTTCTACTTCAGACAAAGGTGGAAGTATAACATTTTTATACAATGCTGCAGGTGAGTAGATTAAAGCTCAATACGCAGAGAATGTTGTTACGACTAAATATGACAACTGGGGACGTAAATCAGAATTTAATGATCCATCCAATGGATTGTACAAATATGAATACAATGGATTTGGACAACCTAAAAAAACAATCAGCCCTAAAGGGACAAAGGAATATACTTATAATAATGTAGGTCAGCTGATTAGTCAGAAAGAAATTTCGACGGTAGATAATGGTCAGGCAACTGATAAAATAATTACTTATGCTTATGATAATAAAGGAAGAGTAATCTCCAAAAATGGAACCTCCAAAGGAAAATCTTATAGTTCAAATATTTCTTTTGATCAGCAAGGAAGAGTATTGTCTTCTTCAGAAAGCAGTAATGGTAAATACTTTCTTCAGAAAGGAATTATTTATGATGATAAAGGAAGAGTTGTTGCTTATGAAAAAAGCCTTTATTCATCAGGAGTATTTACGAAGGTAAATATTGAAAATATATACAATGATTGGAATGGAGCATTGTCTCAGATAAAAGATAAAAATTCCGGGAAAATATTATGGGAAATAAAAGATGCTAATGCAAAAGGACAAGTCCTAAATGCTAAGCTAGGGGCAGCCAATATTATTAATACCTATGATAATAGCGGATTCTTAACAAGTGTGAATCATTCTTCACCAGTTAAAGCTGGAACCCTGGATTTGGGATATAGTTTTGATGGAGTGAGAAATGAGCTGAAAAGCAGAAGAACTTCAGGAGACTTCAATATTTTAGAATCGTTTAATTATGATGATAATAACAGGCTTGTAAGTTGGACAGATCCTGTTACAGGCATTACTCCTCCTAACAGAAACGTTTATGATGCTAAGGGAAGAATAATACAAAATGATCAGGTGGGAACTATGAAGTATGAAAACTCATCTAAGATCTATCAGCCTACAGGAATGACTCTGAATGCTGCCGGAACTCAAAACTATAACAATGACCTTATTCAAAGTATCGCCTATAACGAAAATAATGATCCTGTCTTTATTGATGGTGAAAAAGGAGATGTGGCTTTCCAGTATGGATTGACAAGCATGAGGCAGAGCGTTACCTATGGTGGAAATTTCGATGCTGACAAAGAGGGTAAATTCACTAAGTTCTATAGCGAAGATGGAAGTTTTGAAGTAGTAAAAGATAACACAACTGGTAAAGAAAAGCATATTCTTTATATAGGAGGATCTCCATATGAAAGTAATATTATTTATTTAAAGAACTACGAAGAATCTGGCGGTTCATATAAATTCTTGCACAAAGATTATTTAGGTAGTATCTTAGCTATTAGTGATGAAGCAGGAAATAAACTGGAGCAAAGACATTTTGATGCCTGGGGTAATTTTACTCACCTTCAGATTGGAAACGGAGCAATTATTACCGATAAAAATATAATAGACAGTACTTCGTTATTAGTAGACAGAGGATATACCAGCCATGAGCATTTTGCAGAGGTGGGAATCATCCACATGAACGGAAGATTGTATGATCCGTTACTAAGAAGATTCTTAAATGCGGATGAAAATATTCAGGATCCTACCAATACTCAGAATTATAATAAATATGGGTATGTGATGAACAATCCGTTGATGTTTAATGATCCTACAGGAGAAGAAATTGTGACTCTCTTAGGTATTTCTATGGCAGCAATTGTGAAAGCTATAATTATTGGTGCTGCTGTAGGATTGGCTGCTTATACATTAAGTCTGGCAGTAACAGGTAATTTTGACCAGTGGAACTTATTAGGAGCCTTTAAGGCAACCTTTACAGGAGCCATCTCTGGGGCTGTTACTTTTGGAATAGGAAGTTTGTTCTCCGGAGCAGGAGGATGTATAACTACTGCTTCACAGGTTCTTAAAGAATCTATTGGAAATGTAGGACTTGCTATAGTACAAGCTGGAACCCATGCTATTGCACAAGGTATATTAAGTTCTGTACAAGGAGAAGCTTTTTTAAGCTCTGCTGCATCTGGTTTCTTTGGTAGTTTAGGCGCATCAGCCTTTGGAGCCATTGCAAAAGGAGCTGCTAATACAACTGTAGGGACGGTATTCTTTGGAGCCCTTTCCGGAGGGGTTGGAGCTGAGCTTACCGGTGGGAATTTCTGGCAAGGAGTTGTGATTGGAGGAATTGTAGCTGGATTGAATCATGGGCTGCATTCTACTGACAGTCCTTTCGCTAATGATAATGGTGGAGATGATCCTGAAAATGGAAAAACGTTGAAAGATTTGAAAGAAAATGCTCCTGATCATCCTGAATATAAATCTCCAAAAGGAGGAGACAGGAAAGTTAAAAATCCAAACGGAAAAGGGTCAGGCTGGCTAGATAAAGAAGGAAGGGTATGGGTTCCCACTGATCATGGTGGAACACACGCTCCTCATTGGGACAGACAAGAACCAAAAGGTGGAGGTTATACAAATGTTTATCCAATAGTGAAACCTATTGCCATTGGCGTTACCATAGGAACAATTATATATGGAGGATTGAAATTTTTAGATGTGGCTGCTTCTAGATTGACTCCTTTATTTATGGTAACACCTCTTATGATGGAAACAGTTAATCCGAAACCAATGTTTGATTCAAAACAAACTTATTGATTTTACTATAAAATAAAAATATAAATCAAAAATGA
Organism: Chryseobacterium sp. JK1; assembly: GCF_050632815.1. Classification (NCBI taxonomy): domain Bacteria; kingdom Pseudomonadati; phylum Bacteroidota; class Flavobacteriia; order Flavobacteriales; family Weeksellaceae; genus Chryseobacterium; species Chryseobacterium sp. JK1. Next base: position 462,685 of record NZ_JBODRU010000003.1, on the reverse strand, counting down.
ATATTAAAATAAAAGGGAATCTAGATATTTTCGTGATACATAATACGGATGAATTCGAAGGCGAGATATCTGAATGGGATGAAGTTCTAATACATGGTGATCCGACTGGATTGAAGTCTTTTGCAAATTTATTAATTGACATTGCAAACTTTAATCAAGATACGATAGATGATAAGGAATTGCCGATTGGAGAGAGACAACATATAAAATTAAGACCAGGATTGGAACTTTCTAAAAGTTCTACCGAAGTAATAGTCGGAAGGCTGGATGCTAAAAAGACAGGAAAATACTATGATCGCTTTATTTCAAAATAATAATCTTTAAAAGATATAGACAGAGTCTTCTTAAAATAGAAAAGCTCGCCAATAGACTACCCCAAAAAAGTTAGACACTTTTTAGGGGTATTTTTTATGGGAAAATCAAAAGTATAGTTTAGAATTTAAAACAGATTGTGTTGTTAAGGTTTTACAAAGACATCATTCGCTTTCCTTAGTTGCTAAAGAATTAGGAATTAGTAGCTCTTTAGTGAAACTGTAATCTTCCCCGCTTTAGGCACACTCAAAAGTAGAGTTTTTGGTTAATAATTGATTGTTATCGCTGTTGAGATTTTGTTGCTGGTTTGAATCACGGGATGCATCCTATGGATGATCCTACAAAGAAAACTTATACGAAAAATGGTAAAACTTATGATTATGAAGGAATGCAAGAGTATTATGCTACTGTCATAGGAGAATCTTCAAATAATGTATCTGAGGCTCAGGGAATTGGTGAAGTTATTTTGAATAGATTAGATCATAAAGGAGCCGATTTAACGGGGGGATTCATTGATAATGTTGGAGGTGCAGGTCAGTATGATGCTATAGGAGGTAGTATTTATAATAAAATAATGGATATGAAGTTTTCAGATCTACTTCATATGAAATCTGATAATATTTATTATTCTCGATTTATAGGAGCATCCAAAGCACTTTCTAACTGGTGGCACTTAAAACCAGGAATTACAAACGGAGCCTACATTTGGAATGCAACTTGGCAAAAAGATAAAAGTGACATTGGTTTTAACTGGAGAGCTTACAATCGTGGAGCATATGTAATTACTGCTGAGATTGGACAAACAACATTTTTTAAATATACAAACCCCAATAAGAAATGGCCATAAAAAAAATAATCCTAATTTTTTCAGCTTATGTTTTTTTCAATAGCTGTATGATTAAAAGCAAGTATAATTTTCTTACAAAATTTGATGAAATAAATAGAAGATCCACATTATTCCTAACCAAAGATGATATAATTATCGATAGTATTCAGAATATTGGAAGCTATTATGGAAAAGATAGTATTGTTAAGCAAAACAACAACCAATGGGATTATTATTATTATGGAAGATGCGGAACGGGCTGTTCTGTGATATATTATATGAATCTAGCTCCAATTAAAGATAAAATTAAAGTAAAGCTCAATATTCTATATAAATCAAAAGAATCATATTATGAATCTCAAAATATCCAGATAAAAGAGTATGTTCCATATTTTTCCAAAAAAGGAAATTATATTTCAAAGATTGTCAAAGAAGATGGAATTGTAAAAAATAAAATTGTCAATCAAATTAATTATGATGCGAAGAGTAATATTTATTATAATAAAGTGTTTGAATATAAAAATTCAGCATATAAAGGAATTAAAGTAGACTCTCTTGAATATATATTAGTCGATGAAAATATTTGGAAATTTTATGATTCGAGTTCCAAAAAAATAAATGATTTACAATAAAACTTCCCGCCGAAAGGCGGGAAGTTTTATTTACAAAGCCAGCGCATTGGAAAGTGTTTTTTTAGTTTAATATTGTAGAGTGCCATATCGAAAATACTAAAGATAGACTCTTTTCCTTTTCGTCCAACTGCTCTATCAGTTGCACTTTTTTCACTACAGATTTATTGAAAGATCTGTCTGGAAGATATGAATCACGTTTGGAATATAATGTTACTTATAAACAAGCTCAGGCAGCAATATCTGCAGCATATAAAGATGCATAGGCTTACTATCATGTATATTTGCATAATTGTGGAGCAGTAGTTTATAAAGGTATGAAAGCTGCAGGATTTAAAAGTATTGATATATCTGTATCACCAAGTAGAATGTTTTATCAATTTAAATTTGAATATAATGGAAACTGGGTTAGCCCGTATAAAAAAGTTACTACTGAGTCTTCTAATTCTTCTAATAAGTAGCTGTAATAATAAAAAAATTAATGGAGATGATGCAAGTGGTTCAGTTGCCGAGTCTAAAAATAATAAAGTATTTTTAAAGGAATTTATTCCTCAAAACAGAATAATTGATTCTTTAGAAGATTATGCAATAGACGAATGTTGGTTGGAACAGAGATGGAATTATAAAAACAGCAACCTGGATATTAATAAACTTTCAGGCTATAGACTGGTTCTAAAGGTTAATAAGAAATCTAAAAATGTATTTATAAATTCCAATATTGATGTTAATTCACAAATAACCTCAGATTTCGGTTACGGTATTCCATTTTTAAGGATAATGGATTTAAAAGATGATCAAATTAAGGATTCTTTGTTATTGAGTTTTCATTTAAATGGAAAAAAGAAAAAGATTTTATTAATTACAGTAAAATAAAAGATTCATTCATAAAACCATCTCATTTAGAGATGGTTTTATTTTTGTTGATAATAGCTGTGTTTTTAATAAAATAAATGGTTTATAAAAAGGAAATATCTTTAGATTCTATGAACAGTGATAACGCAATTTGTATTGAATAATTAAATCGTTTGATTCATAGAAGGAGTTTGTCGAAATATTGAAAAATTCGAGGAAAGCTTGAGAGGATAGATTTTTTAGAAATAACATTCAGTATAAAAGTCGGATCAGTCTCAAAAGTTGGGGGGAACTGTTTAGTTGGCGTATCTTTGTATTATGGTAAGCGATCACGAACTTCTTAAAGTATTACTTCCGGAATTTTTAGTTGAGCACTTTGATATCATCAAATTCCAGGATCATAATGGTGAACTTCATATTTATTTTGAAGAAAAAAGCAGCATTCCTGATGAATTACAAGATAGATTATTAGAGTCTAAAGGTTTTCTGCCTGAAATTATTGTAGATGATTATCCATTAAGAGGTAAAATTGTCAAATTACATGTGAAAAGAAGAAGATGGACTGATAAGCACTCAGGTGAAATCCTACAGAGAGATTGGGGTGTTGTAGCCAAAGGAACACGCATGACCAATGACTTTGCAGGTTTCTTAAAAAAAATTAGCCGATACTAAAGCTCTTCCTCTAAAAGTTATATCCGAATTTTTCGGTATCAAAGGCAAGACTTTTCAGAGACAATACAAGAATAACCTCAGTGAATATCATAGCTGGGGGCAAAAATCTCACGCAAAGGACTGGATCATTTATCCTGAAAATCTTTCAGAATCTCTATCTCTGGATGAAGTAGCACTTTCTGATGGAGAACTTTATACGGTTCTTACCTCCAAAAGAGCCAAAGGGAGAAAAGGAAGTATTGTAGCCATTATAAAAGGGACTCAGAGTGATTTTGTCATTGCCCATCTTTTAAAAATCAGCAGAAGACTTCGTATGAAGGTGAATGAGATTAGCCTGGATATAGCAGGTTCCATGAAGCGTATTGCCAAAACATGCTTTCCTTGTGCTGCCCAGGTGATCGACCGCTTTCATGTTCAAAAACTTGCCCTGGAAGCCCTTCAGGAAATCAGGATCAAACATCGTTGGGAAGCCATTGAAATGGAAAATAACGCTCTTGCAAAAGCCTATGGAGATCAAATTCTAAAGACAGAAGTTTTTGAAAATGGAGATTCCCGGAAACAGCTTTTGGCAAGAAGCAGATATTTGCTTTACAAGAGCCGGGAGAAATGGACGCTGTCCCAGAGACAAAGAGCTTCCGTTCTTTTTACTCACTATCCTGACCTGGAAAAAGCGTATTGGCTAACTGACAGCTTAAGAAAAATCTATAATCAGCACATTACAAAATCTGTAGCTATGACTAAACTAGCTCATTGGTTTAAAAATGTGGAAGAAGCAGATTTTACCTCTTTTTCCACTTTAAGAAAGACTATAATGCAACATTACAGAGATATTCTAAATTATTTTGATAAAAGAAGCACTAATGCAGCGGCTGAATCTTTCAATGCTAAAATTAAAAACTTCAGGATGCAGCTCAGAGGCGTGAAAGACAGAACATTTTTTCTATTCAGATTAACCAAACTTTTTGCTTAGCCCCCAACTTTTGAACCTGATCCAAATAAATCTTTGCGTGACCTCCAATTTTTGCGCCTGATCCGAAAAAGTTGAATATGATAAGAAATACTTTTCGATATAAAACAAAAACCATCCTTAAAAAGGATGGTTTGTAGACTCACAGGGATTCGAACCCCAGATGACTGAACCAAAATCAGTAGTGTTACCGCTACACCATGAGTCTCTGTTTGTTTTAGTGGTGCAAATTTACAGCTTTTTTCTATATATACAAGAACTTTTTGAATTTTTTTTTAAATTTACTGTAGAATTTATTCACGGAAAATATGCTGATAGACTTCAATAATCTCAATACGAATCAATTATCATCCTATACAGGATTTCAAAACAAAGTTGAAAATTTTTTACAGGAATGGCTCTCTGACAAAGAAACAGTAAATGTTCAGACTTCCGGATCTACAGGAACTCCTAAAATTTTTGGAATAGAGAAAAAGAAAATGATCAATTCTGCCATCATGACCTGTAACTTTTTGGGATTGAAAAAAGGAGATAAAGCCCTTCTATGCCTGCCGGTAGAATACATATCGGGTAAAATGATGGTCGTGCGTTCCTGGGAAAGAAAATTACAATTGATCATCGCAGAGCCCAACCTGAAACCTGTTGAAAATTTAAATGAAGAAATAGAATTTTGTGCCATGACTCCACTTCAGGTAGAAAATTCCTTAGACAAACTTCATTGGATTAAAAATTTGATCATCGGAGGAGCCTCTGTTTCAGAAAGTCTGAAAAATAAAATCCGGGGAATGAATCTGGGGGAATCAAACCGTATTTTTGAAACATACGGAATGTCGGAAACCCTTTCTCACATTGGCTTAAAACAATTGATGCCAATCTCGGAAGACTATTTCACAGTTTTCGAAAATGTATCCATTTCTCTGGATGACAGAGGTTGCCTGAAAATCTTTGCACCCAACGTTAATGCAGAAGTATTACAGACGAATGACTTGGTGGAAATTAAAAATGATAAACAATTTAAATTTCTTGGAAGAATAGATAACGTAATCAATTCCGGAGGAGCGAAAATTTTTCCGGAAACGCTTGAAACGCTTGTAAAAAAAGAACTCTCCAATGAAGCCGTATTTATCGGTTTGCCAGACGAAACTTTGGGACAAAAACTGATATTGGTTATAGAAGTAGACGAAACAGAAGAAGTAAAAAATAAAATTTCAGAAATTCCGTTTGAAAAAAGCTTTCATAAGCCTAAAGAAATTATTTTTATCCCTGAAATTCCAAGGACACCCAACGGAAAGGTAAGCAGGATGGAACTGTATAAAAAGATAACGGAGAACTTATAATCCTAAAAATGACGAAAAATTTTTCAAAAGAACTCAGCTTTAAAACCTCCAGAAGTAGTGGGGCAGGAGGACAGAACGTTAATAAAGTGGAGACCGCTGTCACTGTACTTTGGAAAGTTGATGGATCAGAGTTTTTCAATGATGAAGAAAAGGAAATGATTCAGAACAAGCTGAAAAACAGAATCAATGCAGATGGCTTTCTTTTTTTAACAGTTTCAGAGAGCAGAACCCAATTGATGAATAAAAATAAAGCCATTGAAAAAATTATCGAAATTGTCAACAAAGCTTTAATTGTTCCTAAAAAAAGAACAGCCACCAAACCTTCACGGGCACAGAAACAGAAAAGATTAGATAGTAAAAAGAAGCTTTCTGATAAAAAAGAAAACAGACGTTTCAAGTTTTAACTTGATTCTTTCCTGGAAAATTTTATTTTTGCAAAAAAAATAAAACCATGATAAAAAAATTAATGCTCCTGGGAGCTATTTCGTATTCTTTCATTTCTTTTGCACAGGAAAAAATAACAATCGCACCAGCAGTGGGATATGCATGGAGGATCGCTCAAACACCGTCAGGATTTTCAAGAGATGAAAAAAAATATCTGCAAAAACTGAAAAACGGTGTGAATTTCGAGATTGCAGCTTATTATAACATCAAAAATATAGGAATCGGGGCTAAGTTTTCCAATTTCAGCTCTTCCAGCAGTGGAACATTAAACGGTTACGATGTTAATGGACAGAGAGTTTCTGCCTATGTAAGCACTAAAGATAACATTACTTTCTTTGGTCCTTCCGTAATGTTTTCCAATTATAATGAAGCAGCGTCAAGGCATAAGTTTGCAGCCGATGTTTCTCTGGGAGTAATCACCTATACAACCAAAACAGGATCTATAAAAGGAACAGGTTCCAACCTTGGTCTGGAAGCAGGAATTGGCTATCAGTACGCTGTTTCCAAGAACTTTCTGATCGGTCCTAAATTCGGAATTACTGCCGGTACATTAGGAAAAATGAAAATAGATGGAAGATCTTATGAACTTCCTGATGACCAGAAAGAAGGACTTACAAGAATTTCCTTAAGCGCCGCTGCCGCATTCCGTTTTTAAGTCTTATATTTGTAAGAATTAAAACAATTATATAATGACAGCAACAATCTTTTTATCGGCAGAACGCAGAGGATCAGGATTGTTGCTGTCGTTACTTTATCTCCACACAGATTCTTTTCTGAAAAGTTCTAAGGACTTTATTAATTAAGCCCTGTCAGGATTCAAGACAGGGGACTATTACAGATTTTTATTGAGCAATTGTTGCGGTTTTCTATGGAAGAAGGCTTTTTGCCTGTATTCTACATTGGATCGTTGGAATACCTGCATTTAATATTTTAAAAATTAAAAAAATGTCCAATCATATTATTGTAACCACAGGAATTTATGATGCTATAAAAGATACGATCAGAAGAAAAAAAGTAAGCATGGAGGGAGAAAAAAGACTTGCCGAAGAACTTAGAAAAGCCAAGCAGGTACTAAGAAGAGATCTCCCGGCTGATATTGTGACAGTAGAAAGAAAAGTGACTTTAAAAGATCATACACTGGATGTTGAACACGAATATATTTTTGTGTCATCCAACAAAGAAAAACTGAAAAAGAATAAACATTCCATTCTTTCCGATATTGCTTTAGCAGTAGTAGGATATAGAGTGGGTGATATTATTCACTGGCCTTTTAAAGAAGGTGAAAGAAAAATTGAAATCCTGAAAGTAGAAGCTTGGGAAGGATAAATTTCACAAAATACGATTAAGTTGAATGATTATAGAAGCGTAGCTCAGAGGAGCTGCGCTTTTTTATTGGTGTAATCTCTCTTTTATCTTATGCTGATTTTGTAAACAGTATAAAAAACTGTGAGAAAATTTAATACTAATAATCCCATCTTTGCTCAAAATCTTAGATTTTCTTGCGTCTTAAAATATTCACAAAAACATAAAAAACTTTTGCGCCCATGCGTTTTCCAACTATTTCAACTTTTCCAATTTAACAAATGATAAAAAAAGACTTCGTCTTAATACTTTCTTCAAACGCTTTGATTGCATTCCGTTTTTAAGTTTTATCTTTGCAAAAATTAAAAAAAATGAGCAAACCAATTTCTGAATTTATAGAGAAATATTACCTGCACTTCAATGCAGCTGCATTGGTAGATGCATCTAAAGGGTATGTTGCACATCTTAAAGATGGCGGGAAAATGATGATTACTTTGGCAGGAGCAATGTCTACTGCAGAGTTGGGTAAAATTCTTGCTGAAATGATCCGTCAGGGAAAAGTAGACTTTATTTCTTGTACAGGAGCTAACCTTGAAGAAGACTTAATGAACCTTGTCGCTCACTCTCACTACGAAAGAGTTCCTCACTATAGAGATTTAACAGCTCAGGATGAATGGGATCTTTTAGAAAGAGGTTTGAACAGAGTTACAGATACCTGTATTCCGGAAGAAGAAGCTTTCAGAAGATTACAGAAACATATTGTAGAAATCTGGAAAGATGCAGAAGCTAAAGGAGAAAGATATTTCCCACATGAGTTCATGTACAAAATGATCCTTTCAGGTGTATTAGAACAATACTATGAAATCCCAAGAGAAAATTCTTGGATGATTGCTGCTGCAGAAGCTAACTTGCCAATCGTAGTACCGGGATGGGAAGATTCTACAATGGGGAATATCTTTGCATCTTACTGTATCAAAGGAGAGCTTACCGCTACAACAATGAAATCAGGAATCGAATATATGACTTACCTTGCTGACTGGTATACTAAAAACTCAGCAGGAAAAGGAGTTGGATTCTTCCAGATTGGTGGAGGTATCGCAGGAGATTTCCCTATCTGTGTAGTACCAATGTTGTATCAGGATATGGAAATGCATGACATTCCTTTCTGGTCTTATTTCTGCCAGATTTCTGACTCTACAACATCTTATGGTTCTTACTCAGGAGCAGTTCCAAATGAGAAAATTACTTGGGGTAAACTTGATATCACTACACCGAAATTTATCGTTGAAAGTGATGCAACTATCTGTGCACCATTGATGTTCTCTTATATCTTAGAAAATTCTTAAGAATAAATTTCTCAAAAGAGATAAATAATACGAGCGCTTCAAATTCACTTGGAGCGCTTTTTTATTGCTATATACCTGTATTTTGGCGGGGAATTTTCAGCGAGAATTATACATAAATTAATAAACAGTATACAATTTTATCACAGACAAAATCCTTGCGTCTTATAATTTGTAGAACTTAAAATAATTTGCGACTATGCGTTTTCTAAAGGATATCTACAACCATCTGTGAACATCCGTGTAATCTGTGGTTAAAAATAAAAAACAATAGAAAACTATTCCAAAGAATTCACCAACACAAAATATCGATATGCCAGAATTCTTTTCTCAATTTTGGTTAAATGATTAGGATCTTTCTTACTCAGCTTCGGAAGAACCTTTTTATTAACTGTATTCAACAGTCTGAAGAATGATTTTTTCATACCTTTATCTTTTAATGAAACATCATTGAATATATAAGAATTCAAAAATGATGCAAAAACGATCTGTTTTAAAATTCAACTCATACAGAACCATACAAAATAATAATTATAATGGATGAAATTTTCAAACAACAGGTATATGAAGTAGCAAAGCTTATCCCTAAAGGAAGGGTATCAACGTATGGAGCCATAGCAAAAGCGGTAGGCTACCCCAACCATTCACGCCATGTAGGAAAAGCGATGGGAGGATGTCCAAAAGATGTTCCTGCTCATCGGGTAATTTCAAGTTCCGGCGTATTATCCGTTCCTGAATTTCAGCCAAAGCTAGAAGCAGAAGGAATAATCATTGAAAATTTCAGAATAAAAAACTTTAAAAAACTGTTTTGGGATCCATTGAATGAAATTTAGATCTAAGTTTTTACGATTCAGGTAAAGAATGATACGGTTCGGGTATATATTTTTTCAAATTTCTACCTTTCACAATACCTTTGGTTCATAATTAAAAACAAATATCATGAAACCAAACTCAATTCTTACCCTAGTATTTCTTTTTCTTGCTGTATTTTCAAAAGCACAAATGGATGATAAATTCTATCAGCCTAGTAAATCGATGAAGCCTTTTGAAATGAAAATTTCCGATTCTGTTAGGTTTCCGGTAGAAGATAATGTAATCACAGCTTTTATTGCAAAACCAAAACAGAAGGAGATTAAAAAGACTATTTTCTTCTTTCATGGTGCCGGAGGAAATGTAACGACATACCAATTGATTACAAAACCATTAGTAGATGCAGGATATCAGGTAGTAATGATTGATTTTAGAGGATATGGCTTATCTACAGGAAAACCAACGCATAAAAATGTAGCGGAAGACGGACAGAAGTTTTTTGAAGAACTAAGCAAAAGAAATGATATTAAAAACACAAAGATCTACTTTTATGGAGCTTCTTTAGGAAGTCAGATTGCGTCTCATCTTGCTAAAGATAATGCATCTAAAATCTCAGGGCTTATCCTGGATTGTCCAATGGCTTCTTTTACTGATATTGCCGCACATTTTGCACCTCAGTACAGAGATTTTATTTTGCAGACATTGGTCTCTCCTTATTCTGCTAAAGAAGATGTGAAGGCTTTAGGAAAGCTTCCTGTGCTTGTTATTCAGGCTAAAGACGACCATACGGTTCCTTACGAACAGGGGAAACTCGTTTATGACAATGTCTCATCCGGTACAAAAGTTTTCATTGAAACAAAAGGCGATCATTTGGAAGGAATGAAGAACAACAAAGAAGATATTCTGAAAGAAATGGATACACTATAATAAAATACTCCAGCGGCTTTGCCGCTGGAGTATTTTTATGGATAAGAATATATGATACGACGGTTATTTTTTAGCTCTCGAAGTGCTTGTACTGGTCGTATTTTTTAATTCCTCTTTGAGTCTGCTATTCTCTTCTTTTAAGAGCGCAATATAGGACTGAAGATTTTCAATGATAGCTCCAGGGATATTATCATAATTATTCTGGTTGGTAATTACTCCTGCGGAAGTAGCCCTGGCTCTATCATTAAATACAGGATGATCATAATTAATAACTATTGTAGCTTCCTCCTCTTCATAAATATCTTCCACCGGAACATTTAAGAAACGGGCAATTTTGTCCCACTCATCTCTTATGATTTTCACATCACCACTTTCTTTTCTGCTGTAGTTGGATACATCTGTTGCGATAAAATCAGCTACCTGCTGCTGAGTGTAGCCTTTTTGTTTTCTTATGACACGTAATTTTTCTTTTTGCATATCCGACATTTTACACAAAAATGGTGAAAAAGCATAATGTATACAATAAAAAATAGAAAAAAATAGGTTCTAAAGAATAAGATTAAATATAAAATGAAGCTAAGCTTGAAAACATAAGTATTATCCTATTTAATTATGGATAATTTTCTTCTTTATATAAGCTGTCTTTTTATAAAGCGGCTACTTAATTACATCTTTTTGGGGTGAGGGAGTACTGTTAAACCTTTTTTGGGTAAGAGAGTATCATTAAACCTATAAGGTTTGAATTGCTATTAGTAATTGTTAAACCATTTTGTTGTTGGATACTCAAAGGCGTTAAGAGATTAATATGTCACGGAAATTTCAATATACAAGAACATTTCAACTTCGCTCAATATGAGATTTTCAGTAAGAATAATGTATAATAAATCAACGGCACACAATTTTATGAAGATAAAATCCTGGCGCCTTAAATCAAGAGCCATGTAAAAAAAATTAGCGCCTTTGCTTTTTTCCAACCCTTTTTAAATAAAAAAAGACTGTTTCGAAAGAAACAGTCTTTTGTATATTATTTTTCAAGTTGTTTATAACTTCTTTGTATAAAATCTGTCAGGTCTTTTCCTTTCAGTAGGTTTTGTGAAAGTTTTGCCAGATCAATAGCATATTTAATCAGGCTTTCTTTTTCTTCTGTATTCTCAGTTTTTAAAATCTGATTAGACAGTTCACTGTTCGAATTCACAACCAGATTGTACATTTCCGGGAATCCTCCCATTCCGAACATACCACCTCCGCCGGTTGCCTGCATCTCTTTCATTCTTCTCATAAACTCAGGTTGAGTTATGGTAAATGGAGCATCGCTACTGTCAAGATCTTCAAGCTGAACCGTAAATTTAGAATCCTGAATAGCTTCCTCTACATTCTTTTTCAGAGCTTCTTTTTCCGTTTCATTCAGTTTTGAAATAATCGGCTCATCTTTTTTAATAAGATTATTGATGTGATCAGCATCTACTCTTGCAAATGAAATATTTTCTTTTGATGTTTCAAGCTTCTGGATAACGTGTGGCGTGATAGGAGTGTCTAATACAAGAACTTCATATCCTTTATCTTTGGCAGCCTGAATATAGCTGTGCTGTTCATCAGCATTGGTAGCGTATAGTACAACTAATTTGTTATCCTTATCAGTTTGTAAAGGCTTAATTTTTTCTACCAACTCATCCCAAAGGAAGTATTTTCCGTCTGCTGTAGGATATAATGTGAATTTATCTGCTTTTTCGGCAAATTTATCTTCAGTAACAATTCCGTACTCAATAACGACTTTAATATCATTCCACTTGGTTTCGTAATCTTCACGGTTTTCGTTGATCAGAGAAACCATTTTGTCAGCTACTTTTTTGGTGATATAAGAAGAAATCTTTTTCACCGCACCATCTGCCTGAAGGTAAGAACGGGAAACATTCAACGGAATATCCGGAGAATCAATCACCCCTCTAAGAAGCATTAGGAAGTCTGGAACAATTCCTTTTACTTCATCCGTTACAAATACCTGGTTTTGATATAACTGAATTTTATCTTTGTCAATATTCAGATTGTTGCTCAGTTTCGGGAAGAAAAGAATTCCCGTAAGGTTGAAAGGATAATCTACATTTAGATGAATATTGAATAAAGGCTCCTCAAACTGCATTGGATACAGTTCGTGGTAAAATTTCATATAATCTTCGTTATTCAGCTCACTGGGTGCGATAGTCCATGCCGGTACAGGATTGTTGATGATATTATCCACTTCCTCAGTTTCTGCAACAGCATCTTCAGCAGCATCCTCAGGTAAAGGAAGAGTATGGGTTTTAGTTCCGAATTTGATCGGAACAGGCATGAATTTATTATATTTTAATAATAGTTCACGGATCTTTCCTTCTTCTAAAAATTCTACAGAATCTTCAGCAATGTGAAGAATGATTTCCGTCCCTCTGTCGGTTTTATCAGTCGTTTCTTCAAGAGTGAATTCAGGGCTGCCATCGCAAATCCAACGTACAGCAGGCTCATCTTTGTAAGATTTTGTAAGAATTTCTACCTTTTCTGCCACCATAAATGCAGAATAGAATCCAAGACCAAAATGCCCGATGATTCCTGAATCTTTTGCAGAATCTTTATATTTTTCCAAAAACTCTTCAGCTCCCGAAAAAGCGACCTGGTTGATGTACTTTTCAACTTCTTCACCCGTCATCCCGATACCCTGATCAATGATGCGTAAAGTTTTCTGGTCTTTATCAATTTTTACTTCAAGCTTTGGATTGCCATATTCAACCTTTGCTTCTCCGATGCTTGTAAGATGTTTTAATTTTAAAGTGGCATCCGTTGCGTTGGAGATCAATTCTCTCAGGAATATTTCGTGGTCACTGTAAAGAAATTTTTTGATAAGCGGGAAAATGTTTTCCACAGATACATTAATATTTCCTTTAGTCATCATATTTTAGATTTTTTAATTTTCAGATATTTCTCAAAAAAAATACCATAAAGAGGAATGTGACAGAATGACATTTTTTGCAATGTGAAGAAGCCCATGTAATTTATGGATTTGTCAGAGAAATAGAGTACTTTTAATCCTTAAAATTTTTTGAAAATGAAGTTGAAATGTTCAGTATTTTTTCTGCTCATCATGACCTGTTTCATGTTCGGACAGAAGAAGCCTTTAGATCATTCTGTCTACGACAACTGGCAAAATATAGGAGCCAGAAAGATCTCAAATGACGGAAAATGGGTCGCTTATTCTGTAGATCCTCAGGAAGGTAATTCTAACCTTTTTTTGTATTCAGTTAAGAATAAAACCTCCAAACAGTTTGCAAGGGCAACAAAAGTGGATTTTACAAATGATTCCAGATTTGCTGTTTTTCAAATCCGCCCTTTATACAAGGATATAAAAGCGGTAAAGGATAAAAAACTTAAAAAGGATAAATTAACAAAAGACAGCATTGCGATAGTAGATTTTTTAAGTGATAAAACGGAGAAAATTCCTAATGTAAGAGGATTTAAAGTTCCTGAAAAGGAAGGGTCTTATGTTGCTTATCTTCTGGAAAATATGACCGATAAATCTTCAGATGGAGCCTCGGATAAAGAAGATGGAGAGGATAAGGATGATGATAAAAATACAAAGCCATTGCAGTTGGTTGTACGAAACCTCTTGAATGGGAAAAGTACAACCTACGATAATGTCATCCGTTATGAATTCAGTAAAAACGGGAAGCAACTTGTTTTTGTAACCAAAAAGCCCGAAGAGAAAACCGGTAAGGATAAAAAAGAAAAGAAAGATTCACTGGATCATAAACCTGCAGAAAAGAAAGATACAGATAAATCGAAGCCAAAGAAATATACGTTCCAGACTGTGCAGGTTGTAGATCTGCAAAAAGGGACGGTGACCAAAATTTCAGAAATGGAAGGCGACTTCTCGCAACTGGCATTTGATGAAGAAGGAAATCAACTGGCGTATGTAGGAACTTCTTCTGCACAGAATGATTTAGTAAAGCTATATCAGTTGTACTATTCTAATTTTAAACAGAATAAAAAAGAAATCATTGCCAATGAAAATCCTCAGATGAAAAAAGATTGGGTGATTTCTGAAAACCGACTTCCGATATTCAGCAAAAACGGGAAGCAGCTATATTTTGGTGTGGCTCCAAGACCTGTTGCAAAAGATACAGCTATGATTGCCAATGATCATGCTGTTGTAGATATCTGGAATTATAGAGATGATTATTTACAGACCGTACAGTTAAAGGATTTGAAAGGTGACCTGAAAAAATCCTATGCAGCGGTAATGCAAACAGAAAAACCGGATACCTTTAGAAATATTGACGGTATAGATCTGGATACTTTACGATTGGTCAATCAGGGAAATGCCGATTTTGCTCTTGGTATTACCAGTTTAAATAACCGTATTGCTTCACAATGGGAAGGTTCAACAAAGAAAACGTACTTCCTTATCGATAATAAAACAGGTGAAAGAACAGAGATTATTAAAGATCTGGACGGAGCTGTTGCGGTATCGCCTCTTGGAAAGTTTGTAGTAATATTTGATAGAGAAAAAGGAAAATGGTCCAGTTATAATATTAAGACAAAGCAAACCCTTCCCCTGAATAGTGAACTTACAGTTTCTTTTGTAGATGAAGAATTTGATATGCCGGATTACCCAACCCCTTATGGTATTGCATCCTGGACAGATAATGATGAATCTGTAATTATCAAAGACCGCTACGACCTCTGGGAATTTTTCCTTAATGGTTCAAAAAAACCGAGAAATATTACAAATGGATTTGGACGTAAAAATAAAATAACATTTGATACTTACGATTTAGATAAGGATATCAAAAGCTTAAACCGAAAATCGACCATCTATTTATCCGCATTTGACAATACATCCAAAGCAAACGGAATTTTCAAAACTTCTATTCAGTCCAATGCTGACCCTGTGAAAATTCAAATGGAAAATGTTTGGGGATATCGCAGCCTTCAAAAAGCAAAAAATGCTGAGGAATATACTTTAGTAAAAGAATCATATACAGATTCTCCTAATATTTTTGTGACATCAGATTTCACAGAGCAGAAAAAACTGAGCAATACCAACCACCAGCAAAGCCTTTATAATTGGGGAACAGATGAATTGGTACATTGGACGACGCCAAAAGGAAATACTTCTACCGGAATTTTATATAAGCCGGAAAATTTCGATCCAAATAAAAAATATCCTATGATTGTCTATTTCTATGAAAAGCTTTCGGATAACCTAAACCGTTATGTAGCACCGGCTCCAACGCCTTCAAGATTGAATATTTCTTATTTTGTAAGCAATGGATATCTGGTTTTCACTCCCGATATTTCTTACGTAGATGGTCTTCCTGGAGAATCTGCAATAGAATATATCAATTCCGGAGTTGAGAAATTAAAAGAAAACCAATGGGTAGATGGTTCTAAAATTGGAATTCAGGGTCAGAGTTGGGGTGGCTATCAGGTAGCCTATCTTATTGCTCATACCAATATGTACACCGCTGCATGGAGTGGAGCTCCTGTAGTAAACATGACTTCTGCATACGGAGGAATACGATGGACTTCAGGGATGAACAGACAGTTTCAGTATGAAAAATCACAAAGTAGATTAGGAAAAAACTTATGGGAAGCGCCTGAACTTTATATTAAAAATTCACCGCTTTTTGCCATTAATCAGGTGAAAACTCCAGTAGTTATTATGAGTAATGATAAAGATGGAGCCGTTCCGTGGTATCAGGGAATTGAAATGTTTACAGCATTGCGCCGCCTCGGAAAACCAGTATGGCTTCTGAATTACAATGGTGATGATCATAACCTTATGAAACGCCAGAACAGAAAGGATATTCAAATTCGTGAACAGCAGTTCTTTGATTATTACCTTAAAGGAGCTAAAGCTCCGGTTTGGATGACAAAAGGAGTTCCAGCCACCCAAAAAGGAAAAGATTGGGGATTTGAGCTGACGGATGATAAACCTAATTAAAAAACTCGGCGGAGCCTTTGGCTCCGCCGAGTTTTTTAATATACCCAACGATATACCCAAACAAAACTGACACAATGGCATTTTTTTATGATGAGGCTATTGATCACTTTTATTATATTTACCGCCAATTATAAATAACAGTATGGGAATCTTTGATTTTTTTAAGAAGAAAAATAACACACAGGAAAATGCAGCTGTTCTGGTTCAGGAATATAGAAAGCCGGAGGAGACAATTGTACAAGAAATAGTAGAGGAGTTTGTAGATGAAACACCAGAGGTGCCATTGCAGGCTGTTGAAGAACCGAAGATTAATGAGGAGTTCGAAAAAATAAAGACTTACAATGATTATATTGTGTATTCTATTGCGCTTCAGTTAAGAGGTGAATATACTCCTCTTTCTGCTTTTGAAAAAGAAAATGGAGAAGTTGAAGGATTTGCTTATATGGTGACAGAAGATGCATATGCACTTTCGCCACAAGAGGCTGTTGATAAAATGGAAGCAAAATTTGAAACTGAGCTTCAGGAAGGGAAGATAAAATCTTATATGATTTTGTATCATTCTCAGTTTGACAATAATGGAAACCATAATCCAGCTGCTCAGGAAGGCGAGTTCAAAGCAATTTCTCTTGTGTACCGTTTCAGAGGAGAAGATAAGGCGAAAACAGCACTCTCTTATATTTTCGAAAATCAAAATATAACTTATAAAGGTTTTGCAGAATTTTCTCACGAAGAAAATAATGTGATCATGAATCATCAACTGATTGATGGTAAAAATTATTTTACTAATACAGAAGGAATTGCTGCTCCTGAAATGACTAACGAAGCGGGAATTATCATCAGAAAGTCAAACATTCATAATCTTGTGAATACCTGGAGCGGAATTTTTGGTCATCAGAATTTTCAGACTAAAGATTACGGTCAATATCTTACCAATGTTTTAATGCAGTCTACAGTTTCTGATCCTTCAGGAGAAGGCAAAAGTAAAACGGAATTTGAAGATGTAAGGTTTAAAACCATCATTACCGATGAGCTTAGTACTATTATTCCGGAAGTGAAAACCGATTATACATTAGATTTTGAAACAAGATCAATCAGAGAATGGGAAAATGCTTTGAATTTACAGGCAATTGTTGCTGGTCCGGCCAGAGATACTTTTGGTGTTTGGTTCTTTGCTACAGATTATGCAGAAAATAGAAATAAATATTTAACGCAAACTCATTTTAATATCAATATCAGCGGAATTGTTTTCATTCTTGATGTTCATGAAAGTTTCGATTTACCAGATGGAACTAAAATTAGCGAAGATTTTACAACGTATGCACCGAGTAATGAGGTTCCGAACTATGCTTGTTTTGATTTTATCGCTCAGCTTGTTGATTTTAAAGAAACCGAATTGCTGGAAGATGGAAGCGTTAAAGGATATATCCTGAAATTGAAACTGATCACTCATGAAGAAAGAGAAGATTACTTCACCATTGATGCTTTTGTGAATAAAGAAAACATAAGATTTGAAACCCTTACAAAAGGAATGAAGGTTGCCGGAGCATTACAGCTTCAGGGTAAAATGGCTGAATAATTTTTAAAAATATAAAAACTCAAGAGGTTGTTCTAAGGAATGACCTCTTTTTTATTTTCTGACTAAAAGGTGAAAATTAATATAGACGCAAAGAAATAAGTGATTCGAAAATTGATTGTAAGGAAACAAAGAGTTGCGACTTTATCGCTGATGAAGCTTTGTGGTTACTATGTTCGCTTAGTAAGAATCAATAAAATTGATTCCACTCTTTGCTCTCTTAAAAATATTGTAGTATACAGATAAAACTTTGCGTTAAAAGATAAGTGCATTAAAAAATATTAGATCATCTTTCTTGTATGATTATAAAAGATAAGAGTTACTATAAACGCAAAGAAATAAGTGATTCGAAAATTGATTGTAAGGAAACAAAGAGTTGCGACTTTATCGCTGATGAAGCTTTGTGGTTACTATGTTCGCTTAGTAAGAATCAATAAAATTGATTCCACTCTTTGCTCTCTTAAAAATATTGTAGTATACAGATAAAAGCTTTGCGTTAAAAGATAAGTGCATTAAAAAATATTAGATCATCTTTCTTATATGATTATAAAAGATAAGAGTTACTATAAACGCAAAGAAATAAGTGATTCGAAAATTGATTGTAAGGAAACAAAGAGTTGCGACTTTGTCGCTGATGAAGCTTTGTGGTTACTATGTTCGCTTAGTAAGAATCAATAAAATTGATTCCACTCTTTGCTCTCTTAAAAATATGGCCGCATACAAATAAAAACTTTGCGTTAAAAGAATAGAATCATTTAGAAACAAAAAAAGGCAATCCTAAGACTGCCTTTTTTATATTTTCTGAAAAATTATTTGTTTTTCATTTCTTCCTTGATCTTGCCTTCTAACTCTTCAGAAAGATCTGGATTATCTTTTAAAACATCTTTTACAGCATCACGTCCCTGACCCAATTTAGTCTCTTCGTAGCTGAACCAAGAACCGCTTTTCTTCACAATTCCCATATCTACTGCTGTATCAAGGATCTCTCCAACTTTGGAAACTCCTTCACCATACATGATGTCGAATTCTGCCTGTTTGAAAGGAGGAGCTACTTTGTTTTTCACAATCTTCACTTTCACACGGCTACCAATAGCTTCGTCACCCTGTTTAATAGGTGCACTTGCTTTTCTGATATCAATTCTTACAGAAGCATAGAATTTAAGAGCGTTACCTCCTGTAGTTGTTTCAGGATTTCCGAACATTACACCGATTTTTTCTCTCAGCTGGTTGATGAAGATCACTGTACATTTTGTTCTTGAAATTGTAGCAGTAAGTTTTCTTAATGCCTGAGACATCAATCTCGCGTGAAGCCCCATTTTAGAGTCTCCCATTTCACCTTCAATCTCTGCTTTTGGCGTCAATGCAGCCACAGAGTCAATGACTACGATATCAATAGCTCCGGAACGGATAAGATTATCAGCAATTTCTAAAGCTTGCTCACCATTGTCAGGCTGAGAAATAATAAGATTTTCAAGATCGATTCCTAATTTTGCAGCATAAGTTCTGTCGAAAGCATGCTCTGCATCAATGAATGCTGCAATACCACCCGCTTTTTGAGCTTCAGCAATAGCGTGCAGTGTTAATGTCGTTTTACCTGAAGATTCAGGACCATATATTTCAATGATTCTTCCTTTTGGATATCCGCCTACTCCCAGAGCAATATCCAATCCTAAAGATCCGGAAGGAATGACTTCTATTGTATTGTCTACGGCATCATCTCCCAAAGTCATTACAGTTCCTTTTCCGTAGGTTTTATCTAATTTGTCAAGCACTAATGCGAGTGCTTTTTTCTTATCATCAATGTTACTCATCTCTATTAAAATAATTTCTCAAAAATACATAATTTAAATATCAAAAGCTAATATTATTTATCCCCGAAACAGGTTTTTAGAGTTAAAAAATGATAAAATTTTATGCGTGATGTTATTCATAACGAAGGAGATGCATATTGTGGTATTAAGAAATATTGGAAAAAATAAATTGAAGGGAAGAATGAAGCGGTATGCCCTTTAAATAGAAGGTTGAATGCGGGTTTTGGAGAAGTACTTTCCAGCATTTGCAAGATATTGATAAGTTCAGTGATCGTTTTACATCCATGCAATGTGAAAAAATGCTTATCTTAAAACACTCTTTTTTTAAGATCACTATATGGACAGAAAATTAAAATTATTCCTGATTAAATCTTTCGCTGTATTGGCGGTTATTCACCTGGCTTATTTTATTTACGGATATATAAAGTTGAAAAGCCTTCACGAAATTGATATTTATACAGAATTCTACAGATTCAAATTTTATGATGATGTTTCCATTTCTCATTTTTTTATATCCGGTATTTTTTTGTTTTTCTTTCTTATTTTTTTCCTTAGAAATCATGTCCAAAAAAGAAATGAACTATCAAAAACTGTGGGGATAGGGGTTGCTCTTTTACTGGTATCTTTTTTTTCTTTGACATTTTTTATCAGTTATAGTTTGGGGTTCAATGCAAAGTTGAGGACTTTATTGCCTGAAAAAGATCTTAATAAAGATAAGACACTAATTAATGTCTTACAGCCTTTTTTATATAACTATACTTCGTACAGTTCGGATAAATTGTTTAATCCCGAAAATGTTTTATACCCTAAACCTTATCCCGTGATTGAGCAAAGAGATACTCTTTTCTACGATCCGAATAATAAAGAGTATTATTCAACAGAGTACACTTATTATAGCATTGATACCCTAAAAATGCTGAGAGCCAATCATGAAAAATTAAATAATAAAGCAAAACTGGCGCTCGATTTTCTTGGGTTTGATTTCAAAGAGCTGGAAAAAAGAATGATCTCTAAAAAAGAGATAGGGGATAGTACTGAAATTATATTTAAAGGGATGGAAGTACATCCTGATTATGATGACAAAATGTGTATTTTTCTTGAAAACAAAAACCTGTTTTCTCCATTACACAAGATTCCTGAGTCTAAACAGCAGTATCAAAATGCAGTTAAAAGATATGATTTGCTTTACAAGTATAGTCAGGATTCACTCCTTAACTCATTTAAGAATCTGAATGCTCTTCTCAAAAAATACAATATAGAAACACAGATCGTTCCGAAAGATTTAACCAAAGATGTCTTCTATTACAGAGACCTTCCGAGAGAACCTCTAAATGAAATACGAAATACTTACGAAAGAGGCGACCTAAAAGATAAGTTTGAAACTCTTGACCGTTTATTCTATAAACCCAATTATCTTCACCCTTCCATCAGAGAAATTTTCTTCGGAGTTGTTATTGGGGTCTGGTTTGTTTTATTTTTATTATATCTGATCTGGAATTTCAGAAAGAAAAGACCTTCAGCAGATCATTTTGAGGGAAATCAACCCGTGTAATTTTCAGTTTATTTGAAAGGCAGCATTTTTAATGGAAATTTGAATTTTTGGTAATATTCAGATAGTCTTCCAATACCTTCATCTGATCTTTATTTCCTCTTTTTATTCTTGTCTTGCGACTTACCAAATTGTCGTAAATTTTATTGAAAATAATTTTTGAATGAGGAAAAAGGTTTCTGTTGGGAACTTCAGGAATCTGTAATCTTTTGCAAACTTCATCATCCAGTAAAAACCAGGTGCAGCAGATGTGAAGATACCTAAGGTTTTTTCTTTGAAATTCAAATTTGAGGATCGGGTTTTCAAGAGATTCATCCAACAGAGAATGTGCAAGAAGAATAGAATCTTTATCTGAAGGAGGTTGCATAGAAGTCCACAGGTAGAAATACTCTGTGGCCTGTTTTTTATCGTCAGGAAGAAGTTGTTCCGGAATTCCCAGAAGATAGCCTACGTATTTCCAAAGATGAAAAATTCCCTGTTCTTCTTCTATCGAAAATGTATTTCCCAGTTTTTTGAGACTGTGAAGAAAAACAAGACTGAACCCAATATACGTTGCCATCATATCCCATGAGTTGATCGGCTGACCCCAGTTTTCTGTATCCCAGTCTTTATAATGTTTTTTTATGGAAAGCCTTGCATAAGAATGAATCATTCGGGTTTTTATGGCAAATTCATAGCCTTTTGCATGAAGCTCCAAAGCATTGTATCGTGTAGCATTTACCCAAAAATCCAATGTTTCCGAAAGACGTTTTACCGCCCCTTTTTTCAATGCTTCTGTAACAATAAGCGGTTTGTTGAGGTAGGCATAATCATATCCTCCAATCAGACAGTAGTCTCTCAGTGAGATTAAAGAATCAAGGTTGCTTCTCATGCAGAGCTCAGCACCACTTTTAAGTAAATTATAATCCAGCCATTCGGGAACTCTTTGGGTTTGATGAAAAAGTTCTTTTATACTTTCAGGAACTGTATCTGTTTCCGAAACTCCCTTTCTGATGTATTGTTCAATTTCTCTGGAGGCTTCATGAAATTTTTTAGTAAAATAAACCTCTCTTACAACCTGATCACCAGTTTCATCCACATGATAAAAGAAAGGAGAAAATATGTCAAAGTCTTTGAAACTGACTTCAGCACCGGAAAACTCAATAAGTTGTTTTCCATTACCTTTTTCCCAAAAATCTTTAAAGTGGGGAGCGTCTTTAAACCGGGGCTGTATCATTTTTCATTCCTTTATTCATAAAAGTACAAGTTTTACGCCGAAATTCGTGGATGAGATTTGTCAGGATTAATGATCTAGAGATATCCCCACTCAAAAGTTTTTTTGATGAGTTCAGAACTGTTTTTACAGTCGGATTTTCTTAAGATATTTTTTCTGTGGGTACGAACTGTTTCTTCTGAAATAGTAAGTAGACAGGAAATTTCACATGTGGAATATCCTTTTGCAATGCAATTGATGATTTCAACTTCTCTTTTGGTAAAAATAACAGGAACTGTTTCATCAGGTTGGCTGCGTTTCATCCACTGCATCTGATGAAAATCTTCCCGTCCGTTGATTCCGGAAACCAATACCATATACGGATTTTGATGGGTGATATGTTCAATATTGGTGTGGATATTAACTGCCTGCAAAAGCCTGCCATTTTCATCTTTATAAGTATGTAAAGCCTGATGATGGAACAGATCATAATTGCCTTTTGATGTTCTCATCCTGAAACAGTAGCTGGTTTTTAGTTCCTGCTGATAATCAAAACCGTCAATTTCTTTTATTTTTTCTATAGACATTCTTTCTGCTTCCATCACAAATTCCACGTCATCAGGATGAATAAGGTCGATAATTTCTTTCAGATGTACAGGATGTTTATGGAGACCATGTATTGCTAAAATATCTTCATTGTGATTACAGATAATAGTACTGTCTGCGAAATTGATGACATAGTAATAGAATTTTCCGGGAGCAAAAATTTCTCCGATCATGTTTTCAATGGTAGGAACAGGTAGTATTCTGTTGTTATTCTGTAAAATTTCAGGATAGTCATTCCAGACCTTAATGAGGGGATGTGGTTTTTTTGCGTGAGTCACGTATTTTTTCTTCATTGGTTAATGTTTTCTTAAAAATAATAAAATTATGTTAAATAAAATCACCCTTTTGTGGTATTTCGGGTGGTAGGAAAGTATTGTACTTTTAAATAAAACTATTGACTGTACAAACTTAATTTCTGGAATATTCTGTTTAGGCAATCATTCAGCCAATTTCTGATGAAAATTCAAAAAATTTAACCTGAAAAATAAATAACCATGAAAACTAATTTATTATTGTTGCTATCTTTTCTTTGTATAGAACTAGTCTTCGCGCAACAAAGAAAACTTAGTGAAATCAGTTCTGATAAATTTAAGAACTTACAAACCTCAAAAACCAAAGCAAATTTTCTTGAAACATTAAAAAAAGAGAATAATAATGTTAAGCTGGAAAATATTATTGAAACTAATACAGGAGTATTATTTTCCAATATAAATAGTAGTAATATTTCAGAGGAAGAATTAAGCTTTGAGAAAATTTACTTTACAGATAATCGCCCTATTCTTATTAATGTAAAAGGTGAAAAGGTATTTGTCATTACTGGAGATAAAGGAAGAAGACTTCTTTTTTATGGTAAGGGAGGATTTTTCTTAACAGAAAAAGGTACTGGAATTGATGGGATTAGAAATGAGATGGAAGATGCCTTTGATAAAATAGGATATAGCTGCAGTAATAAGAAAGCGGTTCATGATAGTATTTTAGACTTTAATTTGAGAACGATTAAAAGAGCTGTAGTATTAAACTCATCAGATGATGCAACTAATAATAATGCTTTGGTTTTTACAAATGGAACAAACGATACAAAAATTAGTTTGGGAGCGAATTTTAATTATAAAGATACTTATTTTTATAATGTGGCACTTTATACCTCAAGCGCCAATACAGGTTTTTTGTATTCAAACAAAGCTTGGAAAAACGATATAGGGGCTTCATTTACTATAAATAAAATGGTTTTTTCTGCATCACAAGATTTTCTTCAATCTGATTGTGAGGATCTTGCGAAAAGGAGAGAAGAGTATAAAAACATTTTATTAGAAAAATATCAAAATTTGAAAACTGATTATAAAGCTTATGAGGTTGAATTGGCTAAGTTAAAAAGTAAAAAATATGATGATAATAATTTAGGAATCCTTGAAAGAGATAAAAAAAATGAGATCAATCGAAAAGATATAGACTCAATTACTACAAAAATGAAATTGTATAAGAAAATATTACTAAATCCTGGAAAGTTTATAGAACAACAGATGATTGCTTTCGATCGTAAAAACGATATTTTAAAAGGAAGTAAGCTACATTGGATAAAAAGCACAATAAGTGTTTCAAATCAGAATGTCCATTTAGATTCGATGAAACTGTTAACTAATAATAAGGAAATTACTAATTTCCCAAAGTTATCGATTGACTTATCTTATAATTTCAATTGGCAGTCAAAATTAAAATTGCTTAATTTCCAGGCTTTTAGTAATGTTTCAATGGGGAGTTTGCTTGATGCAAAGGTTGGTAATGAAAAACCATACTTGGTAAATAGGGACGGAGATCTTTTTATTTTTGATACGTCTGGAACACAGATAGGGAGATATAGTAACTTAAAGCGGGCGTTTTGGACTCTTCAATCTGGTATACAGTGTACCTTCTTTATGGTTAAGAATTTTGGATTTTCTGGCTTTGCTTCCCATTCTTTTGCACTCCAAACTTTAAATGATACGGAGTATCGTAATAGATATTCTTTGATGGGAGGATTAGTAATTAAAATAAACAATGAGCAGGATGTGAACAAAGCTACTCTTAGAATTTTATGTGGAGTTGAAAATGAACCCTATAAGACGAAAGTATCAGATAATTTTATGATCAAAATTACATTGGGTATACCTTTTAATCTTTATAACAAAAAAACATAACAACCAAAAAAACCTTCCCATCGGGAAGGTTTTGTATTACTTATTGCTTATCGCTCATTACTTATTATAAAGAAGCAGCGTGTACAAGCATATCAACTAACTTGTTAGAGTAACCCATTTCGTTGTCATACCAAGAAACAAGTTTCACGAAGTTAGGAGAAAGCATAATACCTGCGTCTTTGTCGAAGATAGAAGTTCTCTTATCTCCTACGAAGTCCTGAGATACTACAGCTTCTTCAGTATATCCTAAGATACCTTTCAATTCACCTTCAGAAGCAGCTTTGATTACTGAACAGATTTCTTCATAAGAAGCAGCCTTTTCAATTCTCACTGTTAAATCTACTACAGAAACGTCAACAGTTGGTACTCTGAAAGACATACCTGTTAGTTTTCCGTTTAATGAAGGAATTACTTTTCCTACTGCTTTAGCAGCACCTGTAGAAGAAGGAATGATGTTGTTCAGAGCAGCTCTACCACCTCTCCAGTCTTTCATTGAAGGACCGTCAACAGTTTTCTGAGTAGCTGTTGTAGCGTGTACAGTTGTCATTAAACCTTCTACGATTCCGAAGTTATCGTGAATTACTTTAGCCAAAGGAGCTAAACAGTTTGTCGTACAAGAAGCGTTTGATAAGATTTTGATATCATCAGTAAGTTCTTTGTGGTTTACACCCATTACGAACATTGGAGTATCATCTTTAGAAGGAGCAGAAAGAATTACTTTCTTTGCACCTGCAGTAATGTGCTTTGCAGCGCTATCTTTATCTAAGAATAAACCTGTAGATTCTACTACGTAATCTGCACCAATTTCATTCCACTTTAGGTTGCTTGGATCTTTTTCAGCAGTTACTCTGATCTTTTTCCCGTTTACAACAAGATCATTTCCTTCTACAGAAACTTCACCTGGGAAAATACCGTGTACAGAGTCATATTTTAACATGTAAGCCATGTATTCTGCATTGATTAGGTCATTGATTCCTACAACTTCAATGTTGTCTCTTTCAGTCATTGCTCTGAAAACAAGACGTCCAATTCTACCAAAACCGTTGATACCTACTTTAATTGTTGACATAATAGTTTGTTTTTATTAGATTATAAAAATAATTAGATTGCTAAAATTTCTGAAATCAGTAAAAGATCTTTATTGATTTCGTTATGTTTTTTAATGGCTTCTTCAATCGGAGTATACGTCAGATCGTTGGAACGCATACCTGCCATGACGTTGGTTTGCCCTTCCATGAGTCCTGTTACGGCACCATAGCCTAGTCTGCTTGCCAAAACCCGGTCTGCACAGCTTGGAGAACCTCCTCTCTGCATGTGTCCCAAAATAGCTACACGAATATCATAATCAGGGAATGTATGTTTTGTTTTTTCCGCAAGGTCATAAACGTTGGCTAATTTTTCACCCTCCGCTACCACAACAATACTGGATGATTTTCCTGTTTTTTCAGCATTTCTGAATTTCACAAAAAGCTCATCAACACTGTCCTTTTTTTCAGGAATTAAAATATCCAAAGCTCCGGCAGCCAATCCGCTGTTTAAAGCAATAAAACCAGCATCGCGACCCATCACTTCCACAAAGAAAACTCTGTTGTGAGAAGTTGCCGTGTCACGGATTTTATCAATAGCGTCCATTGCCGTATTTAAGGCAGTATCGTAACCGATCGTATTATCTGTTCCGAAAATATCATTATCGATCGTTCCGGGAATACCGATTACCCGGATTCCGAATTCTTCACTGAAGATTTTGGCACCCGTGAAAGTTCCATCTCCACCAATACATACCAATCCGTCTATTCCTAGCTTTACACAATTGTCGTATGCCTTCTGACGGCCTTCTTTTGTTCTGAATTCAGCGGATCTTGCAGATTTTAGAATCGTTCCACCCTGGTTGATTATATTTTTTACGGAACGTGCTCCCATTTTCAGGAAATCATTGTTGATCAAGCCATTGTAGCCTTCTCTCACTCCGTAGCATTCGATATCATAGTAATTAGCGGTTCTTACTACCGCTCTTAATGCCGCATTCATACCCGGAGAATCACCTCCTGAAGTAAGAACTGCAATCTTTTTTACAGCACTCTCTTTCATCAAGTAAAAAATTTCGAACACAAACTTACAAAAACAAGTTCAGATTATCGTAGTAACTTTCCAATAGTTTTGAATATAAATTATCAAAAGCTTCTGAAGTTTGTAAGTTTAAAAATGTACCTCGCAGTTTTCGTTTCAGGAGAAGCTACATCAAGGTCATACCATGGCGAAATATTTTTATTAAAAGGATTGGATAACAAATGGATCGATTGGGCTGGAGTAAAGCCTTCACCCAGTAAAAATAATTTTTTACCTTCCTTGTTCTGGCAGACACCGGCAATGAAAACTACGTGTCCGGGACTGCCGGGAGTAATGAGAATATCACCTGTTTTTAGATCTGAATTTTTCGTTACAGGGCTGGTTTCTTTATTCAGTGAAATCGTTCCTGCGTAGTTGAATATCAGATCAAGATAATTTCTGAAATTCTTATAAGAATCGTCAATCTCTGCTGCTTTTCTGAAATTTACGGAATTTCCACTGACAAAAGCTCTTGTTCCATTTTTATAATCATTCCAGGTAAGAAGATCTCCGCTTGTAAAATGGAATTTGATTTCGTCATATTTTTTTGCCTGATATAAATATTCGGCTCTTAGTCGGATAATGGCATCAGCACATTGTTGTAGATCTTTACTTCCTGTATCAATATCAAACACTGCTTCATGGAGATGCTGTGTAGAGATAGGGCTTCCGTCATATTTTAAAATCGGACTTCCGTAAGGCTTCAGTGTGGAATTTTCGATAAAATATCCAAAAGAGTCAGATTTTTCTTCTACCCATTGATAGTTTTGCGGAGGAGAAAACCTTCCTTTGATGGTATTTTTATCTTTAATGATCTGTACAGTGTTTTCTGAACTTAATTCATTAGTTTCATTAATATTAAGATTGGGACGCGTTTTATCATGTGTACATCCCATTAGAAAAGTGGCGGTTGCCAATCCTGAAATAATTTTTTTCATATTGCATTTGATTCAATGACAAATATGAGAATTTTTGTAAAATGTATTGAGCGTATTACATATAATAGTGTGTTTATATTTTTTCATCAGGAATCAATAGTTTTCCCCAGTCATTCAGTTGCCAGAGAATTTTAACCAATTCTTTTCCAAGTTCTGTAAGAGTGTACTCAACCCGGGGAGGAAGTTCGTGAAAAGATTGCTTGGTCAGAATTCCATCTTGTACCATTTCGGTAAGCTGCTGATTAAGCACTCTTCGGTCTACTTTTGCAATACCGCGCAGAAATTCACTCGGACGCTTTTTTCCTTCATTGATCTGCCATACAATAGGAATTTTCCATTTACCGCTAATGGTATTGACTGCAACTTCTAGTGGGCAAATTTTATTTTCTTCTGCTTTTTCCATTGTTTCCATAAAATTGACTTTTTTATCCCTATGGGTGAACAATATGCGGTATTGTTTTTGTCCGCCCACTTTCAGACTTTTGTAAAGATAATCATTAAAATACTATGACCGAAAAGCGAAAAGGAGCTCGCTCTATTAAAAATATCCCATCAGATATTCTGGAGCAGTTGAACAGAGGAGAAATACAAACGGCCAATCTTACAGAATGGCTGGCAGTAGATCAAAAGCTTTTGTTGGAAAATTTGCTTCAACAAAATGACCGCATAGAATATTTACAGGAAATTCTAAATCATGTAAACCTGTTGAAAAAGCAAACTGTGAATATCATCAACGAGGCTATTGGTTTAGGATTACTGAAGTTAGCCACTCATAATCGGGATGAAGATTTTTTGTCTCAACTTTCCTCACATCAGGCAGATCTTGTACGGTGTTGGGCTGCCTACGCTGTGGGAAGAAATAATAATCTGGATTTCCGAGAAAAATTAAATAAAATACAACATTTCGCTTCCGATTCTCACTTCGGGGTAAGAGAAATCTGTTGGATGGCTGTACGTCCTGATATTTCGAAAAATCTTACTGAAAGTATCACTTTTTTATCACAATGGACCAGCCATGAAAATGAATATATAAGACGCTTTGCCAGTGAATCCACCAGGCCAAGAGGAGTTTGGTGTGAACATATTAATGAGTTGAAGCAAAATCCCGGATTAGGGCTTGAAATTTTAGAACCACTACAATCAGATTCATCAAGATATGTTCAGGACAGTGTGGGAAACTGGCTAAATGACGCCAGTAAGTCACAACCGGAATTTGTTATAGAAATCTGCGACGAATGGTTAAAAGATAGTCCTACAAAAGAAACGCAGTATATCGTTAAAAAAGCTTTAAGAACCCTTCGTAAATAAAAGTTATCCACAATATGAGTTTTTTTAATGATTCTTATTGTGGTATTCTTTTGATAATAAAATAGTTGTGTAAGTTCCTTTGATAGGGCAGAAGTAAAAGTTTTTAACCTTACCGTATCCAAGAAAAAGTTATCCACAATATGGAAATGTAAAGTAATTTCCTTTCTATCTGTCATATATTTAATAAGTTATGAAAAGCCTTTGATAAAAGGATATACGAAGAGTATTGGATTGGATTGTGTTGAAAAAGTTATCCACAAAGTCATATTTTCATAATTTTCTGGACTCAAAAATATTTGATAATTCAATTCTCCTCTCAAACAAAATAACAGTTTCTTTTTTTCTTCAATTTTTGAATATTCATTTTTTTCTTCTTCGGAAAAGTAGAGAACTATCATTTTCAATGTTAACTATTTGTTAACTCAGAAAAGTTATCCACAATATGGAATTGTATATTACTTTTGATTGTATCTATAAGGTTATTAGGTGTTTATGGATGTTTTATTAAAAAAGGGTTGCAGAGAAATGAATTGATTGATTTGATCAAAAAAGTTATCCACAAAGTCATGTTTGGATAAAATAATTTTTTAAACTGTTCATTGTCAGTGGTTAATGTTTTTCTGTCAGATATTTCCAGTATCTTTTCGGAACATGCTGGAGATGTAGCTTTATATTCTTCCGTTCTACAATATTGGTTTTTGTAAAATACCGCTGCCAAAGCGTCTGGTAATTTTTTTCTTCATCATGAAATTTCTGCTGATATTGGTTGAGGTTGAGCTTTTCTTCAGGATAAAAGAAATCACAGGTTGCCAGATCATAAAAAATACCATAGTTTCTGCGAAGGTCATAGATCATCCATTTCTGATCTTGATATCGGTCTTTGAAATGTTTTCTTATCAAGGGAAGTACATTGAAATCTGGATCTATTTTGGCGAAGAAAACATCGTCCTGCATCTTTTCAAAGCGGACAAAAGCAGTCATTCTGTGTCTTTCTCTATCTACCGATTTGCAGATTTTTGAAATTTTTAAAATATCAGGATCAGCAAAATTTTGAAGAATATTTTCTCCAGGATGTTTAATAGATTGTCGAACAGCAGAAAGTAGTAAATTTTCCATATCAGAATCTTCAGAAAGAAAAACTTTCAATAATTGATGAATACCTTGTTTTCCTATAGTTTGCTCAAGTTTATTTAAAACTCGGTCCGATTTTTCAGTCTGTGTAATGGTTTCATGAATTTCTGCGAAAATATTCTCCTGATGAAATCGTTCCCGACTGGAAATTTCCACATCTTGATAACGGTATTCGAAAACTTCAAATATCGCAGTAAAAAGTCCATCAAAACTTCCATCATACAGTAGGGTTGTCATGTATTTGGTTTAAAATTGAGTTAGTTTGTTGTCATTCCGAATGAAATAAAATGAAGCGAAGAACTTTGTTAATTGAAGAGATTCTTCCTTCGTCAGAATGACATTTTTGTATAATAAATTTGTGATCATTGGTGAAAACACTAGTGTCATTTGTGTTTGAAGTCAGAATAAGGTCAACTGCTGGGAAAACTGATTGTGAAACTTGGAAGAACTTCCCCCCACGAGCAATTTTCTGAAGTTTTTATCCGTCAGATATTTCAGGTAAGCATTTCCCGCATTAAAATCAATAAAATATTTTGCCCGGTTGACAGCGGCGCCCAGTTTTTTCAAATGATCCATTGTTAACATCTGAAAACGCCTTGCACTTATAATTTTTTGAGCGGTCTTCACGCCAATTCCGGGGATTCTTAAAATCGTCTGATAATCTGCAGTTTGAAGGTTTACAGGAAACTCATGAAGGTTTCGTAGAGCCCAGCTTAATTTCGGATCAATTTCCAAATCAAGAAAAGGAACATTAGGGTCTAAAATTTCTTCTGCTTTAAAACCATAAAATCTCATCAGCCAATCTGATTGATACAGTCGATTCTCACGCAGCATAGGAACTTCCGTTGTTAAAGAAGGGAGTCTTTTGTCTTCCAGTACAGGAACGTAACCGGAATAATACACCCTTTTCAGATTGAAATTTTTATAAAAATGATCCGCAACTTTGATGATTTGTAAATCATTTTCATTGGTTGCTCCCACAATCATTTGCGTAGACTGACCTGCCGGAGCAAACTTGGGAACTTTCTTCAGAATTTTCTTTTCATCTTTATATTGAATAATCCCTTTCTGAATATACCGCATCGGGCTGATCATATCCTGTCTATTCTTTTCCGGAGCCAATAATTTCAACCCACTTTCTGTAGGAATCTCCAGATTTACCGATAATCGATCTGCATATAATGCCGCTTCCTGCATAAGATCATCGCTGGCACCAGGAATAGATTTCAGATGAATATATCCATTGAAATTTTCCTCCAAACGTAGTTTTTTGGCTACTCTTACAAGGCGCTCCATCGTGGTGTCTGCATTTTTGAAAATTCCTGAGCTGAGAAATAAACCTTCAATGTAATTTCTCCGGTAAAAGCTGATGGTAAGATCTACCACTTCTTCTACTGTAAAAGCAGCTCTTTTAATATCATTTGAACTTCTGGAAACACAGTAAGCACAATCATATATACAGTGATTCGTCAGTAGAATTTTAAGAAGAGATACACATCTTCCGTCTTCTGTATAGGTATGGCAAATCCCGCTTGCAGAACTGTCTCCCAAAGCACCTTTTTTATTCTTTCTGTTTCCTCCACTGGAAGAGCAGGAAACATCATATTTTGCTGCATCCGCAAGGATTTCGAGTTTTTCTTTCAGGCGTTCAAAATTCATATGAATAAAATGATTGATATTATTTGTATCGAGTTGTATTTTTATAATGTTCAAATTTAGTTCCAAAATTGATAAATGTCAACCTTTTTTCATAGAAGTTATCAACAAAAAAGAGTCTCAAAATCATTATATTTACGGCTCATTAAAGTTTATATCATGAATCATAAACCAATCGAAGGTTTTTCTAAGCTTCCAAAGCAGGGGAAAATCGAATGGCTCGTAAACGAATACCTTGAAGGAAACCAGGAATATCAAAATATATTAAAACAATATTGGAACGAAGATGCTGATCTGCAGAAACTTCATGATGAATTTTCCGAGAACACGATCTCCAATTTTTATATGCCTTATGGAATTGCACCCAACTTTTTGATTGACGGAAAATTGTTGGCACTTCCCATGGCAGTGGAAGAAAGTTCAGTAGTTGCTGCAGCTTCCAAAGCTGCTAAATTCTGGATCGATAAAGGCGGTTTTAAAACCACAATTATCAACACAGAAAAACTGGGACATACTCACTTTATTTTTAATGTGGAACCTCACAAACTATTGCATTTCTTTAATTTCAGTTTGAAGAAAAAATTATTTGAAGCCACAGAAGATATCACATCCAACATGAGAAAGCGTGGTGGTGGTATTTTAAATATCAGCCTGGTGGATAAAACTGCAGAAATGCCGAATTATTACCAATTGAAAGCAAGCTTTGATACAGTAGATTCAATGGGAGCCAACTTTATCAATTCATGTCTTGAACAGTTTGGAAAAACCTTAAAACAGGAAGTTGCTGTCAGCGAAGATTTCACGCAGGAAGAAAAGAATTCACTACAAATTGTGATGAATATTCTTTCCAACTTTACACCGGACTGCATCGTAAGAGCTGAGGTTTCCTGTAAAATGGAAGATTTAAAAGATGACAGCGGAATTTCTCCTGAAGAATTTGCTGCTAAATTCAAACAGGCCGTTACCATTGCTGAAATTGAACCTTACCGTGCCACAACGCACAACAAAGGAGTTATGAATGGAGTAGATGCGGTGGTGATTGCTACAGGAAATGACTTCAGAGCTACAGAAGCCTGCGCTCATGCCTATGCTGCAAGAGATGGACAATACCGATCTTTGACACATTGTACAACAGACAACGGAGTTTTCAGATTCTGGATTGATCTTCCTATTTCTGTAGGAGTAGTAGGAGGTTTAACAAACCTTCATCCGCTGGTAAAATTCTCACTCGCTCTCCTTGGAAAGCCTTCCGCTCAAGAATTGATGAGTATTCTTGCTGTTTCCGGTCTTGCACAGAACTTCGGAGCACTGCGTTCTTTGGTAACCACAGGAATTCAGAAAGGACATATGAAAATGCACTTACTGAATATTCTGAACCAATTGGGAGCTACCGAAGAAGAAAAACAGCACTTTGTGACGTATTTTAAAGATAAGACAGTGAGCCACCATGAGGTGATCAATGAGTTTAACAGAATGAGAGAAAACTAATGTTACAAATCATTTTGCCCATCCTATTTCTTCTTTTCGGATTCTTTTTAAAGAAAACGAATAATGAAGGGTTCAGAAGCTCCAAAAGATTTGCCAATATGTTTATCATACTGGGTATTTCTACACTGGTAGCCAAATTTATACTGATGTATATAAAATCGAAATAGTGAAAAAGTATATTTTATTTTCCATTCTGATGCCAGGTTTAAGTTTTTCACAACAGCAAAAAGTGAAAATAACCAATCTGCCGCCTAAAACAGAAGATGCTGCCTTTCCGGTTATTTCTTATTCTGAAAATCCCGGAGTGGAAAATAAGATCAATACATTTTTGCAGGTTGATCAGCTGGAATATGTTCCCGGATCAGGAGGCAATCCTTTTAAGCTGGTCTCTAGCGGTACAACTTCCTATTCAAACTATGTTTATTTTTACAGTTGGGAAAAAATAGAAACTCCTAAAAATATTCTGAGTATTGCAATGGATGGAGAAGCTTCGGGAGCCTATCCTGAAAGTTTTTTAATCTGGCAGAATTTTGATCTGAGAACAGGAAACTTCATCAATGCACAGGATCTTTTCCAGCCCAGTGCGGTTAAAATAATTGAAGGGTTACTTCAGAAAAGAGTAAAGAAAGAGATCAATGATTTTCTCATCCGGTTAAAAACGGAAAAAAATCCTTCGGAAGAAGTACAGGATCAGATTGCTATATATGAAGGATGCTTTACAGACTATTCTTTAGATGATATCAGATTTTATTTTGCAAAAGATAAGCTGAGATTTATTGCAGGGAGATGCGCCAATCATGCCATGAGAGCCCTTGATGAGCTGGATAGCCATGTTGTTGAATTTTCTTATCAGGATCTTGATAAATATTGGAGTCCTTATGCCAAAAATCTCTTGTCCGGCTCTGAAAAAGTAGACAAAACAAGCTTCAGAAATAAACTGTATAAAGGAAAAATTGACGGGAAATACCCCATTACGGTTCTGGTTACCAGATTGTATCCTGGGGAAAACAGTTCAGAAGTAAGCTCCTTTAATGCAGAATATTGGTATGATAAAAGCAAAAAACTGATCAAATGGGATGGGAAGATGAAAGGAAACCATATTTCTATTACAGAGAATGATCATTATGATGAAGGTGCAGGTAAATGGATTCCCAGAGCTTTTGTAGAAGCCAATATGAACGGAAATAAAATTATCGGAACCTGGCAGGATGATAAGACAAAAAAATATTTAACCCTAGAATTAGAAGCGTTATAACATGAAAACAATTACTTTAGTTTTTGGAGCAGTTTACGGAATGGTATCAGTTATTCTTGGTGCATTCGGAGCACATGCTTTAAAGAAGATATTAGCGGTGGAAAGACTGGAAAGTTTTGAAACGGGAGTACGATATCAGATGTATGCAGCTTTTTTCCTGCTGATCATCGGGTATATCTTAAAATTTGAAACCTCTGCAGAAAAATGGACTTCCATTTTAATGATTGCAGGAACATTGTTGTTCTCAGTAAGCATCTACTTCTTGAGTATGCAGGATTATATGGGAATGAATCTTAAATTTTTAGGCCCGATTACTCCTCTTGGAGGTCTGATGATGATCCTAAGCTGGGGAATGCTTATTTTTTATTTTGCTAAAAATAAAATCTAACAATACAAAGCCTTCAATTCTGCTCAGCATTATTCATTGAATTGAGTTATGAACCGCTGAGCAGAGTTCAGGTAAGGTAAAAAGTCCTTTGCCTTATATTTCTAACACGAAGTCCGTAAGTTATTCGGAACTATTCCTTTTTTCGTTTGCAAAGGCTATTGCACTCAGAAACAGATAAATCAATCTATTGGGTGTCATCTTATTATATCAATGACAAATGATGATCGTAATTTTAAAATGAAATTAGAATGAAAATCAACAGAAGAAGACGTTTAATACGTACATTCAATCTTTTGGATCAACCAATACGGTTCAACCCTTTTGTATTCAGCCGTACTTTTTTTATGTGGGCCGTTACAGGTCTTGTAGGTGGTATCATTGCAGGTGGATATTGGATTGTATTGGAGCATTTTACCGAATTTTTGGCTGAATTCCAAGGCTGGCAGGTGATTCCGACAATGGCTATATGTGGCCTACTGGCAGGATTAGTGATTCACTGGATCGGAGATCCGGGAGAAATTCACCTTATTGTTAATAATATCAGATTCAATAAAGGAAAACTTGATCCGAAGAATAATCCTTCCATGATATTGTCTTCTCTATTTTGTGTAGCATCGGGTGGAAGCCTTGGTCCTGAAGCTCCTCTGGTACAGGTGACAGGCTCTACAGGAACCTGGTTGGGGAAAATTTTCCGACTGAAAGGAGAAGAATTACGTTCTTTAAGCATTGCCGGGATGGCATCAGGGTTTACGGCATTATTTGGTGCTCCGTTGGGGGGAAGTCTTTTTTCTCTGGAAATTCTTCATCACAAACACGCTGTGGAATATTACAAAGCTATTATTCCAGCGTTGGTAGCCAGTTGTTTCAGTTATCTGATGTTTGCCTTGATCATTCATTTGGGAATTGGGGCAACCTGGAATCTGAAGGCCTATCATTATACAGGAGTATATGATTTTGTATACGCAACTGCTTTTGGAGTAGTGGGAACCTTATTTGGATGGATCTTTATTTTTGTTGTAAAATTTTTCAAAAAAATTTTTGAATACAGAAAATTTCCAATCTATATCAAAACATTGGTGGGGGGAATTATTCTGGGAGTGATTGCCTATAATTTTCCCATTACAAGATATTTTGGGCATAACGAAATCAATCAGCTTATCGGTGGAAACTTTGGATTAAATTTTCTGATTCTGGTGTTGATTTTTAAAATACTGGCCATTGCCATTACCGTAACTTCCGGGTGGAGAGGAGGATTTATCATTCCGTTATTTTTTGTGGGAACCACATTGGGATTGATTATTCATACTATATTTCCAAGTGTAGATACTACTTTGGCTATTGTGAGCTGTATGGCAGCCATTAATGCCTGTGTGACAAGAACTCCCATGAGCACAACAATTATTTTGGGAACGCTGACAGGATTTACTTATTTTGTTCCTATACTTTTTGCAAGTTTAACAGGATATTTCCTGGCTCCAAAAATTCCATTCATCGGATCTCAGTCAGAAAAACTGGAAGAAGAATAGTCATTTTCAATACAATAAATTCAGAGGAATTATAACGCTCAGAATAGATCAAAAAGTTCAGGTAATTCCTGAACTTTTTTATTTTTATAGGGAGAAACCTTCTTTTATCCACTTAAGTTTATTAAAGCTTTTAAGAAATTTTGTTTGAAGCGAAATAAACTTTTCCTGTGCATCAATCATTTTATTTTCCCTCGAATTGATGAGAAAAAGAGAACTTTCACCATTGCTGTATCGAATTTCTTCTGCAGTGAGTAATTTCTGATAATTCACAAGATTATTTTTTGAAAGATTGATTTGAGCATGATAATTCACCAGCTCGTTTTTATAGGTTTCAATCTTGGTATAAACTTCTCTTTTTTTAACTTGGGTATCCAGTTGATTTTGCTCTATTTTGATTTTGGCTATTTGATAATGTGCTCTTGCTTCTCTCTGAAATACTGGGATTTCAAGCTTTAAACCATATTGGAAATTATGATCAAAAAGCGGAAGATAATCAGCCTTATAATTTTCTTTGTTGAAGAAATTATAGGTAAAATCAAGTTTGGGAAGAAAACTCTGCCACTTGAGCCTGCGTTCACTTTCTAATATACGATGTTTCTGATCATAATAAAGGACAGACCAATGGGTATCTATTTTCTTTGTATCCATTTCCTGAAGAAGGAATTCAAAATCTGAATAAGCCGTATGGCCCGAAAGCTGGTTGGAGGGATAAATAAGCTGGGGCATTTCATAGATCTCCTGATTGTTTTTCCATAGAAATAGCTGAAGCTTCTGTGTATTTCTGATAAAATTGAGGTAAGCTTCTTTCTGTTGAATTTCAAAACTTTGTAACTGTGATCCGGCTTCTATAGTATCTATGGCAGGTCTTTCTCCATATTCAAAGGTTTTTTGAGTAAGAGAAAATCTTTTTTTGTTAATGTCTACCGCTTTAGATTGCAGAAGATAAATTTCAAAGCTTTGCACCCATTCCCAATAGGTGTTTTCTGCTTCAAGAAGGAGCTCATTCGTCAATACAGTTTGCTCCGCTTCAGTCATTTTTATAGCAAATTTTGCCTGATCCAATATCGCTCTTCGCTTATCATACAAAAGGTTTTTAGCTAAAGGAACTGTGATTCCCATACTATACAGTCCGCCTTTGGTATCACTGGAATTTAATTTCTCACCTTCCAGATGCTGATATCCCGCAGTAAGATCTATTCCGTACCAGGTGGGAATACCAAGTTCCAGGTTTTTCTGTTGGTAATATTGGGTTCCATCAATATTTTTTTCGCCAAGCTTTCCTCCCAGGACAGGATCAAAACCACCTCTGGCTTTGGTGACTTCAGCTTGGGCCATTTTATTCTGCAACTGGTATTTCAGGGCAAGCGGATGATAATTCTTTACCACAGCTATAAATTCCTGTGCTGAAATGGTGAGAGAATCCTGAGCTGTACTATAGTGGAAAGAAAGCAGGATCAATATCAAAAAAAACTTACTTTGTTTTCTCATATTTACCGGCTTGATCATTTTTTACTTCATAATAATCTGGGGGAAATCCATTGATATTTCTCCATAGTTCATACCAGATCGGCACATCATTAAGAATGGCTATTCCCTGTACTCCTGCTCCCATCTTAATTTTTGGGGGCCATCTTTTTTCATCTTTATCTTCAATCACGAGGGCCTTGAAAAGTCCGTTTGCACTGATGTTGCTTTCCACAGCTACTACTTTGCCAGCAAATGTTCCGTAGCTGGAGTTGGGCCACCCGGAAAATACAATCGCAGGAAAACCATCGAAAATACACATCACACGTTGTTTTTCCTTAATAAGGGGAAGGTCTACAGGTTTTACATAAATTTCTACGGCATAATCTACGGCGGTGGGAACAATTGTTCCGATATTTTCTCCATCTTTCAGCACTTCTCCAATTCCTGTTTTATTGAGCTGTACAACCTGTCCGTCCTGAGAAGCAATAATGAAATATAAGCCCTGTCTTGCTTTGTAGTTAGCCACCTGATTTTCAAGTTTGGCAATATCTCCTTCACTGCCTTCAATTTGTCCTAAATTCTGAAATCTTTCTCCTTCTATTTTGCTGAGCTTCTCAGTATAGTCTTGAATGACAGAATTCTGTTCAATACCGATATTGATAATTTCCTGACGGGTTTGAGCTGCTTTATTCTCCGAGGCTGTTTTTTTCGCAATGGCATTTTGGTAGGAAATACTTCTCTGCTGAAACTGAGTGAGTGAGACCAATCCTTCATCATACATTTTTTTCTGACGGGTAAATTGGTCTTCAGAAAGTTTTAGCTCATTGGAAACAGCTTCCAATTCGGCTTCTTCACCGGTGAGTTTATTGTTGAGCTGGCTTATTTTTATTTTCAGTTGATTAAGCTTCAGGTCTCTTGCAGACTGTAGTGCCTGAAGTTGGCTTTTCACGGTGCCTACTTTGGCTTCATAAAAACTACGTACCCCTTTTTTTGCATCCACCTGCTCCTGGGTTCTCTGTACCAAAAGAGGATCCAGATAGTCTTCTTTGATTTCGGAAAGTTGTAAAAGAGTATCACCTTTCTTTACGTAATCACCGTTTTTTACATTCCATTTAATGATCTTTCCCGGAATAGGGGAGTGAAGCTGTTGTGGACGCTGTTCCTGATAAAGAGAGGTTACATTACCTTTTACCTTGATGTTTTGAGTCCAGGGAAGAAATAAGGTAATCATTCCTCCAATGAAGATAAAGAGAAACCATCTTTTTACCCTTGATTTTTTATGAATATGATATATTTTGTCAAATGACTGTAATTCCATGTTACTGATTTTTATGAGATGTTCTTAAAGTACCGCCTTCCAGATGAATGTGCTGATCTGCATATTGCAGGAGTTCTGCATCCTGTGATACAATAATGAGGGTTGTTTTTTCTTTGATCTTCAGAAGATGCTGTATCATTTTATCCTGATATTCTTCCCGAATACCTGCAAAAGGATTTTCCAGAATGATGAGTCTTTTCTCACCCAGAAGCGCACGGAGAAGTAATATTTTCTTTTTTGAACTGAAAGTGATTTCCGGATCGGTTTCACTTACTTCGGTAAAGAAACCACTACTGAACATGCTGGAAATATTTTCTATTCCAATATTCTCAGAAAGTTCAAGAATGTCTTCTGTGTGGCTTTGGCTGTTACCCAATACAATATTTTCTTTTACCGTTCCTTGGATGATCTTCATATTTTCAAGATAAAGACCTACATGGTTTCTCAGTTGTTGCTTTTCAATATTCTTTAATGGAATTTTATCAAACAGAATCGTTCCCGAGCTGGGTTCAAAAAATCCTGTGATCATATTAAGAAGAAGTGTTTTTCCTGCTCCCAGTTTACCTGTTAATACATTGAGTGAGTTTTCCTGAATTTTAAAATTCAGATCAGAAAGAATAGGATTATGATC
This sequence comes from Chryseobacterium sp. JK1, assembly GCF_050632815.1. Classification (NCBI taxonomy): domain Bacteria; kingdom Pseudomonadati; phylum Bacteroidota; class Flavobacteriia; order Flavobacteriales; family Weeksellaceae; genus Chryseobacterium; species Chryseobacterium sp. JK1. Next base: position 422,176 of record NZ_JBODRU010000003.1, on the reverse strand, counting down.
ATTGAATGAAAAGCTTACATTTTTAAATTCAATCTCTGTCCCTTTTTCTTTTTGGGATAAAATAATTTCTCCGTTTTGTTCTTCTTTAAGTTCTGTGATTTTTGAAAGTTTTGCAAAAGACGCAATGAGGTCATAATAGCTTTCAAGGCTTACAATCAATTTTTCTACCGCAGACATAATGCTCAGAACAACAATTTCTGTGGCAATAAAAGCACCGATATTCAGCTTTTGATTGATCAGGAGATAAGTTCCAATGGCAAGCATGGCAAGCGTAATGATGACTTTAAAGGCAATAATTGTTTTATACTGAAAAACAAGTACCCTGAAGTGGGATGTTCTATGCTTAAGATATTCTACCACGCGTTCATCGGTTCCTCTTAAATGAGCATTGTTTTCAGAATGCATCTTAAATGTTTTTACTGATCCTGCAATATCTTCAATCCATGCTGCTGTATCATATTTTTTGTTACTTTCTTCAATACTGGATTTGATCCCGCTTTCCATGGTATATCTGAAAATAATAACGACAGAAATAACGACCAGGGCCCCAAATGCAAGAAACCAAGGGTGATAAAAAGAGAGTAAAAGAATTCCGAAAAAAATCTGAATAAGAGCCGTGGGAATTTCCAGTAAAATCTTTGAAATTCCTTTTTGTAAATTCTGAATATCAAAAAAGCGGTTAACCAGTTCGGGGAGGTAATATTTTCTGGTATAAGAGAGATCTACCTTGGGGATTTTATCCGCTATGGCAATGGAAAACTCTACAAATATTTTCTGCTGAATTTTTTCTATAATCTGAATGACCTTCAGCCTGAAATATCCGGCAAGCCATGTCCCGATGACCACAAAGAAGATAAGAAGATAAATAGAGGTCGTCATGGTAGCACCCATCACAAAACTTACTATAGACTGTATTCCCAAAGGGACACTTAGTAGAACCAATCCGTTGAGGACCGCATAAAAATAAATATTTGTGACGTCTTTTTTTTCTTTTGTAATGTACCGGATCAGTCTTTTGCCCTGTTCATTTGCTGTTATTTCCATTTTTCTTATTTACTGAAGTTTCCTATTCATCCGTTTTCAGATTTTCTTATCAATACCGTCGTGGCTATTGAAAAAGATAAACTGAAGATTTGTCCCTTTTAGAGTTTGTACGATAAGATGATGAGGTTCTGTTTTTTGAAAAAGAAATGATAGTTAAAATAATCAGTATCCTTTCTGGGGGGTATAAAGAAGGTCTTTTCCGACAGTAAATTTCCTCTGAAAATCTATGTAATGTATCTCTGGTATTTCGGGGCTTCAAAGATAAAGTATGAAATTTGTTAATGTTCTTATCTACATTAGAATGAGATTAAAATGTCATTAGAATATGAAGCTTGTGTTGGCGTTTTTTATGATCATTATCATATTATTCATAGATTCACCGCTTTGAATCTGAAAAGATCGATGATAAACTTAGGGAATGAGTTAAAAGTTCGATAAATTTCTTTTTAACCTTGTTCATTTTTAGTAAATTTGTCAACCTTTAAATATTAAAATAAAATAATAAAAATAATATGAATCTTCACGAGTATCAATCAAAAGAGATTTTATCAAAGTATGGAGTAGCTATCCAACGTGGTTTTGTTGCAAACAACGTAGACGAAGCTGTAGCAGCTGCTGAAAAATTGACTGCTGAAACCGGAGCACAGGCTTGGGTTGTAAAAGCGCAGATTCACGCAGGTGGTCGTGGTAAAGGTGGAGGTGTTAAGTTTTCTCCAAATATGGATAAACTTAAAGAAAACGCTCAAAACATCATCGGAATGCAGTTGGTAACGCCACAAACTTCTGCTGAAGGTAAAAAAGTACACTCTGTTTTGGTTGCAGAAGACGTTTATTATCCTGGAGAATCTGAAACTAAAGAATTTTATGTTTCTATTCTGTTAGACAGAGCTGAAGGTAAAAATACAATCGTATATTCTACTGAAGGTGGTATGGATATTGAGCACGTTGCTGAAGTAACGCCTCATTTGATCCACAACGAATTGATTGATCCTGCTATCGGTCTTCAAGGTTTCCAGGCTAGAAAAATCGCTTTCAACCTAGGTCTTGAAGGAAATGCATTCAAAGAATTTACAAAATTCATTACTTCTCTATATAATGCTTATGTAGGAATCGATGCTTCTCTTTTCGAAATCAACCCTGTGTTGAAGACTTCTGATAACAAAATTATCGCTGTAGATGCTAAAGTAACTTTGGATGGTAACTCATTATTCCGTCACAAAGATCTTGCTGAGCTTAGAGATACAAGAGAAGAAGATCCTATTGATGTAGAAGCTGGTGAAGCGGGTCTTAACTTCGTAAAACTAGATGGTAACGTTGCTTGTATGGTAAACGGTGCTGGTCTTGCAATGGCAACTATGGATATCATCAAATTATCTGGTGGTAACCCTGCTAACTTCCTAGACGTAGGTGGTACTGCTGATGCTCAGAGAGTACAAACTGCTTTCGGAATCATCTTAAGAGATCCAAACGTAAAAGCTATCTTGATCAACATCTTCGGAGGTATCGTGAGATGTGACAGAGTTGCTCAGGGAGTTGTAGATGCTTACAAAGCAATGGGTAGCCTTCCGGTTCCATTGATCGTAAGATTACAAGGAACTAACGCTGTAGAAGCTAAAAAACTAATTGACGAGTCTGGTCTTCCGGTACACTCTGCAATTACTTTAGAAGAAGCTGCTAACAAAGTAAAAGAAGTTTTAGCATAATCTAAAATTTTCAGATAAAATAAGAAACCGTTTCATTTTTGGAACGGTTTTTTTGTTTGTAAATTTAAAGGTATGAAGTTTTTTATAAGAATTTTCTTAGATTAATTCTCCCACAGATTCCACAGATTTTATCATATATGCTTCATCTGCACATCATAATCAGTCGTGAATTACATAGTATGCAGTTTTATCGAAGATAAAATCCTTGCGTTTTAAAATCTTAAAAGCAGAGGGGAAGAATAACTTACACCTTTGCGAAATCTAACCTTTATAAATGAAATTTTATTGGCAAAATAAAAGTGAGATATTAAAAATTAAAAAGAGAAAGGAAGAAAAATTATTTTTTCGGATTCCAAACCTTATAGGTTTTTAAAACCTATAAGGTTTAAATTTCTTCAATCAATCATCATAAAAAAGGCCACTTCAACATTTGAAATGGCCTTTATATTTTTGTATGTGTTTTTACTTATCCTGAAGGGTTTCCGGTAAATTCGTTTCACCGCTGGTAATACTGATACTCGTAGGAGTTACCAACTGGATTTTATCGGTATCAAAACGTTCTTTAATGCCTAAATAAGCCTTACTTCTTACCTGAGCTAGATTGGCACCTACTTTTATCCAGAATTTCACCTGAAGGTTGAAGGCTCCCTGTTTCAAATCTGTGAAAATAACTTCTACCGTGTCCAGTTTATCCACATTATCAAGATTTTTAATGACATCAAGAATTCCTTTTTGTGCTTTGCTGATATCTTCATCGGCCGGAATTTCAAAATTTAAAATAATCCTGCGCTGTGGAGAAGCGGTAATATTATAAAATGGAGCATTGAAAACAACCTGATTGGGAATATAAGCTTTCTTTCCATCATCTGTCAGGATTTTTGTGGTTAAGAAACCAATTTCCTGTACCGTTCCCGAATGAGCACCGATGGTAATATAATCTCCGACTTTATAAGCCTTATCAATTCCAATCAGCATTCCCGAGAAGATACTTGAAACAAGATCTTTCAAAGCAACCCCGGCAATAACCCCGGCAACTCCTAAACTTCCGATAAACTTCCAGAGAAAACCACTGAAGCCCATTATTTCAAGGGCAATAAATGTACCCATCAGCATAATCAAAAATCTGAAAATACTGATTAAAGTAACTAGTGAACTTTCTTTCTGACTTTTAGGGAAGAATTTATGAAATAGTTTTACAGCTCCTTTACTTAAATATTTACTGGTGATTAGAAAAAATGTAAATACTAAAATTCCAACAATCAGTTTAGGAGTAAGCGCTGCAAATGTTACATACCAACTTTCCAAAACTTTATAAACAACATCTACGTACCTGAGCCCAGTTTTCTCCATGAATAAAAATTTTAATTAAAGATATAAATTTTCATCAAAAAATTTGCCAGTTCCAAAAAGTCTACTAAATTTGTAGACTATAAAGAAAGAATATTATGTCAATCAAACTAGGAGATACAGCGCCTAACTTTCAGGCAGAGTCGTCTGTAGGTGATATTAATTTTTATAATTATCTAGGAGATTCGTGGGGAATTTTGTTTTCCCATCCTGCAGATTATACGCCGGTTTGCACTACAGAGTTAGGATATACAGCAAAATTGCAGTCGGAATTTGATGCCAGAGGAACAAAAGTGATCGCTTTAAGTGTGGATGGAGTAGAAGATCACCAAAACTGGGTGAAAGATATTAACGAGACCCAGAATACCCATGTTCTGTTTCCTATTATCGCAGATAAAGAAAGAACAGTTTCCGAGCTGTATGATTTTATTCATCCTAACGCATCAGCTACAGCTACTGTTCGCTCTTTATTAATCATAGATCCTGCAAAAAAAGTTAGACTGATTATTACCTATCCGGCCTCTACAGGAAGGAATTTTGATGAGATCCTTAGAGTGCTGGATTCTCTACAGTTGGTAGATTCTTACCAGGTAGCGACTCCTGTTAACTGGAAAGATGGTGAAGATGTTATTATTCCACCTTCAGTTTCTACAGAAGAAGCAAAAAAAATATTCCCAAAAGGAGTGACAGAAATAAAGCCGTATTTAAGATATACGCCTCAACCGAATACATGATTTATTTGATTTTTTATAGTTTAGTTTTAATTTGTACGAAAAGCGCCCCGAAAATAAATTTTCCGGGGCGCTTTCATTTTTTATAAGTATTTCAATAATTACTTAACGTCGTTAATGATTTGCTTACCTTTAGAAGTAGGTAAATAAATACTAAATCCAACATTGAACGTTAGAGTAGAAGTTAAACCTTCGCTACCAAAACCTGCAACACCGTTATATTTTACTAAACCTTCAACACCAATATTTGGAGTGATGAAGTAAGAGTATCCTGGGCCAGCTCCGAAATCTAAACCAGTAGTAGAGTTTCCTCCTTCTGTAGAAGTTCCTCCAATACCTACGTTACCTTCGAAGAACCAACGTCCGTGATGTAATAGATTGTCGATCCCTTTTTCACCTGGAGATACATAATAACGACCTAGAGCTCCTACTTTATATACAAAGTTTGTAGGTGATCCCTTCGCTACTTTATTGAATCCTAAATCAACATATCCCCCAACAGCTACGTTATCTTGAAGAAAATAAGCTGCTTTTGGTTGTAGTGAAATGTTGTATCCTCCACCAGTATTCAGGCCAAAGTTACTTGCAACAATGCTACTTCCTACCATCCAATTACCTTTTTGAATCTGAGCGTTTGCTGTGGCTGTCAGACCTGCTACGGCTAATATCCCTGTTAAAATAAGTCTTTTCATAATTTATTATTTTAATAATTAAATGTTTTATTATTCACGAATTATAGAAAAAACAATAAATGTGCCAGAATCTTAATTTTAGGTAATTTTTCTAAATTAATGTTAAGAATATGAATAACATACAATGCAATTTTTTAACATATTCACTGATGATCTTATAACGATAAAGCAAAGAAATAATAGGTTTTTGAAGCCTGAATAAATAATTGTTTTTATTTATTATTTGTTTTTTTTATCAAAATGATAATGAACGGAATATGAAATTATCTGGCAGATGACCTTTCTTCTTTTAAATTTTTGTTAAATAAACAGAAGAATGATAGAGACAATAAGACCAGCTATTGTAAACTTAATTCCTCGTTTAAAAGCTTTTGTTTTAGGATTAAACATCCAGAAACTGGAAATCACAAAGAAGAAAAGAGAAACCCCGAAAAATACGCTTAGGGGAGAAATAGCATCTTTAGACTGTGACTTGTGAAGAGAAACCATCTTATCCAATACAAACGGTAATTCCTTTTTTGAGTATAGAGCCTTTCCTGTAGCAGAGTCATAGGTTCCCTGTTTGAAGTAAAGTACTGTTCCTTCTGTTTTTTCCACTTCAAGGCCTTTCATTTTCAATTCTTTTTTCAATTGTTTTTCAGTAAGGTCTTTAGCTATAGTTTTGTCGTACTTTTTTTCATTTTTCAGAAAATCGGTGTCTCGGTAAACCAGAAGAATTCCACTTAAAGCATACACCGCCATAATCCCTGCAAGGAAATACCCCAGATAACGGTGTGTAATTCTCATGAAGCTTCTGGTGTCTTTAATCTTATCCATATCGTAGTATTTGTTTTGTTTTTAAAGTTCAAAAGTGGAAACTGCAAAAATGCAACTTCCACTTTTAATGAGAAAATGATTATATATATTATTTTACAGTCTGTAGGTCAGTGTAAAATAATAATTTCTCGGTGTTATCGGGTTCACAGAATAGTTCTCGTGAACGTTGTAGTTCACCACATCAAACAGGTTACCTACTTTACCCTGAAGAGAGAATTTTTTCCAGTCATATCCTACAGATAAACTTACCGTTGTATAATCTTTAAGATCAAACATTCTTGTTACATTGTTTCTGGAAATATTGGTAGATTTTGAATCATTCCATCCTGCAATTCTATCTCCAATGTAATAAATTCCTGCTCCAACCTTTAATCCTTTTACATAATTGGTAAATTTATAGAAAACTGAGGCATTAGCTGTCGTTGCAGGGGTTCTTACCAGTCTTTGGTTTTCAACATATCCTTTTTCAGGAGTATCGATATAGACGGAATTGTTGTAAGAGAAACCTGCTATAATGGATAGGTTTTCATTAGGATTTCCTGTAATGTCCAATTCTACCCCACGGCTTCTCATTTTTCCCGCAAGCTCTTTTAAGTTGGCATCAGGAGTGATGACATTGGTTACATTACTTACTACCGTTGTATAGAAGTAGTTCTGATAATAGTTGTTATAAATGATCTGATATAAAGTAAGGTTTACCGCAAGCGCGTTGTTCCAGAAGTTTTTCTTTGCTCCTACTTCATATTGATCAACAGTGGTAGGCTTAATTCCTTCTCTTGATAAATTGTTGATTCTGTTTAATACATCATTTGCACTTCCATTCGTATTAAGGTTGGCAAGATCACCAGAAGTATATCCTGCATTAGAAACGAAAGAGTTGGTATAAGTAGCAAATACCGATAGATTAGTATTCGGCATATAAACAATACCTACTTTTGGAGATATTGCCTGGTCAGATGTAGAGCTGTTATTTACCAATGTTTTAGACATTGCAGCGGTAGGATCAAGTATTCCTTTATTAAAGGTTTTATATCTTGTGATGATGGTAGGCATATTCTCAATATATGACCATCTTAATCCTGCCAATACTTTGAACTCTTTGGAAAGACTGATGAAGTCCTGAGCATATACTCCAATTCTTCTTGTATTGATACGGGTTTTATCAGCTGTTTGAGAGCTTGGCATAGCTCCTGCTGCCCATGTGGATGGGTTATTCATATATACTAATCCATCCGGGTTACCATTGGCTCCATATAAATAAGATGTTCCATAAAGAGAAACTTTTTTAGGATCTCTGGTAGGGTCAAAATAAGTATAAGAGTCTGAAGTAGCATAATCTGTATCTGCACCAATCAGTACTTTGTGATCAATTCTTCCAGTTTTAAATTCACCATTGATGTTCACCTGAGCAGAAGTATAATTTTGCTCGTTATACGTTCTGTTTAAAGGTCGGGTCCAGAACAGGTTGTTATTTTTATCATATCCCCACTGTATTCTTTCAGTAGAAAAATAATCTTTAGTATAATTCTGATATGATGCTACAGCATTCAAAGACCATTTCTCATTAAACTGATGATTGAAGGTGGCATTTGTAGAAACCTGCTGCACATTCTGATATTGCCAGTCTGCTCCAAGAAAAGCATTTCTTGGTAACAATGTATTCAGTTCATACGAACCATCAGGTTTGGTGATGGAACCAAGACCAAAATCCGGAGTAAAATTATTCTTAAGATAATCCGCTTCAATGATCAACTGAGATTTCGGACTGATATTGAATAAAAATGAAGGATTGAAATAATATTTTTCGGAACTTACAACATCTCTGAAACTTTCTGCATATTCATACGTTCCATTCACTCGAAAAGCAATATTCTTTGATAGAGGGCCATATACATCAACTGTTGGCTTATAAGAATTCCAGCTTCCTCCGTTCAAACCAACACTTCCTCCAAAATTAAATTTAGGTTTCTTGGTAATCATATTGATAATTCCTCCCGCAGCAGCATTACCGAACAACATTGCATTGGCGCCTTTTAAAACCTCCACTCTTTCTAAACCACTCACTTCAGGGAAAACACCACTGTTTATTCTTGTTCCGTTCTTAAAGATATTATCATTACCCAGAATGAAACCACGGCCACCAAAACTATCCTGAGAATTACCTCTTGAAGACGTTACATACATTCCGTTTACATTTTGGATAACATCACTCAGTTGTTTTGCCTGCTGTTGCTCGATAATTTCGTGCGTTACAATGGCAATAGGCTGCGGATTTTCCATTACCGTCAAATTTGATTTTGTTGATAATGGCCTGGCTTGGTTAGGATTTCCTGTTTTGTGAAGATTAATGTCTTCAATGGTTTGGGTTCTGATGGTATCTGCTTCAGCATTTTTCATCTGCGAACTTGCTGATACAGCTGCCAATAGGAGCCCTAAAGAAAGTAGTTGTCTTTTCATTGTATTTTTATGTAGAACGATTTTAAATAAGGCACAAATGTAAGTATTTGTTTAGAATAGATAAAAATAATTTAATGACTTATATCATATTGCAATAAGAAGTGTAAATGGATTGTTTCTATGCATGCTATATTTCAAAAATCACAACTTTTTTATGAATATATTTGTTGAAAAAAAAGAGAATATGCAATTGATAAAAGCAGGGCTTTGTGCCTTTGGCATGAGTGGAAAAATATTCCATGCTCCCTTTTTAAAAGAACATCCGGGGTTTTTTATTTCTGCAGTCGTGGAAAGAAGCAAAGAAGAATCTAAGGAAAAATACCCTGAAGCTGTTATTTACCGTTCTGTAGAAGAAATGCTTCAGAATTCGGATGTGGAGTTGGTTATCATTAATACGCCTGTGCAGACACATTATGAATATGCCAAAAAAGCGCTGGAAGCCGGAAAAAATATCATCGTTGAAAAACCTTTTACAGTAAACGTTTCCCAGGCAGAAGAGCTTGTGCAGCTTGCAGAAGAAAAAGGTCTTTTTTTAAGTGTATACCAAAACAGAAGATTTGACCGGGATTTTCTACAGGTACAGAAGATTTTGCAGGAGGGGAAATTAGGAAATAGTAAGGAGATCGAGATTCGTTTTGACAGATTCCGTACTACTCCAAGCGGAAAGCAGCATAAAGAAAACCCGGATGAGATAGGTTCTGGTTCTCTTCACGATCTTGGGGCACATCTTGTAGACCAGGCAGTACAGTATTTCGGATATCCTGAAAAACTTTTTGCTGACGTTTTTTCAATGAAAGGTTCTGAGTTTGCCAATGACTATTTCGAAATTCTTTTATTCTATAAAAACAATCTGAGAGTAAGACTAAAGTCGTCGGTATTCAGTAAAGAAGCGCACTATGCTTACGTGATTCATGGAGATAAAGGAAGCTTTTTACAGGAAAGAACAGATAATCAGGAAAACGAACTGGTTGCAGGAGCAATTCCTGAATATGGTACAGAATGGACACAGCCCCTTACCGGAACAGACGGAATTTTAAACTTTTTAAACGAAAACTCCGAAACCGAAAGAATGCTTACCTCAAGTAAAGCCGGAAATTATATGGATTATTACCAGCAGATCTATGAACATATTGTGTTTGGGTACGCTTTGCCATCTCCAGGAAAAGAAGTTATTCAGAATATGAAAATTATTGATGCTTCTCTGGAAAGTGCAAAAGAAGAAAAAATAATTACATTATAGAGGATAAGCTATGAATGAGTTCAAAGAGTTGTAGAGTTTGTAGGGTAAAAGAGTTGATAATCTCTAATTACGACTCCAATCAATCTTGAATTTTATACTTTGAACTCATTCATAATTTATTATTACTAAAGCATTTCCTGAAGTTCCAGCCACTTCATTTCATATTCTTCTAGCTTTTCAGAAATAGTTTCCAACTCAGCAGATAGTTTTGCAACTTTTTCGTATTCCGTTTCATTATTAAGCTGATCCATTATTTGAGCACGCTTTTGTTCAAGTTCTGGCATTTCTTTTTCTATGGTTTCCAGTTCACGCTGTTCCTTAAAAGACATTTTTCTTTTTTTAGAAACAGGTTCAGAAACTTCTTTTACTGCCACAATTTCTTTTACAGGTTCTGGTTTTGGTACTGTATTTTTTTCTAATGAATCCTCACGACTTTTAGCTTCTCTGTATTCTGAGAATGTTCCGACAAAATTTCTGATTTTTCCATCTCCTTCAAATGCAAGAACATGGCCTACGATTCTGTCCATGAAATATCTGTCGTGGGAAACAATAATCAAACTCCCTTGAAAGTTGAGTAAGAAATTTTCCAGAACAGTCAAAGTTGGAAGATCCAGATCATTGGTAGGTTCATCAAATATCAGAAAGTTTGGATTCTGATACAAAATGTACATCAGGTGGAGTCTTCTTTTCTCACCTCCCGAAAGTTTGGAAATAGGTGAGTACTGCGTTTGGTCATCAAATAAGAACAGCCTCAAAAATTGGGATGCCGAGATCGTCCTTCCGTTAGCTAAAGGGAAGTTTTCGGAAATTTCTTTGATAAAGTCAATTACCCTTTCATCTTCTTTATATTTCAGACCTTTTTGTGAAAAATATCCGAATTTGATCGTTTCTCCGGTTTCAATTTCACCGGAATCTTTTGGTTCAAGACCTTGGATGATATTCAGTAATGTAGATTTTCCGGCACCATTTTTTCCTACAATTCCTACTTTCTCACCTCTTTGAAACTGATAACTGAAATCTTTTATTAATAATTTTTCGTCATAACTTTTAGAAATATCTCGAAGTTCCAAAATTTTATTTCCGAGTCTTTTCATTTCAAAATCGAGTTCCAGAGCTTCTTTTCGAGTATCGGTTTTAGCTATTTTTTCAGTTTCGTAAAAGTCTTCTTGTCTGGACTTTGATTTTGTAGTTCTGGCTTTAGGCTGTCTTCGCATCCATTCCAGTTCTTTTCTGTAAAGATTATTAGCCTTGTCGATTGTGGAATTCATATTGTCCTCACGAATCATTTTGTTCTCAAGATAAGTCGCATACGAACCATTGTGGAAATACAGATTTTTATCTTCCATTTCCCAGATAATGTCACAAACGCTGTCAAGGAAATACCGGTCGTGAGTAACCAGAATTAATGTTATTTTGGCTTTGCTTAGATAGCTTTCAAGCCATTCAACCATTTCTACATCAAGGTGGTTGGTTGGCTCATCCATGATCAAAAGAGTATGACGGTGCTCTGCTCTTGTTTCAGTTAGCAATTTTGCTAAAGCCACACGCTTGATCTGCCCTCCGGAAAGTGTTCCCATTTTAGCTTCCAGATCTGTGATTTTCAACTGAGAGAGGATTTGTTTCATATCATTCTCCAGGTCCCAGGCTTTATGAATTTCCATTTCGGCCAGAGCTTTTTCAATGAAATCATAATCTGTAGAAAGTAATGATTTATGATAATTCTTTAAGGCCTGAATTGGCGCAGAATCAAGTGTCATCATAAATTCGTCGATAGTGAGATTAGAATCAAAATCGATTTCCTGGTCAAATAACACTACCTGAATATCTTTATTGATCATCACATTGCCACTGTCTGCAATTTCTTTCTCCATTAATATTTTAAGAAGGGTAGATTTTCCGCTTCCGTTTTTGGCGACAATGGCTATTTTGTCACCTTCATTGACATGAAAAGAGATATTTTCGAACAAAACTTTGATGCCATAAGATTTAGTAAGATTTTCTACAGAAACGTAATTCATTGGAATGTAATGGTTTGATATTGATTTTGAATTGAACCGCAAAAGTACGAAAATGTAGGCAGAAAATTTTCTGGAAGATCTGTTATAATTATTATTTAATCTGAATTGTAGATCTGTCTTTTTTATTTCTATCCAGTGGAGAGAACAGAAATTCGGAAAATGAATTGTTGAAGGGAGAAACCCTGTCAAGGTTTTAAACCTTGACAGGGTTGAAAAAACGAAACTCTTTACAAAAAGTCAAACACCTTAGTAAGATCACTTCTCCCATTTTATTTATAATTTTTTAATAGACTGTGTCCATTCTCTGAGAAAACAATTCTGTAAATTTGATAAGACTCAATACGATGAGTATATAATAAACAATACAAAAAACCTGATTTGAAGTAATGAAAAAAGTAATTGTCGACATGGACGGGGTAATGGCCGATGTGTATCACCAGCTGATAGAATTTGAAAAAAGAGATACCGGGAGAGAGATCGAGATCACTAATTTGAAAGGGAAACCAGAAATAGAATCTTTTCCCAATGGAAAAAAACACGTTAATGAACCTGGGTTTTTCAGGACTTTACCTTTAATTGAAGGAAGTCGTGAAGCTATGGAATACCTGAACAATAAGTACGAACTGTATATTGTTTCTGCAGGAATGGAATTCCCCAACAGTTTAAGAGAAAAATATGATTGGCTGAAAGAGCATTTTCCATTCATCGGCTGGGAACAGATTGTTCTTTGTGGAAGTAAAAAAGTAGTAGCCGGAGATGTAATGATTGATGATTATCCCAAAAATTTGGATCATTTTGACGGGAAAAGGCTGATCTTCACCCAACCTCATAATGAACTGATAGAAAACGAAACCTACCACAGGGTACATTCATGGGAAGAAGTGATGAATATTCTTTAAGAACTGAGTTTTTTTGATTTTATAGAAATAGGAAAAATTTTTAAAAGAACTTTAACTAAAAACAGGTCAATTTTAATACTGTTTTATGAGTATGGATGGGGCTAAATAAATAAGTTTGCATCAAACTTTTAACATGAAAAAATTAAATGCCCTATTTTTCATTTTGGGTACTGTCACTTTTAATGCACAGATTATTTCCGGGACCATTCTTTCTAAAAATGAAAATCAACCTATTTCGTATGTGAAAGTAGGAGTTGAAAAAAAAATCTTAGGAACAATCTCCGACGAAAAAGGAAAATTTTCTCTGGATCTTTCCAATCTGGACCCACAGCAGAAAATAAGAATTGAAGTTCCGGGATATGAACTGTATCAGGAGACCGTGCAGAATTTTAAAAAACACGATCAACAGAAAATATTTTTAACAGAGAAGACGAAAAATATTAAGGAAATTTCCATTAAGCCTAAGAAGCTTGTAGACAAAAACTGGGGCGTGAAAACAAAAACGAAACACGTTATTTATTTTGTTAATCCAGTAATGAATAAAACGAGTTTTTTAGGAGAAACAGCGTTGGAATTTAATGCGAAGAAACGCTCAAAAATTAAAAATATCAACCTGAATATTGCTGCTTATACTTCCAACCAGCCTGTTTTGATGCGTTACAGTATTTACAGTGAAAAAAACGGTTTTCCGGACAAGAATATTCTGGATGAAGAAATTACTGTGCAGCTTACTGAAGACATGATAAAAGACGGAACTTATACTCTGGATGTGAATAACCATAATATCTGGGTTCAGGGAAAATTCTTTGTAGGAATTCAATTCTTAAAAGATTTTGAAGGAACGATAAAAATAAGTGCAGCATTATTCAGAACAGGATTTATAAGAGAGTTTTATGGAGACTGGCAGAAAATGAGTATTGCAGCTCCTGCCATTAATATTGATGTAAAAGTGGATAAAAGCGCAAATAACGATCCGGACGAGAACGCATATTCGGACAATAACGCAGAAAGCCTGATGCCCGATGTTTCAAAGTACAATGATGCTGCAGACCAAACGGATTATGGTAAAAATTCCTCCGCGGGAGCCAGCCTTAAGCTGAAGGATGCTGAACTGTACTACGAGATTTATGGGGAAGGAGAGCCTTTGGTACTGCTTCATGGAAATTCGGGAAGTATAAAAGACTATTATCAGCAGATTCCGGTATTATCGAAGCAATTTAAAGTAATTGCCATAGATACAAGGGGACAGGGGAAAAGTACCGATACATCAAGAAAAGATTTTACCTATAAACAGTTTGCAGATGACCTGAAAGCTCTTATTGGTCACCTGAATCTTGAAAAAATAAATATTGCCGGATGGAGTGACGGAGGGAATACAGGGCTTGAGTTTGCTATGAAATATTCTGGAAACCTAAACAGATTAATAATCATCGGAGCGAATGCCTTTCCTGAAGGAGTGGATGACAGGCTTACTGAACGGTTTACTACACAGATGAAGCAACTGAATGATATAGGACCCGGAGAAACATTTAAAGAACGTAGGCTTTTAAAATTAATGCTTACAGAGCCAAACATCAGTACAAAAGATTTGAATGCAATAAAAAGCCCGGTATTAGTTATTGCCGGAGATAAAGATGTTATCAAGCCTGATCACACAGAATGGATCGCTAAGCAGATTCCCAATACAAAAATGAAGATTTATAAAGATACCACTCATATGGTTCCTTTTGAAAAAGCAGACGAATTGAATGCAGACATTATACAGTTTCTCGGCAAAAAATAATTGAATGCAGTAAAGAAGACAGAAATTGTAAGTAATTGAGCGTATTGAAATAATCATATACCTTTAAAAACTTTAGGTTTCTGTTTTTTACGGGCTTACATTCTAGTGATTAATCAAGTGTTAATCTTTTCAGAGACCAGGAGTTTCCATTATAGATATCCAGATCAACCTTGGCATTGATTCCATGAACGATTCCGTTTTCCGTAAACTGCCAGAAATCCCACTGATCATCTGGAGTAGGGGAAGGGACGTCGTTGTAATTGGCTAGCCATAAAGGGTATCCATCAAACTCACCTTTCAGAAAATCGTTATAATAATGATAGTAGGTGTAGATGATAGGTTTTACACCATAAGTGTCTTCCACAATTTTGCACCATATTTTCAGGTCTTCAACCAGTTTTTTATTGGTTTTCCGTTTAGGTACTTTTTCAATATCCAAAATAGGCGGCAGATCACCGCTTTCCAGTTTTACATTGGCCAGAAAATTATTCGCCTGAATCACAGGATCTTCATCAGCTCTGTAAAAATGATAAGCTCCACGGATCAGATCATGCTTTTTAGCGCTTTCCCAGAATTCATCAAAATGTTTATCTGCGCTTCGGTTTCCCATGGTAGCACGCATAACCACAAATTCTAACGGAATTGTTTTATTTCCAATACTCAGGCTATCCCATTTTATATCTTCTTTATTCTGATAATGAGAAACATCAAAACCATAGGTTTTATCAAGATTGCTGCTGAGAATTCTTTGGATCCGTAAGGCTTCCTTTTCACTGTTATGAAGCTTTTTATGTTTGAATTTATTAAAGTATAGCGCATAATAATAGCTTACAGACTGTTTCAGGTAAAAGCCGGTTCCCACTAAAGCTATTGCCAGTATTACCAATATTACCCATCTTCGGAAAAAATACTTCTTCCGTCTGTTCTTGTGAACTTGTTTGGCAGTTTTTTTGGTGTACTTTCGTGGTGTCATAAAGTTTTGCAAAACTAACTTTTTTCACTACTAAATGCTAAAATAAAATCAGTAAATTTGTGTATTATGGAAACACGCGAAAAAATCATCATTATAGGAGGAGGATTTGCGGGGCTGCAACTTGCAAAAACGTTGAATAACAAGAACAAAAAGGTTATTGTTCTGGATCGGATGAACCACCATATGTTTCAGCCGCTCTTTTACCAGGTAGCCTCAGGAAGGATAGAGCCTTCCAATATTTCTTTCCCCTTCAGGAAAATTTTTCAGCAATCCAGAAACACACAGTTCAGGATGACGGACGTCAGAGAAATAGATCCTGTACACAATAAGGTGATTACCGATGAAGCAGAATTTACCTACGATAAACTCATCATCGCAACTGGCTGTAAAACTAATTTTTTCGGAAACAAAGAACTGGAGGGAAAAGCCTTCGGAATGAAAAATACTCAGGAAGCCATCAGCATCAGAAATCATGTGTTGACGACCTTCGAAAAACTGATTATTGAAAAAAGCCGCAGTGATGACGGAAACTGGAATATCGTAATCGTAGGAAGCGGACCAACCGGTGTAGAACTTGCAGGAGCTTTTGCCGAAATGAAAAAAGATATTCTGCCAAGAGATTACCCATACATGAACTTCGACCATCTGAAAATCATTCTGGTAAGTTCCACGGAAAAGCCTTTGGCTGTTATGAGCCCGGAAGCTCAGGATAAATCGGAAAAGTATCTCAAAGACCTCGGTGTTACTTTTATGAGTGGTGAAGTGGTAACAGAATACGATGGTGATAAGGTTCATCTGAAAAGCGGAAAAGAAATCCCTTCCAATAACGTGATCTGGGCAGCCGGAGTTACCGGAAATGTGGTGGCAGGTTTTCCTGAAGAAAAATTGATAAGAAACAGATACATCGTAGACCGATACAATAAAGTACAAGGCTATGATAATATTTATGCCATCGGAGATATTGCCTATATGGAAACCCCAAAATATCCACAAGGCCATCCGCAGGTAGCAAACGTAGCCATTAATCAGGCTAAAAATTTAGGTAAAAACCTTTTAAAGAAAAATCACAGCGAATGGAAAGAATATGAGTATGAAGACAAAGGTTCTCTGGCTACCATAGGAAAGCACAGAGCTGTTGTAGATCTGCCATTCATAAAATTTCAGGGATTTCTTGCCTGGTATTTCTGGATGTTTCTCCATTTAATGCTAATTTTGAGCGTTCGAAATAAGCTGGCTATATTCTTCAACTGGATGTGGAGCTATATAAACAAAGATTCTTCTTTAAGATTAATTATTATACCTACTAAGAAAAACGGAACATTACAATGAGAATTGACATAATAAGCGTGCTTCCTGAACTGATGGAAAGTCCGTTTAAAACTTCTATTTTGAAAAGAGCGATGGATAAAGGACTGGCAGAAGTGCATTTTCACCATCTGAGAGATTGGGCAATCAATAAACATAGACAGATTGATGATGAACCTTATGGAGGAGGTGCCGGTATGGTGATGATGGTTGAACCTCTGGATAAGTGTATTTCCGAGCTTAAATCTCAAAGAAATTATGATGAAGTGATCTATCTGACACCAGATGGAGTTACTCTGAATCAAAAAATCGCCAACTCTCTTTCCATAAAAAATAATCTGATCTTTCTTTGTGGCCACTACAAAGGAATAGATCAACGTGTACGAGATCTTCACATTACAAAAGAAATTTCGATCGGAGACTATGTTCTTACAGGAGGAGAACTGGCTGCTTGTGTTCTTGCAGATTCTATTATCAGACTTCTTCCAGGAGTTTTAAATGATGAACAGAGTGCTTTAACCGACAGTTTTCAGGATGATCTTCTTTCTCCTCCTATTTATACAAGACCTGAAAGTTATAAAGGTTTAGAGGTGCCAAAAATCCTTCTCAGTGGCAATTTTGGTAAGATTGAAGAGTGGCGCCATGACGAAGCTGTAAGGATTACTAAGGAAAAACGACCGGATTTACTTTAATAACGTTCGAATGCCTATTTGTGCATTATTTTCAGTTAATTCAATTGAAAACGGAATAATTTTTGCATTATATTAAAATAAAAAGAAAAAAATTAACTTTCTTAGTTTAGGGTGAAAATTTTATTAGTTTTTTTTCTGAATTTTAAGATTTTTATATTTTGAATTTTTTATTAAAATATAACAAAAATTGAAAAATTAATTTGTGATAAATGAATTTGTTGGTGTTTTTTCATTACTTTTGACCTATTCGTTGTTGTATATTTATTTTTACGTAATGAAGGCATTCAATGGAATTTAAAAAAATAATAGCAGATTACATTCGAAAGACAAAGAGTTGACTAATTTAAAAAGTATAGTAATTAATGTTGAAGGAACTATTCTCTTTTTATAATGTTGAAAATTTATTTTTACCTGATCCTACACCTGTACATAAATTAGATCCTACCAGGTCAGGTTTAAGAAATTGGGATGAAAAGAGATATAAAAATAAACTTTTTAAGATTTCTCATGTTTTTCAACTGATGAAGGAAGAAAACGGTGTATTGCCGTTTATGATCGGATTATCGGAAGTTTCCGGAAGGCAAGTTCTGGAAGATCTTGTGGAAATGGAACCTTTTCATTCAGAATATGGAATTGTACATTACAACTCTATGGATGAAAGAAAAGTAGACGTGGCCATGCTATATGATAAAAACAAAGTAGAGGTGATGGATTCTGAAACCATTACTTTCTTTTTTGAAATAATAAATAAAAAAACAGGAATTTACGACACAACCAGAGATGTACTTTTTTCAAAAATAAAATATAAAGGGGAAATAATTAATGTTTTTGTCGCTCACCTTCCCTCTAAGCGCGAGAAAGATATCAACAAGCCTAAAAGAACCTTTATTATGAATGAGATCCGTCAAAGGATTATGAAAATTGTAGATGTTGATAAAGAACATGTTATATTGTGTGGTGATTTTAACGAAAACCCGGATGATGAAAATTTAGTACAAATTCTCTACGACAACGATCGTGAGAAGGTTCTGATGAACCCTTTTCAGAAGTTGTTTTCTACAAGAAATTATTCTACTTTTCATTATAAGTCTGGACTGCTGTATGATCAGATTATTATGTCAAGATCTCTTCTTGATAATAAAACACTGGCCTTTCAGGATGCTCATATATTTAACTCTGAAAAGATAAGAAGCAGAACCAGAAATTTTGAAGGACGACCTTTCCGAACTTATGCCGGTACCCGGTATTTGGGAGGCTACAGTGATCACTTTCCGGTTTTTGTTACCTTTAAAAGTATACAGTAAAAAAACATAAATAATAAAAAAACAGAAAATGAAAAATTCGAGTAACACAAGCTATCATTTAGATTCGATTGATAAGGAAATTATTTATATGTTGATGGATAATGCTAAAACCTCTTTGGCCCACATCTCTAAGAATGTTGGAATTTCCACAACTGCAGTACATCAAAGAATTAAAAAACTAGAGCACGCGGGAGTTATTGAAAACTCTATTTCATTCCTTAATCCTAAAAAAATCGGGTATAAGGTAATTTCCTATATTGGTGTGTTTCTGGACCAGCCAAGTCATTATCCTGATGTGGTAAAATCTTTACATGATATCAATGAAGTAGTAGAAGCCCATTATACAACAGGGAATTATACCATATTCCTGAAAGTTCTTTGTAAAGATAATGATCATCTGATGCAAATTCTTAACAAACTTCAGAAGCTTAAAGGAGTAACAAGAACAGAAACTTTTATATCTTTGGAACAAGGTATTTACAGACAATTGAAAGTATAACGATATGAAAATAGCCCAATATTTGGATTCAACTTACCTGAAAACGCCAGAACAATCAGGTATTTCCCACGAAGAAACACTTCAAAAAGACAAAGAATTAGCGCAGGAAGCGATTGATAACGGTATTTTTGCCGTCATGATCAGACCTGATTATGTAGCAGAGATCAAGAAATATATTCAGGAAAGAGATTCAAATGTTGCAGTAGGTACTGTGATAGGCTTTCACGAAGGAACGTATTCGGTAGAAGAGAAGCTTACAGAAGCCTCTAAAGCTATTGAAGACGGAGCTGATGAATTGGATTTTGTTATTAATTATACAGCCTATCTTCAAGGAAATATAACATTGGTAAAAAATGAATTTGTACAATGTACAAAACTGGCCTTAGATCATCATAAGATTGCAAAGTGGATTATTGAAATTGCCGCTTTAACAGATGATCAGATTGCAGATCTTACCAAAAATATTTCTGGATGGGCAGAAGAAAACTTCTCAGAAAACGACTTCTCTAAAATTTTTGTAAAGTCTTCTACAGGATTTTTTGCAACTACAGACGGGAAACCTAATGGTGCAACATTTGACGGAATAAAAATTATGCTGGATAATGCAGGAAAACTTCCTGTAAAAGCAGCCGGAGGAGTAAGAACACCCGAAGATGCTGAAAAAATGATCAGTATGGGAGTGAAAAGAATAGGAACTTCTTCAGCATTAGCACTTATTAAGGATGAATCTTCATCAGAAGGATATTAAAATAAAAGGAATTCAATCTTCAACCATAAAAAAACCATCAATTCATTGAGTTGATGGTTTTTTGCTTTTATATTTGTTCCTGGTATTCTTCGTAGAATTGTTGGGTTTCTTTAATTAAGCTGTCCATCTCTTCCATGGTAAAAACTTCAAGGAATTTCTTTCTGAATTCTTTAAAGTGAGGAATTCCTCTGAAATAATTGCTGTAATGCTGTCTCATCTCTACTAATCCCAATCTTTCACCTTTCCACTCTGTACTCCATTCAGCATGTTGACGCACTGCAAGCAATCGGTCTGCAATAGTAGGAGCAGGTAAATGCTCACCGGTTTTAAAGAAATGCTTAATCTCATTGAAAATCCAAGGATATCCAATGGCAGCACGACCAATCATGATTCCGTCACATGCGTATTTTTCTTTATAAGCTAAAGCCTTTTCAGGAGAGTCAATATCACCGTTTCCAAAGATGGGAATTTCAATATTAGGATTTTGTTTGATTCTGGAAATATGTTCCCAATCTGCTTCTCCCTTGTACATTTGGGCACGGGTTCTCGCATGGATCGTCAATGCTTTGATTCCCGTTTCCTGCAGGCGCTCTGCTACTTCATCAATATTAATACTGGTGCTGTCCCATCCTAAACGGGTTTTTACGGTTACAGGAAGGTGAGTGGAACTTACAACAGCCTTTGTAAGACGAACCATAAGGTCGATATCTTTTAAAACTCCTGCTCCAGCTCCTTTACAGACAACTTTTTTTACAGGACATCCAAAATTGATATCCACCAGATCCGGATTTACCGTTTCTACAATTCTTGCAGACATGGCCATCGCCTCTTCGTCTCCACCAAAAATCTGTATACCTACCGGTCTTTCATAATCGAAAATATCCAGTTTTTTACGGCTTTTGATCGCATCACGAATTAACCCTTCGGAAGAAATAAATTCCGAATACATCAAGTCTGCACCGTGCATTTTACATAAACGTCTGAACGGAGGATCACTCACATCTTCCATCGGAGCCAGCAAAAGTGGAAATTCCGGCAGTTCTATGTTGCCTATTTTTATCATGGTGCAAATTTACAAAATTCTCAACATAAGAAAATATGATATTATCTATTAGTATAAATGATGATTAATGTATATTATTTATTAGTTGATAATAAATTGTAAAGTATTGTAAATGAGTGCTTAGTTCTGATGGGTTATGCGAGTTACATCTATTTTCACAAGAAACTTTATTTGTAATTCTCAACAATTAGAAGCTTGCTTTTACCTGCATACTTCCAATATGAATCGTTCTGTCTCCCGAATTTCTTCCTTCGTAATTTAAATTTAATTGAATGAAAGAGTTTACAGCCTGTTGAATAAATACACTCCAAACCTGATTTTTTCCTGGTTTCAGACCATCAAGCATCTGGTTTCCTACAATACTGAAATTATTCCCTGTAAAGTTATTGCTGATAAAAGAGAAGTTCCCGCGGATAGATGTTTTTCTGCGCTCCCACTGAATGGTTCCTGTAACATCAAACGCTTTCAAAGATTCTTCACCATCAACCCTCTGTTTCTGGCGGAAGGCAGAAGAAAGCTCGGCCTGGATAGCGTCCGTGAATTTATAAGTTGCTTTAGGCTTGGTTTCAAAATTATTTAAACGATAATCTCTTGTGGCAAAAAGTTGCGATGAGTTTTTAATATCATGAACAGAGTTCTCCCAGTCTACCCTGAATTCTTTATTGAACCAATATCCAACATTCAGGAAATGGGAAGTCTGTTGTCTTTCCTCATTACTGTAATTGGCATTAATAAGGTTATCATTAGTTATGAGACGGTAGTTTCCATTCCACCCTGATTTATCGGTAGGGTTAAACTGTACCGAGGCTAATATATTTTGATTTTTGAGGATTTGATCACTGTTTTTTTCAAAAGGATTTAAAACCAGAACTTTATCTTTTTTATAGAATGAATTTTGAGAGTTCAATGAGATGTTGAAATTCCAA
This sequence comes from Chryseobacterium sp. JK1, assembly GCF_050632815.1. Classification (NCBI taxonomy): domain Bacteria; kingdom Pseudomonadati; phylum Bacteroidota; class Flavobacteriia; order Flavobacteriales; family Weeksellaceae; genus Chryseobacterium; species Chryseobacterium sp. JK1. Next base: position 399,936 of record NZ_JBODRU010000003.1, on the reverse strand, counting down.
CGCTTTAAAAATGCATTTTCCGAATTGAAAATAATGGCTGGATTCACAAATAAAGCCAGCTGCAACTTATTCTTATTAGAAGGGATATATCTTACAGAATTGGTGTAAACTCTGATGTACTGTGCAAGATCTGAGTATTCTGCGATTTCAAACTCATCAAGCTGCTGAATTCCATCTCCGTTGTAATCTGTCCATTTATATACACCCTGTCCATCCGTTACTTTCAGATATTGAAATTCTCTCTGTGCTTCCTGTCCGTTTCCAAGTTCGTAGAAAGCCTGAAGACGCATTCCGTTTCTGAATAACTGTTGATTGTAAAGAATATTTCCTACAACGAAATCATTGTTCCTTGATGTTGTATTGAGATCTGTATTTTGATAGAAGAATTTTCTATAATGGATAAGGGCATTTAAGGTTGTTTTTTCTGTTTTTATAATCTGACTCTCCGCCATAAAACCAAGAATATTGTTCATATTCTGAAGCTTATTATTACGAACGGAGTCGTTATCTCTCATATATATTTTGGCCAACAACTTTGTGCGGGTACTGTCACCTATTTTCTTTTGTACAAAAAGTTCTTTCCAGCTGAAACTTGTGACATCCATAAGTTGAGTATCATTGTACTTTTTCTCATTGTGTTCCATGCTGCCTCCAATGGCCCAGCTTCCTTTTTTACCGGTAAATTCCGTTGAGGCTCCACCTCGTATGAATTTGGTGTCCTGAAGCAGTGCATTTGTCGTAAGGAAAGACAAATTACCTTTCGTAAAGAACTTTCCACTGATCCAACCGAAGTCCAGATCATTCTTGAGACCTTTGTAAGAATTCTGTTCATTGAGATAATTCACACGGTAATTTAACGTAGATCTATTGTTCCATTTATTCAAAAAGCTAAAAGTGAATCTATTTTGTGTTTTTTGACTGAATTCTTGTGCAAGGTTGAAATCTCTGGAGAATTCTACATCATTGATTCGGTCCAGGATATGGAATTGTTTGTCGATATATTGATATTCAAAACTTGGAGTCCCTTTCCAGCTGTTTTTGCTAAAGCTTTTATTCCCGAAAATTCTCCATGCGTAGCCCATATTCTGATCAGAATCTTTTGAAGAGAATAAATTGACATCATAGTTACTAAGAGAAATATCTGCCCCTATTTTTCCTTCATTCAGTAAATACTCCGAGTTGAGGGAAAATACCTGTGATTTTTGTGGAGAAGGAAGTTTTCTTACTGCTTTGTAGTCTCCGGCGTTTGGTCCTACATATTCAAAAACACGACCGTTATTAGTAGTTTGTGCTATTTTATAATCTCCAAGATTGGCGCCGAAATAAGTAAAGGAAACCTGGTAAAGTGTCAAACTTGAATCGGTAGAAAATTCATAGAAATTTCCGGAAGGATTGAGGCGGTACAGAATCTTATTAACATCATATTCCGTTACCACTCCAGATGGAGCGTACATAAGATTGGGATCGTTTCCGGCTTCTGCCAGAATTTTTTCATCCTCTTTAGAAAGGCTTAAAGAAAGTGGGGCGTTCTTGTTATCATTTTCCATGAACCAATTGAAGCCTACTTTAAGTTTCTCTCTCTGATGTTCCAGTTTTCCTGTAAATAAATACCTGGAATAGTTTCTGTTGGCATAGTTATAGGAAATAGTGATAAAATTCTGTTGAAAAATAGGACGGAAACTGGTAAAAGTTACCTCTCCCGTATTGTAATTAATGATATAATCCTGATTTTCTCCTCGTTTCATCAGGATCCCGTCAATAAAAACCTGCTCTGATCCGGAAATCAGTGTGATAAACTGTTCTCCGTTTTTACCTGTCAAACGGTAAGGTCCCTGGTTTCCTTCTACCCCTTGAAAACGGATTCTATGGAATTCGCTTCGAGCAACACCCGCAGAAATATCGATGAATGTTTTGTTTTCTTTTCCAAACTCAGTCTGGAACTGAAGCCCCATACTTCTTCTCTGATATTTGGCAAAATAATTTTTGGATTCCACAAGATCCAGATGCCCTGCTCTAAGGATCGATTTTTCCTTAATATTAAGCTGCATATAGATTTTGTCAAATTCTTCCAGCGTCTGTGTATATCCATCAGCCTGAATGGGTAGATTGTGATCTGAAATACTTGCCAGAATTGTAACATCCTTAGAAAGACGTCCGGAAATCTGAAGATCCATGGAACTTTGTACAGACTGTCCCTGGTTATTTCCAAAGGTAATTCCACGAATAATGGAACCTTTGGAGTTTAATTCACCTAAAAATCTTTTTTTGTCATTTTTTGCCAGTACCGCTTCATCAATGATCACTTTATTGTTGGTTCGGATGAAATCCAGAGTATCTTTTACGAAAAGATCCTGCTCAAGTCTTGCGGCTAAAATACTATCTCTTTTAACGCTATCTTGTGGAATATTAGGGTTTTTCCACGAGAATACCTGAGCATTTCCCGAAAACATGCCTAAAAAAAACAAAACGAATAGGATAATAAAGTTCCTCAACTCCTGAAAAATAATTGGTAAAAATACTTAAAAAATACTAACAGCAACAGATTAACTATTATTAACAGAAAATTAACCTAAATATTGTGAAGTCGTGAAAAATAAACGTAATTTAGCCACCGAAATTATTAATAATTTAAATTTATAATCATGAAAAAACTTTATTCGTTTATGGCGACGGCTTTATTGGCTGTTACAACTTTTGCTCAAACTACGATCTTTTCTGAAAACCTAGGTGCAGGTGGTAATGGTGTTGCAATAACTGCTTATACAGGATGGCAGAATAATGCACCGATCGTTTATTCAGGAACAAGTGATGTTAGAAATACCAATGCTTCTTCAGGGTATGCTGGCGCTTCAGGATCAGGTAACATTTTATTTAATGCTTCTTCTGATACATTTATCATTAACGGAATTGATACTTCTGCCTATTCAGATATTCAGTTATCATTTGGGCATTTTAAAAACTCTAACGCTACTAGTACTGAACTTGCAGTTGCTGTAAGTACTGATGGATCAAACTGGACACCTCTTACTTATACAAGAGCTTCAGGAACCGGTACAGCTAACTCATGGGTTTTGATTACTCCTACTGGAACTATTCCTGCTACATCTAACCTATATATAAAATTTGATAGTTCTGCTTTCCCAGGGACTAACCCTCCTCAAATGAGAATTGATGATATTAAAGTAACTGGAAATGCTGCAACATTAGGAACTGCTAATGTAAACAAAGCTAAGAACGTTTTTGTTAAAAATACGATCGTAAACAATGATATTACTTTCGGAACTAAATCTGACGTTAAAATTTTCAATATCGCAGGTCAGGTTGTAAAATCTGCAACTGTTTCTGAAAATCAGTCTTTAAATGTTTCTGAACTTAAAGAAGGAACTTATATTGTAACTGGAACTGTAAACGGTAAATCTGTTTCAGAGAAAGTTATTAAAAAATAAACTATTAATTAACTAATCGTTAAATATATAACGTCATTCGATTTGAATGACGTTTTTTTTGTAGTTTTATGAAGTATTAAAAAAAATTATTTATGAAAAAGATTTTTACTATTTTAACAGCTACCGCTGCATTTACATTTTTTAGTGCTCAAAACCTGATTACCAATGGTGGGCTTGAAACTTGGACGGATGCATCTACAAAACCAGACGGTTGGTTTAGTATGGCGGGAGGAACTAAAGAGACCTCAATAGTACACAGCGGAAATAATTCAATTAAACTATCTCCTGTTTCTGCAAGTACAAATGGTAATTTGGATTTTGTAGATGTTGCAGTATCTGAAAATACGGATTATACTGTTTCATATTGGGTTCTGGATAATGATGCAAACGCGAGAGCCAGACACTGGATTCAGTTTAGAACTGCTACGGCGAATATCTCTCCTGGTTCAGGTAATCCTTTTCAGCCAGCTTCCTATACTACAGATAATCCAGATTGGGTAAATGTTACAGCTACTACAACAACTCTTCCAACAACAACTATTTTAAGACTTAGTTTAAGAGTATATGCTCAGAACAATGTTACTACCGGAGCTATTTATTTTGACGATATTGTTTTGGCACAAGCAGGTACTTTAAGTACTAAAAATGCAGAAATCCTTAAAAATAGCGTTAAACTTTCCAACACGCTTGTAAAGAATTCTTTTGATCTATATTTAACAGGTAATGCAGAGGTTAAAATCGTTTCTGCTACAGGTCAGATATTTGAAGACAAAAAAGTAAGAGATTTTGCAACTTTTGACGCATCAAAACTTCCTGTTGGAGTAAATTTTGTACAAATTTATCAAGGAGGTAATGTAATCGTTAAGAAAATTTTGAAACAATAATTACTTATACCCTATAAAAAAACCGCTATTTCATTGAAATAGCGGTTTTTTTATATAAATTATTTCTTAATTTACTGGTATTGTTTTTGTTATTTTGATAGCAGATTCATTTCTAAAATAATAACGATGAAAAAAATATTTACTATTGCCGGTTTACTACTGTTAAGTACCGTTTCAAATGCCCAGATTGTGATCAGTGAGATTTATGGAAGCAATGAAAATTTAGGTGCTAAACCGAAGTACAACTATATTGTTCTCAAAAATACAGGAACCAATCTGGTTTCTTTAACCGGTGCCAGTATACAGTACGCCCCGGCTGTTGGAGCTTTTACACAATATCATACATTACCGGATCTTACTTTGGGACCGGATCAGACCTATCTCATTCAGGAAGCTGTTATAGAAGATGGGACTGAAAATCTGCCTACGCCGGATTTTATAGCTACGGTTATCAATAATTTTGATGGAAGTATCAATACATCCTCGGGAATAAAAATTTCAGGAGTATCCGGTAAGGTTGCTTTGGCAGGAAATATTCTGCAGGTGACAGGGCCAACATCACCCAACGTACTGGATTTTGTAGGGTATGGAGTAAATGCAGATCAATATAAAGGAGATGAGCCTGCACCGTCTCCTACTATTACCACGATTATAAGAAAAAATGATAATATGGATAATGTCAAAGATCTTCTTTTTGAAGGAACGGTAAAGTCTGGTTTTGTACAGAATCCTTTTATTAAAGATGGTACCGTTATATTTGGAACGGAAGTAAAGGATGTAAAAGTATATGATACTTACAGACAAATGGTAAAAAAATCACCGACAAAGTTGGCATCAAGCTTAGATATTATAGAACTTCCGAGAGGAACTTATATTGTAACAGGAACGATTAACAATGTTCCCATTTCGCAGAAAATTATAAAAGATTAGTTTTATTAGCAAGGAGCGGCTCGTTTACTGAGCCGCTCATTTATTTTTTAATACCATCCTCTTCTCGCGGCATTAATAATTGATCCTAAATTAAGCACCAATGTATATCGAATGCGCTTTGCATAATCTTTGAAAGCTGGTTCAAAACCAAGGGAAGATTGTATAGGGAAGTAGATTTCTAAAAAGTCGGGAATAATTCTCACTTTAATTCCGCTATCCCATATAAATTTAGCAGGAAGATCTTTGTTTTTATAAATCCCCGCATCAGCATACACGTGGAATATTTTCCAAATACTGGAATCTACATTCGCAGAGGTAATCCATTGATTTACCGTTCCCGGGAGAAAAGATTTAAAACCACCGTCGGCAAGAATGAACTGCTGTGAAAGAAGTCCACTATTGGCACTTTCCCCTAAAAGAGTATAGGAAAAAGAGTAGTTGGAAACCCTGGAAATTCCATAATTGAAAAGATCGTTTCTGGTATCATTTCTCAGAAAATATCCTGCAAATAAACGTAAACTGAGTTTTTGCTTGGGAGCAAATTCCCATCGGTAAAATCCTTCAGCGGTTATTTTGTTGAAATCTTCCATTCCCTGTGTACTCAGGCTGAAACTTTTTTCGTGAATCATCTGACTGTCGCTGTACCCATATCCGATGCTCCATAAATTGTATTTGCTGTAATCATTATTGGCAGCCATGAGAGGACTGAGATCTCTTTCGAAATAATTATAAGAAAGACCTATACCCCTGCTCACCGTACTTCTCGGATTTTTTCTGAAATTGATTGAAGAAGACAAGGTTCCTTTTCTGTAAGCCAATCCATAGTCATAATGGAAATAGGCTCCGGAAACTCCAAAAGTCAGACTCCGTATAATACTTTCAGCAGGGAGGAAAGAGTAGGCGATCGCTCCTGAACCTGTTAATTTTCCTGTTCCAGTACTATAAGTAGGAGTTACTGAATACAAGAATTTCTGATCAAAGAAAGATTGGTTTTTTAAATTGACTCCTAAAAGGAATTTATCATAAGTGTTATTAAAACGTACTCTTGGGCTGATGTAAATTTCATTGTATTCCGGATTGGGAATATCTTTTATAAGCTTTAACTTAATTTTTTTTGTGTTGGAAAAAAAGCCTTTTGCATACAGGAAATTGTCTCTGTAATTGGATTCAGGGAAAATATAACCGTTATTTAGAGTGATTTTATAAATATTATCAGAAGAAGGAAGAGAAACATTGGTAATGTGCTGGTTTTCTTCAGTATCTATCCAATATTCTTTTTTTTCACCTTCCTTGGTTTCTGTTTCAAGCTTTACGGGGATAGCTGCATCTGTATTTTTTGCAATTCTGATCTGTAAAGAATCATTGTCCTTTCTGATGTGTTTCAATTTGAAATCTACTCTGTTTTTCTGTTTAAAAAAGTTGGAAAGATAACTTGTTGATTTATTTTTTTCAGATAGAGCCGTTAAAAATTCTTCAGGATTAATTTTCTTCCCGGAATTTTCAGCAATATACTTTTTAACAATATCATTAAAATTTTCATATCCTATTTTATCTGCCGAATAGTTGAATAGACTTCCGGTTTCAAAACTGCTGATGGCCATATCGTTGAAATTACTCAACACTGGAAATTCCTCCTCAATTTTCTGATCAAGATTTTGGAGCATGATATACTGATAGGCCAGTCCATAGCGGTCCAAAAGTTTTACTTTCGATGCATGGAATATTTTCAAGGGCTTAATGCCAAATATTTTTGCTTCAGGAAGAGTTCCTAAAAGTTGAGTATCGGTATAGAATTTTTTCAGATACTGAATTTCAAGATATGATTTGAGCCCGTTTTTAAACCAATGGCTTTTTTGTTTATCTGCAATGATATTTTCATCCAGAACTTTTTTGGCAATAATTCCAAAATAATCAAGGTCTGTTTTTTCGGCATCTGTAAACAAGGGAAATCTGAACTTCCAGAAAGTGATATCATTGTTTCCGAAAAAATCTTCTTTAGCCCTGAATTTATCAGAAATAAAAATACTCTTCGGAAGAGAGCCTATTTTTTCTTTGATGAATTTTAAATGTAAAGGAAGATAAAACTCCAGATTCTGTTTTTCTTCCGGCTTAAGATTGTATCCAAACTTTATTTCGGTATCAAATCCTTCTATATTGGTTTTAATGGAAGGGTATACATTCGTAGAGATCAAAAATTCAGGATCTGTATCCAGGTCACCTTTGAAAGAATTCATCTGTATCTGCGAAAGATTTCCTTCCACAAAAGTATCTGCGGGGATATCAAAATTGACGCTCCAGGAAGTATTGAAACTCACTGGTTCTTCAATATCGTGATAGTTTCTTTTGGAAATATTGTCCGGATCAAAATGATCCGGAACAATAAAGAAATATTTTAGTACCGTATTCTGCGGAGATGTTCCGTATCCTGTAAATTTCTTATCAGGAAGCTGCATTCGGTATTGTAGCTGTAAAGTGACCCTTTCTCCAGGTTTTAATACCTGTTTCAGAGGAATAAACAGATTTTCATCTGAAATTGTACTGATAGGAATGATCTCATTGTCTGAATTTTTAATATTCAGTTCGAAAAGTCTTCCCAGCTGGTTGGGTTTTGCAAAATGCAAATCATTATTTCGGTCTTCCAGTTTTCTGTAGACTAAAGAGGTTCCGCGTTTATTATAGGCGGAAACCCAATTCAGGAGTTTTATGGTATGAAGGTCTTTTTCGGAATGATTGTAATACACAATTTCCTGATTCACTTCAAGGTTCTTTTTGTCAGAAGACAATTTAGCTTCAATATATATACTGTCTTTCTGCGCAGAAACCTGTACAACTCCCCAAAACAAAATAAGACAAATGCTGATCTTTTTCAAATATCCGTGATAAAAACCAAATATAGCTTATTTTGTATATACTTTATACGATTTTAACCCTGAATTGCTTTTTTTTCTAAAGAATTAATATAAGCATTCCATCCTTCGTTTTTGTAAGTAACAGCTGCTTCCTCCGGATTTTCAGACTTATAAATTCCTCTTCCTACAATGATAAAATCAGTATGAAGAGTTTTGAAAACGTGCTCAGGTGTATTATACTGCTGACCTTTGCCATCTCCTGAATCTGCAAGATTTACTCCTGGAGTGAATAATAAAAGTTCTTCGGGAAGTTTATTCTGAGATACCCCTCCAATAACGTTAGGGTGCGACTGAGCAACTTTTAAAGCTTCTTCGCGATAGCTGGCAGTAGTCAAAGTTCCTTTGGAAGACATTCCTACAATAGCTACAACGCCTACATTATGGAAGCAATCCAATGATTCAAATCCTCCGATTACCTGTGAGGTTACAAAATCTGCCCAATCGGTAATTTTGAAAACCCCACTTGTAAACTGAAGTTCCTGTGTATTTCCGATATCAGCAAACTTTCTGTCTTCCATCAGTAAAAACTGATGTTTGGCAGCAATTGCTTTTAAAGGGCTAATTGTTTTTTCGTATTCAAAATCTGAAATAATATCAATATGCGTTTTTAAAGCAATAATGTGAGGCCCTACTTTTTCTGCAAAATCCAATAAGTCCTGAGTTGTTGTAACATCTGCAGATGCGATAAGGTTGGATTTTTTTTCCAGAGCTGTTTCCAGTAATTTTTTAGAAACAGAATGTTGTGCATTTTGAAGTTTCTCTTCATAAGAAAATCTGGTTTCTTCTTCAAACTGAATATGATTTCCTTGCAGGAAATCCTGGATTCTTTTTACCTCTTCATCCGATAATTCTCCGTTTTCCTGAAGAATATCACATACTTCCGAAATATTGAAAAGGGTATGTACTCTGTAACCTTTGCTTTCCAGAAGCTGCTTTCCTCCCTGTTCTCTATCTAAAACCACTACGATATCAGAAACTTTAAGGTCTTCCTGTTCTATTTCCGGGATGGTTTCCAGTAGAGACTTTCCTGATGTGATCACATCTTCTACCAAAAGACAGTTTTGCCCTTTCTGGTAAATTCCCTCAATCAGTTTTTTTGTTCCGTAGCTTTTAGCTTCTTTTCTTTTAATAATTAACGGAATATAGCTTTCCAGAGACATAGCCGTTGCCATAGGAAGAGCGGCATAAGGAACTCCACATATTAAATCGAAATTATCCAAAGGAAGCATTTCCAATAAATAATTAGCAAGATTTTTTAAGATTTTAGGATCAGAAGCCAAAGGTCTTAAATCTACATAAAAAGGGCTTTCAATACCACTTTTAAGGGTAAACCTTCCGAATTTGATGATGCCTAGCTTGTAGCACTCTAAGAAGAATTCTTTTTTACTTTCCATTATTTTTTATTAGATGTTGCAAATTTAACGATTTGAAATAAGGCTTAAAAATTTATCGTCTATTTATATAAAAAACCACCCTTGGATGTCCCAGGATGGTTCTTATAATATAATAAACTGTTATTTTATGATTTCGGCATCAATGACTTGATTACCATTGTATTTTTGTTCAACTTCCCACAGTAGAAACTTGTCCACTTCTTTGATGAGCTTAGGAATGGTTAAAGACAATACCGCCAGATCATCCATTACTCCAAGTATGGGGATGGCGAATTCCGGAAGCAGGTCAATAGGTGAGATGACATACAGGATTCCCAGTAAAGGCAGAATAATGTCTATGGATTTCATAGGATAAATTCCTCTTCTCCACATTCTGACCATTCTGAAAATATCAGGGATTTTTTTGACAAAGCCCTTGTGACTGATAGCTTCTTTTGCAAGATTTAATTTTGAATATTTCATTTTGTGTTTGGATTTAAATAAATTTTTCAATGCTATAAATTTCACAAATCCTGTACCAATAAATTATAAAATTTAGTTAAAAAAATTATTTGATAATATTGTCAATGAACTGATGCACAGTCTCTGTATTCCAATCTTTGGAAGCATCTTCTTTAATGAGAATTCTTCCGTTTTTGTCTAAAAGAAACGTCGTAGGAAACACTTTTGGAAGAATTTTTTCAGAAATAGGACTTTGTGCAATATATACAGGAACTGTATAATTGTTTTCTTTCAAAAATTTTCTGATATCTTCTTCCTTATCATTCATCGCAATGAGTACAAAATCTACATTATCTTTTCTGGAATCATACAGTTTCTGAATAGAAGGCCATTCTTTTCTGCATGGCGGGCACCAGGTTCCCCAAAAGTTCAGGAAAAGACCTTTATCCTTAAAATTTTTAAGGTTGGTACTTGGCGTATTGATTCCCTTAAGTTCTATATCGTAGTCATTTTCACTGATGTGTACTGCATTTTCAATGGTTGCAACAGGGAAAAATAGCTCCTGCAGTTTATTCCTTATTCCCGGAACCAATGCTACCACTGCTATGATAACCACTAATGCAAGATAAATGATGCTCTTTTTCATACTCTGCTTTTTATAGAAGATCTAAAATTTCCTGAACAGAATCCTTTCCTCTGTTTTTGGCATAATATATCTGCAGATCGTTGTAAAACGTTTCTTTTGGATATGCTACAGGATCTGCTTTGTATTTCATTAAAAGCTCATAACCGTATTTCGGACGTGGGCCCCATGAATTTTTTACATTGAAATCTTTATCCAGAATTAAAACTTTAGGGATTGATTCGGTACCGTTTGTTAAAAACTGGTTGATTAAGCTTTTATCACTGTCTCTCAGAAATACTCGAACCTCATTGTGCCCTTCAAAAAATCTGAAAAGAGCAGGTACTGTCGCGCTGGCATCACCACACCAGGCTTCGGAGATGATTAAAATCTTTCCGTCAAAGTTTTTGGCTTCTAATTCTTTCAGCTGATCTTCATTGGGAACGTATTTTTTTACCGTTCTGTCCATTCTCTGAAGCCCAAGCTCATAGTATTGTTTATAATCAGCTTCCTGTGCATTGGCAGGATTCTGTAATCTTTCGTTTGCAATCTGAAGGTATTCTTCAAAAGAAATTCCTTTATCCCAGTAATTTTTCATTACCAAAAATATTTATATTAAAAATTATTGATGTTTCTAGTTTTATTGATCAAAAACAGATCGGCCAGAACAAATGCTGCAAGGCTTTCCACTACAGGAACAGCTCTTGGAACCACACAAGGATCATGGCGACCTTTTCCTTCTACTACTACAGGATTTCCGTCTTTATCAATACTGTCCTGAGGTCTTAAGATAGTCGCTACAGGTTTAAAAGCAACACGGAAGTAGATATCCATCCCATTGGAAATTCCTCCCTGAATTCCTCCGGAAAGATTAGATTTTGTGGTGAAATCTGTATTAAAAGCATCATTATGCTCTTTTCCTGTCATTTTAGCACCGCAAAAACCGCTGCCATATTCAAAACCTTTGCAGGCATTGATATTCAGCATTGCTTTTGCAAGTTCAGCCTGAAGCTTAGAGAATATAGGTTCACCAATTCCTACAGGAACGTTTTTGATCACGCAGGTAATCGTTCCTCCAATGGTATTTCCTTCTTTTTTAATTTCCTTGATTCTGGAGATCATTTTCTCTGCCGTTTCAGCATCCGGGCAACGCACGTCATTGCTTTCGGTTTTAGAAAAGTCTAAGGCTTGGTAAGGTTTTTCACAAAAGATATCACCTACGGAAGACACGTAAGCGTTGATCTCAATATTAGGTAAAAGCTGTTTAGCCAAAGCTCCAGCGACTACCCAGTTCATTGTTTCTCTTGCAGAAGATTTTCCACCGCCACGATGGTCTCTGAAACCAAATTTCTGATCGTAAGTAAAATCTGCATGACTAGGACGATATGCACCTGCAATATGGTCATAATCTTTTGATTTCTGATTTTCGTTTTCTATGATAAAACCAATAGGAGTACCCGTAGTTTTGCCATCAAAGATTCCTGAAAGAAACTTTACTGTGTCGCTTTCTTTTCTTTGTGTAACGATTGCTGACTGGCCTGGTTTTCTTCGGTTCAGCTCATATTGAACCTGATTGAGATCTACCGTTAAACCTGCCGGGAAATTATTAATGATACCGCCGTAAGCCACTCCGTGACTTTCTCCAAATGTTGTAAGACTAAGAAGATTACCTAATGTGTTGAACATAGTACAAAATTACCTTTTTTTCTCGATATAATAAAGTTTCTGGATTTGTTCTATTTATCAGCGTTTTTGATATTATAGATAACTTTTTCTACTTCTTTTTTTTCTTCAGAAGTCATTCTTTTCCAGATAAACCCTTTTCTGATGTTATTTCTGTCTATAAGTTGTGGGAAGCCCCCTGCTTGTATATCATCTGAAATATAGCTTTCAGAAATAGCGGGAAGGGGAGTGTCAAAGTTGTAAGGATAGTTTTTGGAAACGTTAAATTTTAAATTCCCGACTTCAAAGCTGTTAAATTTATGGTATTCGTAGGTAGAAGGTTTATACAATTGTTCTTTTTTGAAGCCTGTCATAAAATTTCCCAGCCTGAAACTTGGAATATATTTTTGGATAAGCCCCGGAAAAGATAAAACTGAAATAATCAGCATACTAAAAAGTGAAAAAACAATGATTGATTTTCGTTGGGTAAAATACTCATGAAACAACACCAGAAAGATGACAAAAAATACATCTATGAAAAATCGGTATTGAGCAGAAAAAAATAGAATAAGGATACTTTTTATAACAATCGAAATACAGATTAAAGTGATAATTTTCTTTCTTTTGAAACACGTAAATACAGTAAAAGCCAGTAAACTCAATATGAAAATACTATTGATCTTGGATTTAATTCCTTCGAGTGTAAACCATTTTTTTATATAATCTCCCATTGAAAACTGCTGAATTTCTTCATAAGAATATTGCATATCATAGGTTTTCTGTACGGCAAACTGAGAAGAGATCTTTACTGCTTCCGGACTGGGTTTCCATAAAACACCAACATCTCCTATTGCTACGGGAAAGATGGGATAGCCAAATGTCCATATATTTTTAATGAAGAATAAAATAAGAATGCCCGCCCCGAAAAGAAGTTTTTTGAAACCTGGTTTTAAAATAACAATAGAATTTAGGAAAACCAATATAGGAAGCCATATCATCGTTGGCTTTATAGCAAATACAAAAGCTGAGTAAGCAAACAGAAATAAGGTGTCTTTATTTCCCGTAAGTATTTCGTTTAAAATAATGAGCGAAAAAATAATAACCGGAAGATCCGGACTTGGCGATTGAGAGAATAATAGTAAAATAGGTAAAAAACAAAGATGCACCCACCTTTTTTTTTCAATACTATAAATGGAATAAATAATCAGCAATACCGTATTTATTCTTAAAAACGGATCTGAGAAATTTGAAAATCCTGCCTGAAAAATATGCCAGATCGACATTTGTCCCAACGTAAGATCCAGATTGGAAATTCCTTTGATCAGTCCATATTCTCTGATCCATTTAATTGTCGGAACATAATACCCAAAATGATCTAATATAAAAGGATGAAAAGATCCTGCCAATAAAATAACCATTAGTAAGACTGTTCCCAGGTAATATTCTTTTTTTGAGAAACGATAAAAATCTTCGTACAGTTTGTCTTTAAAGAAATAGAAAAGTCCCAACGCCACCGTTGGAATTTCTATTATTATATTGATGGGAGTAAAGAATGAAATAACCGTCCATAAAATTCCTATTCCTAATATTCCAAGAAGAGCTTTTCCGGAAATGCCAGGAAATAGTTCGAATCCTGAAATTTTTTCCATCAGTCTGCTCCAACCTATTAAGACCGGAATAATAAAAATGGAAGATAAAAGAATAAGTATCATAAAAAAAGATTGCCTAAAAATAAGCAATCTTTATATTCTATAGTGAAAAATTATTCCTAACGTGGTTGTACTCTTCCGTCTTTTCTGTCCTGAGATCTACCAATAGTATATCCCGTGGCACCTCCTACAACTCCGCCAATTACAGCTCCCAATCCTCTGTTTTTCTTAGCAATCAGCGCTCCTGCAGCAGCACCTCCTACAGTACCAATCACAGTTCCCTTGGCAGCTTTACTCCAACCTTTTTTCTTGTTGGTCGCTTGTGTGGTTCCGCTTCCATTATTGGCATAGGCTCCGTTGCTTCCTGAACTGGAACTTCTGTCTCTGTATACGGTTCTTGTTTCCCGGATTACTTTTGGTTTTGAATTACTTTCAGCAATTGCTTTTGCCTTTTTACTTTCCGATATACTGTCTGCTGTTTTTTGAGCTTCATATACCAGTTTTTCTTTTTCAATGGCAAGTTTCTGTCTTTCTATGTCAAGCTGTCTGGCCTGGAATTCAAGTTTCTGCTCTTCCAGAGACTTCTCAGCTGTTCTGTCATCTTTCTTGCAGGCCGTTACCAAGAAAACGGATAAAAATCCTGCTAATACTATCTTTTTCATAATTCAAATTTTAATAAGCTTTAAACCAAACGGCTTTGATTTTAATTTTATTTCCAATTATGAAGCCAAATTTTAGTTAATAAATGTTAAAAATATTATTTAAATGGTATTATAAAAATAAAATATGACAGATTTTGTTTTGTTGATCGGGATTGACAGAAGCTAGGACGATATAATCTGTGTGTTGATAATATAGAGTTCATTAATAATTTTCACTCAATTCATATAAGTTGGCTACATTTGACTTACCAAATTATAATAATATGAAAAAATCATTTTTTACAGTTTCTGCTGTTGCAGGATTGTTGGCTGTCGCTACGTCTTTTTCTTCGAGGGATGTTATTGAAACTCCTGTGAAAAATTCTTTGGAAGTTCCTCACAAAGAATCAAAGACTCAGACTTTTAAAATCCGTTACGGACTTCTTTCTAAAAGTGGGACCAAATTACTTTCCGGAACTTATGACCTGGGAGGTTTTGTTGCAGAAAACACAACTAGTGGCGAATTGTATTTTAGTGAAGGTTATCGGTCTCTTCCTCAGTATTCTGAAGAAATTCCTGAGGGAGTATATGCTTTCTCCGGGATACAGGGGCAAGGTGGATGGGTTGGTTATGGAACAGTAATTGCTACAGTTTCTGAAGCGAATGTAGATGCAGAAGGATATATTACGGTATACATTCCTATTATGTGGGAAGAGTAATTTCTCTTCGCTTTCTTTGTAGATTTTCTTACGGAGAATTTTAAATGAAAGTCAATCGTTTGCTTTATTTTAACAGGTATTTTTTATGGTAGAACCTGATGTTAAAATAGTATGACAAAGCAATCTAAATAATATTCTGTTTGGATTTTTTCCAAATAGATTTTTTTTCATCATTTGTGTTTTTTAGACCTCCCTGTGGAGGTCTTTTTTTGATGATGAAAAATGAATCAAAGATTTGTATTCTCACATTTTCAAAGAAACTTTTATCCTTTTGATCAGGCGGTGAAGTTTGTGGGTCTGATAATTGAGAAGTTCATAGATTTCCCGTGAGTTGGTAAAAATTTCGGGAACAATCTTGTTGTTGATCTTTTGGATGCCTCTTCTTTTCATGGTTTCATGAATCACTTTTGCGAATGATTCTTTGGCATTCTGCTTGGCATCTTGTTGTGAGATTCCATTAGAATGCAATCTGTATAAGTATAAAGGCTCTTTAATGTATCTGATATTGCCATGTTCTAATATTTTGAGATAAAGATCCTGGTCTACTGCGCTCCTTAAGCTAGCATTAATGCCAGAGGTTTTATGATAAATTTCCCTTTTGAAAGCAAAGAAATGAGCAAATTGGGTAGGGCAATTGAAGAAATATCGATCATTATAGATTTCTCTCGTTTTTTCGAAAACTTTTTCCGGGATAAGATTATCATTGCAAAGCATCATTTGAGAATAGGTAGCAACAATATCTTTTTTGTGAATAAATTCATGAATGGTTGCTTCCAATGCCTCTGGGTAAAGTGCATCATCGGGATCCAAAAAAGCACAGATATCTCCTTCTGCATATTTCATACATTCTCTTTTTGTATAGCCACAACCTTGATTGACGGAGTTATGATAGAATTTAAATTGCGAATGATCTTTAATCAACGAATTAATGATTTCTACCGAATTATCCGTAGATGCATCGTCTACAATTATAACTTCCCAATTTCCATACGTTTGATTCATTAATGAGTCATAGCACTCTTTAAAATACTTTCCGTTATTATAATTGGCTATAAGTATAGAAAATTTTATCACAATATCTTGAATTAATTTCAAACAAAATTATAAAATAAAATAACAGAAAAATATATCATGGATCATCGTGATTTTAATTTTTTTTTAATATTTTTTAAAGATTATGTTTATTTATTTTTAGTATAGTTTGTTATATGTTTATAAGAATGGTATCGTATTTATGAATTGATTGATTTTAATTTAGAATGTGTTGACGTGAATATATTATAAGTTTTTTGAGGAAAATATTACTCTTATTAATGAATACTATCACCAATGATTTATCAGAATCGGATAATTAAAATAAGCAAGGTTTGATAGTAATATAATAATGAAGGTTATATTATTATAAAATAACATGAGTAGAATCATAAAATAACGAGAAAGTATAATGTAAGTTTGACTATTATTTAAGAAATCGAATAATTTTTATTTCTAATAAAAAATTTTTTCATCATTTGTGTTTTTTGAGGCCTCCATTATGGGGGCTTTTTGTATTCTTTTAGGTTTATTCCAATTCTTTACTTGTTATGCTTGGGTGTGGAAGTGATATTTTGTCTTTTTTTTTCCATTTGAGTCTTTTATGAATTCATCATGAACTTTCAATTTCTTAATGTGAAGTTTTTTTTAATAAAAATTAAATTATTTTATTATTAACAATATCATTTGGCTTTTGAGGTTATTTGAATTAATTATAAATAATTGTAAATTTTTTTTCATAAATATAATTAAAGTGAAGTAAAATAGTGAAATGTTTAATTTTGAATTGAGAGCATAAATCGATTTTTTTTCTGAAAAATATAATTCTTGGCACGATTTTTCAATATACAAACACAACTCATGTTTAATTTGAGTTTTCATGGTTATTAGTTTTTATCCTCGGAATTTCCGAGGATTTTTTATATTTATACCATACTTCTCTTTTTATAAGAGTTGATAATTAGCTTTTCCTCGGATAGATCCGGGGATTTCTCTTTCAGTAACTTGGTATAAAAATCAAGACACGTAAATCATGTACGGCTTATAACTTCAGATAAGAAGCAGGAGATTAATATTTTATATACGGAAAGCTCTTTTTGAGAGGTGTTTTTGTTTTGTAAGCTCCTGAAATAATGGTTTTAGATGAAATATCACTATATTATGAAATAATTTATATATTTGTCTTAATAGCTTTTAAATGATTACCCCCCCCTTTAATGATACCTTTTTAAAAAATTGGTAGAATTTTGCTTTCGAGATAAATTATTTAATATATATATATTATGAAACCTCTTAAAATTTACTTTTCAGCAATTTTTTTATCAGCCAGTTATATTGTTTATGGTCAAGTAGGGGTCAATACTCCCACGCCACAAACAACTTTAGATGTTGTTGCCAAAAATGCCACTGGGAGTTCTACTTCTCCTGATGGACTGTTAGTTCCCAGAATAGACAGGCAAAGAGCTCAAATAATGACGGGAACAACGGTTTCCACTCTGGTGTATATTAATAGTGTAGCCACAGGCACACAAGCGGGAGCAGCTGTAAATATAGATACAGTAGGGTATTACTATTATAATGGCTCCGCTTGGGTTAAGCTTCATAATCCGGCTAATACAACTTTTGTATCCAATAATATATACACTGCTGATGGCGCTTTAACAGGTAACAGGGTTGTAACTCAAGGAGCCAGCACTTTGGCATTTAGAGGAACTTCGGTAAATGCGTTTTCGGTGGATGGAACTACATTCTCAGCAGATGCTGCAAATCATCGTGTAGGCATTGGTACTGGGACACCTGCAGTGACTTTGAATGTACTTCCAGTTGCAAACGAAGCCTCAATAGATGTTATTGCAGCAGGAGCCAGAAACTGTGGAATTCCTTGTGGAAATCCAGAAATCCGAAACATTACCATGTACAATGATCAGCAATTTGCAACACAGTTTGCGACATTAGATTTTATACCGGGCATTACGGCAACTTCCCCTTCAGGAGCTGCGATAAGAGGGATAGACAGGGATATCAATAATAATTATGCCGGATTACAGTTTTATACCCGAAACGCAATAGATTATGCTCCCCGATTAACTGTAAAATCATCAGGAAACGTGGGGATAGGAACCATTACTCCTGCGGTAAAGCTTGATATACAATCTGGAGGAACAGTAGCTACACCTATTTCGGCTGTTAAAATTGTAGATGGAAATCAGGCTAATGGTTATGTTCTTACCTCAGATGGTGTAGGGGTAGGAACATGGAAAGCATTACCTGCAGCTCCGGCATCTGTAAATCTTTATAATACAGATGGAACATTAGCAAGTAACAGAATAGTGAGTCAAGGAGCAAATACGTTAGCTTTTAACGGTACATCCACTAATTTGTTTTCTGTTGATGACAATAGTTTTTCTGTAGATGCTGTAAATCATAGAGTGGGAATTGGTACCACTACTCCAAATGCAAAACTGCATACGGTGGGTACTGCACCCTATACAGCATTTCAGCTTCAGGATGGAAACGAGGGAGTGAATAAGGTTTTAGCGAGTGATAATGCGGGTAGAGCTACATGGGTAGCTAGTTCAAGTACCATCGCCACAATATTAGGAACTATGAATACAACAGTGAAACCAGTGGCTGCAAATACGCTTATTGGATCAAGTTTAACCCTGCCTGCTGGTAGATGGTTGGTCTATATAGGACAATTATTGTACAGCTCAACTGCTGCAACTGCTGCTAACAACTCATGGGTTCGTATTACACTGAGTAGCAGTAATACCGTTTTAGCCAATACGACTTTTTCTTTTCTAGCCAGTAATCTTGTAGCAGGGTGGTTGTCTCCAAGTGTAGCAAGTGGATCTGGGTATTCTTTTTTAACGGGAGTTATTCCCATACAGGTTAATACACCCACTACAATCTATTCGTGGTTTAGAACTATTGATAATGTAGGAACTCCTCCAACAGCCAATGTTGGGAATAATGGAGAAAATTATTTATTTGCCAGTCCTATGAATTAGTAAATGAGAAATACATATTGAGTCGTCCTAAAATAGGTTGACATAAAAATTAAATACTATTCAATCCGGAGATGCATTTGTTTCTTCGGATTTTTTTTATGTACCATTTCTGGAGTTTGCATATTTAGACTTAGATATGCTCTTTTGGTATTGTAAAGATAAATAAATTCGTTGGAATTATGTTGGAATGAAATCAAAACAAAACCCCTAAACTTTTTATGAATTAAGTTGTAGGGGTTTTTTGAGGTACCTAGCGGATTCGAACCGCTGTAGATGGTGTTGCAGACCACTGCCTAGCCGCTCGGCCAAAGTACCGTGTTTTACCATTTTTGAGGTGTGCAAATATAGTAAAAATACTTTATGAACAAAAGTTTTTAGATAATTTCTTTTACTCCAATCGCTTCTATTTCTCTTTTTGCCTGAATTTCAGACTCATAATTTTTGATATTAACAACCCTTGTTTCGCTCCAGCTGTCGTGCCAACCGTTGGTTCCAAAGAAAGAAAGCCCATCAAAAGGAACAAGTCGGGAAAGACTTCTATAAAAAATTTGCTGCGTAGTGGGTTTTGTGCCATCTGTACTGATAACTTTAGTTCCGGTAATATACTTTGAAATACTTCTGCCATCTGTATAGTTTTCCATCAAAAAGTAATATAGGAAATAATTGAGGTTACCTGTAAAAAGTTCCCAAAGTACTCCACCGTTATTGTAGAAGTAGAAAAACTGAATAGAGGTCGTTTTGTAAAGAAGATTAAAAATACCATAAAGGATATAATTAATAACAATCAGAACAATAAGGTCCAGAAAGTTATTGGCAAACCTTACTCCGAGAGAGGCTTTATTATATTCAACGATGTTTAGAATTTTTTTCATGGTTGGTTATTAGTTTTTTGTATATATGGATTTTAAAATCCGTTGACAAGCAGTTTTAATGACGCATTGGTATCAATCACAGCGGTAATGCCAGTATTGTTGAGGAGAATTTTACTGGGTTTAAGATTGAAAACTTTCCCGTTCATTTTTAAGCCCTTGTAATATTCTTTGTTAAAAGTCTCTTCAATACTTTTTCTGGAGGCATCTTCCAGTTCCTGAGTCGGAATACCATATTCCTCTTCAATCATTTTTACAATTTTACCCTGAAACAGGAGAGACGCTGTTTTGTACAGAATATTGGTTGTTTTTAACTTAAACTTGGTTTCCGATAAAACAATTTTTCTCTTTACCTCATCATACACAGGGATTCCTGAGATAATAGAAGTTCCCTTTATATAACCGTCTGTTTGAGCCTCAATCACAACTCTGTTATCTACACCATATACTCTGATATCAGTTACTTTTACTTTAGAATCACGAATGTCAAACTCTTTATTTAAAAAAGTCTTTCGTGCCATGTTGCTCGCTTCTGTAAAAGGAATATTGGCGGTGGTCTGCAATACAAATTTGTCTGCAACAGTAGGAGAGGTGCTAAAATTAGAAACCGCAGTCACCGGTAAAGAGGCTGCAGGCTTACTTCCTGTAAACGTTTCCGAATAAATATCCACCCCTAAAGTCGCATTGATCTGATTACCATAAAACTTTAAAGGAGTAATATTTACGCCAATCGGGCTTACCTTCAGCCAGGTATTGTATTCCTCAGAAATATTGAATGGTTGGAGGAAAGTATTCCACGCCATAAGAGCATATTGCTGAAAATTGAGCTGTGTAGCCATTTGCTGATCGATAGTTTTGCAGAATTTTTCTTGCTGCTCCTTAAGGTTCTTTTCAACAATAGGAGTGATGGGAATCTGTATTCTTCCATAGTCAAGAACAGGTTTAGTTACCCAACGGAATCCGTTGGGTTGAGTATTGGTGGTGATAGTCCAGTTATTATTAAAAGTAACCGTTGTGTTAAAAGACATGACCGTTTCAAAGGTTGTATTCTGATAAGTGTATACTCCCAGAGTTCCGATCCCTTTTTCTGCCCATACTTTTAAAGGCACTTCTATCAGTAGATTCTGACTGGTACCGCCAACAAGACGGATGGGACGGGTTTTCCAGACTTTAACTTTAAACTGATCATTATTGTTATCCGTATAAGAATCATCCTGGTAGATCAAATCCTTTACCGAAGCATTGATCATATTGCTTAATTCCGAAAGAGGAATGGTTACGGGCATCGTAATGCTGGACTTGATCTTTGGAAAGTTGTAAGTGGCCAACTGATTATCAACACCGGTTTGTCCGAAAGCATTGATAAAAGCTACTAGAAATAATATTTTAACGAGTTTCAATTTTTTTATGTTTTTTATGAATGAAAATAAAAATGTTAATTTTCTGGTTTAAAGCTTTTTTCCAGTTCAATGCTGGCTCCTTTCATTTCTCCCTGCATCGGTGGAGCGGTTTTCGTTATCTTTAATTTGATATATCCAATTTGTGGAAAACTGCTGTGAATCTTTGAAATAATCCTTCCGGCAACATATTCAAGAAGTTTGGATTTTATTTTCATTTCCTGATGAAGGATATCGTTGATGTCGGCATAGCTTATCGTATCATTCAAATCATCAGATTCTGCGGCTTTCCACAAATCTGTATGAATTTCTACATTCAGAATATAGTAGGTTCCGATAATGTTTTCCTCAGGTAGTACGCCATGGTAGGCATATATTTTTACATCTTCAAGATATATTTTGCTCATCGTCTTCAATTTTACTAAGCAAAAATCGTCTTAATTCTTCAAAATCTGAATTTATTTCAACAGTTTTTTTCTCCTTTTTCATAAGGTCATTCAATGACTCCGGAATTTCAATGGAATTCTGAATGGCTTTTTCTACTGCATCAGGGAACTTTACAGGATGTGCTGTTCCTAAAATAAAGCCTTTCTTCTCAGTATTTTTTTGTAAATATTGGTTCATCGATGCAAATGCAACGGCACTGTGAGGTTCCAGTATATATCCATATTTCTGATAGACTTCTGTGATGGTATTCATCGTTTCCTGATCATTAATTGAATAGGCAGATATCTTACTTTTTAATGAATCAAACTGATGGCTGAACAGCTCCAGGATTCTGACAAAATTGCTGGGATCTCCCACATCCATGGCATTAGATAGAGTAGGAACGGCTTGTTGTGGCTGATAATTTTGGGTTTTCAGATAATCAGGAATTACATGATTTTCGTTGCATGCAGCAATAAAATGTTCAGAAGGAAGTCCTCTGAAATAAGTGAGAATTCCGGCACAGATATTTCCAAAATTTCCGCTGGGAACACAAATGACAGGCTTTTCACGGTTTTGCTCAAGCCATTGTTTATAAGCTAGCAGATAATAAATTTGCTGAGGGAGCCATCTGGCAACGTTGATGGAATTTGCAGAAGTTAATAGCAGGTGATCATTAATTTCCTGATCTGCAAAGGCTGCTTTAACCATATTCTGACAATCATCGAAACTACCGTCAACTTCCAATGCTGAAATATTCTCTCCCAACGCAGTGAGCTGCTTTTCCTGAACTGGGCTTACTCTGTTTTTAGGATAAAGAATCACCACATGTATTCCCGGAATTTTATAAAACCCGTTAGCAACGGCTCCTCCGGTATCTCCAGAGGTTGCAACAAGAACGGT
This sequence comes from Chryseobacterium sp. JK1, assembly GCF_050632815.1. Taxonomy (NCBI): domain Bacteria; kingdom Pseudomonadati; phylum Bacteroidota; class Flavobacteriia; order Flavobacteriales; family Weeksellaceae; genus Chryseobacterium; species Chryseobacterium sp. JK1. Next base: position 377,001 of record NZ_JBODRU010000003.1, on the reverse strand, counting down.
TACTTTTTTCTGTTGATCTTTCAAAAAATAGGAGAGACAACGGCTCATAAATCTGGCCCCAATATCTTTGAAGGCGAGAGTAGGACCGTGAAACAGCTCAAGAATCGATATCTGATCGTTAATTTTGATAAGTGGAATTTCAAAATTGACCGTTTCGGAGGCTATTTCCCACAGAATTTCTGAGGGAATTTCATCTCCTACAAAATCCTTCATGCATTGATAAGCAATTTCTTCCTGAGTATATGAAGTAAGGTTCTGAATGAATTCTTCGTCAAACTGAGGAATATTTTCGGGGAAGAAAAGTCCCTTGCTTTGTCCCTGTCCTTTTATGGTGGCATTTCTGAAATCAACAGTTTCAGAATGGTCTTTTAGATTATAGTAGATCATTTTTTTCAATTAATAAGTTATAGAGATGAAGATTCTTCTTCAATTTGAATTCCTTCCGGATTTATTTTAGAAACATAAACGAAGCTTTCAATTTCAATAGTATCATATACCGATTTCATAAATTGTGCAATGCGTTCAGCTGTTTCTTGTTTTTCGGCCAGCATAAAAATAGAAGGACCGGATCCGGAGATGCCTCCTCCAAGTGCTCCCATCTGAAGACTTCCCGCCTTAATTTCGTCGAACTTTGGAATCAGAATACTTCGTACAGGTTCCACAATGACGTCATGAAGACTTCTTCCAATTAATGATAAATCATTTTTTTGAATACCGGCGATCAGTCCTGCAATATTTCCCCATTGCTCTACAGCACTTTTCAGCGAAATATTCTTTTTCAGAATCTGCCTTGAATCTGAAGTTTTTACTTCGACCTGCGGATGTACTGCTGCAACAAATAATTCGGGAGCATTCAGCGGGATGATATCTATAGGATCTGTAGATTTTACCAAAGTAATACCTCCATAAATGCAAGGGGCAATATTATCGGCATGACGTACCCCAGAAGCAAGCTCTTCTCCGAACATGGCAAAATGAACCATTTCCTCTTTTGATAAGATGTTTTTTAAAAGAATGTTGGCTCCAAAGGCGGCTCCGGCGGCACTTGCCGCACTGGAGCCGAGCCCGCTGCCTGGTTTAATATGTTTACGGATTATCACTTCAAAACCTGTGTTTAACTTAAGATGTTCCTGAATTTTTAACAAAACAATACCGGCAACATTTTCTGAAGGATTTTCAGGAAGCCCGAAGGAGTCTTCATGTTTAATAATAATATCCGGAGTTTCCAGAATTTTCAGTTCCATTTCATCGTAAGGTTCGTGTACGGCCATTCCAAGAATATCAAATCCACAAACGAGGTTGGCTACTGTAGCAGGAACTTTTATTTTTACTTTTTTCATAATGTATGTATTTTAAATGGAACGTATAATGTCTGCAAAAACTCCACTTGCAGTTACTTCGGCACCTGCACCTGCGCCTTTTATCACCAATGGCTGTTCAGAATATCTTAATGTTTTAAAAATGACAATATTATCTTTTCCGTAAAGATGAAAAAGATCACTATCGGAAGCTACCTGCTGTAAACCAACTTTAGCTTTTCCATTTTCAAATTCTGCGGTGTATTTTAGTATTTTCCCATTGTTTTGAGCGTCGTTTAGCAGACTTTTAAAATGGCTTTCATATTCAGTAAGCTTTTGATAGAAATCTTCTACACTTCCCTGCATACATTCTTCGGGAAGAAAACTTATGTTTTCAATTTGCCCAAACTGTAATGGATATCCGGCTTCTCTCGCTAATATTAAAATTTTTCTGGCAACATCAGTTCCCGATAGATCAAGTCTTGGATCAGGTTCTGTATAACCTTCTTTCTGTGCCTGAGCTACAACTTCAGAAAAAGTCCTACTACTGTCATAATGATTGAAAACAAAATTTAATGTTCCGCTCAGTACTGCTTGGATAGAGATTATTTTATCACCACTTTTGATCAGATCATTGATGGTTCCTATTACAGGAAGCCCTGCACCAACATTGGTCTCAAAATAAAAGCTGCAGTTATGGTTTCTGGCTGTATTTTTTAAAGTTTTATACTTTTCAAAATCTGAGGATGCTGCAATTTTGTTACAGGCAACAATATTGATGCTTCTATTCAGTAAACTTTCATACATTTCGGGTACATCCGGACTGGCAGTGACATCAACAAATACCGAGTTCCTCAAATTTCTTTGTATAATTTCTTCTGCAAATTCCCTGGAAGATGCTTTTTCACTTTGCTTTTCCCAGTTGAGATAGTTTTCATGAGAAATACCCTGATCTGAAAACATCATGTTACGACTGTTGGAAATTCCAGCAATTCTCAGATTGATTAAGAAGGTCTCTTTTAAATATTCATTTTGATCATAAATCTGTTGAATCAACTTTGAACCTACATTACCGGTACCACAAATGTAAAGATGGATCTGTTTAATTTCTGATTCAAAAAATTCTTCGTGAAGAATATTAACCGCTTTTTTACTGTCTTTTTCGGAGATAACAATACTTATATTTCTTTCTGAAGATCCTTGAGCGATAGCTCTGATATTAATACCGTTGTTCCCAAGACATCCAAACATTTTAGCACTTACTCCGCTTCTGCTTTTCATATTTTCACCTACTAAAGCGACAATGGCAAGACCTGTTTCAATTTTTACAGGGTAGACTCTTTCTAAATTAATGTCATCCGCAAATGCAGAATTGATCGCACTTTCTGCATGGAAAGCATCTTTTTCATTAATCGCTATCGTAATGGAATGCTCAGAAGACCCTTGAGTAATCAGAATGATATTTATTTTTTCCTGACTTAAGCACTGAAATAATTTGGCTGATATTCCCGGAATTCCTACCATACCGCTGCCTTCCAAAGTAACCAGAGCAATATGGCTCATATTGGAAACGCCTACTGCTATCTGCTGTTCTTTATTTTCTGCTTTTTTCAGATGATGAGAGATCAATGTTCCCTGTGCTTCTGGAGCGAAAGTATTTTTAATGAGCAGATCAATGTTTTTTACCATCACAGGTTGAATGGATGGTGGATATAACACTTTTGCTCCAAAGTGGGAAAGTTCCATTGCTTCATGATATGAAATTTCTGAAATAGGTTTAGCATTAGATGCCAAGCGCGGATCAGCGGTCATCATTCCGCTTACGTCTGTCCATATCTGAAGTTCTTCTGCATGAACAGCGGCTGCGATAATAGAAGCAGTATAATCGGAGCCACCTCTTCCCAATGTCGTTCTATTATTTTTAGAGTCACTGGCTATAAAGCCCGGGCCAATTATGATTCGGTTTGAGTGCTCACTGAGATAATTTTTAAGATTCAGATCGGTTAGACTGAAATCTACTTTTGCATGAGTGAAATTGCTGTCGGTTTTAATAAGATCAGCAGAGTTCATCCATAGGCAATCAAGCCCTTGTTCCTGAAGTCTGGCTGCAATAATCTGAGAAGAAAGAAATTCACCGTATGAAGCAATTTTATCTTTAATTCTATCGGTAAGTTCTCCTAAAACAGCTATTCCGTTATAGAGATCTTCCAAATCATTACAATGTTTTTTTACAAAACTCAGCCACGAACTTTGGTTAGCAACAGGGATGAGTTCCTTGACAAGGTTGATATGTTTTTCTTCAAGATATTGAAGGATGTTAAGGTAATTTTCATCTTTCAAAGATGCTGATTCTGCAGCTTTAATCAACTGGTCTGTAACGCCATGAAGTGCTGAAACAATAACTAGAATTCTGTCTTCTGAAGATTCTTTTCTGATGATGTTTTCTACCAGAAGTATATTTTGAGAATGGGCAACTGAAGTTCCCCCGAATTTTAAAATTTTCATCAATTATTGATTTAAAATGAGGTAAAAATGTAATGGTTACTCTTTGAAAAAAGAGTACAGGTGCAGGTAATAATATGTGAAAATTTCCCCCGTTAAGGGGTAGTTGTTGTAGTTGTGAATGTAGAAACAGCAGATACTCCTGAAATAGCGGACTTCAGGATAGAAATATCAGATATGTTTCTAGAAAAACTCATTGTAATGAGACAAATGTACAAATTAATTTGAAATATCCAAGTTTTATTTGAAAATTAAATATTTAGAAATCAATATTTTGTATTGATATGATATTAATACCGACAATCTCTACAATAGTTTTTAAAATAGGTTGCTGTTAGAATTCATAACAGTCAATGGATTGTTATGATAAAATTTCACTTATTAAAAATGATAGGTTAATAGTATTTTTCTATTAATTCTTATAATTGTGAGTAATTTTTTGCTGTAGAATGAAATGATTTGTTATATTTATAAAATGAACTAAGTCAAATTGTTATGAAAAAATCAAAAAAATTAAACAGAGTAAGTTTAAAAAAAATTAATGGAGGAATAGGGTCATGCAATGAAAACTGTCCTGATGGTCCTTATGGTCCCAATGAACAGAAATCATGTGGAGAGTATTTTGGGTTGCCGGAATGTTGTAAAAAGAGGGTTCTGGTAAGTTATGAATGTTTTGAACCGTTTTAATTTAAAGAAGAAATTTAACAATAATATTCTTTATTACCATTTTAAAAATAATTACTATGAAAACAATTAAAAAATTATCAAGAGAAGAAAAGAAAAGTATTAACGGAGGTTTTACTGATATTCAAATTGAAGCCTGCGGTGGCGAACAGTTCGTGTGTTTCCGTGGTGGTGGAGCGTGGGGATGCTGGAGAAAGCCCGGAGGAACCTGCTATGCTCCAATGCTGTAGTTTTCATTTAATGATAAAACAATATCATAAAAAATTATCAGTTACATAGCTGAAAAGTATCAACGAAGAGGCAATACGGGATATAAGGAAATTATGGCAATGGACCGGAATATACAAACAGCTGCAGGAGCTATTGAACATTATTACAACTGCAGAAATTGTTTAGATGTAAGCCCAGATTGCTATGGTTCGGATTATTCCGATTTTAATCATTAAGAACCGTTGATTCTTTACAAAATCCAATATGTTACAAAATTAAAACCACTATGAAAAATTTAAAAAAGTTAAACAGAAAAGAACTTGAAAAATTACACGGTGCGGCCGCTTCAAACTGTACGGGGTGTCCACAGCACACTACCTACGGAAACAGCCCTGGAGATGCTCCGTGTGATGCCTATCAAATGCTTCCTTTGCGTTGCAAAATGTGTGTTATCGTCAGCATGGAATGTATGGAAGGAGGAGTGTCTTAGAATCATGAATAAGACTATTTTCAATCTTTTTTTACTATAATAATCTTTCAAAAGCATAGTTAGTGCTCATAAGATTAATGTTAAAACTAAATAACTATGAAACATCTTAAAAAATTAAACAGAAAAGATTTAGAACAGATGAATGGTACAGGTATTTCAAGCTGCAATGGATGTCCTACCCATCTTGTTTTTGGCCCGGGTTCTCCAACAGATCCGTCATGTGAGGCGTATTGGACATTATCAGAACAATGCAGAATGTGTGTTGTTGTTAGTGCAGATTGTTTTGTCTTTATTACTTAATGGCCTGAATTGAGACATCTTATAAAGATAAATGCTCATTTTTAAACATAAAAAAAGCACTGTTTCTACAGTGCTTTTATATTTATTTTATACTTTTTGAGAGATCAAGCATTGCCTCAATCGGCTTTAGCGCTTTTACTCTTAATTCTTCATCAATAAGAATTTCAGGAAGTTCATATTTCATACATAAATATAACTTTTCCATCGTATTACGTTTCATATAGAAACATTCTGAACAGTTGCAGCTTTCATCAAAAACTAATGCAGGGATCAATTCTTTATGGGGAGCACGTTTTCTCATTTCGTGTAAAATTCCTTCTTCTGTTGCAATGATGAATTTCTGACACTCGTCTTTTTCAACATAATCCAATAGGGCAGAAGTAGAACCGATGAAGTGAGCCAGTTTAAGAACAGCTTCTTCACTTTCAGGGTGGGCAATCATTTTCGCATCTGGATTGTCTGCCAATTGTTTGGCAATTCTTTCCATAGAGAACGCTTCGTGTACAATACAGCTTCCGTCCCAAAGGATCATATCGCGTCCTGTCTTTTTGGAAAGGTATCTTCCCAGGTTTTTGTCTGGTGCAAAAATGATGGGTCTGTCTTTTGGTAATGCTTCAATAACAGTTTCCGCATTGGAGCTGGTAACGATGATATCACTTTCTGCTTTGGTTTCAGCATTACAGTTGATGTAAGTGGCAATTAAAGCATCGGGATGTTGTTCGCGCATTTTTCTTAGCCCTTCTCCTGAACAACCGTCTGCCAGAGAGCATCCAGCCATGGTATCCGGTAAAACTACTTTTTTAGTTGGGTTTAAGATTTTAGCGGCTTCTGCCATGAAATGTACTCCGCAGAACACAATCATATCAGCATTGGTGTCTTTTGCCTGTCTTGCCAGCTGCAGAGAATCTCCAAGGAAATCAGCGATATCCTGGATTTCTCCCGGTTGGTAATAATGTGCAAGAATAACAGCATTCTTTTCCTCTTTCAGTTTCAGAATGGCTTTTACCAATTCTTCTCCTTTGGGAATGGCTATATCTTTTATATCCAGAAATCCTTTTACAGGAATTGCAGATTTAGCTTTTTCTAATGTTTCGGTACTCATATCAACCTCAATTTTTTATTATCAGAAGGTAGAGGTTAGAAATTAGAAGTCAGATTCCGGGAGTATTGGGGATACTTCTCTCTTCTGGCTTCTCTCTTCCAGCCGTTAATTACTGATAAAACTTTTTATTAAACTTTCTATTTCTTTTTTAGCTATATCAAGATCGGCATTGATGACGATCTTATCAAACTCATTGGCGTAAGACAACTCTTCTTCTGCCTTGGCTACACGGGTTTGAATGGTTTCTGCATCATCTGTGTCTCTTGAAATCAATCTTCGTTCCAATTCCTCGATGGAAGGTGGTTCTATAAAGATAGACAAGGCTTTATCTCCGAAATATTTTTTCAGAGAAATACCTCCTTTTACATCTACATCAAAAATAACAACTTTTCCCTGATTCCAGATTTTTTCTACTTCAGATTTTAAAGTACCGTAATATTTGTCAGTGTATACTTCTTCATATTCTACAAAAGCATTTTCTGAGATTTTCTTTCTGAACTCATCAGGAGTTAAAAAATGATAATCTACCGCGTGAACTTCACTTCCTCTTGGCTGTCTGGTTGTGCAGGAAATGGAGAATTCCAGTTCAGGAAATGTTTCCAGAGAATGTTTTACCAATGTAGTCTTTCCGCTTCCGGATGGAGCTGAAAATATAATTACTTTATCCATAAAGTGGTAAGCTGTTGGTTGATTGTAAAAGCTTGCTTTCATCTTTTACAATCAGCCTTCAACCATTTATAATACGTTTAATGTTTGCTCTTTAATTTTTTCTAAATCGTCTTTCATCATGACTACCAGTTTCTGAATAGCAGCGTGATTGGCTTTGGAACCTAATGTATTGATCTCTCTTCCGATTTCCTGAGAAATAAAGCCCAGTTTTTTACCATTGAAAGATTCATTATCCATTACTTCTTTATAATATTTCAAATGTTGGGTAAGTCTTACCTTTTCTTCTGAAATGTCAAGTTTTTCCGTAAAGTAGGCCATTTCCTGATAGAAACGGGTTTCATCTACATTTTCGAATTCTTTCAAAGCTTTTTGGTAGCGTTCTTTTACACTTACAATTCTTTCTTCTTCAAAAGGAATAACCTCACCAAGATATTTATCAATGTTTTGGATATTTCTGTTGAGTTCTTCGTGCAGAATACTGCCTTCCGTTGTACGGAATTCTTCAAATCTGTCTACAGCAGCATTTACGATCTTTGCTAAAGCTTCCCATTCGCCTTCTGTAAGTTCGTCGGGTCTGGAAGTAATAGCATCAGGAAGTCTAACCGCCATTTTAAGGTATTCGAAATCGGGACCGTCTGAAGCGATTTTTTTCAATTCATTCATATAAGAATCAATCAGGTTCTTGTTGATTTTTACATCATTAGACTCTTCAAGATTCTCCAGATTCACGTAGCAATCTACTTTTCCACGGATAATTCTATCATTAAGAATTTTTCTGATCTCAAATTCTTTTTCTTTATAACGTAAAGGAATTTTAATATTTAGATCAAAGCTCTTGCTGTTCAGAGATTTAATATCTATTGTTATTTTTTTTCCTTCAAAAACACCTTCGGCTCTACCGAAGCCAGTCATTGATAAAATCATAGTTTTTTATTGTTCTACAAAGATAAACATTTAAATTAGCACAGTGAAATCTGTAATGGTTACATATTACCCATAAAATAATGAACGTGAAGTGATGAAAAATTTGATTTCTGTAGTAGGACCCACCGGAATTGGTAAAACAAAACTGGCCATCGATCTGGCTCAGCATTTCAATACGGAGATTGTTTCCTGCGATTCCAGACAGTTTTTTAAAGAAATGAAAATCGGTACGGCGGCACCTTCCGACGAAGAATTGGCTGCAGCACCTCATCATTTTATCGGAAATTTATCAGTAGAAGAATATTATTCTATTGGTCAGTATGAAGAAGATGCTTTAAAAAAACTGAATGAACTTTTCAAAAATCATGAAACCGTTATTCTGGTAGGGGGAAGTATGATGTATGAAAAGGCAGTCATTGAAGGGTTGAACGATCTACCGGAAGCCGACGAAGAAAACCAGAAAAAGCTGAATGACATTTTCGAATACGAAGGAATTGAAAAACTTCAGGAAATTTTAAAAGAACGAGACCCGGAATATTTTGCAGTAGTGGACTTTCATAATCACAGAAGACTTTTGCGTGCTATTGATGTTATTTGGCAGACGGGAAAAAAATATTCTGAATTAATCGCTGTATCTCAGGACTCCAGAGACTTCAACGTGATTAGAATAGGAATTGAAGCTCCAAGAGAAGAACTGTATAGCAGGATCAACCGAAGAGTGGATATTATGATGGAGAAAGGGCTGCTGGATGAGGTAAAAGGTCTTGAGAAATTCAAAGGACTGACCGCTTTAAATACAGTAGGATATGCTGAATTGTTCAAATATTTTGATGGGGAATGGGAGCTGGATTTCGCTGTTTCGGAAATTAAAAAGAACAGCCGAAGATACGCAAAACGTCAGCTGACCTGGTATAGAAAGGCGAATGATATTCATTATTTATCATTGGGATATTCTGAAAAAGAATATGAAGATTTACTGAAATGGATTGCTGATCAGTTTTAGAAGTAAAACTCAGTAATTTTAAAATATAGATTCCTACGGAATGACATAGTGCATGGATAAATTAAGCATCCAGTTTGTCATTTCGTAGGAATCTAAGGTTAAGTTCGTATCGTAATAAAAAGAACTGATACAAAAAATGCGGCTCTAAAAAGAACCGCACCTTAATTAACAAATATAATTTAATTTACTACTTCCAACCACCGCCAAGCGCTCTGTATAGATCTACAATGCTGCTTAATCTCTGTCTTTTAATGGAAGCCAGGTTCAGCTCTGCCTGTAGGGAATTCCCCTGTGCTGTAATCACTTCCAGGTAATTGGCTGAACCTCCTTTATAAAGAAGCTGTGCACTTTTAATACCATCTTTCAGTGTAGTAGCCTGCTCAGATGCTTTTTGCTCCTGAACTTTCAGACTTTCGTTAGAAACCAAAGCGTCAGAAACTTCTCCTACAGCATTCAGTACCGATTGACGGAATGATAGAACATTTCGTTCTCTCTGAATTTTAGCCACTTCAAGATCTGTTTTCAATTGTCTTTTCTGGAAAATAGGCTGAGTGATTCCTCCTAAAACCGATCCGAACAATGATGCAGGAATCTGAAACCAATTATCAAACTTGAAAGAATTCACTCCTCCGTTAGCGGTAATTTTTAATGAAGGATACATATTCGCTTGTGCAATTCCTACCATAGCATTAGATTGCAACAATGCCAGTTCCTGCTGACGTACATCCGGTCTTCTGCTTACCATCGCTGCAGGAAGGCCTGCTGTGATATTTTGTGGTAATGAAGTATCAGACATCTCAATGGTTCTGCTTACCTTATTGGGAAGTTCACCTACAAGAATACTTAAAGCATTTTCCTGAATAGCAATATTCTGTTCCAACTGAGAAATTAACAATTCCGTGGCCTGTTTCTGAGCGGTAGACTGCTGAACTCCTAAAGAAGTCGTATCTCCACTTTCCCACATTTTCTGTGTGATCAACAATGTATTATCACTCAATTCAAGGTTGGATTTTGCAATTCCCAATTGTTTGTCAAGCATTAGCAGGTTATAATATCCCTGAGCAATAGCTGCGACAACCTGAGTCTGAACGGCTTTTGAACCTTCATAAGTTTGCAGATACTGCATTCTTGAAACTTCCTGCTGGTTTTTGATTTTTCCCCAGATATCGGCTTCCCATGAAAGGTTGAAGGCTGCATTATAATCTTCAACATGGCTCTGACCTAAAAATAAATTTAAGCTCTCACCATTCATACTGTTTTTGGAAGGCTTAGAAATCTGTCCTGATACTCCGAAACCAACATCAGGATACTGCATATATTTTGCCTGTTTCAGCTTTTCCTGTGAAGCGGCAACTTGTTTTAAAGCGATCTGAAGATCATAGTTATGTTTGATTCCTTTTTCAATCAGATCCTGTAAGATAGGATCGTTGAAAAACTGTTTCCATTCCAGGTTGGCAACGCTGGCTGTATCGGCAGTTGCAGTATACTGGAATTTTTCAGGAAGCGGAAGCTCAGGTTCTGCGTATGCCAGTTTTGAAACACACGAAACAGAGCCTATAGCGATCGCAAAAGTTAAAATAATATTTTTTACTCTTTTCATAGTTTTTAAACTTTTGATAGAATACAAAACTTTGAGTGGTTCTTGATACAAGATTGTCTTTAGTAGGAGAAAATACTTTGTTTTTGAACCTGTAAGAACATTGAATGATGAGACGCTGACATATGATATTCGTATTGTTCTTACTATTTTAAAGAAAAACTTAACGGGTTACATTAATTTTTCGTTGTTTTAAAATTTCTCAAAGTTTTGTAGTTCATTTTAAACTTTTGATAGAATACAAAACTTTGAGTGGTTCTTGATACAAGATTGTCTTTAGTAGGAGAAAATACTTTGTTTTTGAACCTGTAAGAACATTGAATGATGAGACGCTGACATATGATATTCGTATTGTTCTTACTATTTTAAAGAAAAACTTAACGGGTTACATTAATTTTTCGTTGTTTTAAAATTTCTCAAAGTTTTGTAGTTCATTTTATTAATGAGGACTTGATAAAAGTTCAGCCTCCAGTTTTTGTTTTTGAAGTCTTTTCTTTTTTCTGCTCGGCATTTTCTCATGCAGATACTGGAAGACTACATACATTACCGGGATGATGAAGATCCCGAATATTACTCCTGTCAACATTCCACCTACAGTACTGTACCCGATGGAGTGATTTCCTTTGGAAGAAGCTCCCTGAGTCCATACCAACGGAAGCATTCCTACGATAAAGGCAAAAGAGGTCATTAGGATAGGTCTTAAACGTAATCTTGATGCCTGAAGAGCAGATTCTATTAATGATTTTCCTGCTTTTCTTCTCTGTACGGCAAATTCCACAATCAGGATGGCATTTTTGGCGAGCAATCCTACCAACATGATCAATCCTACCTGTACATAAATGTTATTGTCGATACCTGCTAATCCTGTGAAAGCAAATACTCCGAAAATCCCTGTAGGAATTGTAAGAATAATCGCGAACGGAAGAATATAACTTTCGTATTGAGCTGCCAGAAGGAAGTATACAAATAAGATACTCAGGAAGAAGATAAATGCCGTTTGGCCACTTGTTTTGATCTCTTCACGGGTAATCCCTGTCCATTCATATCCATATCCTCTTGGAAGTGACTGCTGAGCAACTTCTTCCACTGCTTTGATGGCATCTCCGGTACTGTATCCTGGTTTAGGAGTTCCGTTAATGGTAACAGCGTTGAAAAGGTTATTTCTTGTTACGGTTTCAGGACCGAAAGATCTTTTTAACGTTACCAGTGTTTTTGCAGGAACCATTTCTCCAGATTTGTTTTTAACATAAATTCCTTCTAACGAATTCACATCTGTACGGTAAGGGATATCCGCCTGTGCCATTACTCTGTAATACTTTCCGAATCTATTGAAATCCGAAACAAAGCTACTTCCGAAATAAATCTGCATCGTCTGCATCAGATCTGTAACAGAAACACCCAACTGATTGGCTTTGTCTGTATTTACATCAATAGTATACTGAGGGTTTCCTGCAGCATAGGTAGTAAAGGCAAAAGCAATTTCAGGTCTTTTCATCAGTTCACCAATGAATTGCTGAGTGGTTGTTCCTAGCTGTTCGAAAGAACCATTCGTTTTGTCCTGAAGCATAAATTCGAATCCGGAAACGTTACCAAAACCTTGTACAGTAGGGAAGTTGAAGAAGAATGCATTGGCATCTTTTACCTGGCTTACCTTTCCTGTTAATGTCGCTGCAATCTGATCAGGGTCTTTCATTTCGCCACGTTTGTCATAATCTTTAAGCTTAATGAAACCCGCAGAATATGGAGAAGCGTTCGCATTACTGATGAAGTTCATACCATCCGCTACCCAAAGGTGGTTGGTGGCTTTTTCACCATTGATGATTTTATCAATTTGTGCTGTCGCTCTGTGAGTTCTTTCCAATGAACTTCCCGGAGGAGTATTTACAGCATAGAGTACGAATCCCTGGTCTTCAGTAGGAATAAATCCTGACGGTGCTTTTTTGATTAGAAATACACTTGCAGCTGTAATAACAACCAGACCGCCAATGGCTACCCATTTATTTTTAATTAAAAACTTAAGGCTGTAAATATATTTTCTGGTCATGCTGTTGAAGCTGGCATTGAAAGCATTGAAGAATCTCGCTCCAAAACCTTTTTTATGACCATGTTCACCATGCTCTCCTTGAGGATCGTTTAGGAACATTGCACATAATGCGGGGCTCAGTGTTAATGCATTCACCGCTGAAATTAAGATTGCGATAGCTAATGTGAAGGCAAACTGTCTGTAGAATACTCCTGCAGGTCCCTGCATGAAACCAACCGGAATAAACACGGCACACATTACCAGGGTAATAGAGATAATCGCACCGGAAATTTCACTCATCGAGTGCATGGTAGCGTGCTCTACTGGCATTCCTGTCTGTTCCATTTTTGAGTGAACAGCTTCCACCACTACAATGGCATCATCCACTACGATACCAATAGCGAGAACCAGGGCAAACAAAGTAAGCATATTGATACTGAAACCAAAAAGCTGCAGGAAGAAGAAGGTTCCAATAATTGCAACCGGTACTGCAATTGCAGGAATTAGTGTAGATCTGAAATCCTGAAGGAAAATATATACTACAATAAATACCAGAATAAAGGCAATTACTAATGTTTCTACTACCTGATGAATTGAAGCATCCAAAAAGTCTTTGGAATTGTACATGATAATAGGCTTTACTCCTTTAGGAAGAGTAGTTTCCATTGTTTTTACCTGCTTTTCAATCTCAGTAAGGATTTCATTTGCATTGGAGCCTGCAGTCTGTAGTATGGCAAATCCTGCAACCGGTTTTCCATCTACTCTGTTGGTGGCAGTATACGTATAAGAACCGAATTCTACTCTTGCTACATCTTTTAATCTTAGGAAAGAGCCGTCACTATTTGCTTTGATGGCAATGTTTTCATAATCTTCCCCTTTGTTAAGCTTTCCTTTATATTTAAGGATATATTCATAAGTTTCCTTACTTCCCTGTCCAAGACGTCCGGGAGCAGCTTCAAGGTTATGATCTTTGATCGCCCCAAGAACTTCTTGTGGAGAAAGGTTGTTAGCCGCTAATCTGTCCGGTTTCAACCAGATTCTCATGGAATAATCTCTGGTTCCGAATACCTGTGCCTGTGCTACTCCGGGAATACGTTGTATCTGAGGAATTACATTGATCTTCAGGTAATTTTGAAGGAATAGTTCATCATATTGTTTTTCATCTTCACTGGTTAATCCCATGAACATGATCATACTGTTCTGTACCTTCTGGGTTGAAATTCCCGCCTGTACCACTTCTTGAGGAAGCTGGCTCATTGCTTTCGATACACGGTTCTGTACGTTTACCGCAGCGTTATCAGGATCTGCTCCCTGTTTGAAGAATACACTAAGAGTCATAGTACCGTCGTTACTCGAGTTGGATGTCATGTAAGTCATGTTTTCCACCCCGTTTACGGCTTCTTCAATTGGGGTTGCTACCGAACGTGCTACTACCTCAGCGTTGGCTCCAGGGTAGAATGCCGTTACCTGAACGCTTGGAGGAGCGATATCCGGGAAAAGGGCAATCGGTAAATTAAAGAGAGACAGGGCTCCCAATAATAAGAGTATTATGGAGATGACCGTTGAAAGGACCGGTCTTTCTATAAATTGTTTTAACATAAGAAGTTTATTTTTTTAAGTCTTCTGTATTCGGAAAGGACTAAAGTGGTTTTGCTTTTAATAAGCTGTCAGAAGAAATATTTTTCGGTCTGATGGATGCACCGTCTTTCAAGCTTCCGATCCCTGTGAATACAATTTTTTCTCCAGGAGTAAGTCCTTCGGAAATAAAGTAATAACTGTCTGTTTTTCCAGAGATTTTGATAGGTCTTCCGGTTACTTTTTTATCCTTATCCATTACATAGACGTATGTTTTATCCTGAATCTCAAATGTAGATTCCTGAGGAATAACCACTGCATTGGAAAGAAGTTGTGGCATACGCACTCTTCCTGTATTTCCGGTTCTTAAAGTTCCGTTGGCATTAGGGAATACGGCACGTACACTGATGGCTCCGGTTGTTTTATCAAACTGTCCGTCTACAATACTCAATTTCCCTTTTTCAGGATAGGTACTGTTGTCAGCTATGACCAAATCAACCATTGGCATATTCTTCAGTTTTTCTTTCAGGTTGGCTCCGGGATATTTATTTTGGAAAGCAATAAAGTCAAGCTCACTCAGTGAGAAATAAGCATAGATTTCACTGATATCAGACAGAAGAGTTAGCGGATTAGGATCTGCTTTTGAAATCAGACTTCCTTTTTTATAAGGAATTCTACCGATGTATCCACTTACAGGAGCTGTAATGGTTGTAAATCCTACGTTGATTCTTGCACTTCCTACTGATGCTCTGGCCTGTGATGCTGCAGCAACTGCGGCTTCATAATTAGCTTTTGCAGTCTTAAGCTGTACGTCAGAAACTACTTTTGCAGCAACAAGTGGCTGAAGTCTGTCAACTTCTACTTTTGCCTTTTGAATATTAGCATTAGCCACCTGAAGGTTAGCCTGAGCCATATTCATCTGTTCGCCGTAGCTTCTTGAATCTATTTTGAATAAAGGCTGTCCGGCTCTTACATAAGCTCCTTCCTCTACGTAGATCCTGTCCAGATATCCATCCACCTGAGATCGGATTTCTACGTTATTTTTACCTTCCAGAGCAGTTGGAAATTCCTGATATGTAGTAGCGGGAGATGTGATAACGGTATAAACCGGAAGTTCTGGTGCTGGCATTGCGGCATTAGATCCTTCTGCGGCTTTGGTACAGCTCTGTAAAAGAATTATACTTGCAATAAGTACAATAAACCTTGTTTTTCCAGGTATTTTCATTTTTTGGTTTAATTTTTTTAATGAAGTGTTAGATTTAAGTAATGTTACTTGTAAATAAATGCTGTTTTTTTTCCTAACAGTGTTAATAATTTGTTCAAAAAAAATTACAGAATTTTTAATGTGCAATAGAGTCGATAGTTTCCATAACTGAAAATTGTTTAATGTTGGTTTATATATAAAAGATGAGGTGTAGTGTGTTAATTTTGCTAACGGTGTTAATTTATGAGATAAAAAGATTACCTTTACTCTTTAATTCTGCAGAATTTTACATCAGTTAATTTTAGTTTTAATCAGGATATACACGAATGGTACTATTAATTCAGTGTTAAATTTCCTAACGGTGTTAATTTTTAATTCAAAAAAATTTTATAAAGACTTAATAAAAGCCAAAACAGTTTCGTCTAAAGTCGTTTTGTTCATGGTAGAAGGGATGTCTGCATTACGCATCATCATAATAGAGATCATACCATGTACAGCAGAAAAAAGTGCGTGTGACATGTGACAGGCATTATCCAGATTGGAACCGTTTTTCTCAATAATCTCATAGGTACATTCAAAAATAAGCTCCTGGAACGAGGAAAATTCTTTTTTCATCTGCCCTTTACCACAACATTGCATTCCCAGACCAAACATAAGCTGGTAATATTCTTTATTATTAAAAGCAAAATTCCAATATGCATCTACAATAGCCACCAGTTGATCTTCCGGAGTCTCGTGTTTCTGCTGGGCTTTTAATAATTCTATATGTAACTTGTGAAAACCATCCAGAGAGATCTCAAACAGAATGGCATCTTTGTTTTCAAAATAATCATACACTACCGGAGCGCTGTATTCAATAGCATCCGCTATTTTTCGCATAGATAGTGATCCCCAGCCTTCAGTTTTGGCCAAAGTGAAAGCAGCCTGCAAAATATTTGCACGGATGGATTCCTTTTCTCTTTGACGACGTTCGTGTAAGCCCATGATATTTTTTTACTAACAGCGTTAGCAAAACTACAAACTTTTTAATATAACTTCCAAAGGATATGATGAATTTAATGTTGCGGAGGGGATAATTAACACCCAAAATCTTGGCTTCAAAAAACAGGAAACTGTTTACTGGAAGATAGTTTGACGTTGAGATGAAAAGATTATAGAATTTGACTATAACTATTTTTGAGCACCCAATAGCTTCAGTATTTGCATTTTGGCTTTCTTTATCATGTTAAAAATATAAATGTCTTATCCTGAACCCAATCTATTAATGAAAGAAATATCTATCTTTGCCAGTAAAGAAAAAAGGATATGAATACTCCCTCAAATATGTTGGCATTAGGAACAAAAGCTCCGTTTTTTGAACTTCCTAACCCCTCAAAAACGAATGAACTTCAGTCTTTGGAAGAACTGAAAGGAGAAAAAGGAACGTTGGTGATCTTCATGTGCAACCATTGTCCGTTTGTACTTCATGTGATCGATAAGATCAATGAATTGTATGAAGACTATAATGAACGCGGAATTGAATTTATCGCCATCAATGCAAATAATATTGAAAAATATCCGGACGATTCTCCAGAAAAAATGATCGAGTTTCAGATTGAAAGAAGATTTGATTTCCCTTATTTATTTGATGAAAGTCAGGCGGTTGCTAAAGCATATGATGCTGCTTGTACCCCGGATTTTTATTTCTTTGATGATAAATTGGATCTTGTATACAGAGGTCAGATGGACGATTCAAGACCGGGAAATAATAAAGATGTAACCGGAGAAGACCTGATTATTGCTTTTGAAAATCTTTTGTTGGGAGAACCTCAGGAAGAAATTCAAAGACCAAGTATGGGATGCAATATTAAATGGAAATAATTGCTGGTTACTAGTTATTTAGTTACTAGTTTTAGTCATTATAATACAAGCTGCTCTTTTGGAGTGGCTTTTTTGTTTCTTGTTGGTTTATAGTTTGGGGCTTTGTTTCACAGATCTGGCAGATGACACTGCTTTTTAATTCACTGTAAATTTCTCCATCTACTTTGTCACTCCATACATAGGAGTCCTAACACAGCTTACATTCTTTTATCATCAACTAATCTAGATTCCTACGGAATGACCAAAAATAATGTTGAGTATAACCATGTGAACTCTCAGCAGGAAATCAATATTATCAAAAGCTTATTCTCGTCTTAGTCTCCTTTTTAGCTTTTACATCTACATTGACATTGCTGTGGGAATAATTTTTAATAAACTCAGAAGGAGTTTTCCCCGTATATTTTTTAAACATTCTGTTGAAGTAAGTCACATTATTGAAACCACAGTGATAGCTGCATTCGGAAATAGATTTATCCTGAGCCATTAGCAGACAGGCTTTATTAATTCTGTAGCGATTTACAAATTCTGTAAAAGTAATTTGGGTTGCTTTTTTAAAAAAATTGCAGAATGCCGGTAAGGTTAAATTGGCAAGTTTAGCAACTTCTTCAATATCAATATCTTTGTCATAATGATGTTCAACATACGTAAAAATGTTCTCAAGGCGGGTTTTATTCTTTGAAATGATGGTGTACGGCATGATCTCTTTGTTGAGAAGATCATAATCTTTACATTTTGAAAGCTCGAAAAGAATTTCCAGCAGCAACAGATATCTTTTATATCCCTCCGATTCCAGCATCAGCTTTAGCCTGGGAAGCATGGCCTTTTTTACTTTATGATGAAAATGAATGCCATATTTTGAAAGCTCAAGAAGGTTTTTAATAGATCTTGCTTCCACTTCCTGATGCGGGAACTGCAGAATTTCTTCTTTAAACTGCAGAACAATCTCCTCATGCGGGTCAATAGAATTCAATCCAAATCCTGAGTGAGGAATATTGGAGCCGATCAGAACCAGATCTCCATTGGTATAATTACTTTTATGATAGCCTACATGGCGGGTACCATTCCCGGAAATTACACACACGAGCTCAATTTCCGGATGATAATGATACTCCCATTTAAATTCTGAAATAGGAGAATTATTATGAATAGTCCGGAAGGAGCTCTTTTCATTAGGGATCACTCTTTCAAAAGTAACTTTCATTTAATTAATCATATTTAATCATTAAAAATACTAATTATATTAATATTGTTCAAATATTCATTTACTGTGTTAAATTATCGTTAACAGAAATGCTTCTATCTTAGCCGACAAGAAATAAGCTGAATGAAAAATCTTAACATCAAGGCCGTTTTATTTTTAAACTATTTTGTCTTTGCAATTCTCCTGAATTCTGTAGGAACAGTCATTCTACAGGTACAGCAGAATTTTGGAATTTCAAAATCTTCGGCCAGTGTTTTGGAGGGGTTTAAAGATCTTCCGATTGCCATATGTTCTTTTATTTTGGCATCGTTTCTTCCCAAAATCGGGATCAAAAATTCTATGTTAACAGCCTTGCTATTGGTAAGCTGTATGTGTTTTGTGATGCCGTTTGCCAATGACTTTTGGTTTTTTAAACTGTTGTTCGGTATTGTAGGCGTCTCTTTCGCATTAATTAAGATATCGGTTTTTACTTCTATTGGATTGGTGACGGAAACGGATAAGGAACATTCAAGCTTTATGGGATTTCTGGAAGGGTTTTTCATGATTGGAGTGCTGGCAGGAAATGTACTGTTCAGTTTATATATAGATGATCACAATCCGAAATCTACCCATTGGCTAAATGTGTATTGGGTATTGGGAGCCATTTCTGCATTGTCTTTTTTGTTTCTGTTCTTTTCAAAGCTTAATGAAAAAGAGGCAAAAAGTGAGAAAACAGATCTTTTAGGAGATTTAAAAAACAGTGCAAGTCTGTTTAGCTATAAAAAAGTATTGTGCTTTTTATTGTGTGCATTTCTTTTTGTATTGGTAGAACAAAGCTTTCAGACCTGGACACCCACTTTTTATAAAGAAATTTTAAAAGTTCCTACTTCAATGAGTATTCAGGCAGGAGCTGTTTTGGCAGGAGCCTTTGCATTGGGAAGATTTTTATCAGGATTCTTTTCCAAGAAATTTAGCTGGATTTATGTAGTATCATTCTGTGTGATTGGTTTTGCTATTAGTTTACTTCTGGTATTGCCGCTTACCCATCATATTCATATTGATGCTGCAACCAATTGGCTGAATGCTCCTTTAGTCGTGTATCTGTTTCCACTAATGGGCGGTTTGCTGGCTCCGATTTATCCGAGTATCAACTCTGTGATTCTGGCTTCCATTCCTAAATATTTACACAGCGCAATGTCCGGATTGATTGTCGTTTTCTCAGCAATCGGAGGAACAGTAGGTTCTATTATTACCGGCTTTGTGTTTCAGGAGTTTAGTGGACAGCAGGCATTTTACCTTTCCCTGATTCCTCTTTCATTACTGATCATATCAGCAATTTTTATGAATAAATTAAAAATAAATCCTAAAAAATAAAATGAGTAACCAGCTTTATATCAACGAAATTCAAGACCTTTTTGATGCAGTACAGAGATCCCAAATCTTTGAAGATCAAAAAATGATGACGGATGCAGTTCCTTTGTTTCCTGTTTCTAAGATTAATGAAGATTATCAGCAGTTAAAAGATACTGAAGGTTTCGACCTGAAGAGTTTTGTAATGAGCCATTTTGATTTTCTTGGAGCCAGAGTTTCTATTCATAGAGAAGAACATCTTCCCATTGAAAAACATATTGAAAAACTATGGGACGAACTTACCCGTACAGCATATGAAGAAAAAGGAACTCTTTTGAAATTGCCGAAACCTTATATTGTTCCTGGAGGACGTTTCAATGAGTTTTTCTACTGGGACAGCTATTTTATAATGCTTGGTCTTCAGGTTTCCGGAAGAGTGGAAATGATGGAGAATATTGTTGAAAACTGCTCTTACCTGATCCAAAATGTTGGCTTTATTCCCAATGCAAGCAGAACTCATTTTTTAAGCCGTTCACAGCCCCCTTATTTTTCTTTGATGCTGGATCTGCTTGTTGAAACGACTCATAATGAAAACCTGTATATTCAATATTATGATACTTTAGAAAAGGAATATGCATTTTGGATGAATGGAGAAGAGGATGTTGAAAAAGGTTCTGGCATAAAGAGAGTGGTGAGAACAACTCAAGGTGATATTCTGAATCGTTACTATGATGCAGAAAATGCCCCTCGTCCTGAAAGTTACTTAATTGATATTGAGGATAAAGAAAATGCTTCAGGAGAAGAATTTTACAGAAATATAAGAAGTGGCTGTGAATCTGGGTGGGATTTTTCCAGCCGATGGTTTGCAGACGGAGAAAATATACAGACGATAGAAACGCTGAATCTTGCCGAGGTTGATCTGAACTGTCTTTTATGGCATTTGGAGTCTGCTTTAGCAAAATCGTCAGCCCTTCAGAATCGTCCTGAAAAAGAAAATTATTTCATTGAAAGAGCAGCGAAGCGAAGACAGATGATCAACCAATACTTCTGGGATGAAAATACGGAAATGTACAAAGATTATCATATCATAAAAAACACAAAAACACCGTCTGAACATATTGCTGCTCTTTACCCTTTATTCCTTGGAATAGCAGATGACCGACAGGCAGAAGCTGTAGCAAAAGCTATTTCGGAGAAGTTTTTATACCAGGGAGGTTTGGTGACTACCACCAAAAAGTCGGGTCAGCAGTGGGATTTACCCAATGCATGGGCACCTTATCAGTGGCTTGGTTTTAAAGCAATGAAAAATTACGGATTCGATGATCTGGCAGAAAAAATTAAAAACAACTGGTGTTCCAATGTAGAAAGAGTCTACAAAAACACCGGAAAACTGATGGAAAAATACAATGCATTAGATACAGAAACAATAGCAGGCGGAGGGGAGTACCCCAATCAGGATGGATTTGGTTGGACAAATGGAGTGTATTTGCAATTACAACAAAACTGAAACTAACAATAAAAAATCAAGGCTATGAAAAAAAAATCAATCTTTTTAATCGCCGCAACAGCTACTTTATACTTTAATAATGCTTATGCACAGGAAACACCGCAGGATTCTGCAAAAGTTTCCTCTATCGATCAGATTGTCATCACAGGAAACTCAAATCCAAAGAAAAAAATAGAATCCAGTACTGCGATCTCCACATTCAGTTCTAAGGAAATTCAAAAACAAAACCCAATCAGTGCTGCTGCTTTGTTGCAGAGAGTGCCAGGGTTTGCCGTGGAAACTTCAGGAGGTGAAGTAGGAAATAACCTTTTTGCAAGAGGTATTCCTTCTGCTGGTGCGTATGAATTTGTACAGGTGCAGGAAGACGGCCTTCCGGTATTTGAAGACGGAGCACTTCAGTTTGCCAATGCAGATAATTTCTTTCGTGTCGATAATTCCGTGAGTCGTCTGGAGGCTTTAAGAGGAGGTTCGGGTTCAATCTATGCTAATAACTCTCCGGGAGGTCTTATCAACTTTATTACAAAAGAAGGAGGGAACGAGTTTAAAGGAACGGCAAAACTGGAAACCAGTACTTATGGTTTGATGCGTACCGATCTTAACCTGGGAGGTGCTTTAGTAAAAGATAAATTGTTTTTTAATGTAGGCGGTTTTTACAGAACTGATGACGGAATCCGAAAAACAGGATTTAAAGCCAATAACGGAGGACAGGTGAGAATGAATCTTAAATATGTCTTCGATAAAGGGTATGCTAAAGTATATTACAAAAAACTGGATGACAGAAATACCTTCTTTTTACCTATTCCTTTGACGCAGGATGGAGATAAATTAAAAGGATTTAACGGATTTGATCCCAATTATGGTACCTATAGCTACAGAGCGATCAGTCAGTTGAATATTCCTCAGGCCGGAGGTGGTTTTTTTAATAGAAACCTGGAAGATGGAATTCACCCAAGAGTAGATGTTCTTGGAGCAGAATTTAAATACGATCTTGGACATAATATCACTGTTTTGAATAAAACCAGATATACCAATATTGATATGAATTATACAGGAATCTTTCCTGCGGGAGGTCCAAAATCAGCTGCACAGTTTGCTCAGGATAAAGGGATTACCGGAAACAATTACCAGTATTCATTAGTAAGTACGGGAGGTGTTGTGAATCCTGCCAATGTTCAGGAATTGGGTTTTTGGGCTATCGACAAAAAGATGAATAATTTTGTGAATGACCTTCAGTTCAATTATAAATTTGATAAAGGAAATATTACTGCAGGCTTCTATAAATCTAACTGGAAATCTCAGCAATACTGGAACTGGAGTAATATTCTTACTACCGCAACAGACCGTCCAGAGCTGCTAAATCTTGTAGATACTTCCCTTACTCCTAATGATAATGGATATTCTAAAACTTATAATGGGGTTACCAATATGTCTTTCCTTGTCAGAAATTCTCAAATTCAGGGAAGTTTGAACGATATATATTTGAATTTTGATTATAATATTACAGACGCATGGAGCTTCAATGCAGGGATGCGTTACAGCCGTGACTATTATAAAGGATACGGAGTTAATACAACAACAGCTAACCTGAACAACTCCGGATTAACAACTGATGGCGTTCATAGTTTTGCGACTACTACAGCAGACGATAATATGGCCGTTCTCGGAAATAAATATACCTATTGGAACTATGATGTAAACAGAGTCTCTTATACAGTAGCAACTAATTATAAGATCAATAAAGAAAATGCTGTGTATGCCAGATTCTCCAATGGTTTCAGATCTCCAAATGAAGAAGCATATTACAATAATATGACAGATTTGAGCCAGATCAAACCTGTAGAGACCAACCAGTTGGAAGTAGGGTACAAATACTATTCGCGTACATTCGATATTGCTGTGATTCCATTTTATTCTGCATTGAAGAATCTTTCCTTTACAGATGTATACTCAAACGGAACTTCAGAAAATAAATTTGCGAATACAACCAATCTTGGGGTAGAAATTGAAGGATATACCAGATTATTCAATAATATCTTAGAAATAGCATTTAACGGAACAATCCAGAATCCAAAATATAAAGATTTTACTGGGCGAAATGCTGACGGAACAACTTTTAATTATGATGGAAATGTGGTAAGAAGAATTCCGAAATTCTATTTCAACATTTCTCCGGCTGTTAATATTACCAAGGAATGGAGAACTTATATAAGTATGAATTATTATGGAAAACGTTTCCAGAATGAAGGAAATACAGAGGATAATATTTTACCTGCATTTACAGAATTTGGAGCTGGAATGTCTTATCAGCTAGGAAAAATACGCTTTGCTGTAGACGGAACTAATATCTTTAATACAATCGGTATTACAGAAGGAGATCCAAGATCACAAACCGTATCAGGGAACATTAGAATGGCCAGGCCCATTATGGGAGCCGCTGCAAGAGCTTCTATTACTTTAGACTTCTAAATCTATTTCTTTATAACAGTGAGAGCCGTCAGAAATTTTTTTGGCGGTTTTTTGCTGTGATTTCCTATTTTTATTGAGTTTTCCATTTAATATTTATTTACCTATTTAAAATAAAAAACACCCTGTTTGTAAAGAAATATATTAGACATTTCCTTAAAACAGGGTTTAATTTTTATAATAAAGCTGTTTAAACTTTTTTATTAAACCGTAAAAGTCACAAAAGCTTTTTTAAACACTTAAGCTATTGAATTTATATACTTTGGGTATAAGAAGTACACCAAATTTTTATTGAAAATCAAGGATTTTCATCCTCTATGAAATTCATTGTGCGGTATTCCTCATCCTTTTTAAAGTGTTTGAAAACTATATAATGTTTAGATTCCTACGGAATGACAAAGTGTACGGATACACTCAACGTCATGTTTGTCATTCCGTAGGAATCCAGCCTTAGAAATTATCCTTCTTTTGTGTGTTTTTATTAAACCACAATTCGAAGATTCAATGAATTTAAACGCCACAAAAGATTGAAACACTTTAAGTGAACTTAAGAGAATATCCTGGCACAGAATACGTCCACATATAAGTTTAAACAGACTTAATATGGTAATACTACGAATAGTAAATTTTACTTAAAAAACGGATTGTACTGCTTTTCGAAACCAATGGATGTAGGATTTCCATGTCCGGAAAATACCTGTGTATCATTGTCTAATACAAAAAGTTTTGTCTTGATGCCGTTGATGAGCTGGTCGTAATTTCCTTTATACAAATCTGTTCTTCCAATGCTTCCTTCAAATAAAACGTCTCCGGAAATCATGAATTTCTGATTTTCATTATGATAAACCACACTTCCTGGAGAATGCCCCGGAACATGATAAATTTTGAATTTTTCCCCATCCAGTTCAAGCTCATCACCTTCCTGTACATACTTTACTTCTACATTTACAGGATCGATCTTCATCCCAAAACGTACACCGCTTGCCTGAAGCATATCCAATACCTCCTGATCTTCCTGATGTAGGGTTACCGGTACTTTAAAAGTATCAAAAGCCCATTGAAGCCCAAGAATATGATCAATATGAGCATGAGTCAGAAGAATCTTTTGAATGTTCAACCCATTTTCAGTAATGAAGTTACTGATTGCCTGAGTTTCCTGTGGACTCATATTTCCCGGATCAATTAACCAGGCGTTTTTATTTTCGTTGTAAATGATATATGTATTTTCGCTTGCAAAATTGAATACGAAGCCTTGAATCTGGAGCATACTTTGAATATTTTTTATTCAAAAATACGATATTATTAAGAAAATGGCTATTTTTCGTTATCTTCGTCATAATGAAAACTTTGCGAATACTCTTACTCTCTTTGGGTGGGCTGGTTTTTGGACAGAAGATCCAAAGTATTCAGCTGTTCAATCCCCAGACCAATGACGAAACTCCTGTAATTAAGATAGGAGAACAACTGGTTTTAAGCTTCGATGATCTCAACAATGGCAGTGAAATTTACAGGTACACCATCAAACATTACGACAGAAACTGGAATGATGATAACCTTTTCTTCACAGAATTTGCCACAGGAAGCATGAATGCACTTCTTGACCAGTTTCAGTATTCCTTCAATACCTTGCAGGCATATACTCATTATAAGCTGACCTTTCCCAATGATAAGATACAGCCGAAAATTTCAGGAAACTATGAATTGATTGTGTACAAAGATTCTGTTGATAAACCGCTTTTCAAAAGAAGATTTTATTTGGTGGAGAACGGAGTTTCTATGGCATTGAATATTTCAAGGATAGCCGATGCAAAAAATCCTAACATCAACCAAAGGGTAGAAGTAAAGGCAAGTCCTGCAGGAGGAGATATTTCGTCAAATGTAAACTCTATCAGTCTAAATGTGATGCAGAATAACAATCCGAATATGATGATTGCCAATCAGAAGGCAAGTACGGTTTTAGGTAACCAGATTCTTTTCCAACAGATGAATCTTGCTTTTCCAGGTGATAATGAATTTTATTATTTCGATAATAAAAACATGAATATGGCTGCAGATATGGTGAGAGCAACAGAAATCAAAGATGATACGAATCAGACTTACCTGCATCCGGTGTGGGCCTTCCCTTTAAATTATCAATATCAGCCCGATGTAAACGGAGCCTGGTATTACAGAAGAAATGATTTGGGAAGAGAAAGAGATGCCGAAAGGGAAGCAGATTACTCATGGGTATATTTCTATCTCGATTCAGATCCTGTAGATAAAGAAATTTATGTACTGGGAGGATTCAACAACTTTCTTCCGAGTAAAGAGAATCAGATGCAGTATGATGCAGCTACCAAGCAATATGTGGCCAGAATATATCTGAAGCAAGGTTTCTATAACTATGTTTTGGCGACTAAAGAAGGGAACGGAGCTCTAAATTTTGGCGAAGTAAACGGTAATTTCTGGCAAACCGAAAACCTATACCAGGCGTTTCTGTATTATGCTCCTTTTGGAAGAAATTATGACGGATTGATAGGATATGGAGAATTCAGAACCCCTATAGGTAATAAACGCTGATCCCGTATTTTTAAAAAAAGAAACTACTTTTAGTGATTATAAAACAGGCTGTCTCTTTGGAGGCAGCCTTTATTTTATACAGGTTTTTTTTTAATAGGCGGAATTTTATTCTTGAAATATTTTAATGCACAACATAGTGAAAAAAATAATTCACAAAATTTTGATTTTAATTAATTATATCAATTAAAAATATTCATTGCTATAAAATTATCTTTAAAATATTTTCTTCTTTTTAAAATCATTATTGTGGTTTATTTATTGATTTATTTTTTCAATTGAATTTTATTCAATAAAAATGCATTTATGTTGTGAAAGTTTATAAATTCGTATCCACAACCAACCAAATATTATTATGAAACTAAAATTTATCTTAGTAGCCAATGTTGCTGCTTGTTCTTTTGTTTTTGCCCAAAACACACCATCTAAATTAGTTCCGGGTACCAGTGGATTACATGCAGAATTTATGCGATTCGAGAAAGATGCCCCTATATTCCAGGGAAGTCCAGTCTTGTTTGATGAAGCTTCTCAAAGACTTTCACAAGGCCAGTCGCGCAAGTTGGGATTGGAAAAAGATGAACTGGGATTTGAAACTCATCGTTTTCAACAAACCATTAATGACATTCCTGTAGAATATGGGATGATGGCTGTACAGACCAGAGATGGTAAAATTGTAGGGGAAACAGGAAAATGGATTGTACAGACTTCAAAACCTGTAGAGAAAAAAGCCAATATTTCTGAGAATGTAGCCTTGCAGAATGCTTTATCATTTGTAGGTGCAGAAACCTATAAATGGCAGAACAAAGAGGAAGAAGCTTTTATTAAAAAAGAGTCCAATGATGATAAAGCAACCTTCGCTCCAAAAGGTGAATTGGTGTATTATTCAGATCCGACAGATGAAAAACTGAATGACTTGAAACTGGCTTACAAATTTGATATTTATTCAGAAAAACCGTTAGGCAGACAATATGTATATGTAGACGCCAAAAATGGAAAAATTTTAGGAGTAAATGCTTTGATCCATGATGTGAATAGCCCCGGAACAGCCGTTACAGCTTACAGTGGAACCCGAAATATTACTACTGATTCTTACAATGGCAGTTATCGCTTGAGAGAAACCGGAAGAAACGGAGGAACTGCCGTAGAAACCTATAATTTAAATAAAGGAACAAGTTATGCTTCTGCTGTAGATTTTACGGATGCAGATAACAATTGGAATAATGTGAATGCCAATAAAGACCAATATGCTACCGATGCTCATTGGGGAGCAGAAATGACAGTAGACTATTTTTATACAAAATTCGGAAGAAAAAGTATAGACAATAACAATTTTGCTATCAAATCTTATGTACACTATTCTACCAATTACTTTAATGCCTTCTGGGATGGTTCCAGAATGACGTATGGTGATGGAAGCTCCAGTACCAACGGAGGGAAGCCATTAACAGCAATTGATGTTTGCGGTCATGAAATTACCCACGGAATGACTTCTAAAACAGCCAATCTTGTTTACCAAAGAGAACCGGGAGCTTTGAATGAAGGCTTCTCAGACATCTTTGGAAATACCATCGAACGTTGGGCAAGACCTACCCAGGCAAGCTGGACACTGGGCGAAGATTTCAGCTATGTGATCAGAAATATGGCGAATCCTAATGCTTATGGACAGCCAGATACCTATTTGGGGACTTATTGGAAAACGGCGACAACTTCAGGATGTGCCACACCAAGCCAGGCTAATGATTATTGTGGCGTTCATACCAATTCGGGAGTACTCAATTTCTGGTATTACTTACTGGTAACAGGAGGATCAGGAACCAACGATAAAGGTTTTGCTTATAATGTTTCCGGTATTGGGTTGGATAAAGCAGCCGCTATTGCTTACAGAACCTTAACCAGCTATCTGACTTCTACCTCTACATATGCCAATACAAGAACATATTCTCTTCAGGCAGCTGCCGATTTATATGGAGCGGGGAGTAATGAAGTAACACAGGTTACCAATGCCTGGAATGCCGTAGGTGTTGGCGGTGGAACTTCTGCAGCAGGAAAAGTAGCTCTGCCGGAAACTCCGCTGTATGCAATAAGTCCAAACCCGGCTACAGACAGATTTACCGTTAGCTTTGAAGGGAAAGAAGGAAAAGGAACTGTAGAACTCATCAACTTATCCGGTAAAAGAGAAATTTCTGAAAAAGTGGATCTTGTAGATGGAATGAACAAAATTAATATACAGCTTCCATCTCATATTCTTTCAGGGGTATATATCATTATGGTAAATGGGCAGAAAGCAGGAAGCCTTATTAAAAAATAAAACAAATCTTTAATATATTTCAGTAAAAAGGCCGCGGGATTTTCCCCGCGGCCTTTTGTTTATTTTTAAAGAAAGTGAATGTATTTTAAACCAAATAGAAATCATTCAGTTTCTCTTCACAAAGAATCTTTACTACATCTATCCATCGGTCTTCATCATTCAGACATGGAATATAATGGAAGTTTTCACCTCCACCATGAATAAACTGTTCCTTTCCTTCTACAGAAATTTCTTCTAATGTTTCAAGACAGTCAGAAACAAAGGCTGGGCATACAACCGCTAGGTTTTTTACTCCCTTTTTAGGAATAGTTTCCAGGGTTTCATCGGTATAAGGTTCTATCCATTTATCTTTTCCTAGCCTTGACTGGAAAGACACAATTGTTTTCTCCTTAGGAAGTCCCATTTTAGCAATCACAGCTTCCGTAGTTTTATAACATTGGTGTCTGTAACAGTACGCATTATGAGTATCCACCTGGCTGTTGATACAGTTGGCATCATCAATTTTACAGGTTTTTGAAGGATCTGTCTTATAAATATGCCTTTCCGGAACACCGTGATAAGAAAACTGGAGTGCATCAAAATTCTCAGGAAGTTTCTCCTTAATACTTTCTGCAAGGCAGTTAATATAAATATCTCTGTTGTAGAAAGGTTGAATATAATTGATCTTTATCTTTGGAAACTTCTTTTTTCTTACTTCTTCAGCCTTTTCAATAACCGTTTCCGTTGTACTCATCGCATACTGGGGATACAAAGGGAAAAGAACGATTTCATTAATACCCTGATCCACCAACTTTTGAATCCCTGTTTCTATACTTGGTTCTGCATATCGCATACCGATTTCTACAGGAACATCTACTACTTTTTGAAGCTTTTTCTGAATTTTTTCTGTAATCACAATCAGTGGAGAACCTTCATCCATCCAAACGGTCTTGTAAGCTTCAGCAGATTTGGCAGGTCTTGTTTTCAGGATAATTCCCTGAACGAGAAGGGAACGAAAGATCCAACGGTAATCGATCACTCTTTCGTCCATCAAAAACTCATCAAGATATTCCTTTACATCATTTACAGCTGTAGATCTCGGTGATCCAAGATTGACCAGTAAAATTCCTTTATTATTCAATATTTTTTATTTTAATGATGAAACAGATTCTGAAAAATCCGTTACCAATTGTAATACTTTGACAAAGGTATTACTTTCCACTGAGCCATTAGACTCAAATTTCCCTTTTATTCCCTTTATTAAAAGCTGATGTTGATCATCTATTCTGGCTCCCAGAGTCTTTACAATTAATAATAATTCCTCATGTCCCTTTTCTCCATTGGCAGAAGCCGTAATCACCGCAACCGGTTTGTCAGAAAAAATAGTGGTAGAAACACACCATTCCAACATATTTTTTAATCTGCCGGGAATACTGAAAATATATTCCGGGGTAGAAAATAAGATGCCTGCAGCATTATCAATTTCCTCTCTTATTTTTACCACTTCTTCAGGAGTATCAGAATCGGTGAGCGAAGTATCAAAGTGGGGAAGAACAGAAAGATCGTCGTAGATGTGAAATTTGGCTCCAATATTTTTTTCCAATACCTGCTCAATGAGTTTCTGGTTGCTGGAGTTTTTGGTAGCACTTCCAATAATAACAAGGATCTTCTTTCCGTATTCCATTATTCTTTATCCGTTTACGGCTTCCACTCTTTCTACTAAGTCCGGAACGAATTGTTTTAAAATATTTTCAATACCGTTCTTTAAAGTAGCTGTAGAACTTGGGCATCCTGAGCAGGCACCCTGTAAAAGCATTTTTGCAGTTTTGTTGGCCTGATCATATTCCATTAAAGAAATTTTTCCTCCATCATTTTCTACGGCTGGAGCTACATATTCATTTAAAATATCAGAAATTTTCTGCTCATCTTCCGTATAATCTCTGTTGATGATTTTCTCAACAGGATTTTCGTGTTTCTGAGGTTCTACTTTCGAAATTTCTCCTCCATTTTGAAGATACTCAGCAATAAGAGCACGAACGGACATCATTACCTGGTGCCATTCTACAGAATTATCTCTGGTAACAGCTACAAAATTGTCAGAAATAAAAGCTTCCGTTGCAAAATCGAATTCATTAAAGATAGCCTGCGCCAAAGGAACATCCCCGGCAGCATCTCTTGATTTTACTTCCACAAAACCTTCCATAAGCAACTTGTTGGAAACAAACTTCATTACATTCGGGTTCGGAGTCATTTCAGCATAGATCTGATACATTTCTTTTTTCTTCTGAAGATAAATTCTTGGATTGGCTAATAATTCATCCTCAATCACATTTTTCAGACTTTCAGCTACATGTTCCCAATCAATAGTATCCTGTTTAGCCACTGCTACAAAATTAGCAGTGATGAAAATTCTTTCCACAAAAGGATAATTGAAAAGTTCCTGTGCCAAAGGAATTTCTGAAATATCTGAATCTCTGTCCAGTTCCAAAGACCCGGGGATCAGGTTGTAATCAGCTACAAACTTCATCACTTTCGGGTTTTCAGTAGGTTCTATAAGTACGGTACGCATTTTTTCGTTAAATTTGAGATACAAAAATACGCATTAGAAGTTAGAAGCTGAAAATTGAGAGTTAGATTTTTGCTATCGCTTTAATTTAGAAGTTAGATACTAAAAATTAGGAGGTAGACAATCATCATTTTCAAAACAAGCTTATTTTAAATTTTCAAATTAAAACTATGGCACTTGTAAAAAAACTTTTAGGAAAAATACCACAGATCGGAGAGAATACTTTTTTGGCTGAAACAGCTACTATTATCGGAGATGTTACTATGGGAAAAGACTGTAGTGTTTGGTATAATGCAGTAATCCGTGGAGATGTTCATTATATTAAAATGGGAGATAAGGTGAATGTTCAGGATAATGCAATGTTACACTGTACTTACCAGAAACACCCTTTGAACATTGGAAACAATGTATCCATCGGTCATAATGCAATTGTTCACGGGTGTACCATTAAAGATAATGTACTGATCGGAATGGGAGCCATTGTGATGGATGACTGTTTGGTAGAAGAAAACTCTATTGTTGGAGCAGGTTCTGTAGTTACCCAGGGAACGCACATCAAATCCGGAGAAGTTTGGGGGGGAGTTCCTGCCAGAAAAATAAAAGACATCAATGCTCAGTTATTAGAAGGTGAAGTCAATAGAATTGCAGATAATTATGTGAAATATTCTTCTTGGTATAAAGAAAACGTTGAAGATCACGAATTGTAGAAACTTGAGTTGGAGGTAGGACAGTTTTAGGATTTGAGTGATGAATTGTATGAGGAAACTTATTTTGTGATTTATCGCCGATTTTAAAAAATTAACAATAGGCTCTTTCCAGCCCAATATAATAATACACAAAATACAAAAGCTCCCTTGTAATAACGGAGCTTTTGTCGATTTGATATTGAACCTTTGCTTTATTTTGCATCATCATCCGGAGTAATCATCCTTATCTTTCCCTTGATGCATTTAAGAGAAGTTGGAGGCATAACTACAGCGCAATCTGAAGTGATATTATATTTTTCGTTGAAAACTCTTACTTTATCAGTATATTCATTTACTCTTGCCATAAAAGAAGCTTCTATTTTTTTTGGATAAGCAATATACTGTTGAGGACCGCCACAGGATTTAACACCCATTGGAGCAAAAGTCCAATCGCTTGCATCTGTACATTTTTCACCTGACACTTCCGATTCAATGGATGCCTTCATTTTATCCAACTGAGCCTGATCATATTTCTGACTGTCTTCATCAGCAGGTCTGTCTGCAATATCAACGGGAAGATTGGTGTTGAAGTTTCTGGAGCTTGTACAGGAAACCAAGCTGATTGTAGTACATAATACTATTGTAAAAATATGAGGTAAAAAATTTTTCACAGTATACTTTTTTCTTTTTAAGAATTTTCAAAACTTATGCCAAGGTAAGAAATTCAATTGATTTCCGTATTTTTGACGACGATGAACAATCATTTTTTTGACTTATTAGAGTACACCAACAGAAGCGTTTTTCTGACCGGGAAAGCCGGGACAGGGAAAACCACATTTCTTAATGATTTTGTAAGACGGACAAAAAAGAAACATATTGTGGTAGCTCCTACAGGGATCGCAGCCATCAATGCAGGAGGAGTTACCATTCACTCCATGTTCGGATTACCGCTGAGAACCTTTCTTCCTACTACAGAAAGGATAGATACCAGTTTGGCAAATAATATTGCCGATCTGATGCCCCATTTCAAATATAGAAAAGATAAACTGAAACTTTTACGAGAAGTTGAAATCATCATCATTGACGAGGTTTCTATGTTAAGAGCCGATGTCTTGGATATGATGGATTTTTCTTTACGGTTTATCCGAAGAAACAATCAGAGATTTGGAGGTGTACAGATGCTGTTTATAGGAGACTTATTTCAGCTGCCGCCTGTGGTGAGAGATGAACATATCTTGAAGATGTATTACAACTCTCCATTCTTTTTCGACAGCCATGCCATTAAGGATATTCCAATTGTTACCATTGAGCTTACCAAAGTATATCGCCAGTCCGATGAAGAATTTCTCGAAATTCTAAATGCAATTCGCGACGGAGATGTGGCCAATATCGATTTTGAGCACCTT
Source organism: Chryseobacterium sp. JK1 (assembly GCF_050632815.1). NCBI lineage: Bacteria > Pseudomonadati > Bacteroidota > Flavobacteriia > Flavobacteriales > Weeksellaceae > Chryseobacterium > Chryseobacterium sp. JK1. The sequence goes on along the minus strand of NZ_JBODRU010000003.1, from coordinate 343,559 downwards.
AATAAAAGATATGATCCGGATTTTGACATGGGCAAAGAATCTTACGTATATCTGTGCTCTCACAATAAAATGGCCGATGAGATCAATCAGGAGAAACTGGCCGGGATCAAAGTGGATGCTCAAACTTATGAAGCGAAATTGGTGGGTGATTTTAAAGAAAACCAATTTCCCAACGAACAATTTTTAGAGCTGAAAATTGGCGCACAGATCATGTTCATCAGAAATGATATTTCCGGAGAAAAAAAATATTTCAACGGAAAGCTGGGAGAAATCATTGGGCTGGACGAACACGAAATTCGTGTAGTTCTTGATGAAAGCGAAAGAGAAATTGTCGTAAAAAGAGAAACCTGGGAACAGAAAAAATACTTCCTAGATACGGATAAAAACATCAAAGAGGAAGTGTTGGGAAGTTTTGAGCAGTTTCCAATCAAACTGGCATGGGCGGTTACCATCCATAAAAGTCAGGGACTTACTTTTGATAAAGTGATTATTGATGCCGGAAAAAGTTTTACAGCCGGACAGGTCTATGTAGCTTTGTCCCGTTGCAGAACGCTGGAAGGCATTGTTTTAAAATCGAAAATTACTCCGGAAGTTATTTTTAAAGACGAAAGAATTCTGCATTTTCATACCGATACAGTTGCCAACGATCATGTAGAAGCTATTCTGAATCAGGAAAAATATGATTACAGTATCCGGAAAGTACTTCGTACAGTAGACTGTATATGGTTTTTAAAAGAAGTTGAAGACTGGAATAATATTTCAATTGTTACCAAAAATATTGATCATGTTAAAACCAAGCAGCTATATCTTCAACTGAAACATGAAGCCGTAAATCTTGGAAAGATATTTGAAAAACTGGAACGTATCATTTTCCAGAAGGTTAATAATTTTATCGTTAAAAAAGAAGAGTGGTCCGAAATAGAAAATAAATCAAAGGGAGCCGTAAATTTCTTTTTTACAGAAACCAGAAACAAAATATTCGATCCTCTTAAAGAATTTTATGCTGAAATTAAAGGCGCGAAAGGCTTAAAACAATACAACGAAGAATTTAAAAGCTGGCTGGAAGATATTGAAGAATACCTGAATAGTCTAAAAGAAATATATCTTCTTGAAACTAAACTTTTAGATGAAAAGAATGATAAGGAAATCAATCTTAAAATTGCTAAAGTACCGTCGCAGGTATTAACCTTCCAACTCTTCGAACAAGGTAAAACCATCGGAGAAATTGCTTTGGAAAGAGGGTTGGTTAAAGAAACCGTCATCGGGCACCTTGCTAAATTTGCAGAACAGGGATTGCTGGATATTTCGAGAGTGATTACTTCAGATAAGATTAAAGCTTTTGAAGATGAGTTCTACAAAAATCCACACGAAACCTTAACCGAATGGAAGAATGCGCTGCCAAGTAATTTTGAATTTAATGAGATCAGAATCCTGATCAATCATTTCAATTATAAAAAAGAAAAGAATTCCTAGAGAATTCTTTTCTTTTTAGGATGAGGTAGGGTTTAAGGATACATCGCATTGATGGTATTAATATCGCCTGTTGTAAAACCTGTTCTGTTATAAGTGAAAGTGGTATTGTTGGCTCTTTTAATCGTTGGCAGTCCGTTTTTAGAATAAGAATTGGGCCAATACATCATTACTGAATTAATATTGAATGGCCCTATATCTGTACCCGAACTATAGATGTTGAAATTGTAAGCCTGCCCATCCTGAATATTGGCCCATTGAATACTAAGGTACTGATCTCTGTCCTTACGGCAATGTTCATGGTAAAGACCTACTGTATGTCCCATTTCATGAATAACCGATCCTACAGAAATATACTGATCGAGAGAAATAGTCTGCTTTCCTCCCTGATATCCTATATGAGCCCAGCCATCTGATCCGGTAGCGCTTCCGAAAATGAATTCTACATAATTAGATTGATTGGTGCGGAGAACCCATTGGGTATTGGTTTTACTATTATATTCATTAATGGCACTCGTGATTTTATTAGCATTAATGGAACCCATATTACCTGCAACCGTATAATAAATTCTGCCACTTGGCCATCTTGAAAAACTGGCGCCCCCTTTATTGGCTACTCCGTCTTCTGATACTTGCTGATCAGAAAGAACAATATCTCCCTGAAAAAAGTTGAGTCCGTCCTTTTTAACGTAGGTAATAGATTGACCATTTAACTGTCCTTTTTTAACTTCTTCTTTTTGAGAAAGAGGATCCGTATTTGTTACCGGATCATCATTGCTTTTGTCGCAGGATGAGAAAGCAAGAACTGCTATCATATTCATACAAACCATTTTGGTAATCCATCCTTTTGAATGAAATTCAGATTTTGTTTTCATATAGATATTTTTAAATTGTGGTAATGCGAATTTAGTATTTAATTCTCTTTTTAATGATTTATCTAATTTAAATATTTTCTTATTTTTCTATTTTATTCAGGAACGGCCTTATCTTTCTATTTATATTAAAAATTATTTTTCAATAGTTTTTCCCTGAACTGATCAATTGTTTTTATTAATTACAAAAAGTAACTAATGCAGATTTTATATTTTAAATTTGTATGGTTTTTTGAACCCCAATTTAGAATTATGAAATCGACAGAGAAGATTCTGTATCTTCTTTGGAAAAAAATGAATATTCCAATATGAAAAATTTTGAAATTTCTGTTTTAGATCTTGCGCCCGTAAAGCAGGAAAAAAGCATACACGATACTTTTCAGGACAGTCTGTCTTTAGCCAATCATGCTGAAAGTCTGGATTATAAAAGATTCTGGCTTGCCGAGCATCATAATATGGAAAGTATTGCCAGTTCTGCCACCTCAGTATTAATTGGTTTTATTGCCAATGGAACTAAAAAGATCAGAGTAGGTTCTGGAGGAATTATGCTTCCCAATCACAGTTCTCTGATTATTGCAGAACAGTTCGGTACCTTAGAATCTTTATTTCCGGGAAGAATTGATCTTGGTCTTGGAAGAGCACCTGGTACAGATGGCTTAACTGCTCAGGCGTTGGGTAGAAATCCTGCCATCATTAATGAACAGTTTCCGAGACAGATTCTTGAACTTCAGAGATATTTCTCAAAAGAAAATTCAGATGCTATGGTGAGAGCCATTCCTGGTGAGGGGCTGGATATTCCACTTTACATCTTAGGATCCAGTACAGATAGTGCCTGGTTGGCTGCCGAACTGGGCTTACCTTATGCTTTTGCGGGGCATTTTGCTCCTGAGCAGATGGAAATGGCTTTTAAAATATACAGAGAACATTTTGAGCCTTCAAAATATGCAGATAAGCCTTATATCATTGCCTGTGTAAACGGTGTAGCAGCTGAAACTTCGGAGGAAGCACATAAAATTTCCACTACTTTATTTCAGGCTTTTATCAATATTGTGAGAAACGACAGAAAACCTTTCGCTCCGCCGGTAGATGATATGGATGATATCTGGTCACCGATGGAAAAATCAATGGTTTTACAGAAGCTGAGATATACTTTTATTGGAGATCAGGCAGAGGTTCAGCAGAAACTTAAAGATTTCCAGGAAAAGTTTAATGTAGATGAGCTTATGATCAACTCGCATATTTATGATCATCAGAAAAGACTGAGATCTTACGAAATCTTCAGAGAGGCAGCAAACACATTATCCAAAGCGTAATAAACCCTTGATATTAATTGGCAGATGCTTATTTTTATGAGTATCTTTGCACAAAATAAAAGTAAAGATGTCTGATATTAAATTAAATACTATTCCGGAGGCAATTGAAGACCTTAGAAATGGTAAAATAATCATAGTAGTGGATGATGAAGATAGAGAAAATGAAGGTGATTTTCTTTGTGCGGCAGAACTTACTACACCCGAAATCATCAACTTCATGGCTCTTCACGGAAGAGGGCTTATCTGTATGCCGCTTCCAGAGAAAAGATGTGATGAGCTTGGACTGGAAGTGATGGTAAGCAGAAGCAGTGATCCTAAGGAAACGGCTTTTACCGTATCTGTTGACCTTCTGGGGAACGGAACTTCTACCGGTATTTCTGCAGGAGACAGAGCGAAAACAATTTTAGCTTTGATGGATGAAAAATCCAAGCCTACAGATTTCATGAGACCTGGTCACATTTTCCCGCTTCGTGCAAGAAAAGGAGGAGTATTGAAAAGAGCAGGGCATACAGAAGCTGCTATCGATCTTACTCACCTGGCAGGCTTAAAAGAAGGAGGAGTAATCTGTGAAATTATGAATGAAGACGGAACAATGTCCCGTTTACCTGAACTTCACGCTTTTGCTCAGAAACATGATATGAAAATCGTATCGATTGAAGATTTGATCCATTATCAGCTTAAAAAAGGAAACCTGGTTGAAAGATTGGAAGAAAAGAAAGTAAAAACGCATTACGGTGAGTTTGATTTCTACGCGTTCAGAGAAACTTCTAATGATCAAATCCACTTTGCTTTAACAAAAGGAGCATGGACTGTAGATGAGCCGGTTTTGGTAAGAGTACAGTCTTCAGATTCTTATTTTGATGTATTAACCAGACTTAACAATGGTGAAAAACCTCTATTGGAAAAAGTAACGAATATGGTAAATGAGGCTGGAAAAGGGGCGATTATTTTTATCAATAACGTTTCAAATTCTGAAAATACATTAAGAAAACTTCAGCAGTTCCTGAACTATCAGGACGGGCAGGAGCAACACCCTACTTTAGCGTACAACTATAGAGATTATGGTATCGGAACACAGATCTTAAAAAATCTGGGAATCAATAAGTTTAAAGTAATCACTCAAAACCCTACAATCAAGCCTCAGGTGGGAGGATATGATGTAGAAGTTACTGAGTTGGTGCAATTATAGTAAAAGAAATCATTATAAGTGAATTTTTCGCTGTAAATGATGATGCATAATATAAAATAAAAGGTTTAGGGTTTTTCTAAGCCTTTTATTGTTTTAAAATCATGACCGAATCTTTAAAAAAGCATATCAGAGATTATATTGAAATTTCAGACGAAAAACTGGAAAGATATTGTAATGCCTTTCACCTTCATAAACTAAAGAAAAAAGAATTTCTATTACAAGAAGGGAACATCTGTGAATTTGAAGGATTTGTGGTCAGCGGATGTTTTAAAGTTTCTCATACTCATCATAACGGGGTTGAGCAGATACTGTATTTCGGCGTTGAAAACTGGTGGATTTCGGATATTGACAGTTTTATCAATAATATGCCATCCAAACTCAACATTCAGGCTCTTGAAGACAGTGAAATTCTTTTGATTGCGAAAAAAGATAAAGAAATATTTTTCAGAGAAATGCCTGAAATTGACAGGCTGATGAGGCTTAAATTCCAGAAATCCATTATTGCCTTACAACGCAGGATTATTGATAATTTAAGCAAACCCTCCGATGAACGCTATCTTGATTTTCTAAAGGATTATCCTCAGACAGCACACCGTCTTACCAATATTCAGATCGCGGCTTATCTGGGAGTAACACCGGAATTTATAAGCCGAATCCGTAGAAAAATAGTCAATAAAAGCTGATTGTAAACGGGAAAAAATCATAAATAAAAAACCACACAAGCAGTAGAACTTATGTGGTTTTTGATTAATATATCAATCTGTATTTAGCTTTTTAATGAGATTCCTTCATAGCTGTGAAAACCATTAAGAAAATCTTTTACCATCATTCTTTTTTTACCTTCCAACTGAAGTTCCATAGGATAATAAATACCATCTTCAGTATAGATTTTAAATTCATTTTTAGAAATAGAGAGCGTTCCTGCATTGTGCCCATGATCGGCAAGTTCAAACTTTCCTGCAAATATTTTCAGTCCTTTTTCCTCATTTTCAACCATTAAAGTGGTGAAAGCTGCGGGGTAAGGAGACATTCCCAAGATAAACTGATGCACAGTTTTTGAAGGAGCATTCCAATTGATTTTGGTATCTTCCTTAAAAATTTTGTAGGCATTTTTAGGATGTTCTACTGAAGGTTGAGGTTTTTCTTCAATGGAGTTTTCAGCAAGGCCATCTAACGTTTTCACGACCAGCTTAGAACCCATTTCCATCAGTCTGTCATGAAGACTTCCTGCATTTTCGTCAGGTAAAACAGTCAGTTCTTCCTGCAGAAGAATATTTCCTTCATCAATTTTTTCATTGATAAAGAAAGTGGTGGCACCGGTTTTTTCCTCACCATTAATAACAGCATAGTTGATAGGTGCTGCTCCACGATAATCCGGAAGTAAAGAGGCGTGAAGGTTAAATGTTCCCATCTTAGGCATTTCAAAAAGAATTTTAGGCATCATTCTGAATGCTACTACCACAAAAACATCAGCATCAAGCTGTCTCAGCTCTTCTAAAAATTCAGGGTTTCGTAATTTTTCCGGTTGAAAAACAGGAATATTATTTTCAGAAGCATACACTTTTACCGGTGACTGATGGATCTTTTGCCCGCGTCCGCTTGCTTTGTCTGCTACTGTTACTACACCTACTACTTGATGATGAGATTGATGGATAGCCTCCAAAGAAGTTTTTGCAAACTCAGGAGTTCCTAAAAAAACGACTTTCAATGATTTCATACTGCAAAGATAAGTTTTTGATTCGAGGTAGGAGAGGGTTGTTGTGAAGGAGTTTTTAGTGTTTTGGAGTGGGAAATTTTGGTATTTTTCAATCTCAGAATCCGATTATTCATTATTCAGCATATACGTTCTGAAATTCAGCATTCTTACCTTTCCTGAATCGAGTAGAAATATCAGATTTTCTAAAATATTTTCTTTGGAATGATAGCTGAGCTGTATAGAAAGCTCCTCAATTGTGGAAGGCTTTTTTGCCAGTAAATTGATGATCTGCTGAGATACGTTTTTACCAAAAATAGATTGTTTATTCTTTTCACACACAGAACAGTGTCCACAGTTTTTTGAATTTTTTTCTCCAAAGTAGGCCAGAATAAGTTTCATTTTGCAGTAGGTATTATTTTCTACATAAAACTTCATTTCCTCCCATTTCTGAATTTTATTTTTTTGGATGTGTTCGAAAAGTTTCCAATATGCATTACTTATGGCTCTTTCGTCACGAGGTTTTAGAAACTTGATACTTGCCAGCGCACCATCAAGATATTCCAGATAATTTTTTTGCTGAAGCTCTTTCAAACGTTCTTTAATCAAAGGAAGTCCTACATTTATTTTATTACTTACCTGCTGTTCACTGAACATTACCTTGTGAGTGGTAATTCCTGATACGGTGCGGAAAAGCAGTTCTATAAAATGCGCATCTTTCTGAGGAAGCTGATCTATTTCATCCGGTTTAATGAAAAGTTCCAGAGAAGACAGACTCTTGTAGTCATTGTAATAGATTACTTCCTGGTTGTGCAGGAAATTGAGAATATTGTTGATTTTTGCCTTCGATAACTTTGTGAAGTTCTGTATTCCGGCTGTATTCAGTTGAAAGGTTTTTTCCGGAAGTTCAAATTCGGCAACCTGAAAAATAGAGTAGAGGTAGCTAATGATTTTTAAAAATTCGGCTTTATTGGGGATCTGGTTCTTTAAGATTTGATCAAAGTTTAAAAGCTCCTGTTGGTTCCAAAGCATAAACGCAAAACTTTCTTTACCATCTCTTCCGGATCTTCCGATTTCCTGATAGTAATTCTCCAGCGAGGCTGCAGGAGAATAGTGAATAACAAACCGTACATTATCTTTATCGATTCCCATTCCGAAGGCATTCGTTGAGATCAGAACATGATTATCACTGTTGTTCCAAAGGTTTTGTTTGGTATTTTTTTCTTTTGTGGTAAGACCTGCGTGGAAGTAATCTACATTTTTCAGTTGATTTTTTTTCAAAAACTCAGTAAGTAATTCAGCTTCTTTTCTGGTTCTTACATACACTATCCCAGAGTCATTATTGTATTTTAAAATATCGAAAACACGTTGAAACTTATCGGAAACTTCTTCTGTAAATATTCTGATATTATTTCTTTTGAAACTTTTTTGAAAAACAGCTGGTTTTTTAAGTTCCAGTTTTGTTTTGATCTCTTCCAGAACTTTTGGAGTTGCAGTAGCAGTTAATGCCAGACATGGAATTTCAGGATTGTTACTTCTGAATCCTTTGATATTCTGATAGCTAGGACGGAAATCCTGTCCCCATTCTGAGATACAGTGTGCTTCATCTACAGCAATGAACGACAGCTGGATTTCTTCTATATTTTGAAGAAACTGTGTGTTGGTTAGTCTTTCCGGAGAAATATAAAGGAGTTTAGTAAGTCCTTCTTTGCATCGGTCATAGATTGCTTCTGTATCATACTCATCCAGTTCAGAAGATAAATACTCAGCTTCTATACCCCGAAATTTAAGTTGGTTAACCTGATCTTTCATTAATGCCAACAGGGGAGAAACCACAAGGCAAGTTCCTTCTTTCAGTAAAGCAGGCAGCTGATAGCATAAGGATTTTCCCGCTCCTGTTGGTAACAGAACCAGGGTATCTTTTTCGTTGATAACAGCATTGATAATCTCTTCCTGAGCATCTCTAAAGTCAGTATAGCCCCAGAAATACTTAAGAGTATCATATTTTAGCTTTTGAAAATCCTGTGGAGAAATCATGATGTAAAAATAAGGAAAGTAAGGTAACAAAAAAAGCCACGCAATGCGTGACTTTTGTATAATAAATTAATATGTTTATTATTTAGCTTCGAAGTAAACTCTTCTGTTTGCTCTATTTTTCCATTCAGGGCATTTCGTTGCAGGTTCACATTCAGGGTATTTAAGGTCTTTCTCACCTTTACCAATCGCCTGTATTTTTCCAGATTGAACACCGTTTTTGATCAGATAATTCTTAACGTTGTTTGCTCTTCTTTCGGAAAGTTTCTGGTTGTAAGCATCTGTTCCTCTTGTATCAGTAGCTCCAATTACGTTGTATGATCCGTTTGAAGAGTTGATATAGTTAACAGCATTGTTCAGAATTGGAGTATTTGAAGGTAAAATTCTATCTGAATTTAAGTCAAACTCAATTCCGTCCAATTTTGTTTCTGTTTCTACTACTGGTCCAGTAGTGGCTATCGGGCATCCATTGTTTTCAACCGGTCCCGGAACTGTTACACACTTGTCGTAAAGGTCGATTACACCGTCTAAGTCAGTGTCAAGAGCAACTCCTGCACCATCCACTCTCGCTCCTGCCGGAGTATCAAGCTGTCTGTCCCAATCGTCGCAAACACCGTCATTATCAGCATCTCCTTTTTTACAAACTTCGATATCCTGGTTTTTGTTAGCCAAAACATCCAGTTTGTAATAGATTTCCTGAAGTGGGTCATGCCACATTAAGTGAGATTCGTGTTTTCCAAGCTTTAGAGAAACCCCTAAAGTTGCATTGAAGAAGTTGTCAGAAACCTGCTCAGAACGTCTGTTGATAGCGCTGTATGCATCACCGCCTCCGTCAAACTCATCATCACCGGTAACAACGTACATTAATCTACCTTCGATATCAATTCTTCTGCTTACTTTAAATTTCAAACCGGCACCAGCCTGCATGAACATAGAACCTAGCTGGAAAGGCTTGACTTCCGTCATAAGGGTTTGTCCTTTGTAGTCTTTCTGATACGCTCTGTAAGCTATTGTACCAATACCTGCATATCCGTGAAGTGCCCATCTGTATGGAGAATGGTTATCCACTCTTCTTAATAGGTTAGAGAAGTTTACATCTCCTAATAATGAGATTGCGTCATACTGAGTTCTACCCGCTACTGCAGAAGCATCCGGTGCAGAATCTTTGGTATTGAACCATCCTTGCCTTGTTTCACCTCTGTCATATTGTAGATTGATACCGAAAGCATGAGTAATTGCTTTATCAATACTTACATATGCAGAATATCCGAAAAGGTTTTTACCGTTACCGTTTTTAATGGAGGTTAAATCGGCAGACTGAAGAAGTGGAACTCCAACCCCTGCAGAAATAGACCAGTCATTAAATCTTTTCGATTGGTTGGTGAATGGGGAAACATTAGCAGACCCAGAAGAAAAAGTATTTGGGTACTTTCCATTTGAAACTGCCGTCGAGTCTTGTGCATAAATGGCAGTAGGAACAGCCAATGCTAATGCAACAATTGCTAAACTTAATTTCATAGTGTTATTTTTTTAAGTTAAGTTATTTGAAATGATTTTTTACGTTGAAAGTGATTTTTTTTTCATTTTTCCAAAACAAACTCGCTGATTTTTAAGAAATTCATAAGTCTTGTCCTGAAAATGATATAAAGGTATGTAAAAAAATTCGTAGTAGAAAAAAAATAAACCGAAAAGAAAATTCTTTCCGGTTTTTAGGTATAATAAGAGATTATTTTTTACTTTTCTTTGCCGATACTTTTTTTACCGGTTTCTTTACCGGAGCATCTTCATAATCTTTCTTTTTGATAGCATCCCATTCCGAAGTTTCTATATATCTTACTGTAACTTTTCTGTCTGCCATTCTTTCAGCATCTGAAGCTGAAGCAGGAATTGTTGCATCTGCAGAACCTACTCCTCTTGATTTAAGAATATTTTCACTAATACCTCTGCTTTCTAAAGCTCCTACTACAGCAGCAGCTCTTTCTTTAGATAGTCTTAGGTTATAGGCTGCGCTACCTTTGATGTCAGTATGCCCAGTTAACAAGTAATTACCTCCGTTTTCTTTAATAATTGAGGCTGCAAGATCTAGTTTTTCGTTAGATTCGGGTCTGATTGTAGCCTTGTTGAAGTTGAAATAAATATCTTTTAATGTTTTCTCTATTTCTTTAGCGGTTTGGTTATTGTCTTTTTTTGCGATGGGGCATCCATTGTTTTCAACCGGTCCCGGAACTGTTACACACTTGTCGTAAAGGTCGATTACACCATCTAAGTCAGTGTCAAGAGCAACTCCGGCACCATCCACTCTCGCTCCTGCCGGAGTGTTGAGCTGTCTGTCCCAATCGTCGCAAACACCGTCATTGTCTGCATCTCCTTTTTGACAAACTTCAATATCTGGGGTTTTGTTAGCCAAAATATCCAATTTGTAATAGATTTCCTGAAGTGGATCATGCCACATTAAGTGAGATTCGTTTTTTCCAAGTTTTAGAGAAACCCCTAAAGTTGCATTGAAGAAATTGTCAGAAACCTGCTCAGAACGTCTGTTGATAGCGCTGTATGCATCACCACCTCCGTCAAACTCATCATCACCGGTAACGACGTACATTAATCTACCTTCGATATCAATTCTTCTGCTGACTTTAAATTTCAAACCGGCACCAGCCTGCATAAACATAGAACCTAGCTGGAAAGGCTTGACTTCCGTCATAAGGTTTTGTCCTTTGTAGTCTTTCTGATACGCTCTGTAAGCTATTGTACCAATACCTGCATATCCGTGAAGTGCCCATCTGTATGTAGAATGGTTGTCGACTCTTCTTAATAGGTTAGAGAAGTTTACATCTCCTAATAATGAGATTGCGTCATACTGAGTTCTGCCCGCTACTGCAGAAGCATCCGGTGCAGATTTTTTGGTATTGAACCATCCTTGCCTTGTTTCACCTCTGTCATATTGTAGATTGATACCGAAAGCATGAGTAATTGCTTTATCAATACTTACATATGCAGAATATCCGAAAAGGTTTTTACCGTTACCGTTTTTAATGGAGGTTAAATCGGCAGACTGAAGAAGTGGAACTCCAGCCCCTACAGAAATAGACCAGTCATTAAATCTTTTCGATTGGTTGGTGAATGGGGAAACATTAGCAGATCCGGAAGAAAAAGTATTGGGATACTTTCCATTGGAAACTGCCGCAGAGTTTTGTGCATAGCTTACGGCAGGGACAGCCAAAGCTAATGCAACAATTGCTAAACTTAATTTCATCGTGTATTTATTATTTGATTTTTTTTTGAAAAAGCTGTTTATCTGGATTATTTGATTGGACATCCGTTGTTTTCAACCGGTCCAGGAACAGTTACGCATTTGTCATATAGGTCAATAACTCCGTCAAGATCCATATCTAAAGCTACTCCAGCACCATCTACTCTTGCACCTGCAGGAGTATCAAGCTGTCTGTCCCAATCATCACATACTCCATCATTGTCAGCATCTCCTTTTTCACAAACAACAAAGTCTGTAGTTGCATTTTCTAAAACGCTGGTTCTGTAATAAGCTTCTTGTAGCGGATCATGCCATGCCAGGTGAGACATTTGTTTTCCAAGTTTGAAAGATGCTCCTAAAGATACCGTCCATGCATTATAAGACCTTCTGTTGTTGAGTATGGTATATCTGTATTGAGATTCTGCTGCATTTGCAGGATCATAGCTGGAATTTTTCCATCCACTTCCGTCGAATGACTGTTCACCGCTTATGATATACATCGTTCTTGCTTCAAGATCAATAAGTTTTGAAACGTTGTATTTAACCCCTATACCAGCCTGATAGTACATGGAATTAATATCAAGATTCTGCTTTACAAACAGAGGGGTTCTCCTGGGAGCATCACTCCATCTGTTTCTATCATTATCATGCAAAGATGTTCTGTACCCTTGAAGTCCAATTCCCATATATCCATGGAAGGCCCATCTGTAGGGAGAATGGTTGTCTACTCTCCTTAATAAATTAGAGAAGTTAACGTCACCTAATATAGCAAGCTGATCAAACTGAGTAGTTGCAACTCCAACACCAGCCAATTGTCCTGGCGTACCGGGAAGCTGACCTGTCTGCTTTGTTTCTCCTCTTGTGTACAAAAGGCTTAGGCCGAAAGCATGTGATATTTGTTTGTCAATACTTACGTAAGCATTGTACCCCCAGTTTATCTTATCATTGTGGATAGATTTCAAAGCTGAATGTACCATAAATGCTGTACCTCCTCCAACAGAGATAGACCAGTCTCTGAAGAGTCTGGATTTGTTGTCGAAAGGTTTTACATTAGCTGAGCCTGAGGAAAATGTATTAGGATACTCAGTAGAAGAGTTTACTGTCGTTCCGCTATTCTGAGCGAAAGCTGCAATTGGCAATACAGAGGCCAATAATAATAAACCTAATTTCATACAATATGTTTTATGTTTTAAATAAAATCTTTTAATAATATTCTGGAAAACTCCCTTTCAAAAAGATGTTTTTTATGAGGGATTTCTAATCTTTCTGATGTAAAGTTTAATTCATTATACTTAATGATATCAATATCTATTAGCCTGTCGGTATAACCTCCGGTTACTTTTGAATCAGTAATTCTTCCCATTTCAATTTCTATATTTTTAATACAATCAAGCAATTGAATTGGTGAAAGATGCGTGAATATTATTGTTGCAATATTACAAAAAATATTGGAACTAGCAAATTCTACAGGATCTGACATTAAAAAATCGCTGGTTTGTGAAATGTGGTTTCCGGCCTCTTTTATTTTCTGCAAAGCAAGCTCTATATTTTTTTTTTGCTCTCCGAGGTTACTTCCGAGTAACAAAATGACCTTATGCTGCGACATATTAGAAAATTGATTGATTTATGAGAAGTTTCTTTAAAAATGTTTTGGCAAATATAGTAGCAATAATTCTACTTTGCGCTGTATTTTTCTTCTTTTTCATTATAATGCTTGTGTTCAGTTCCATGGGGAATGATAAGTCTGTGGCGGTAAAAAAGAACTCTGTCCTTACGATTAATTTAAAAACAAACATCATAGACAGCCCTACTGAAGAACAGATGGGATTGTTTGGAATAAGCAGCCAGAACAAAAGCGTTCTTCTTTATGATGCATTGGAAGCTATTAATAAGGCTAAAACTGATGACAATATTAAAGGGATAAGTATTGAAGCAGATGAGCTTAATGCAGGTCTTACGCAGATTGATGATCTGAGAAATGCTATTGAAGATTTCAAGAAAAGCGGAAAATTTGTATATGCTTATGGAAATGGAGTTTCACAGTCTGCTTATTATTTGGGATCTGTAGCAGATCAGTATTACCTTCATCCTGCGGGAGGAATAGAATTGAAGGGGCTTGCTACAGAGGTGACGTTCTTCAAGGATTTCGCAGATAAATACGGAATCGGAATTGAAGTGATCCGTCACGGAAAATTCAAATCCGCAGTAGAACCTTTCTTAAGAAATGATATTTCTCCGGAGAATAAAGAGCAGCTAAGCACTCTTTTGAATGATCTTTGGAAAAATACATCCAATAAAATGGCGGCATCCAGAAAAATTGATACTCTTCAGTTCAGAACAATTGTAGACAGTTTATATGGAATGATTCCTGAGCAGGGATTAAAATACAGACTTGCAGACAAACTTATTCAGAAATCAGAATATGAAGATTTGCTTAAGTCTAAACTGAGTCTGAAAGAAGATGATAAACTGAATAAGATCTCTTTAAGCAGCTATATCAATTCTTATGCTGGTGATGACGAATCTGGAGAGAAAGTAGCGATATTGTATGCTTCCGGATCTATTAATAATGGAGATGGATATAATGATATCTATTCTGAAAAGTATGTAAAGTATATTAAAAAACTTCAGGACGATGATAAAGTGAAAGCGGTTGTTTTCAGAATCAATTCTCCTGGTGGAAGTGCAAATGCTTCTGATGAGATTTTATTCGAATTGCAAAAGTTAAAGAAGAAAAAGCCTTTAGTGGTTTCTTTTGGAGACTATGCTGCTTCAGGAGGTTATTATGTAGCAATGGCAGCTGATAAGATTTATTCAGAGCCTAATACGCTTACCGGATCTATCGGAGTATTTGGTGTAATGCCTTACTATAAAGACATCGCTAACAAAAACGGAATTCGTGCAGATGTTGTGGCTACCAATGCAAATTCTATGTTTTATTCAGGACTTAACGGAGTTACCCCATACGGAGTGAATATGATGACGAGAAGTGTGGAAGGAACTTATAAAAGATTCGTACACTTTGTTACTCAAAACAGAAAGAAAACATTCGAACAGATTGATAATATTGGAGGAGGTAGAGTATGGAGCGGTGCTCGTGCTAAGAATATCGGTTTGGTAGATGATTTGGGTACTTTGAATGATGCTGTAAAATTCGCAGCACAGAAGGCAGGATTGAAATCTTACCATGTTGAAGGATTCCCTAAGAAAATGTCACCTTTCGAACAATTTTTCAAAGACCTGAATGAAGAAGATGTTTCGGCAAGAATTATCAAAAATAAAATAGGAAAATCCAACTACGAGATCTTACAGCAGATCACAGACAAAAAACTACAGTCTGAAGTGAAAATGGAAATGCCTTACCAGATAAGAATCAACGACTAACTAAATTATATTGTACACAAAAATCCCGGATCTGAATTTCAGATCCGGGATTTTATTTTTTATTGTATTTACATCAGCTTTTCTTGGTGGCCATTCCGTAAATCCAGAGTATGATTAAAGCTCCTCCGATAGAGAGAATCCAGCTTCTTGGATTCCAGAATGAATCAACATCTCCCCAGTGTAAAATGTAAACTCCTATAGCTCCTCCTACAAATGCTCCCAGAATTCCCAGGATAATAGTAATTAGCCATCCCCCTCCTTGGGTTCCCGGCATAATCATCTTAGCGATTGCACCTGCAATAAGACCGAATAAGATCCATGTTAAAATTCCCATAGTTGCAAATTTTTTAATTGTTAATATTTAAAAATGATTTGTTTACTAGTGTAAGGGAAAACATGATGTAAATCATCTTTTCTTGAAGAATGAGTCTACAAATTCCGTACCATTAAAAAGTTGAAGATCCTGCATTTTTTCGCCTACTCCAATATATTTTACCGGAATCTGGAACTGGTCGGAGATCCCTATAACAACACCTCCTTTGGCGGTTCCGTCTAGTTTGGTTACTGCTAAAGCATTCACTTCTGTTGCGGCTGTAAATTGTTTTGCCTGTTCAAAAGCATTCTGTCCTGTAGATCCGTCAAGAACCAAAAGAATTTCGTGTGGTGCGTCAGGAATAACCTTTTGCATCACTCTTTTGATTTTAGAAAGCTCGTTCATCAGATTGATCTTATTGTGAAGTCTTCCAGCTGTATCAATGATTACCACATCTGCATTCTGTGCTACGGCACTTTGTACAGTGTCAAATGCTACGGAAGCAGGATCGGATCCCATTTCTTGCTTTACAATAGGAACGCCCACTCTTTCACTCCAGATAACAAGCTGGTCTACCGCTGCTGCTCTGAAGGTATCTGCCGCTCCGAGAACTACTTTTTTTCCTTCCGATTTGAACTGGTGGGCAAGTTTTCCGATGGTGGTTGTTTTACCCACTCCGTTTACTCCTACCACCATGATGACATAGGGTTTTTTTGAAGTGTCGATATTCCCTGTACCTGCATGAGGATTGTCAAGTAATAAACCTGAAATTTCTTCACGAAGAATTTTATCAAGTTCGTTTACCCCAACATATTTGTCTTTGGCAACACGCTCTTCTATTCTTTCTATGATTTTGATAGTGGTAGAGGCACCTACGTCGGAGGCAATCAGTATTTCTTCAAGATCATCCAGTACTTCATCATCTACTTTGCTTTTACCGACTACGGCTTTCGTCATTTTTTCAAAGAATCCCTGGCTGGATTTTTCCAATCCTTTATCTAGGGTTTCTTTTTCTTCCTTTTTGAAAATATTTTTAAACCAACTCATAGTTTTAGTTTATACTTATTTATTTTTAACCACTGGTGTGGCTTCTACTTCTATCAATGCATCATCTCTGAAAAGGCTGCTTACTTCTGCAAGGCCGCTTCCAGGAAGATTCTGAAGATTAACATATACATCTGCTACTTTTCTGAAATCAGGAGTTTCTAAGATGTCTGTAATGAAAATAGAAAAGTTACTGTACAGGCCAGAACAAGCACTTTTTTCATACTTTACTGATTGATAATCTGGTGCACAAAGATAACAAAAAAACTACCCAAAATATGAGTAGTTTTTATATTGTAAACAAAGTACGGATTATTTTTTTAAATAACCATCAACTTCGTCAGCATTCATTACTTTTTCTTCGAAAACGTAAGCTCCTGATTTAGAAGACTTAACCATTTTCACCACTTTAGTCATTTTTTTAGACCCAGTTTGTAGGGTTGCTACTACTTTCTTTGCCATGGTAAGTTATTATTTATAAATTACTTAATTTCTTTGTGAAGGGTAGATCTCTTAAGAACAGGATTGTATTTTTTCAATTCCAATCTCTCTGTAGTGTTCTTTTTATTTTTTGTAGAAATGTATCTAGACATTCCTGGCATACCACTTTCTTTGTGCTCTGTACATTCAAGGATTACTTGAACTCTGTTTCCTTTTTTTGCCATGATTTATTAATTCTTTTTAATCAATCCGTTTCTAGTAGCTCTTTCAATAGCTTCCTCGATTCCAATCTTGTTAATCACTCTCAATCCATGAGCTGATACTTTCAGTGTAACGTGCTTATCTTGCTCTGGAAGGTAAAACTTCTTCTCTAATAAGTTAATTTCAAAACGACGCTTCGTTTTGTTATTAGCGTGAGAAACGTTGTTACCAACCATTGCACGCTTTCCTGTTATTTGGCAAATTCTTGACATATCTCGATGTTCTTATTTGTATAATATTTGAGAGTGCAAAATAACGAAGAATTTTTTAGATAGACAAATCTTTTAGAAAATATTTGTAAATAAGTGGCTGATTAATAATATTGAATTTTTAAAATACCCGAATTTCCGGGATATAGCAGAAAATCAGTGCTGATATATTTCATACACGCATTTTTTTACCCAAAGAATTTAATATTCTATCTTTGTTTTTAATTAATCTAAATAAAAACAACGTGAAGAAAATTTATATTTTATTATCGATGCTGCCTCTTGTACTCTCTGCACAGAATTTTTCGGAGATACCAACTGGGATGCAGAATTTCTATTACGCAGCTGCTGATATTGCCGATATAGATAATGACGGGAAACTGGATATTGTGATGAATGGAGCCATAGATTCTGATGGAGACGGAAATGTAGACAGTACTTTTAATGAAGTATATAAGAATAACGGAAGTACTTTGCTGCCTTTTGCAGGTTTGGGAGCGGATGTGACGCATTTAGGTGATATAAGATTCATTGACTATAATAATGATGGCCTTATGGATATTATTGCGACGGGACTAAGCTATATGGATGTTGTGAATTACAAACATTACCGATTCAAAAATACAGGGTCAGGTTTTTTGAAAGAAGAAGATCTTCCGGGTAAAATTTATGGATCGTTGGAGGTTTTTGATTTTAATCATGATGGAAAACAGGATTATGCAATCAATGGAACT
The DNA here is from genome assembly GCF_050632815.1 of Chryseobacterium sp. JK1. Classification (NCBI taxonomy): domain Bacteria; kingdom Pseudomonadati; phylum Bacteroidota; class Flavobacteriia; order Flavobacteriales; family Weeksellaceae; genus Chryseobacterium; species Chryseobacterium sp. JK1. The sequence continues at coordinate 325,352 of NZ_JBODRU010000003.1, read as the reverse complement.
CAATATATCGACGGAATTGGTTTTAGAAATACATTAGATTATTATAAAAATACAAGCTCCGGTTTCAATATGATGGGAAACTGGCTTGAGGGAACCCAAAACGGGAGTTTCAAAGTTGTGGATCTGAATAATGATAACCTTCTTGATGTTGTCGTAATAGGTTCAGACATCAATGGTAATGCGGTTTCCAAAGTGTATATGAACCAGGCCGGAGTATTAATTCCTACTCAGGATTTCGGTCCAGTGGGCGTAGGAAAAATAGATTTCGCCGATTTTAATGCGGATGGTTTTCAGGATATTGTTGTAATAGGAAGAGACGGAAATGATGACGGCTATTTTGCCGTTCTGATGAACGATGGAACGGGAACGCTTACATCACAACAGATTCCTGTAGCAGATATTTCTGATGCTTCTTTAAGTATCGGTGATTTGAATAATGACGGATATTATGACTTCATTGTTGCAGGAAATGAAAATTATAACGGGGTAGTAAAGACTTATATTTACAACCCTTCTACCCAGCAATTTTCGGAAGGGACATTAAACGGTGTTACACCTTTGGCGGGAATTGTTCATTTATTTGATTTTAATAACGATAACCACCCTGATATTTTATTGAACGGGTTTGATTGGAACGATCCGGATATGCTATCTCTGACAAAAGTCTTCACTAATACTTCAACAGAAGCCAATGCTAAACCGACACCTCCGACCAATCTAAATCTGACAAAAAACGGAAATCGTTTTAATTTTTCATGGAGTGGAGCCACAGATGATAAAACACCAGTTAATGCCTTACGATATGAGATTACTGTAGGAACTACGCAAGGCGGTCACGACATTGCCAAATATGTGGTTACAACACCTTCTTGGTTCCTGGATCTTGATCCGACTATTGAGAATGTATTTTGGAGCGTTAAATCTATTGATGCTTCCAAGGTGTATTCTGATGCTTCTGTACAGAATACATTAGGAATAAAAGAACATAAAGCAACATCCAGTCTTGCTATTTATCCAAATCCGACATCAGATAAAGTATATATTAAAGGAGAGAAAGTTTCGGAAGCTGAAATGTATTCTATTGATGGGAAAAAACTGAATATCACCCTCAACGGAGATCAGTCTGTGGATGTTTCCCATCTGCCAAAAGGAGTTTATCTATTAAAACTGAAGATAAAAAACGAAATAACCACGAGAAAGCTTACTGTTAAGTAACTGAATCATTCTATCTTGAGAAAAGCCAGACGTCCAGCTGGCTTTTCTTTTAAAAGTAAATAATAAGGATATAAAGGTGGCATGTATGCCGTAGGTTTACCCTCGTAATAATAATCGTGGTAAGTGGCAAAATCCTGCATTATAATTTTCCACTCAAAAACGAGCTCCGCTTTTTACAGAGATAAAATACCGCTATACAGTAAAGCAGAAAAATGATAGAATATTTATATCTGAAAATTTTTTCCTTCATTTTCGCTGAAGCCTGATACATTCATTAAATTGATAAAAACTATGCTTTTTTGGTCTTTCTTTTGAACCATTCAATGAAGAAATAACACAATAAAAATCCTAAAGCAAACATTGAGAATCTGGAAAGAAGATCGCCCGCTCTTGTATAGAACGTCATGGTGTCATATAGATTTACTTTTGCGAATAATGCTGTTGTATCACCATAGAATGTATCTTCCGTTATTTCTCCTTTAGCATTGATGTGAGCAGAAATACCACTGTTTGCGGCACGTGCAATTTCTCTTCTGGTCTCAATGGCTCTTAGTTTAGCATAGGATAAAAGCTGCTTGTGCCCTTCTGTAACGCCCCACCATGAGTCATTGGTCATAATCGCCAGGAAGTTTGCTCCTTTTTTTACATAATCAGTAACAAATTCACCATAGATACTTTCGTAGCAGATAACAGGTGCCATTTTACCTTTGTTGTAAGGATTAGAGAAAGATTTTCTTTCCTTGTCTATCCCTAAAGAAGCTACAGTTCCTCCCAGATTAAGCATAGCATCACCAAGGATAGGCTTTAAAACACTTATGTAAGGAAATATTTCAACACCAGGTACAAGCTTTCCTTTGTGGTAAACCTGTACGGGTTGGTTAGGAGCAAGCTGAACGGCTGTATTGTAGCTGGTAACCCAAACTCCATTATTGATCTGGTAAGCTTCCGAAGGAGCCTGTGCAGCATTAAAATAAAAACGGTGTGAAGAGATTCCTGTGGCAAAAACAGAACCTGGATGTTGAGATAAAAAGCCTTTGATGTTGTTTAAAAGTAAGCTCTTCTCAAAAGCAGTCTCCGAAATAGAACCTCTTCCTGGGAGTGCTGTTTCCGGAGCAATATAATAATCAATTTTACCGGTTGAATTTTTTTCAGCAAGAGATAAAAGATCCTGCTCAATAGCTAAACTGTCTTTCGAATACTTTTCATTATAAGGGTCAAGATCCGGCTGTAACATCAGTACATTTACCTGTCCGGATGGCTTTTCATCGAAATTATTATACTTGATCACCGAAATAATCATAGGTACAGCCATTAAAGCAACTACAATTGAAGAATTTCTGATCAAATCTTTTTTCTTTCTCCCGGCTTCCCATGTTCTTACTGTATAGAATATCAGAACATTGATCAGGAGGATCCAAAAACTTCCTCCTGTTGCTCCTAAAGTATCATACCACTGTATCAGTTTAGGATAATCGGAAAATACATTCCCCAAATTCAGCCAAGGCCATGTAAGCTCCCATCCCAAATGGAATTTTTCAAAACTCATCCACAGGGCGATAAGAAAGCCTAATCCCCAATAAGTACCCTGAGCATTTTTGTACCAATGATAACACTGGAATACCAAAGAGTATAAAAGAGAATTAACCAGTACAGGGAATACAACAGCCATCAGGGCATGGCTTCCATCAGGATTTTTTGCGCCATACAGCCAACCTGTAGTCACAATATTCCAGATGATAAAACACAGGTAAGAAAGTCCGAAAATGATCCGTCCTTTTCTTTTGTAATTTGAAAATTTTGAAATTCCATGTTCCATCATCAGAAGAGGAACCAGGGCAAAAAATATAAAAAACGGAACGCCATAAGTTGGCCATGAAACCGACAGCAGCATTGCCGAAATAAGTGTAAGTAAAACGTATTTCATTGAGATAAAATATAATGCAAAAATAAGGTTTGTAAAAAGAAACTCAAAGCCAAAAGAAATGATAAAAAGGTTAATTTTTTAAAGACATGTCTTTAATTCCCCAATCCTGGATGGTCATCAGTACAGGCATAAAGGTTTTGCCATATTCTGTAAGTTTATATTCTACCCTCGGTGGGATCTCCGGATAAATTGTTCTTTCAAGAATGCCATCCTCTTCCAATTCTCGGAGCTGGTTCACCAACATCTGTTTACTGATCATAGGAATTGCTTTCTGAAGCATACTGAAACGGTTTACATTCATACTGATCCCGTACATGATTACCGTTTTCCATTTGCCACCTACTTTATTATAGAAATGAGTTACGGGGCAGTTATTGGGATTGAAATCTTTATTTTTTCTTTTATTTTCCATTGGTCTAAAAAAATGTACTATAAATAATAATGAAGACTAGTGTTAATAAACATGGCAAAGGTAATAACTTCGCTGTTATAAAAAATAACAAAATATGAATAATAAAGAATTGATAGTAAAGGCTATTACTGCTGTTTTTGTTGACAGAGATATTACTGCATTTGATCAGTATTTTGGAGATCATTACATTCAACATAATCCTACGATTCCCAATGGGACGGAAGCTCTTAAACAATTTATCCCTTATTTACCGGATGATTTTGGGTACGAACCGGGAGTGGTTACAGAAAACGGAGATATCGTAATGATCCATGGTCGTTATAAAAACTGGAATGGGAAAAACATGATTGGCGTTGATATTTTTAGAGTACATAATGGTAAAATAACAGAACACTGGGATGTGCTACAGGAGGAAGTAACTGCAGAAAATTCAGTAAATGAAAATGAAATGTTTCCAATATTATTAACTTAACAGAATAAATACCACAAGATGATAGAACAAATAAAAAACAGCGCAATAGGAGAATGGGAAAGTATCTCAACAGAAATTCGACCAAGTGCATCGAAAAACGAAGACGGAAGTTTGAAGCCTTTTTATCTCAAAAGGTCTTTTTCGCTTCTTCCCAATGATCAATTTTCACTGGAAATTCTGAATTATGCTGATCCGTACGGAGCAATACCTTTAGCTAAAATCTCATTGAAAGGACATGTAGAATGGCAGGGAAATCATCCTATCGCTGATGGCGCACAAAAGGTAGATTTTACAGCTGATGAGGCTTATGAAGTTACTCCATTGATCCAAAATTTCACCGATATTTTAAATTCCTTGGCCCAAGAAAATTTTGAAATTTGGGAGACGGGAAAGCCACAAAGTATTCTGAAGAAGAAATTCTTGCCGTTTGGTTTAGCGGCAGGACAGGTTTTTAAGGAATATGACTTGATATATGTTTTTAATGATCTGATGTTCTGGGGAGCAAGAAATATCGATGGAAGGGGTTTTGATACAGAGGCAAACCGACCGACAAATCTGCAGATTCCGATGAAAAGGAAATAGTATACTAGAAAAAGAGAGTGGTATAAGCTCTCTTTTTTATACATTAGAAATTTGTTGTAAAGAATATTGAACTTATTTTTGAAATAAATTTAGTGGCACAAATGTTAAAAAGAATATACAAAATTCTGATTCTTCCTTTTACATTGTTTCTGCTTTACCTGATGTTCTTTGGGATGGGTAGATTTCAGTATGAAGACAATATGATTACTGTAGCACCGATCATTTCTACAATCAATTTTATACAGGGAATTGGAAACTGGAGAGATATTGCCATGATTGTTTTGGGCAATATCATCATGTTCATTCCCTTTGGCTTTTTAGGTTGGATCTTTCCCAAACTGAAAGAGGTAAAGCCATTGCTTTTTAATTTTATTCCCGCCATTACAATTGTGGAAGGACTTCAATATTTTACCAGAATGGGAATATTTGAGGTAGACGATATCATCCTGAATACATTGGGTGTCTATTTAGGTTGGCTGATTTGCAGATTTATCGAAAAAAGATTTATCTATTTAGTTCTTTAGCCCTTTGTTCGGCATTTAAGATTCCCTGTTTTAAAATTTCTTTGAAATGGTTCTCTTCAAATGTTTGTAAAGCAGCTTCAGTAGTTCCGCCTTTGGAAGCCACGTCTTTGATGAGTTCTTCAAGATTCTTGTCGGAATTATTAATCAGGTGATAAGCTCCCAACATGGTTTGCTTTACAAAAAGTTTGGAAAGGTTTTCTTCGATTCCCATCTCTATTCCCGCTTTAATCATAGCGTCAATGATGTAATAAAAATAGGCAGGACCACTTCCTGAAAGAGCAGTTACTCCATCCAGAAGTTCTTCATTTTCCAGATAAACAGAACGTCCGGTACTATTCAGTAATCTTTCAATATTGATGAGCTGGCTGAAGGAAATTCCCTCAGCAGCCGTATATCCTGTAATTCCCATTCCCAGAAGAGTAGGAGAGTTCGGCATTGCTCTTACGACAAGAGGATGATTTAGTAATTTTTGAATTTTCTCAATATTGATCCCTGCCATAATGGATAGGATCATTTGATTTTCTTTAAGGGTAAACTGTATATTTTGGGCCACGGACTGAAAATCCTGAGGCTTTACAGCAATGATGATAAGCTCTGCATCTAGTTCTCTGACTTCCTCAAAGGTGGATATTATAGATTTCGGGAATTCTTCTGCTATTTTGGAGATTTTTGATTGATTCCTGATAATCAGGTGAAGGTGCTCAGGTTTGATCAGTTCGTACTTTAAGAATGATTTTGAAAACGAAAGCCCCATATTTCCGGCTCCTAAAATAGCTATTTTCATATTGTGTAATATTGGTAAGTGATTTTTATTTCAGATATTTTCTAAAAACTTTAGTATAGTTGTCATTGAAATTAATTAGATCTATACTTTTAAAAGATACTTTTTGTGGTTTTTTATTGAATTTTCCTGCTGGATTGTAATTCTTAATAGTTACTGATTTTGAATTTACTTCTAAGATTTCACCAATGGTAAACAAAAACTCTTTATTCTTTTTACTCTCAATACTACAATGGAAATTCTGTTTTTTGATGGATTTAAAAAGAGATTCTCCGTCTTTTAAATCTGTTTTATCAATAATATCCCGATTAAGATGTAGAAGATTTTCTTGTACATAAATATACTTGGATACTTTGTCGTATTCGTTGTGGCGTATGCTTATTACCTTGTCATAAGGCACAATCTTTATACCTGCCATGCTAAAGTCGTATGTTTCTTCAATCATCATAAAATGATCAGAAAACTTTACGATAAAACCTAATATAGCAGAACCGCCTTCAAGATTTACTTTAACAAAATTAGTTTTCTTAATATGTTTTTGAACAAGCTTTTTAAAATCTTTTTCTGTTAAACTTTTTGCCATTTTGATGAGTTTTAAATAATGTTCACTTCCCGTTCAAGTTCTATTCCAAATTTTTCTTTAACAGAATTAATGATCGCGGTAGAAAAATCAAAAATTTCTTTTCCGGTTGCTGCTCCTGTTGCATTTACAATAACAAGGGATTGTAATTTGTGGGAAGCTACATTGCCGATCTGCTTTCCTTTCCATCCGCATTGCTCAATCAGCCATCCTGCAGGAACTTTTACAACGTTTCCATTGGGATATCCCTGAATGTTTTCAAACTGTTGCTGTAAAGCTTCAAACTGAGCTAAAGGAATTGTTGGGTTTTTGAAGAAACTTCCGGCATTTCCCATTTCTTTAGGATCAGGAAGTTTGCTTTGTCTGATTGTAATTACTGCTTTAGAAACATCCTGAATTGTGGGATGAGTGATGCCAAGATTTTCAAGCTCAGTTTTAATCGCTCCGTATTCTGTTTTGATGTGATGATCGTGTGCCGTCAACCTGAAGGTAACTTCCAGAATAACATATCTTCCTTTTCCTTCCTGCTTAAATATAGAGTCTCTATATCCGAATCTGCATTTTTCCAGATCGAAATTTTGAAGCTCGAGGTTTTCCAGATCAAGAACCAGACAGTTCACGAAAATATCTTTAATTTCAGTACCGTAAGCTCCAATGTTCTGCATGGGAGAAGTGCCTACATTTCCGGGAATTAAAGAAAGATTTTCCAAGCCACCATAGTTTTTCGCTAAGCAGTACATTACAAACTCATGCCAGTTTTCTCCTGCTTTTGCCGTTACAAGTACTTGGTCATCTGTAGTTTCTTCTGAAATTCCCTTTACATTAAGCATAATAGCCAGACCTTGAAAATCTTTGGTCAAAAGAATATTACTTCCTCCCCCAATAAATAAAATGGGCAGATTCCGGTTTTTAGAAAAGGTAAGGGCATCTTTTAATTTTTCGATGCTGTTGATTTCAGTGAAGTATTGAGCTTTAGCTTCAACGCCGAATGTGTTGTAAGGTTTTAAGGAAAAATTTTCTTGCATATTTTATTTGTATTCTTTTGGAAGAAGGAGGTCTAAATGTTCTTTAAGCTGTTGCAATTGCTTATAATGTGTGGTGTCTGCAAACGAGTTGACGTAGATGTGTGACTTTTGGGGAGTGCGGATCTGAAAAGTCTCGTCTATCCCGTCCACCGACTGCTGACTTGGAGAGCTTTTTATCTGATCAAGCTCTTTACTGTTGAGGTGTGAAACCAATTGCTTCCAGGTATTAGCATCAATAGCTGAGGCCCATTCTTTATGGCTGTGATTGGCTGTAGCGCCTACTTCTACAAAGATGGAATCTTGTTTTGCTTTAATGATTCTGTATTCACCGAGGGTGCCTCCAATATGAGAAACACTGATGAAAGTTATTTCGTTGGGATTCTGATGATGAACAGTCTGCTTCTGTTTCTTTGTATCACAGGAAAAAAATGCCGACAGCAAAAAGATCGAAAACAGGATTTTCAGATGTATATTTTTTGTTGTCGGCATGATGTATACTGTTTAAAGGCTAAATTCTTCTCTGTACTTTTTTAAAGCTTCTTTCAGAATTTCAGCACTTCTTTTTAAATCTTCTTCTTTTAATACGTAAGCTATTCTTACCTGCTTCTTACCCAGTTCCGGATTACTGTAAAATCCTCCTGCAGGGGCAACCATAATGGTTTCGTTGTTTAAGGAGTATTTTTCAAGCAACCACTGTGCAAACTTTTCAGTGTCGTCTACAGGAAGTTCAGCTACACAATAGAATGCTCCTCTTGGCTTAGGGCAGATTACTCCAGGAATAGCATTTAAAAGATCTACCAATAGATTTCTTCTGTGGGTATATTCTTCTCTTACGGCTCTGATGTAAGGTCCGTCATTCTGGTGAGCTGCTGTTGCAGCAATTTGTCCTAAAAGTACCGGGCTCAATCTAGCCTGTGCAAAAAGCATTGCTGCATTACGGATTTTGTTGGAGCGGGTAACCATACATCCAATTCTTACTCCACACATCGAGTAACGCTTAGATTCAGAATCAATGATGATACAGTTTTCGCTTAATTCAGGGAAGTCAAGCATTGAGATCTGTTGTTTCCCGTCATATACATACTCTCTGTATACTTCATCGGAAATGATAACGATATCGTATTTTAAAGCAATTTCAGCAAGTTGCTGAAGTTCTTCACGAGTGTAAAGATATCCTGTTGGATTTCCCGGGTTACAGATGATAATTGCTCTGGTTTTTTCGGTGATTTTTTTCTCAAATTCTTCAATTGGAGGTAATGCAAAACCAGTATCGATGGTAGAAGGAACTGCTACTACATTCACATCAAATGTGCTGGTGAACCCATTATAGTTCGCATAGTAAGGTTCGGGAATAATCACTTCGTCACCTTCGTCACATAATGTAGAAATAGCAAAATTCAGCGCCTCAGAACCTCCGTTGGTAACCATGAAATTATCTGGAGTAAGGTCTGAAAAACCTAATGAGTGATAATAGTCTGTAAGAGCTTTTCTATATTCTATATTTCCTTCAGAAAGTGCATATTCCAATACTTTTAAATCGATGTTTTTTAAAGCATTTAAAGCAGTTTCCGGAGTTTCAATATCAGGCTGTCCGATATTAAGGTGATATACTTTTATTCCTTTCTGTTTTGCTTGTAATGCAAAGGGAACCAGTTTTCTTACCGGCGATGGCGGCATATGCAGTGCTCTGTTTGAAATATTCGGCATTGTTCAAAAAATTTGTATGACAAAAATAGGATTTAATTTCTCAATAATAAAATTAAGGATCGATAAGAAGCATGTTATTTATTTCCTCAATTCAAAAAAAAACAATGATTTGAATGTTGATATTAAAGTTATTTTTAAGATATATTGGTTTTTTATTAAAAATAATATTTTTGCATTGGAATTTTTCTTAAATTTCGGGTCAAATGTGAATAAAATGGCAATAAATTTATTTTCTAGAGTAGTCCCTGCTATTGCTCTGTTTTCAGCCTCTGTTTTGACGGCTCAGAATTTTCAAAACCTCTATGTTGCTTCCGGGTACAATGCGGATGTGATCGCTAACGATGTAGGTTCTGCTATGGTAACCACCACTACTGATGTAGACGGTGTTTCTTATGCTTTTGTATCAAGAGATTTCAAGCTTACTGCTACAAGCAATCCTATTACGTATGGTCTTCCCGTGAATGGAATTATCAATTCAGTAGCAACTTCTACTCCGGGATTGAGTTTCCAATTAGCAGATTATTATGGAAATAATTCCTTAAGAATCAACAGTAATACTGCTGGAAGTAATTCCGGAACTATAGTATTTTCTACCCCTGTTCCTGCTTTTAAGCTATATATGCTTTCTACCAGCGGAAGTGGTGTTTCTACGGTAGATGTAACTGTTACTTTTACCGATAATACCACTCAGGTCTTTACTGGTCAGAATATTTCAGACTGGTATGGTGGAGCAGATTTTGCCATTCAGGGAATCGGAAGAATATTGAGAACGTCAAACGGACTGGAATCCAATACTACCAACCCAAGACTGTATCAGACCGCCTTTGCGATGGATGCTGCGAATCAGTCCAAGCCTATTCAGAGTGTAACAGTTACTAAAACCAACAGCTCTGGTGTAATGAATGTATTTGCATTTTCTGTGGATGCATTTTCAACCTGTGCTTCTCCTGTCTTGCAGGATCCAACAGGGGTAACAGCCAACTCAGCCCAGATTGCATGGACTGTTCCAACAGGAACACAGGCTGCCAGCCATGATATTTATTACAGTACCAGCGCAACACCCCCTGCAGCAAATGTAACACCTAATTATTCGGATGTACAGGGACTGTCTTATACTCTTAATAATTTAGCTTCAAGTACAACATATTATTGTTGGGTAAGAACAAACTGTTTCGGAGCGACAAGTAAAAGTGCTTGGTCGTTTTCAAAAACATTTACGACATTATGTGGAGCTGTAGTTCCTTCCTATACCAATGATTTTACTGTTTTTCCAGGGAATTGCTGGGCAGCTAATCTTTCAGGAGGAACGCCTGATACCAATCCTACCGGAAGTTCAACGTACTGGGCACAGCGTAATTTCTTAAATACTGCTGCTAATGGTCCTTCTGCTCACATGAATATTTATTCTTCAGGAAGAACAGGTTGGTTCAAAACAGTTCCTTTTAATCTTTCTGCAGGAGGATACAGAGTGAAGTTCAGATACGGAGTCACTACTTATTCCGGTACTGCAGCTTCTGTGATGGGCAGTGATGATGTGGTTCATTTTATGGTTTCCGATAATGGAGGAAGTACATGGACTATACTGCAAACATGGAATGCGAATAATGGACCATCCAATACTTCTAATGACTTCACTTACGATTTAGCTAATTTTACAGGTGGCAGTACAGTTTTTGCTTTTTATGGAAGCTCAGGAACTACCTATGATAACCAGGATTACAATTTCTATGTAGACGATTTTACAGTGGAAAATGCTTTGTTGGGTACTTCCGAAGTAAAACGTCAGGTAAAAACAGTAGCCGTTCATCCTAATCCATTTAAAGATATTCTGTATTTATCAGATGTAAAAGATTTGAAAAAAGTTACCGTAGGAGATGCTTCCGGCAGAATTGTGAAAACAGTGGAAGGCTCTGTTACAGAAATTAATCTGAGTGAACTTAATTCCGGATTGTACTTTGTAACCCTATACTTTAAAGACGGATCGCAGTCTACTGTAAAAGCGATTAAAAAATAATTTTTTGAGTTAATAATTTCCGAAGGTGGCTATACTTGTTATAGCCGCCTTTTTTATTGAAATATGCTGAAAGATGATTTGTTCGGAATGTTTCCAAAATTGTTATAAATTTGCGCCGAAACTACTAAGCTATGAATCGAATAAAACTCCTCTTCTTAATCCCCGTATTTTATTTTCAACATTCCAATGCTCAGCGAATTGATAAAGAAATAATCAGTTTTCAGCTTTTAAAGGAACCAGTTTTTGGTGCGGAACCTGGTCACAGAACCTATACCATCACCGTAAAATCACCTTATAATATTACAAAAGATGATGTAATAAGAATTTCAAGAGAAGATTTTCAAAGACAGGTAGATAATTATCAGGCCAATGTGGAAGCCGCAAAAATTGAACACGGCGAGCGGCTGAAAGATTACGATGCTGAAGTAAAAAAACTTCAGGAAAAATACAGGCTGGAATCTGCCGAATACAGCAAATTATCTGCTGTTGAAAAAATAGCTGCAACCAATGGAGCGCCGGTTTTAAGGCTGCCTGCAAGACCTGTTCTTCATATTCCGCCCACACCTGTTTACCAACAGCCGGATTTAAGAGATGCTCTGATTGTAGATAACAAAATTCTGGCTTCACAAATGGATGTGGCTGGCTTTTCAAAAGGAGGAAATGATCTCGATATTGTCATTGAAATGGAAAGAACCAACTTTCAGGATAATCAGGGAAAAACTTTTGCCAATCAGCCAACAAAAATTACAGCCAAACAAAATGGTGTGGTAAAACTGGATAAAACCTATTTTTCTGATTTTGTTGAAATTGCAAGAGTTCCTTCCAACGAAATCAATCTAAATGCTCAGGAAAAAAGATATTTACAGAGAATCATGGACCGAACAAGGAATGTGATTAATGAAAATTTTGGGTATGAAACCTTTAATTCCACTGTTACGCTGGCAAGTGTGAAAAACAAAGGAGAGTATGACGATCTGGAAAAAGCATACATCTACGTGACGACCAATCTGAAAAAACTTCAGGCAAAATCGGACTATCCACCCAATAAGGTGGCTATGGAGAATATGCAGAAAGGAATTGATATTTGGAAAAATACTCTGACTAAAATAAATTATAACGACAAAAAAGCCGCTTATAACCAGAAAATTGGAGAATACATTTATTTTAACCTGATCAGATTAAATCTTGCACTTGGAAATTATCAGGAAGCAGAAAAATATTTAAATGAATTACAGGAGCACCTTGTAGATATTAAACTGTCTTATGATGCCAATCTTGAACTGAAAAAATTAGAAGAAAAAATATATAACAACTAAAAAAACTATGATTAAACAAATTATTGCTTCGGTATTAATTACCACTTCGGTATATTCCTACGCACAGACAAAAGTAACGGAAGGTGCAAAATTTACCGTTGATGCCAATCTTGAAACAGATGATAAACTGGTACTGGCGGATGACTACAATTCTTACATGTTCAGTGTGATCAATATTGATGGGTTGATGAGAAATGTTTATCCTCACAAAAAATTGTTGATGAGAAAGCTGGATCAGAACGGAAGCCTTGTAGATACCTATACTAAAGATTACGCTAATAAAACCAATGGAGTTCTTCACAACTATTTGGGTTCGCAGCAGATTGATGATGATAAATTTGTAGCCTTTACCGAAGAATATTTCGGAAAAGAAAACAGAAAAGAAGTATTTCAGCATGTTTTCAGCAGAAAAGATGGGGTATTTACTACAAAAAGTATTGCAAAATACAGTATAGAATCTACCAATAAGTCAGGAACAACGTATGTCGTATTCTCTGAAAATGGTAAATATGCCGCTGTTTTCAATGATCGTTATTCAAACAAAAAAACGGATAACATCAATGATGCTTTGGTAATTGATCTGAGAACACTTTCTCCACTTTGGAACAAAGAAATTACATTGAGTAATGATTATGTTGAAAAATCTCTGACTTTAACCAACTCGGGAAAAATAGTTCTACTACGTAAAGCAGCAGGCTGGAAAGAATCTTACAGGCTGGAACTGGTTTCTAATAACGAAGATAAAGACCTTCCTTTTGATGATAAATATATTCCGGAAAAATTATATGCAATCAGCAAAAATGATAATGATTATCTGGTGGCGTTTGGAAGAAAGAACTCTACCGTTTCGATGGGGTCAAGTACATTTGGGACTGTAATGTTCTATGACATGAAGTCCGGAAAAGCGGTGATTAGTAATACCAATCTTGCGGGAAGTAAAGATATGAACGATGTGAAAGTTATCAAAACAATTGTAAAAGGAGATGAGGTTCTAATGGCAGTTCAGCAGGAAACTGTAACAAGACCAATGCCTACTGCAATGAACCGTTTCCCTGATCCTGTGTATTCATTAGATGCAGGAATGTTGATAAAGTTTAACAAAGAAGGGGAAGTAAAACAGTTTGTGGCAGCCGGAGCTTCAACAGGGAAAAGAATTCATATTGTAGAGGCAGGAGACAAACTTTATATTTCTGCATTTTATCCGAAAGGGGCTTTTGGAAATACAGGCTTCTCAATGAAGACTTTTGATTTCGCGAATTTGAAGGGACAGGAAGTAAGTCTGGATTATAAAGGAAGAAACTTTTTTCAAAACTATGGGTTTGCAGATGGAAATATGATTCAATATGTACCTAATGTCAACAAAATGATGTTCCTGCAAAAGAGCAGTAAAGATGTTCAGATGTACAGCGTTTATAATTTTATAAAATAATTGTATTTTAGGAAAAAATAAAATATGCAGATTCAGTCAGTTTCCATAGAAGATTACATCTCAAAGATCCCTGAAGAAAGGCAGGACGCTTTTAAAAAACTTTTTGATGCGGTGAATGATAATCTTCCAGAAGGTTTTGAAGAAGCAACTAACTACGGAATGATAGGCTGGGTGGTTCCTTTATCAACCTATCCTGCGGGCTATCATTGTGCACAGGGAACAGCATTACCGTTTATCAATCTGGCTTCACAGAAGAATTTTATCGCTTTGTATCATATGGGACTGTATTCGAAACCGGAAATTCTCGATTGGTTTGTAGCGGAATATCCGAAATATTCCAAGAAAAAACTGGATATGGGTAAATCCTGTGTCCGTTTCAAAAAAGTGGAAGATATTCCTTTCGAACTGATTGCGGAACTCAGCCGTAAAATGACGGTTGAAGATTGGATCGGGATTTATGAATCTCAATACAAGAAATAAAAAAAGCTCTGAAATCAATTAGATTTCAGAGCTTTTTTATGTTGAAAGTGACTGTGTTTTAGTTTAAAAATTGATATCCCAGATTCCTGCTCTACGTTCAAGTTCAATAAGAGCCGCAGCATTATCTGCAAGAGCCTGATAATAATCTTTTCTGATTCCGTTGTAGGTTCTTTGGGCATTCAGAACTTCCAGAATAGAGCTTTCTCCTCTTTTGTAACTGTAGGTAATTCCTTCCAGAATACTTTTCGCTTCCGTAAGCATTCCGTTATGGAATTGCTTTACCTGCTTTTGAGTAGCAACATATTGCTGATACGCCTGCATTACCTCAGCTCTTATCCCTTGTTCGATCTGTTGATAATCTACCTCAGCCTGAGAATGTGCCATTTCAGCTATTTTCAGTCCTGCATTTCTTCGGTTTGAAAACTTAAGCGGAATACTGATTCCCAGTTTTACGGCATTTACAGTAGGAGAAGGTGCAATTTCGTTCGTGGCTTCTGTATGACGCTCTGCACCTGCATTAATGCCTAAATCGATCATACGATTAGCTTTTTCCAAAGAGATCTGACTTTTGGCAACCTGTGTATTTTGTTTGGCTGCCAATAGATCAGCACGTTCATTCAATGCCTGAAGAATAAGTTCATCAATATTAAAATCTCTGTTGAAAGCATTAAAATCTCCTGTAACGTCTCTGCCTGTTATTTTCTTATCACTAAGAAATACTGAAAGGGTGGTAAGAGATTGCTGCTCCGCACTTTCAGCCTGATATACCTCGTTCAGAAGTGAGGCTGCCTCCAGTTTACTCTGCTTTGAAGTGACTAATGATATGGTGCCAAGCCGATATCTGATACTGTCAGACTTTGCCAGTTGCAGGATATTTTTATAAGAATCATGTTGAACTTCAAGGAGGGCTTTAGACTTTAAAGCATCAATATATCCTAAGCTGGCATCAGCGCGAAGGTTTCTGAAAAAATCCTGAAGCTGTATTTTGCTCAGCTCCGATTGGTTTTTAGCCAGATTGATTCTTGCTTTTCTTTTTCCCCCCAGTTCCAGGGTCCAGCCAATAGAGGTTCCGTACACATACCCCATACTTTGATTTACCCCATTATTGGTTGTTTCTACATCCAGCTGAGGGTCCGGAAACATGCTCGCAGTCTGAATAGCCGCCTGAGCCATGCTCACATTATATTTTTGGGAAGCATAGCCGAGATTCTTTTTCCCGACCATACTTAAATATTCTTCAAAACTTAAAACTTCCTTTTCCTGCGATTTTATCACGCCTGTCATGCTGAAGAATGTGGCAGTGATGATGATTAAATAAGCTCTAATTTTCATCTGGTTGTAAATTTTGTTTTTTGTTACCACGCTCAGCTGTATAATAGATGGCAGGGAGAACAAACAGGGTTAAAATAGTAGAGAACATCAGTCCGTAAACAATTACTGTAGCCAGTGGCCGTTGTACATCAGAACCAATTCCTGTCGCTAAGGAAGCTGGGAATAATCCGATTACGGCAACGGTTGCGGTCATCAGTACCGGTCTGAAACGGTCTTTAGCTCCTTTGGTGACTGCAGGTTTTAGCTCATATCCTTTTTTTCTGAGATCATTGATGTGAGAAATCATGATCACTCCATTCTGAATGGCAACTCCGAATAAAGCAATAAAACCTACTGCTGAAGAAACATTCAGAGACATTCCACGGATGTTGAGCGCAAGCATTCCTCCAAATAAGGCTAACGGAACAATAGACATAAGGACCAACGCCTGTTTAAAGTTACCAAATGCACCATACAGCAGAAGAAACATAATTGCTAAAGCTAACGGAACAATAAATGCAAGACGGGAATATGCTCTGTTTTGGTTTTCAAACTGGCCCCCCCATTTGATCTGGTACTTTTCGTGATCATATTTGATGTCTTTTTCAATCTTATTCTGCGCTATTTTAAGGAAAGAAGAAAGATCGGTTCCTCTTAAATTTAACTTTACCGTAAGATGTCTTTTATTCATTTCCCGGGTAATCGTACTTTCTCCGGTACTTAATTTTACCTGTGCTACCTGTGACAAAGGAATTTTGGCTCCTGTAGCTGAGGTCAGCATCAGGTTTCCGATCTTGTCAGGAGTGTCGCGGCTGTCTTCTGTATAACGGCATGAAATATCGTACACTTTATTACCTATAAATATTTGAGAAATGGCTTTTCCTCCCAAAGCCACCTCAATAAGATCTGCGACGTCGGCAACATTTAATCCATATTGGGCAATCTTATCCCTGTCGGCAATAATCTGGAGTTGAGGTAATGGTGGCTCCTGGTCAATGGCGAGATCTGCTGATCCCGGAATTTTATTTAAAGTAGATAAAACATTTTCAGCAATTCTTCTTGTTTCCTTAAAGTCTTCACCATATACTTTTACTACCAGTTCGCTGTGTGCTCCAGAAATTTTATCCATTACGCCATCAATCATCGGTTGTGAAAAACCTACGGTAAAGCCTGGCATTTCTTTATAATCTGCAGCAAGTTCTTTAATAAGATCAGCTTTTGTTTTTCCGGAAGGCCATTGATCGTAAGGTTTTATTCCTACAGAAACTTCAAAGTGAGAGGCGGTCCATGGATCGGTTCCGTCGTCGTTACGTCCTGCCTGAACCATCATATAAGTGATCTCGGAATGTTTCAACGTTCGGGCTCTTAAAGTATCGCTCATTTCTTTAGCTTTGGCGAGAGAAATTCCCGGAGGAAGCTGTACCTGAAGCCATATGGAACCTTCATCCAATTCAGGAAGGAAATCTTTTCCTACAGTATAAGACAGAATCCCGGCTGAAAGTAATACAATGCTGATAGGCAGGATCACTCTTTTCGGAACTTCCATGATTTTATCAATTCTTCGTCCGTAGGCATGACTTATTTTTTCCAGCCACTTGTTATGATATATTTTCTGGGGTTTACGATAGATAACATACGCAAGGCCAGGAATCAGGAGTAAGGCTACAGCAAGTGCACCAAATAAGGCGTATCCTACCGTAAAAGCCATTGGGGTAAACAGTTTTTTCTCCACTCTTTCAAAAGCGAATAAAGGAAGATAAGCCGTAATGATAATAATTGTGGAAAAGAAAATAGGCTTTGCCACTTCAATCACTCTTTGGGTAATATTTTTTTCTTCCAAAGCTTCTTCCGGTTTTTCTTCTCTTTTCTTCAGAATGGTTTCCAGCATAACGATGGCTCCATCTACAATGATTCCGAAGTCAATAGCACCTAAAGACAGAAGATTGGCCGGAATATTAGTGAAATGCATCAGGATAAATGCAAATAGCAAGGAAAGCGGAATCGTTATGGCAACCAGTAATGCACCTCTCCAGCTGCCCAGAAATACGATCAGAACAATGATGACCAGAACAATTCCTTCGGTAAGCGTATGAGAAACGGTATGCAGTGTGGTATTGACAAGATCTGTCCTGTCCATAAAAGGATGAATCTTTACACCGGGAGGAAGAGTTTCATTATTCAGTTCTTCGATGGCTTCGTGAACACCTTCCAGAACCTGGGACGGATTTTGACCTCTTAATAAAAGAACAATACCTTCCACACTTTCAGGGTAATTTCGCTTTCTGTCTGTATAACCAAGAATTCCTTTTCTTTCCAGGTTTCCATATTTCAATGTTCCTACATCATTCAGGAAAACAGGAACTCCATTTTCGGTTTTTACTACAATTTTTCCAAGATCATTTAAATCTTTTACCAGACCAATTCCACGGATAACATAGGCCAGATTTCCTCTGGGAAGCATACTTCCTCCTGCGCTGACATTATTTTTGGAAATCGTTTCAGTGACCTCGGAAAGGGAAAGTCCGTATTGTTCAAGTTTGTGTGGATCCAGCTCAATCTGAAACTGAGTGGTAATTCCTCCAAAATTGGTTACATCGGCAATGCCTGAAACCTGTTTGATCCGGGGAATAATTACAAATTTCTGCAAATCTGTAAGTTCACGTAAGCTGTGGTTGTTACTTTCAATAATATATCGGTATACTTCGCCAATAGGAGAGGTGAGGGGATCAAGTCCGGGTTGTGCTCCATAGGGAAGGGTGACATCTGACAGTCTTTCCTGAATGCGCTGTCTTGCCCAGTAATCATCAATTCCATCGTCAAAAACCATTGTGATAATGGAAAGCCCGAAGGTACTTTTGCTACGCATTACATGCATGCCGGGAAGTCCGTTCAGTGAGCGTTCCAAAGGGATTGTGATTTGCTGTTCTACTTCTTCGGCAGCCAGCCCGGGAACCTGAGTAACAACCTGTGAGGTAACATCAGCAATATCTGGGTAAGCTTCTACCGATAGTTTGGTCCAGGAATAGTAACCGAAAAATCCCAGTAAAATGAAGAGGGCCAGCATCAGCCATCTTTTCTGTATAGAGAGTGTAAGTAATTGCTTCATAGTTCTTAATTTTTGCACAAAATGAAGGCTCTGTGTTGATCAGATACCCCAATTATTTTATTGTACATTCAACATTATTTCGCATCCAGCATATAAATTCCACCTTCAGTCATGATGGTTTCTCCGACTCTTAAGCCCGATAGAATTCTGGTTGTTTTCTGATCTGTTTCTCCTGTAGTGACTGACCGTTTAGCAAACTGATTCTTTCCTGTTTTTACCCACACATATTGAGAGCTGTCATTTTGCATGAGAGCAGTAACAGGAATCATAATTGTTTTTTCAGGCGTTGTTGAGAAATTAACAGTTGCATACATTCCCGGTTTCAGTCTTCTGTCGGGGTTGTCACATTCAATAAGAACTTTTATACTTCGGGTATTTTCGTCAACAATTTCATTGATGTGATATACTTTTCCTGTGATATTTTTATCTGGATAGGCACTTACTTTTACGGAAACATGATCTCCGGTATTTACGAAACGGATGTCTTTTTCTTTCACATCTCCTGAAATCCAGACTTTAGAGAGTTCTGCGATAATAATTACAGGATCAGAATCGCTTTTCAGATACTGCCCGTTTACAATTTTATTAGAAATAATCTCGCCACTGATAGGAGCTCTTACGATAAGCGGGCTTCCGATTCCTCCTCCTTTGCTATTGTATACCTTCAAAGCAGAAGAAGCATTGGAGAGGGATGTTTTTTTGTTTTTAAAATCTGTCTCAGCTTCATCCAGTTCTTTTTGAATTCCTACACCATGTTTTACAAGATCCTGCTGTCGTCTGTAGTTTTTTTCGGCAAGCTGAACGTCATTCAAAGCATCAGTATAATCTTTTTGCACTGAAAAATAATCGGAAGAAAGGATTTCAAAAAGAGGGCTGTTGGCAGATACATTTTGCCCAAGGCTTATAAATGATTTGGTGATTCTTCCGGAAAACGGACTTGCGATTTCTGCATAATGATTAGGTATTGCCTGAATAGTCCCCGCAGAAACCACCCCATCACTATGATCCTGCTCAGTAACCATTTCGGTTTTTATTTTTTTGAAAACGGGATTGCTTTCGGGAACAATGACATTGTCTCCTTTTACCAGCAGGTCCTGATCTTGAGGAGCTTCACTTTTGGGATTTTTGCAGGAGATAACAAATGTCATAAGTACTATAGTTAATACTGTTTTTCTCATATAAAATGTTTATAACCACTAATTTAATTTAATTTTTGTTTTATTTCAATGCTGGGTGAAAATTTTACAATAAAATGAAAAGGTTTATTTTTTTCAGTATAAAATATTTTCAGACTTTTCGGCAACTCCCTAAACTACTTAGAATAGCTGCCCGAAAAGATTTCTTTGATTACAGCCACTGTCCGAATTTTTTGATAAACCATTGTTTTACAAATTGGGTAAGAATGCAGTATCCTGTTAAAATGGCTACCAGATAAGGAAAATAACTTAAAGGCAGCACCTGCATTTTGAGGTACGCAGCTAGCGGGGTAAAAGGAATCATTATTCCAATCAAGATGATCAGGCTAGTGAGTGCAACTACAGGAGCAGCTGCCCAACTTTGGATAAAAGGAATTTTTTTAGTTCTGATAATATGTACAATAAGCGTTTGAGAAAGCAGTCCTTCCACAAACCATCCTGTTTGAAACAGACTTTGCTGTTCCGGAGTATTGGCTTTAAAGATAAAGAACATTACTGCAAAGGTCATATAGTCAAAAATGGAACTTAAAGGACCTATGAAAAGCATGAACTTCTTGATGCTTCCTGCTTCCCATTTTTTTGGCTGTTCCAGAAAGTCTTTATCCATCGTATCCCAAGGAATTGAAGATTGTGATACATCGTATAATAAATTCTGAGTAAGAATCTGCAATGGAAGCATTGGCAAAAATGGAAGCAGGGCACTGGCTCCAATCATGCTGAACATATTCCCAAAATTACTGCTGGCGGTCATTTTTATATACTTAATGATATTTCCGAAGGTTCTTCTTCCGTAAATAACTCCGCTTCTTAGCACCATAAGATCTTTTTCCAGAAGGATGATGTCTGCACTTTCTTTGGCAATATCTGCACCGGTATCTACGGAAATTCCAACATCCGCCTCTTTGATCGCTGCAGCATCATTAATTCCGTCTCCCATAAATCCGACAGTGTGACCTTTCGATCTCAATATTTTTACAATACGTTGTTTTTGTAATGGGTTTACCTTGGCAAAAACGGAATATAGGTCCATATCTTTGCTGAGTTCTTCATCACTTATATTTTCCAATTCATCACCCAACATAATGGTATTGATAGGAATTCCCACATCATGACATATTTTTTTAGCCACAATATCGTTGTCTCCTGTGATTACTTTTACTTCTATCCCAAGTTTGTGTAATGCCTTAATACTTGGTTCTGCAGATGGTTTAGCGGGATCAAGAAATCCTATAAAACCGGTAAGGGTAAGATTTTTTTCATCTGCAACTGAGTAGTTCAGAGGGTGATTTCCGTCAAATTCCCGGATAGCAACCAAAAGTACGCGTAATCCTTCTGCGTTGAGCTTTTCAGACATTTTGATAATCTGCTGCTTCATGGCATCATTCAATGGAACTATATTGTCATTTTCAATATGCAGACTGTGATCTTCCCCTGGGTCTAAAGCGTACTGACAAAGAGAAAGCATTTCTTCCACGGCTCCTTTGGAAATCATCAAATGCTTTCCTTGCGAGGTATTCAAAATAACGGACATTCTTCTTCTTTCAAAATCAAAAGGAATTTCATCCACTTTCAAATAGAGTTCATCTGCTTTCAAAAGATGATGAACTTCAGCATGATCCAAAACTGCCTGATCGAGAAGGTTCTTAAGGCCGGTCTGGTGAAAGCTGTTGAGGTAAGCCCACTTCAATACTTCATCATCTTCAATTCCGCGTACGTTGAGGTGAGTTTCCAGTACAATTTTATCAAGAGTAAGGGTTCCTGTTTTATCGGTACAGAGAACGTCCATTGCTCCAATATTTTGAATTGCATTCAGACGTTTAACGATTACTTTTTTCTTACTCATATTAACAGCTCCTTTGGCAAGGTTTGCCGTAACGATCATTGGAAGCATTTCTGGGGTAAGTCCTACAGCTACAGCGATAGCAAATAATAAAGCCTGCATCCAGTCTCCTTTTACGAATCCGTTGATGAGAAAAATAACGGGAGTCATTACCAACATAAAACGGATAAGCAGAAAGCTTACTTTGTTGACTCCAATATCGAAAGCGGTTTCCGGTCTTTTGGAAGCCAGACTTCTGCTGATACTTCCGAAATAAGTGAAAATGCCGGTATTGGCAACGGCTACCATTGCGGATCCACTTACAACATTAGTTCCCATATAGCATATATTTTGCAGGCTAAGAGGGTTTTTGTGTTGTGCATCATGAATAGGGAAAGCATTCTTTTCTACCGGAAGAGCTTCTCCTGTAAGAATAGATTCGCTGATGAAGAGGTCTTTGCTTTTCAGAATCCGGCAATCTGCAGGAACCATATCTCCCGCAGAAAGAAGAATAATATCTCCGGGTACGATTTCTGTAATTTCTATTTCTTCGCTTTCTTTACATTTTCTTTTGGTAAGACAGCTGGTTTTTACCATCTTTTTTAAAGCCTCTGCAGCCTTATTACTTCTGAACTCCTGTATAAAACGTAAGGTGGTACTAAAAAGCAGCATCGCCGATATAATAATACTGGTGCTGAGGTCTTTTTCTTCTGCGGGGACAAGAATCACATCTATAAAAAGAGAGATCACTGCAATACATGCCAGGATATAATTAAAAGGATTAAAGAAAGAATGGGCAAACTGTTTCAGCCATGAAGGGGCTTTCTGAATGGCAATCTCATTTTTTCCATAAATTTTCAATCGGTCTTTTACCGTATTTTCGCTGAGTCCTTCTTCTGAAGTTTCAAGCATGGCATATACCATTTTTTCGTTCTCTGCTGCTGCTTCTTTTAATTTTACAAGAGCTGCTGAATTGAGATTTTTGTTTGAAGATTTTTTTAACATCGCTTCAATTATTTCAAATGTTATAAATCGTTTTCTGTTCCTATAATTTCCCAGCTTACTTTGATGACTTTATCTTCGATGGTCAATCTGCTGGCTGTTTTTTCCATAAAGCTGTCCTGTGGAGTGGAAGCATGAACTTCTGCTGTGATGATGGCATTTTCGGGAGAGCCATGATCATCGCTGGTAAGAGATTTTAATAATACCTTATCGTTTCCGCTTAAGGACTGCATCAGTTGTACACGCACGTGATTTTCTACCTCACTTTTGCATTGAATACTGATTAAATATTCTGTATAATGATTTCTGCTGCTGATCGTATTACCAAGCCTGAGTCCCAAAGGGCGGAGAATGATATGGGTAAGTATGATAAATCCACTGGTGATAGCGGCTTCAACGGGGAATCCCATTGCGCTGAGAGCGCCTACAGATGCTGAACACCAAATGGTAGCTGCGGTATTGAGGCCTCGTACGGTAAGCCCGTCTTTCATGATGACACCTCCTCCCAAAAAGCCGATGCCGCTTACAATATAGGAAGCTATTCTTCCGGTAGCATCACCTCCGATCCTGATAGAAAGAAGTACGAATGCCGCAGATCCCAGGCATACCAGAGTGTTGGTACGAAGGCCTGCACTTTTTTGACGCCATTGACGCTCGAAGCCTATACTTGCGCCCAGCGCAAATGCTGTGAAAAGACGGAGTGTAAATTCTAATGTGGTCATAACCTTTCTGTTTTATAGCATTCAGCTGATATACAGAAAAGTATAGGATTGAATGCTTAGTTGTTGCGATAATGGGATGAGTCTGTATCCATAGGGGTTTTTGTCTGCTGCAAAGGTATTCCTCTTTTTAGAGGAAAGCTGTTAGAGAAACTTTAGAATATTATTAGAAAATGATTAGAAATTTGGAAGCCCGAAAATGAAACGATTTTCAGGATATTATATAAGGATCTGTCTTTTAATACATAAAATTGATAACTTTGTAAGTTATCCCCCTTTTATAGTGTTAAACTTAGGTTTTTGATTGTTTAATGAACGATAAATTTTATAGATGAAGAAGTCAAACATTGCAATACCCGCTACACTTCTTGCCATTATATGTGTGCAGGGAGGTGCTTCCATTGCCAAGCAGCTTTTCCCTGCTATTGGCGCTATTGGTACGGTTACTCTAAGAATTGTTCTCTCAGCGATTTTGCTGACAGCGATCAACCGTCCGAAGTTTTTACAGTTTACCAAACAGAATTGGCTGTACTGCGCGATGTATGGAGTGGGATTGTCTGCCATGAACCTTATCTTTTATATGGCGATCCAGAGAATTCCTTTGGGATTAGCCGTTACGGTAGAATTTGCAGGACCTTTATTTCTGGCGCTTGCTCTTTCCCGTAAAGTGTTGGATGTCATCTGGGCACTCCTTGCTTGTGCAGGAATTCTTCTTATTGTTCCCTGGAAAAGTGATCATATAGATTTGGTGGGACTTGGCCTGGCTTTTTTAGCAGGGATATTTTGGGCCGTTTATATTGTGATGGGGGGAAAGGTTTCTAAAATAATGGACGGAAAAGATGCCGTTACAACAGGAATGCTTTTTGCCAGTTTGGTCATTATTCCTTTTGCTGTTTGGGATGGAGCTGTTTTCAGTCTTACCCCTGCAATTTTTGTGAAAGGTCTCGGAGTAGCCATTCTATCCAGTGCTTTACCATTTTCGTTGGAAATGATGGCTTTAAAAAAAATTCCGGCGAAGACCTTCAGTATTCTGATGAGTCTGGAACCCGCATTTGCTGCACTTTCGGGATTAATTTTTCTTGCTGAAGAATTATCTTTTTTACAGTGGATTTCTATTCTCTGCGTCATAGGTGCGAGTATCGGAACAACAGTTTTTAATAAAAACAGAGGCTAAAAGATTTACGATCTGTAACAAATATTAAAGAAATTTATCTTTCCTGATGGCTTAAGTTTAAATGGCTTTGTTGTGAAATACCACCGTAAAAACAGTTTTATGATCATTCGAAGTTACCCTCAGTTTGGCATGATGAAGATGAATGATTTTCTCAGTAAGATATAATCCGATTCCGTAGCCTTTTTCCTTTCTGGAGGTTTCACTTCGGTAGAAAGGTTCAAAAATATGTTCCAGATCTTCCGGTGATATGGTAATTCCTGTATTCGAAAAGCTGATATACAGTTTTTGATGATCTCCTTTTACATCTATAGAACACATATGTTCGGGAGAATATTTACAGGCATTGTCTATAAGATTATTAAAAGCCACGTGCAGAAGGTATTCATTTCCCTGGATAACAAGCTGATGCTCATCTATTGTATTTTCAATATTTAAAGAGACTTTATATTCGGAATTTTCCCTGATAATTTTAGTATAGGATTCCAGAAGAACTTCATCG
The DNA here is from genome assembly GCF_050632815.1 of Chryseobacterium sp. JK1. Classification (NCBI taxonomy): domain Bacteria; kingdom Pseudomonadati; phylum Bacteroidota; class Flavobacteriia; order Flavobacteriales; family Weeksellaceae; genus Chryseobacterium; species Chryseobacterium sp. JK1. Next base: position 300,065 of record NZ_JBODRU010000003.1, on the reverse strand, counting down.
AGGCGTACTTCTGTAAAACTGATTTCGTTGGGATCATAGCTCGCTTTGGCAAGATCCATCAGGCTATTGGACAGTTTCACCATATTGCGGGCATCATCCAGAGCATAGCGGATCGTTTGCTGATACTGTTCTTTGCTCAAATCTTTTTCCGAAGCGAGTTCCAGCTCTGTAATAATGGCAGATAACGGAGTTCTGAGCTCATGCGAGATATTGGAAACAAAATGTTTCTGAGAATCAAAAGAATTTTCCAGGCGTTCCAGCATTCCGTTGAAATTTTGGGCAAGCTCATTCAATTCATCTTTTTCTGAGGTGGTTTTTAGCCGCAGTTGAAGTTTTCCGGCTGTAATTTTCTTGATCTGAACCACCATTTCACTCAAAGGGCTTAATGTTTTTTTCGAAAGAAAAATCCCTGCCAGATAAATCAGAATCAAAATACTTATAAAAGACGCAATACTAATAGTGAGAAGGTGAGCAAGATATTCGTAACCGTATTTGTCATACGCAGCAGCAGTTACTGCATAAGATTTTCCGGCATGGTGATACACCATTCCAATTACCTGCAATTTATCCAGAAAAAAACTTATTTTTTTTTGTTGAAATACGTCAGAGAGCATTTCAGGAGTTTCTTTTACATAATCTACTTTAGCATCATCATGATAGATGAGCTTATCATTAGCATCGTAGATGGCAACCTGGACCTCATTTAGGGTTCTGTTGTTATTCTGATACAGTTTGTGCATTTCCTGCTCGGGCAGGGAGCTTTGGAAATACAAATCTGCCTTGGCAATGGCTTCATTCTGAAGTTCGCTGTAAAAGGATTTCTCTCTGGCTTCTTTTGATGAATAATAAATGGAAATACTGTAAACACTTAAAAGCATTGCCGTAATTAAAGTAAAAAGCAGAGTAAGTCTGGTTCTTATTTTCATCCGTTTATTTTTATTGAGTTCTGAAAATCTTTAAGCTAAACCTGTTTCGTAGTCTTTTTTTAGGATAAACCCCATTCCGGCTTTGGTATGAATAAGTTTACTTTCGAAATCCTTATCAATTTTTTTTCGAAGATAATTAATGTAAACATCAATGAAATTGGTTCCCGTGTCAAAGTGGGTTTCCCATACCTTTTCGGCAATTTCACTGCGGGAAAGAACTCTCTCGGAATTTTCCATCATAAATTTCAGCAGGTTGAATTCTTTGGGGGTTAATTTAATAGGATGGTGATCTCTGCTTACCGTTTTTTGCTCAAGGTTCATTTCTATTCCTTCATATTTTAAAATAAATACCTTTTGCTGTTTTTGGTTTGAAAAGCGTTTGAGCAAAACCTTAATTCTTGCTGCCAATTCACGCATCTCAAAAGGTTTGGTCATATAATCATCTGCTCCAGCATCAAATCCTTCCAGTTTATCATCTGTTGTTCCGAGTGCGGTAAGCATGACAACGGGAAGATTGGGTTTTAATGCTTTTATCTCATTACAGAATTCAAGACCACTTTTTTTAGGAAGTACAATATCAGTAACCACAAGATCAAAATCTGTTTGCAAAGCAAGCTTCAGCCCTGTCATTCCATCGTAGGCTGTCGTAACATTGAATTCAGATTCCTGAAGTCCTTTTGCAATAAGTTTGGAAAGCCTGTCATCGTCTTCAACTAATAAAATATGTGGCATAAGAATGTTGGAATGTTTAGGTTGATAAGAAGAATCGTTCAATAGGTTACACAAATGTAATGATTTCTATTTTGTAATTTTGGTCCTGAAATAATAATCGAATGTCAGAATTTACAATACTTTCACATCAAACAACAAAAAAAGCTTTTCTTGCAGGACTTCTTTTCTTTTGGGCTTTCAGCATGATAAGCTGTAGTTCTTATCACAATTCATCCTTTAAAAATGGAGACTTGCTTTTTGTAACAGCAAAAGAGACAGGACTTTCCGGAGCGATTAATAATGTCACTCAAAAGCAGAAAACAGCGTCTTTTGATCATATTGGTATTGTAGAAAAAGAGGGAAACAAAATGTTTGTTTTGCATGCCGCACCAAAAGGGGGCTCTCAAAAGCAGACATTAAAAGATTTTATTAAAGATCAGCAGAACGATGGACAGAGAGTTGTAGTGTACCGTTTGAAACCGGAATATCAGAAAGGAATTCCAAAAGCACTTGAAAAAGCCAATGCAATGCTTGGAAAACCTTATAACTTCAATTATATTCTGGATGAAAATTCATATTACTGCTCAGATTTTATAGAAAGAGCATTCCGCGAAGAACATATTTTTAAGTTGGAACCGATGACATTCATTGATCCTAAAACAGGAAAAACCAATACATTCTGGGAAGAGTTTTATAAAAAGAAAAACATAAAAGTACCTGAAGGAGAGCCGGGATGTAACCCAAATGGACTGGCAGGATCGGATAAACTGGAAAGAATAAAGGAACTTTAAAAGACAAGAGAAGCTGAAAAGGCTTCTTTTTTTGTTAAATTTTAAAAAATATTAGTCTACTAATTTGGTGGACTAATATTTTTTTATATTTTTGTCACAGATTTAATGCAGAGAGCATGACGATCTGATATGTTTAACCAAAAATGTTTAGCAATGATTACAACTAATCCCGGCCTGCAGGTTTTGCAAAATAAATTGAACCTGCCTAAAAAAGAATTGATCCTGGAAATAGAATTGAATGGCAAAATGAAATTTGAGCATTTGATGAATACCATTTACAATCAATTGGGAATCTGCCACAGAGTGTTGTCAGCTAATGTGGAATATGTAAACGGCTATAGTTTTGGTACAGTACAGTTATATATTAATGTAAATTCAGAGGACTATCAGCAGCTTGAGTTCTATCTGAATAAAAATAAACTTCTGAGTACGACGGTGGAGTATATCTGCAGAAAGTATTCTTAAGAGAGATTCATATAGTTTTAATTACTCAAAGTGTCTGGTTTTTACCAGGCGCTTTTTTTATTAATGGCAATATATAAATAGCAAAGAAAAAGCGTTCAGATCACTCTGAACGCTCTATATCAATAAAAAATAATTTTAAATTCTTTCGATATCAGCACCAATAGCTTTTAGTCTTCCATCGATATTTTCGTATCCTCTGTCAATTTGTTCGATGTTGTGGATGATAGATTTTCCTTCAGCAGAAAGAGCGGCAATCAGAAGAGCATTTCCAGCTCTGATATCTGGAGAAACCATTGTTGTTCCTCTTAGCGGAGCTTCCTGGTTCAATCCGATTACTGTTGCTCTGTGCGGATCACATAAAATGATCTGAGCTCCCATATCAATTAATTTATCCACAAAGAATAATCTGGATTCAAACATTTTCTGATGAACCAGAATACTTCCTTTTGCCTGAGTAGCAACCACTAAAATAATGGAAAGTAAATCCGGGGTAAATCCAGGCCATGGCGCATCTGAAATAGTAAGGATAGATCCGTCAATAAATTTCTGAATCTTATAATGCTCCTGAGCGGGAATATAGATGTCATCACCACTTTGCTCAAGCTGAATCCCCAGTTTTCTGAAGGTATTCGGGATTACTCCCAATTGGTTCCAGTTTACATTTTTGATGGTGATTTCAGATTTTGTCATCGCAGCAAGACCGATCCATGAGCCGATTTCCACCATATCCGGAAGCATGGTGTGCTCAGTTCCTCTCAGGTAATCTACTCCTTCAATTGTAAGAAGGTTAGAACCTATTCCTGAGATATTAGCACCCATTCTGTTTAGCATTTTACACAATTGCTGAAGATAAGGCTCACACGCTGCGTTATAAATTCTGGTTTTTCCTTTAGCCAGTGCAGCTGCCATTACGATATTGGCTGTTCCGGTTACAGAAGCTTCTTCTAAAAGGATGAATTTTCCTCTTAATTCTGTAGCTTTTAAAGAATAGAAATATTCTTCTTCATCATAATTGAATTCTGCACCCAGTTCTACTAAGCCCTGGAAGTGAGTGTCCAGTCTTCTTCTTCCTATTTTATCACCTCCCGGTGTAGGCATATAGGCTTCTCCGTAACGAGCCAGCATAGGGCCCATCAGCATAATTGACCCACGCAGCTTAGCACCGTCTTTTTTGAATTCGTTGGATTTTATATAATCGAAGTTAACCTGATCAGCCTTGAAAGTATAATCTCCCTGGCCGTTTTTAGTCACTTTTACTCCAAAATCACCTAAAATTTCAATCAGTCTGTTGACATCATGAATATCAGGAATATTTTTAATTCTTACTTCCTCATCGGTTAACAGAACCGCACATAAAATTTGTAGAGCTTCGTTTTTGGCTCCTTGTGGAGTAATTTCCCCCTGCAGTCTTTTTCCTCCTCTTATTTGAAATGTTCCACTCATTATTTTCTGTTTTTATGATTGTTATTATGCCTTCTTTTGTTGGGCTGGTTATTATTATTTTTATTACTGTTGTTGTTCCTGTTGTTGTTACCGTTATTGTTATTTCGGTTGTTGTTATTACTTGTGTAATAAATCTTACTTTTCTCAAGAGAATCTATTCCTGTAAGATCTAACCTGTTTTCAGACAATTCCTTCAGGTGACGGAAGATAACATCATCCGTTACGTGTTCCTTATTATATACATTGTAGGATTTTTTCATGTTATTAGCAATCACTTCAATCAGTGCTTCTTTTTCATCACCTTGCTGAAGTTCAATTGCTTTTTCAATGAGTTGAAGAATACTTTTTCCGTAAAATTTAAAATCTCCCTGAAGTTTTGGATATTCCATTCTTTTCGGTTTTTCCGCCAGCTGTTCTCTGGTTGGGAAAGGGTAAGGTGATTCTACATCCAGATCATATTCTGCCAAGATAAAAAGATGATCCCAAAGTTTATGTTTATAATTTTCCTCGTCGCGAAGTTGCGGGTTTCTCTGACCCATAAAATCGATGATTGCCATAGCCATTTCATTCCTTTCTTCTTTGGAAGGAAGTTCTTTACAGCGCTCAACCAACTGTTGTATAATTCTGCCGTATTCCGGCATATGAAGCTGAGTTTTTTGGGTATTGTATTCCATAGTATGCAAATATATGGATTAAAAGAAAAATTGTTTCGAGAATATTAAAAATTTATGATTTTTTAATGAAAATTTCAAATGAAAATTGTTTTGTTTTATTGTTGAAAATTAAAATATTTCCCTTTGAATTGAATTTGTTTTTAATAATATTGTAACTTGGTTACTATATTCATAATTATTATTTACGATGAAAAAAACATACTTTTTCCTTTCTTTACTGGCGTTAGCTGTTGTTCATTCATGTCGGGACAATGATGAATTAACTCAACAACCTTCCCCGCAGAAGGAAGTTCATAATAAAACAGTCAATGTTACCCACCATGACGGCCGACCGTTCAGTACCGGATCAGGATCATCTGTACTGGGGAAATTTGTTGCCGGTCCTGGAGGTGGAGTGCTGATGCAGGGATTCTACTGGGATGTTCCGGATGGAGGAAATTGGTGGAATACCGTAAAAGATAAAATAACGGCCTGGTCCAACGCAGGAATTGGTGCTGTGTGGCTTCCTCCCGCTTCCAAAGCTCAGAACGGAGCCTATTCTATGGGGTATGATCCTACAGATTATTACGACTTTGGAAACTTTAATCAAAATGGAAGTATAGAAACCCGGTTCGGTTCAAGGGCAGAACTGGAAGCTTTAATTACCAAAGCTCATGCTGAGAATATGCAGGTATATGCCGATATTGTCATCAACCATAACAGTGGCGGGCAGTCTGAAGCGAATCCTTATACAGGAACCAATACCTGGACGAACTTTTCAGGGATCGCTTCGGGAAAATTTCCAAGAAATTATAATGACTTTTATAAAAATGCCTATGGAAATAATGATGAAGGAGCTTTTGGGGGCTTTCCGGATCTATGCCATGCCAATCCATATGTACAGGACTGGTTATGGGGAAGAGATGATTCTGTAGCGAAATACTATAAAAATGTCATGAAGTTTGACGGTTGGAGATTTGATTATGTTAAAGGTTTCGGACCGTGGGTGGTTAATACCTGGAATTCTAAGGTAGGCGGATTTTCCGTTGGAGAATTATGGGATTCTAATGTAAATACACTGGAATGGTGGGCTAATAATGCCAACAGTTCTGTATTTGATTTTGCAGCATATTATAAAATGGATGAAGCTTTTGATAACGGCAATCTAAACGTACTGAATGATGATATGATGTGGAAAAGAAACCCTTACAAGGCAGTAACCTTTGTCGCAAACCATGATACCGATATTATTTACAATAAGATGCCGGCCTATGCTTATATTTTAACCCATGAAGGATATCCAACTATTTTTTACAGAGATTATGAAGAATGGCTGAATAAAGACAAACTCAATAATCTGATCTGGATTCACAACAATAAGGCAACCGGTACAACGTCTATTCTGTATACAGACAATGATGAATATATCGCAAGACGTAACGGCTATAACGGAAATCCCGGATTGGTTGTTTATATTAATACTTCTTCAAGCTGGCAGGAAAGATGGGTAGAAACCAATTGGAGCAACCAGCAGATTAAAGATTTTACAGGAGGTTCAAGTTGGTACCCAACCACGCAGGGAGACAAATGGGTGAAAATTCAGTGCCCGCCGAATTCGTATTCAATATGGTCGCTCAATTTATAAGTAATGACCAATGAGTAATAGTTGATAAATGATAAAGTTGGTAAGAGGCTATTATTCAATTATATTAAACATTAAACAAGAACAACTATACGTTTTATTTGTCATTCCGTAGGAATATATACAATGCATTATTTTAAATGCTGATTGTTAGAAACTCTTACGGAATGATATTTTAAATAGATTAAAACCAATAAGAAATGTTTAAGAAAATAGAATTAAAATAAATTATCCCGATTTTTAAGCTTAAAACGAAGCTAATCTTAATATTCTCAACACCTCAATACAATTTTAATGTTTCAAAAAAATAAATAGTTTCTTTTACAAAAGACAAATTACACCTGAATAAACTTCTTTTTCTGATGCTGATCAGGCAAATAACACTTTTGGTTGGCAAGCTTCATTCTGTTTTTTGAAACAAGGTCATAAGCTTTATCACTTAAAAATGCCGGAAGAATCTTTCCAATAACAGAAATTTTATAGATCCCTCCTAATATATTAGCGATCTCAAGGACTGCTCTTGATTTTATCTGGTAATAATGTTTAGGTTTCCAAAGATATAAAGTATTAAATACTTTTGTTTCCAATCCTCTTTCCGATAAAAATTGTTGCCCGAACTCAGATTGAAGCGAGGCAAACATGAATTGGTCTTTTTTATCTCTTTCCAATATCCACTGAACCCAGAAATTACATACACCACAATCTCCGTCAAAAAAAACGATATGTTTGTTCTCCCAGTTCTCCATGATTTTATTTATTAAACATGATTCTTCTTTCCGTATCTTCTTTTACTCTTTTAAAATAATGAACAAGTTCAGCCCTCTGTTCATCGGTCAGCTTAGCACTTTGATGGCCCACATAGTAAGACTCAAGCGGCATCTCTTTCTTTTCAATCATTTCTATGCATTCATCCAGCTTATGAAGCTGCCTATTAGTTTCATACACTGCAAAAGTAGAAAAATTAAGATGTTTTCTTCCTTCATTAATATGATTTTTTACAAACCACGATGCAGGTGATATACTGGAATACCACGGATATTTTGTTTCATTGGAATGACAGTCATAGCATGAGGTCCTAATCATCTTTGCTATTTTTTCCGGACTCTGCTTGATCCTTAAAAAATCCATACCCGGAGTGGGAGGCGGATTGGTTTTGTCGATAGGGAAAAACTGAATGATGACGAAAGCTACGAGAATAACAACAATTATTTTTTTCATAGGTAAGAATATTCATGTTGGATAACTTAAAGATAGTCAAATTATTTGTAAGCCGAATGATAAAGTAAAAAGCGGGAAATTACTTTTGAAAAGGTCATTGGAAATTTACACCCAATATTTTAATTAAAAAGAGACTGTCAAATTTTATGACAGTCTTTTTGTATCAAATTTCCATTGCCTCTGTATAATTACTACAGTTTATGGAATTACAGGAAGTGGTAAGATGGCTGCATAATATAAGAAAACACCATCAAAATTTAGTTAAGAATATAACGTTCGTGGTTTCCATCAGAAATGTTAGCATTAGTCAAAAAAATAATGGAAATTACATTTAAGACACAGAAAAAAAATTTTCTCTGTGTCTTTATTTGATGCATACTGTATATCCGTTTATTAAAATAATGATAAGTTGATGTGTCTCTTCATTAATTTTGCATTGCTCCAAGCATTTTGAAGTTAATATCATTCATCCTTTTTAATTGTTGAACTGATAAATCGCCGCCTCTATCTGCTGATTGCATACTTTTTTCGAGCTCTTGTGCTTTACTTAAAAGTGCAGGATATTCGATCATTGCTGATTGGTCACCATTCATGGCTTTTTTATAAACAACTAAATATTGGTCAACGTATTTTTCATAGTCATCTAACATTTTATCATAATTATTATTTGTAGAAGATTGAATATTGTAATCATCTTCATTTAAATTTGGATCACTTGAAAGAACAGTCTCTCCTTCTTGGAGTGTATCTTTTTCTGAAGAGTTATATAGATTTGAAACATCTTTATTACGACATTGTTTAATATAAAGTTCTTCTGCTAATTTTTCAAGCTTTTCTTTTTCTTCACCTTCGTACTTAGCTTCTATTTTTTCTATTTCATCAACGTATTTTAAATTTTCTGATGTATTGGATAAATCTTTTTGTGATTTACACATTAAATCTGCGATGGCTTTAGCATCACTTTCAATTGATTTTCCGCACGAAATTAATAGTCCAGTGACCATTAATGAATAGATGATTTTTTTCATAGTTAAAATTGATTTTTTAATGATTGAAACTTCACAAAACTATATTGTAGAGTGATAATTTCCTTACGGAAATCCATAATTGAGTTAATCATAAATGTGATTTAAGTTCTTCTCAGTCCCTGCATTTTTACTTCCGGACTTCATTTTTCATTTTTGAGATCAACTCTTACGTTGAGTGATTCTAAATTGAGCCGTATAAAACTGTTTTTATTTAAGTTGATTTAAAAAATTCCTAACTTAATACCACAATTATGTCTTGGCTCTCATGCGGGCGGAAATAGTTTTTATATAGTTTTTAACTATCGATTAAATAAAAATTAATAGATTGTATTTATTATTTAAACGTTGTAGGTTTGTCATATTCTTACAAAAGAAAATTTAGACTGTATTAATCAATAACAAAATAAACGAAAATGGAAAACGATTTGAATGACATCAGTAAATGCCCGTTTCACAATGGAGCAATGAAGAAAAACGTAGCAGGCGGAGGAACCCAAAATTCTGATTGGTGGCCGGATCAGCTTAGAGTAGACCTTCTGCGTCAGCATTCATCGCTGTCTGATCCTATGGATAAAGATTTTGATTATGCCAAAGCATTTGAAAGCCTCGATCTTGAAGCCGTTAAAAAAGATTTGCATGCATTGATGACGGATTCACAAGACTGGTGGCCCGCAGATTTCGGACATTATGGACCTTTGTTCATCCGTATGGCGTGGCACAGTGCCGGAACGTATCGTGTAGGAGATGGAAGGGGAGGAGCAGGAGCAGGGCAGCAACGCTTTGCACCGCTCAATAGCTGGCCGGATAATGTAAGTCTTGATAAAGCAAGAAGGCTTTTGTGGCCGATTAAACAAAAGTATGGAAGAAATATATCCTGGGCAGACCTTCTGATTCTTACTGGAAATATCGCCCTAGAATCTATGGGCTTCAAAACATTTGGATTTGCCGGAGGGCGTCCTGATGTATGGGAACCGGAAATGGATGTATACTGGGGTTCTGAAAAAACATGGTTAGGAGGAGACGTACGCTATGCACATGGCTCTGAAGGAGTGGTGGAAAAACACGGAGTGTTATCCGCAGATGATAAAGCAGACGGAAATATTCACTCCAGAAACCTTGAAAATCCATTGGCCGCAGTACAAATGGGACTGATCTATGTAAATCCTGAAGGACCGGATGGAAACCCTGACCCCATTGCAGCTGCTAAAGATATTCGTGATACTTTTGGACGTATGGCGATGAACGATGAAGAAACAGTTGCTTTAATTGCAGGAGGACATACTTTTGGAAAAACCCATGGAGCAGGCCCTGCAGATCATGTGGGAAAAGAACCTGAAGGAGCGGGAATTGAGCAGCAAGGATTAGGATGGGCAAGCAGCTATAAATCAGGTAGTGGAAAAGATGCTATTTCCAGCGGATTGGAAGTAACCTGGACCGAAACTCCCACTGAGTGGAGCAACTATTTCTTCAAAAACCTTTTTGAAAATGAATGGGAACTTACAAAAAGCCCGGCAGGAGCTCATCAGTGGGTAGCAAAAGACGGAGCAGAGATTATTCCTGATGCATTCGATTCTTCCAAAAAACATAAACCAACGATGTTGACAACAGACCTTTCTTTGAGATTGGATCCTGTTTACGAAAAAATTTCAAGACACTTTTACGAAAATCCTGACGCCTTTGCAGATGCCTTTTCAAGAGCCTGGTTCAAACTTACTCACAGAGATATGGGACCACGTGCCCGTTATCTGGGGCCGGATGTTCCACAAGAAGAATTGATCTGGCAGGATCCTATTCCAGGGGTAAATCATGAATTGGTGGATGCCAACGATATAGAAACACTGAAGTCAAAAGTACTGAATTCAGGATTAAATATTTCCGAGCTTGTATCTACCGCTTGGGCTTCAGCTTCTACTTTTAGAGGAAGTGATAAACGTGGGGGAGCCAATGGAGCAAGAATACGACTGGAACCTCAAAAAAACTGGGAGGTGAATAATCCGGCACAATTACAGAAAGTATTGGGAGTATTGGAAGGTATTCAGAAAGAATTTAATGACTCTCAATTTGGAGGTAAGAAAATATCTTTAGCCGATTTAATTGTCTTAGCAGGAAGTGCAGCTGTGGAAGCCGCCGCAAAAAATGCAGGACATGAAGTGAAAGTTCCTTTTGCTCCAGGAAGAATGGACGCATCCCAGGAACAAACCGATGTAGAATCTATGGGATATCTTGAACCTGCTGCTGATGGTTTCCGTAATTATCTGAAAAGAAAATTCACGGTTTCTACAGAATCTTTATTAATTGATAAAGCACAGTTGCTGACTCTTACCGCTCCGGAACTGACCGTTTTAGTAGGAGGAATGAGAGCTTTAGATACTAATTTTGACGGTTCAAAACACGGAGTATGGACAAGCCGTCCCGGAGCTCTTACCAACGATTTCTTTGTAAATCTTTTAGATATGAGAACCCAATGGAAAGCAATGTCAGAAGACAAAGAGCTTTATATGGGAAGTGACCGTTCATCCGGGCAACCAAAATGGACTGCCAGCCGTGCTGATCTTGTATTCGGATCAAATTCCGAATTGAGAGCGGTGGCTGAAGTGTATGGAAGCAGCGATGCTCAAGGAAAATTTGTAAATGACTTTGTGGCCGCATGGACGAAAGTAATGAATCTGGACAGGTTTGATCTGATCTAAGATGGAAGTAAAAATGAAAAGTAATTTAAGAAAGGCGATATTTATTATCGTCTTTTTTTTATTTAGTACGATTTTGTAACAAAATTTATATTTATGGTGTCTAATATATAGAATAAGTTTTATGTTTTAATTGACATTTTTTTAATCATTAACTGCTAAAATCATGAAAAAACGCTCCATTATTCTATTGCTGTTATTGTTAATCATCTGGAATCCTCTTTGGAGCCAGATCACCTCTGAGAAGATAGATCAGCTGATGCAGTCGTATTCAGATATCAAAAAATTCAACGGAAATGTTCTCGTTACGAAAAACGGAAATATTCTTTTTTCAAAAAGCTATGGAATGGCAGATTTTGAATGGAAAATGCCAAACAGTGCCCAGACTAAATTCAGAATAGGTTCAAATAGTAAGTTTTTCACTTCTGTAGCGGTGTTTCAATTAGTGGAAAAAGGAAAAATTAACCTTGATAAAACAATTTCGGACTATCTTCCTTGGTTTGATAAGGAGTTGGGCAGTAAAATTACAGTAAGACAAATGCTTGCTCATACTTCAGGATTAAAGAATTATACGGAAAGAGCTGATTTTTATGATGTATTGGCCCACTTGGAAATAACTCCTGAGCAGTTTGCAAAACAATATCTTCAGGACAAAGAACTTCTTTTTCAACCGGGAACAAAATACAATTATTGTAATACAGATTATTACCTGCTAGGTCTCATTGTAGGAGCAGTAGCCCAAAAGCCTTATGAACAGTATATCAAGGAAAATATCTTCGATAAGGTTGGAATGAAAAATTCAGGAATTGATACACCATCTGAAATTCTTGACCAAAGAGCCCGTGGCTATGAATATGATTTTAACGGATACAAAAATGCACGTCCTATTAATATGTACACTTCTACTTATTCTGCAGGAGCCCTTTATTCTACATCAGCAGATATGGAATTGTGGATGCAGGCAATGGATCGCAATGCTTTGATCTCGGAAGCAAGTAAAAAACTTATTTATACTCCCGGAATGACCACTCATGGACTGGGGGTTTTTATAGGTAAAATGAATAATGGTCTTGTCGTTGTAAGACCAGGTGCTATCAACGGCTTTTCTGCCCTGACGAGCAATTTTATTGATGATAAAATCCATATTATTTTATTGGATAACAGTTCGGCAAACAGAAGAGGGAATCATTTTGAAGATATTGCAGGGACTATTTATCAGATTGTGAATAATAAAACTTATGAGCTTCCCAAGATTCCTGTTTCTTATAAAATGGGTGAAGTTTACAAATTATCTGGTATTTTGCCGGCAATTGATTTCTACAAAAAAATAAAAGCGGACTCCCAATACAATATTACACAAAGTGCTTCTGAACTTAATAGTTTTGGATATTCTTTATTAAAGAGCGGAAAAAATAAAGATGCTCTCAAAATCTTTGAATTGGCAACAAAAGAATTTCCTACCCTTGCCAATGCATTCGACAGCTATGCAGAAGCTTTAGCGGAAGATGGCCAAAAGCAGGAAGCTATTCGTAATTATGAGCGTGTTCTGGAACTGAGCCCAGGAGATAATAATGCAACCAAACAGTTGAAAATATTGAAAGGAAACTAGAAACACAGGTTGTGATTTTGGTCTGAGAATCTTAAAGGCGAAAATAGCTAAGAAAAACTAGCCAATACATTTGTAATAATATGTATAAAGAATAAATCTTAAAAAATTGATTTTAAAAGGTAAATGTTTTGACAGACAGTTTTTTTTAAAATTAATTAATTGAAAATATAATGATAAATTAATATAATATAGATTTATCATCAATAACGTCGTATGTGTTGATTTTGTAATATAAAATTGAAATCATTTTTGATAAATAATGGGATGATATTCTGAAGAGATAATAAGGGAAAAAGGAGATTTTTATGGTTTTTTGTTGTGAATTAAAAATGTATATTTTGATATAGCAAATAGTTGATTTTTATGAAATTTTTATTTTTTTATCTTTTTTTAGGTGCTTTTTTAAATGCGCAGACAATAACAGGCAAAGTACTTGCTCAAGATGATAAGAGCCCTATTCCCTATGCTAAAATTGGTATTGGAGGGGAAGAGAATGGAACTATTGCAGATGAAAAAGGCAACTACAGCCTTGATCTAAGCAGTGTAGATAAGAACGTGAACTTAATAGTAGAGGTTGGCGGCTTTGAAACATTTACCACACCAATTAACAGTTTTTTAAAAAATAATAATCATAATATTTATTTAAAAGAAAAGATAAGAAATATTGAAGAAGTCGTTATTACACCTAAACGATTTAAAGATAAACATTGGGGAGTAGATTCTAAATCTAAGAAAATCCTGTTTGCCACTTATCCTGAAAGAAAAAAGGAAAAAGAAGAACAGTCTCGTGAACTGGCAGTTAAGTTTTCAAACAAAAGAAAGGTGAAAATTCAAAAAATAAATTTGAATATTGCTGATTTTCAGACGGATGTTCCTGTTGGAATTAGAATTAATGTGTATAATGAAAAGAATGATATTCCTAATGAATCTGTTTTATATAAGGATATTACAGCAGTTGTAACAAAAGACTCTATTATCGATAATACCTTTACTCTTGATGTGAGTAATGAAGATATTGATGTAAATAGTGATTTTTTTGTTAGTATTCAATTCATGAATTATTTTAAAGGACATATATTCCTTAGCGGAGCTCTATTTAAAACTGTGTTTAAAAGAAAGTACTATGGCAGTTGGGAAAAATCAACATTAGCTTCTCCTGCCATTAATATTGATGTGAAGGTTGAAAAATAAATATTTAATTTTCTTTTGCCTGAAAAACAGGGAAGGCTACCAAAACAGGGAAGTTTACCATTGAAAAATGAAGTAATTTAAGGTTATTGTTAAATAAAATGCCACACGAATCCTTTCGTGTGGCAGTATGAGGAATAGAAAAAAATATTCTGTTACTATATTTTATTATAGAAGTATACTGTTTGATCATACAATCAAACAATAAAATTAATTAAAATTATATAATCTCTATAATTTTAGCATGATCTATTACATTACTCAACCTATCAATCAATAAATTATCAGTACTACTTAATTCCCAAAAACCTCCATCAAAATATGCAATTGTTATATAAATTTCATTATACATTGTTTTTTCTTCATCAATATTGAATCTTTTGAATTTATTTGGCATTTTGTCAATAAGTAGTAATAAATCAAATATCTGATGAAATCCTGAAATTATTGTTATCAATTCATTAAAGCTGAATTTAATTAAGTTTGTGCCTTCATTTACTTCTTCATAAAATTGTATAAATTCCCCTTCAAAATTATCAGTGGGTATACCATCAAAAAATGGAATTGAAAAATAATATTGAGTGATAAGAGAGTCATAATTTATAATTGCTTCTAATATTTTAATCAATTCGCTGCTTTCACTTTCAAAGCTATTTATTTTTAATAATTTATTTTGTGACATTATGGGATAATTAGTGGTGTAGCTTGTTTAGATCTTTGGTATGTTCCTCCTGTTTCATTAGGTTTCCACTCATGAACATGTTTATCAGGATGAACATTAGGGCGACCATGATCTGTAAAATCAATATCTCTAACAGGTTTTCCATTCTTGTCAAATTCTCTTGCTTGATTATATGTTCCTTTTCTACCAACTTTGTTTCCTAATTGAGTGTGTTCACTACCTAATGCTTCAGCATCTGGAAGAGGTTCTCCCTGGCCAGATTTATTTGCGACACGCGGTAAGGGTCTATCTGAAAAATATTTTCCTATATTATCCGGGTTATAATTTTCAAAAGCTTCATCCAATGAATTCTCTATTTTAAAATCCGGTATTTCAATACCTGCAGGATCAAACTCGTGAGGCTCAAATTTTGTCATTTCAACATTATCTATCTCACTTGGTACAGGCTCCATAGCTGGCTCGGCAGCTGGTTCAAAAGGTATTTTAGGTTCCATGAATGGTTCCATTGCAGGCCCTATGGGCTCAATACCTGCATTGTCTAAAAGGATTTCAAAGGGAAAGAATTCTAATCCTTCAAGTTCTATACCATCTACAACCCTATTTTCAGAAAAGTTATAATGAGATTGGTAAGTATATTTTTCACTTAAAGGGTCCACGTTGAAGAACCTTCCTATGCTAGGGTCATAATTTCTCCATTTAAATGAACTCCATCCGGTCTGTTCTTGTTTTTCCTGGCTTTGAAATCCATTGTTGTAGTTTCTATTTAAAGGATAAGTACCAGTACCTCCAATATATTCCATTCCAAACGGATAATAATTGGTTTCTTTATCAATAGTTGTTGCTCCAAAAGCATTTTTATAGTATGATACTCTTATATTATTAACCTGATCTTTGTACTGATAGACATATCGGTTGTAAGCAAAATCATAATACCCTTCTGAGGTAGGATAAAATTGTAAACGTGATAAAATATATTGAAAATTATCTAAATAGTCAGTATCTGTAACAACAAATACTCCTGATCTGGGATTTTTATAGGAATACGTTTGTTGAGCTTTTGTTCCATTTGCTCTATATTTAAAGTCAAGTTTAGCAGTTGTGTTATCAAAAAGAACCTGAGAAGGGAGATTTAAGTAATTATAATTGATCTTTACTATTCCTTTATCTATATGATCTATCATATTTCCATTAACATCATAATTAATAGGGTTTCCGCCTGCAGGATATCCAGTATTGTTATTTTGAGAGTCTGTTACTGTAATGAGTTGATTTCCATTATAGTTGCTGTAGTTCAAATCATCAATTAAGAAAGGGGTTGCACTGTAACCGGAAGAATATCTCTTTAATGTTTTAATATTACCGTTTATGTCATATGTTAAGGATTCTCCATAATGATTCACTGTGGGTAGGGTGGTATATGGCTCTTGATATATTGCATCCTTTAATCTATCAAGTCCATCATATTGATAATAATATCTTCTGAAAATATTACCATTGGCTGAATTCCAATCTACTTCTGAGATGTTTCCATTAAATTTTGGGGTAGAATTTATATTCGCTGGATTCTGATATTTAATTTCATAGCCAAATAATTTACCATTCAAATTCTGCGGCTCATTAATTTTAGTCAACCATCCTCTTATATTATATTTATAGTCAATATCTTGGAGAGGGTTTCCTAAAGTGCCACCAACCTTTTTATTGGTTAACTGGGAGATAACATTATAAGTATTATCACTAAGAAGTTCTTGAGGGAGTCCTGATATCTGATGCCAATGTTTTAATAATCGTAACTGATTATCATATTCAAACGTTTCTTTAATAAATGTTTCAATGTAATTTGCTTCTTTTTTGTGATAGGTATTAGTTTGAAGTATAGCACCAGAATAATCAAGCTTATTCTCAATGGTAGTATATCCTCCCGACGAATATTGATTTTTAGTTCCTATTATTCTTCCTTTATTGTCGTACCATGAATATGTCTTAGTCCATGAATCATCTTCAATATTTTTAACATAACCAGCTACCAGAAGTCCATTAGTTGAATTTGTACTAGATAAATTATCGGTAAGAAGGTTTTGGGAAAAAGGATTTAAAGCCTGAGGGGCATCAACAGGATATGTATCGTAATAATTTACGGTTAGTAAGGTTGTAAATGAGCTAGGATAGCTTGTTGTAAGGCTATAGTACAAATCTAAACCACTTATGGTATTAGATGAAGTACTCCTTTCTGTATTATTACTTCCTTTGGCATTTACTTTGTTTTGTTCTGCTAAGCGACCCGCACTATTATAGTTTTCTATACTAGTATGAATTCCTGTATATGCAGCTCTTCCAAACTTATCGTATGTAGAAAATATCCATTGTTTATTTGCACCAAGTTTGGCATCTTGCGTTAAGACAATTCTATTTTGCTTATCATATACCATGTATTCCCAACCTTTTCCAGGAAGCTTTTTCTCTACAAGCCTGTTTTGAGTGTCATAAATATATTGATAACAAAGCTTTCCAAGAGTAGTCGTATCTAAAAGAGGAGCGACTGTGGCTAGTGGAGGTATTACATAAACAAGTTGATCATATATATTATACACATAATAAGTATCGGCTTTTTCTGTAGCACTAATTATTTTTCGTGTCAAAATAATTTGTCCAAGTTTGTTTTTAAAAGTAATGGTTTCATTTCCATCTTCATCTTTTACTGTATACTTATACAGTAAATTTTCAGGATAAGGCTTAGAAGTAGGTGTCGTATTGGCGAAAATATTTAAAGAGGGATTCCATGTTGAAATTACCTCATATTTTTTTACTCCGTCTGCGAGGATATTGGTTTCGTATTTATAATTAATGGGGGCTGAATCCCATGCGTTTCCTACCTGCTTTTGCTTTAAAACTCTATTAAGTGGAGAAATCTCCATTATGGTTTCCGAATATGCTTTTTCTGCATGGTAAAAATTAGTAACATCTTCTACAGGAAAGCTAATCGAACTGGGGTTCTGAGGATATATATTTCCGTTAGAGGTTGAATTTTCAGGAATTTGCAGATAGTTTTTTGTCTGTAACCCATAACTATCATAAACATTAGGAGTTACAAGATCGTTACCGGCAGGTGTTGCTTTCACTTTAACAATCTGCTTTGATCTTCCAAGGCCATCAAAATATTCAACGGTGTGAATTTGTTTTGCTGTAGAGCTGGTTGCAGTGACCGGTTCAAGATAAACCCTTGTCTGTATATAATTTTCAGTAGCTGTTTGGGCGCTTGCAAAGCCTGTTACCAACAAAATACTGAGTATGTTTAAAAATTTTTTCATTAACAATTATTTAAAAAAATTAACTTTTATCTTAGGTAACTAACTATTGTTTGTAATTGTATTTGTACTCTTTGATAATATTACCATTGATATCATTTTCCCTTATTTCCTTTAGTCTTCCGTTAGAATCATAGACATAATATTCTTTTATTCCAGAAGGAGGAATTATTGTTTTTACTCCAACCAAAGGATCATAAGCTAGGGTAGTTATTTTGTAATTTTTAAGCTGGCTATTAAGTCTGAAAGTGTTTAACGAGGGTATATAGGTTTGATTTTCAAAATTATCATTGGTGTCCAAATCAGAGTTAATTACAATTGGCAAAGATTTATATCCTGTATTGGTATTTTGGAAACCCATTATACTTGCAAGCTGAGCATAAGTAATACCTTCAATTTTGGCAATTGGTTTCGTTTGATTATAGCCCCAGATTACTGTTACTGGTATCCCGTCTTTAGGGGTGTACTGTAATAAATTTCCTCTGTCATCATATAAATCATTGGTTGTACCATCTATAAAAGGTGTATCTGCTACAGCTGTTTGAATTTTCTCCGGAAGTACAAAATTATTGGTAGTGGCATCTTTTTTATAGAGAGTTTTTGACATGGAAACAATCTGAATAGGATAGTTGTTTGGATCTTCTTCCCCCATTGCATCAAGCTCTCCCTTGAAATTATATGTCATGACAGGCTTATTAATTTTATTAATGTTAATAAGGTTTTGCATATCGGATGGGAAATAATGAGGGTAATAAAAGTAGCTAATCTTATATTCAGGATTTTGTATTCCGTTTCCTATAAGATCTCTTGTTGTACGCATATTTTGTACATCATCATATTCAGAATAATTTTCCTGTATCAAATCTCCCGTTGTGTTATATGTTGTTGTTTTGCTATGTACCAAATTATTATATACCGGACTATATGTCTTTTTATTTTGCATTAATTCAGAAAGGCCACCACCAATAGGATCAGAATAAATAGAAGATCCTATAAACTCAACATTATCAGGGTAAGAAATAGGACCTGAATTGTCATAGCTGTTATAAAAATTCTCTTTCTTTAATAATAAATTGTTATTTGAATCATATTGAGAAAGATACTTTAGAGCACCTCTTTTATGACTTTGATCTGCATACACATCATTTCCATAGGCACTGTTGGGAATAATAAACTTTCCTACTGGATTAAATCCCACACCTGCTACTATGTTAGCATATGTGTAATCTGTTCTTGTTTGAATATTGGGATATTCATTATTAGTATATTCATAGATTGACTTTTTCCCATTCTCGTTTTCTTCAACCTGTGAGTAGCCTACAAAGAAATTGTTGAGAAGATCATAGTTTATCTTTGCATTGGTATACAGAAAGAAATATTTTTCAAGCTCAGTATAATTTGATAGGTCTGGAGGGGTTGTTGCTGTTATAGGATACAAAGTTGAAGCTGGATAACCTACGTAAGGGGTATTAAATAAATAACCGCTACTGATAGAAGGATTTTTATTATATTTATAATCTATTGTTCTGGAAGAATATTCATCCTGAATAACTTGTTGTTTCACTCTTACTCCTCCTCCCTTTACTATATTTCCCCATAAATCAAAAGTATTACTTTCCAAAATATAGGTATTTGTTCCTCCTGTAGGAAATGTGACTTTTTTCAATGACCATGTTTTAGATAATTCATTAGGCTCTTTGTCTACTTGACCATTCAACAGATAATGAGTATTATTTGAAAGATTGTAAGGAAGAATGCTGTTTTCTCCTTTTTTGGGATAGAAATAATATTTTGGAGTATAAGTAGCTGGGGTTTCCAATGTAGTTTCTACAGAATTGCTATACCCAAAAATATCTTGAAGAGGAGAACCAATATTAGGAAGTTTATTATCTTCATAGTAATCAAACTGATATTTGTTCTTTCCAGACTCCTGTACAGATATCAATTTTAATCTTTTACTGAATTCATTTTTTTGAAGTGTAGAATTAAAATAAGAATAGTTTAAGTCGACCTGTTTTATTATATTTCCTGCTACATCTTTTACAAGAATGTTAGTAAGTGCTTTGCCATTATACAAATCCTGTCTGTCTATTCCATAATTAAATTCTACAGAACCTCCGCGGAATGTGATTTTTTTGATTCGTTGCACAGAAAGCATCCTGTTGTAATGTTTTCCGTTGTCATTAGCCCATCCAGTAGCAAAAGGCAGGTAATTGGTCGAAGTATGTTTTGAGGGATATGTAGCATCAATACGATAATTCGGACCGTTTGTAATGTCATTATCAATATATTTTGTTGCAGAGTAAGTTTCGTATGTAAAGTTGATTTCCTCATTATTCGTCAAATTTTTCATTTTAGAAACATGCCATGCACTTACTCTAGGATAGGTTCCTTTTATTCTTCCAAATTGTTCTCCTGTACCGAATGCTACTGTAGATGAAGTAAAACTATGAGTTAAGTCCTTATCTTGAAAAGAATATGAAATTCCATTTTTACTGATTAACTCAAAATTTTCATAGTCTTTAATACTTTTATCATTATTGATCCATTGTCCATTATAAGATGACATCAGGTAATTATGGTTTTTTGAACCTATCGTCCAGTTTATTTTCGTTCCTTTTTTATCAAGTTCTACTGCAGAAGTTTTATTATAAAAGTAGAAATTTGTACTAAACTGAGGAGCGTATACTTTAAAGATATCTGGAAAGAAGTCATATTGAACATCCTTTGGATTGTAGAGACTTCCTGATGGCTTATCTAAAAAACCATATTTCAACTGGTAAGAAGTAAGGCTATTATTTATTGTTTCCAAATCTGCATCCCCTACAACAGTTCTATTGACAAAACATGATGATAGGCTCCAGCCTAATCCAACGTCCGAGGCAATACTGTTCACTTGAATTCCTCCCTGAGTATATTCTAATGAAATAGGGTAAACAAGGCCGCCAACATCAATAGTATATATAGGAATTGATAAAGATGCTTTTCCGCTGTAGTAATTTACAGGTGACTCTTTATACTTTATAAAACTATATGCATTCGGAGTGGCAGTATTACTGGTTGAATATGCTAATATTGAACTTGGATCGTCCTGCCCATATACAAGATTAGTGGTAATAAAAGTTGCTATAAATAATACTCTTTTCATGTTATTTTTTTATCAGTTTAGCATTAGCTGTTTTATTGTCATTTGTTTTTATTGTGATCAGATAAGCACCCTGTACCAATGCCTGTGTATTGATCTTCGTTACTTTATTCTTTGTTTTTATATTCTGAAGCTGTCTGCCTCCCATATCATACAGTACAATATCTGCTTCCTTGAAATCAAAACCGATTTCTACATAAGCATAGTCGGATACTGGGTTAGGATAAATTTTAATGTCTTGTTTCTCGATTAGCTTATCAACCTGTTTGTCTCCCAATTTGACGATCTTCCAGTTTTCTTTTCCCAATTCTTCGGCGCTGGTTCCGGCTAGAATAATCGAACCGTCTCTGTTGAGTTTTAAGTCAGATAACCTTTCTTCTCTCTTTCTGGATTCTCCGGTGATGTGTTTTCTCCACTGTTCATTACCATTCTCATCCAGATATAGCATCCAGAAGGTTTCATCATCTTTTTCTATTCTGCCTTCGGCCTGAGTATAACCCCCTAAAAGAATTCCTTTGGAAGATTTATCATCCGCTGAATGCAGTACACTCATACTCATCAGAATATCCCTGTTTTTAAAATTGTAGGATTTTTGCCACTGCTCATCACCTCTTTCATTCAGAGAAATCAACCATAGATCAGTTCCTTCTTCAATACCAACTGTTTTGTTTCCGGATCTTTCTGATCTCGATTCCCCTCCGATAATAAATCCATTAGAAGTTAAAGCCAGTGTTCTGATATGATCGTCTCCTTTCCCTCCAAAGTTCTTTTCCCATTCTACTTTTCCGTTTTTGTCTAATTTGACAATCCAATAGTCTCCTTCACCAAAATTGCTGCTGGCTTTTGGCATCTGGCTAATGGCTGTTGAAGTAGCAGATCGTTGTTCGGGTGCCGAAACTCGAACTTCGGAACTTCTTGAGTAAATTCCCAGTAAAGCGCCTCCATCCTTCGTAGGAATCATTTTCTCTACTTCATCAAGACCTTTTCCGCCTAAAATAAGTTGGGAAAGTTCTTTTCCGTCTTTATCAATTCTACTGATCCAGACATCTTTGGAACCGTATCCTTTTGAAGCATTCTGAACATTTCCGGCTACAAAAAATCCTAAATCCGTCGTTTGAATAACAGATCTTGCTTCTTCATCAGAAGAGGTTCCGAGTGTTTTCTGCCACAACTCATCTCCAAATTCATTGATTCTGATCAGCCAGATGTCAGAACCGCCTTTAGAATCATCTTTTTTATCCAGTCCTTTTCCGGAATAGGAAGTTCCGGCTAAGAGAAAACCGCCATCCTGAGTGGTCACCGTGGCTGATAAATAGTCATGATTATTTCCTGAGAAATATTTTTCCCAGGCTTCTTCTCCCTGTTGATTCAATTTAATAAGATGGAAATCGTACCCATTGTTTTGCTTACTGCCTGAAGCTTGCTGCTTATCGCTTTGAATAGCGCTTCCTGTAATAAGATACTGCTGATCGATCGTGGTGGTTACTTGACTTAGAAAGTCTTGTGTCGAGGATTGGATATCTTTTTGCCAGATAGTTTCCTGAGCACACAAAACTGAAGTAGAGCATAAGAATATTGCTCCCATGTAGAGTTTTTTCATGTCAGTTTAAGTTGGTTATTAATTTGCGTGTAAAGATATTCTTTTTAGCTCACAGTATAAAGGGGTATTAAATGAAATTAATACTGATATTTTGTTTTTTTAATAATTATATAAAAGTATTTATAGGATTTAATAATGATGAAATAAGTAAGGGAAATGAGTATATTTATGTCAGAATTCATAAGTGTATAAAATAATGGATGGCGCTAAATAAATTATATAAAGGACTTTATAGATGTAGCAATTCTATCAGATATGAATATATCTAATTATTATTTTTCAGGATTATGAAAAAAAATGATAATAAAAAGTAAATATTATAGAAATTATAAAATTTGAAAAAGTGTTACAAAATGATAGTTTTTTTTGGTTATTGTATGCTTTTTTAAAGAAATTATCATTTAAATGTATAGTTTTACCTATGAAAATATTAACACAAATGAATCATGGAAAACATCTCCGACCTATTAACGCATTTCAATTTTACCAAAACAAGAAAATCCAGGCAATACTTATTCTCGTTTTTCAGTCAAAAATCTTTTAAAAAAGAAGAGATGTTGAATGTTCAGCAGATTTTGAAACTTTTTTTGGAGAATTTTCAGATCACTGATTTCTATGAAATTAAAGAAAATAGAATTTCTGCTATTCAAAAGTTTTTGGATGAAATTGATGCGAGTCAATATAATTACTTTACAAGCATTAAATATCGTGAATATTTTAAAGAAATAAACACTAATATTTCCTTATTCATCGACTTTTTTTATCATTTTGGATTGTTGTTAAGGAATTTTCAAAAGAAGGAAATCTGCTTGAAGTACTCTTCTGAGATCGACGAAATGATTGTTTTTATCAATTCTTTACCTGTCAATGAATCGTATAATAAGGAGCTTGATTTTAAAAAAAGAAAAGATATTCTTGTCAGAATTACCCCAGCGATTGAAGCGGGAGATTTTGATTTATTTTGGAATTTCTTCTCTATGTTTGATGTGTATTGTAGTATAGCAAAAGGAATTAAATTAAATAATTTGATCTTTCCGGAGTTTAACGTTGAAAATTCCTTTACAATTGAAAACTTCTACCATTTAGATTTAAATAATGCGGTTAAGAATACTTTAGATATAAAGGATAAAAATACGTTTGTTTTTACAGGGGCGAATATGTCGGGGAAATCTACTGCCATGAAATCAATCAGTACCATTGTTTTGCTTGCTCATTTAGGAGTTGCAGTTCCTGCTAGATATTGTAGTATTCCGTTTTATGATCGTATTTTTTTATATTTCTCCGTTAATGATAATCTCAAAGAGGGATATAGTCATTTTGCTCAGGAAATAGTGAATGTAAAAAATGTTTTGTTAGAATTACAATCTAGAAACTGTTTCGTTGTATTTGATGAAATTTTTAGTGGGACCAATATTAATGATGCATCCCAAATTACGGTCAGTACAGTAAATGGATTATCTAAGTTTAAAAATTCTCTTTTTATTTTCTCTACACATTTGAATCTTATTGAAAATCATTTAGCTGAAAATGAAAATGTTTTATTGCTAAATTTAGAATGTCGCTTAGAAAATAATGACCTGTTATTTACTTATAAGTTGAAAGAAGGCTGGTCCAGACTTGAAATAGGAAAATTGCTATTTGACCAATATGGTTTAAATGAACTTTTGAATTCCTGAATTTTCATTAAGCTTCAATTTCAAAGAATGAGAGAAGTAAAATTGAAAATATCAGAGAGTTAAAGAATTTTATTTAGGAGTATATGGCTGAAAAATTAGAAAAAAAAGTAATCTTCCGATCATAAGTAGATTGTTTGTATTCAAATGTAGACTCAGAAGGTGTAACGTCTTTTGACAGTCAAAAATACTTTAAGAGCTTCAATAACGTTGGAGGTAGTAATAATGGAAGCATTATAATTGGTGCAGATGAAACTGAATTGATAAAGATAAGATTTCGCTACTCGAAAAATTATTAAGTAATACAGAAAAAGAGTTGAAAAATTACAAAATAAAATTCGGGGAGCTTTAATAACTCTCTTTTTAATTAATCCAATAGTATAAAAAATGATTGATTGTTAATAATGGTGAAATAGTTAAAAATTGCTAGGGTGTTTTCTTTTACTATATTTGGCAAACAATATGCTATGTAGTTTCGCATGAAATATTTGTTTTTTCTATTACTAAGCATTTCTTTATATGCTCAAAATATCGTTTCGGGAAATACGATCTCGGAACAAGGATATATATTGCAAAATGTGACGGTAGTTAATATTAAGACTAGCGAACAGGTAGTTTCAGATAATCAAGGTTTTTTTAAAATCAAAGCTAATCTGAATGATGAATTAAGATTTATCAAAGAAAAATATGATAGGACTTCAAGAAAGATAAGTCGTCAAGATTTTTTTGATTTAATTTCGGTAGTTCTTATTCAATCACCCGTTGAAATTGAAGAAGTTGATTTAGGTAATGCAACAGGAAATTTTAAGAAGGATATAAGTCTTAGAAATTCTAATAAGAAAACATTACTCAGTGAAGAAATAAAAGATTACATAAAAACGCATCCTGAAGAAAAAAAAGATTCAAGACTTGAAACACCGACTTTTGGGGCTCCTAATATGTATCAAGGACAAGTTAGTATTTTGAGCGTGGGAAATGGTGGCTCTGGAGGAATATTAGGATTAGTAGCCAAACAGATTTTTAAAAAAGATAAACACAAACCTAATTATTTAGAAATTCAAAATTTCCATAGAAAAATAAAAGAATCTTTTTACAGCGACTATTTTGTTCAAAAGGGATTGGACGAGTTTGAATTTGAGGCATATTTGATTTACTTAGATAATAAGTATGAATTTTCAGAAAAAAACTTTAATAATTTTAATACTTTTGAAATCGAAAAAAAACTAAAAAATCTGTTACAAGATTATATCAATAAAAAATAAAATACATTTATGAAAAAAATTATTGGAATTTGTTTCCTGCTATTCTTATTTAATAATTATAATTCACAAAATATAAATGGTGTTGTTTACGATGGTGAAGAAAAAACAGTTTCAGGAGCCGTTATTGGAGTGGAAGGTGAAAATGTAGGAGATATCACCGATGAAAAAGGAGCTTTTTCAATTGACTTTACTAATGTGGATAAAAGTAAAAATCTTATTGCATATTTAGGAGGTTTTGAACCATATAGAATAAAAGTATCAGATTATTTGAATAATAATAATCATGATATTACTTTAAAGGAAAAAGTAGTTAACATACAACAGGTCGTTCTCACACCACAAAAAACTTCTTTAAAAAATCTTGGGGAAAATAAAAAATCAAAAATGAGATATGATGGGTATGACTCCAAAAAGGACAAAACCCTTTTTAGAGAATTTGCCATTAAAATAAAAAATAAGAAACATATTAAAATAAAGAATATTAATATTAATGTGAGTGATTATAAAATTGATACTCCAATTAATTTAGTATTTGATATATATAGTATTAAAAATGATTTACCTAATGAATCATTGATAAGTGAAACTTTGTCAAAAGAGATAAGTAATGAAGATATAAAAAATAATGTTATTAGTTTAGATGTTTCAGACAAAAATATTTGGTTAGACGAGGACTTCTTTGTATCCGTTAGAACAGCTAATGACTTTAAAGGATATATTTATTTTAGCGGAAATATATTCGCTTTTTCTCAGAAAACTTATTATAGAGTTTATTATGGAGATTGGAAAGAATTTTCTTCTGGAGCTCCTTCTATTAATTTAGATGTATTGATTAAAAAATAAATTAATTCATTCGTGACTTTAAAATAGTATTTTCATCTTTTAATTTTTGATTTTCCATCTTCAACTCTTCATTATTTTTTTTAAGTATATTAATGAAGTCCTGAAGGTTTTCTATAATAGAAGGTATTATTTCTAAATACTTTATACCTAGAAACGTATCATTTAAAATAGGACTTTTATGTTTAGAAGGTGTTTTTTTTTCTTCATCTGCTTCAAAGATTTCTTCAACAGAAACTTCTAGAAAAACAGAAATTTTTTCCCATTCTTGTTTGGTGATTTTAACATCGCCTAATTCTTTTCTATTATAGTTTGACACATCAGTAGGTAAGATAGATGCTATTTGTTTTTGGGAGATACCTTTATCTGTACGTAATTTGCGTAATTTGTTTTTCATCGTTTAGTTTGTGTAAATATACAGATTTGTAATAAATTGCATACAAAATGATGCAAAAAAATGCATTTTTTTTTCATTATATAATGAAAATTAGGTTTTATTTTTGAAACGAATTAATAAAATAAACATTCAATATGAAAAAATTATCAAGCTTAAAAAGCAAAGGAACAAGATTAACTAAGTCATCTTTGAAATCAATCGGTGGAGGATATAGCTGGCTTTATTGTGCGACTCACTCATTTGATGTTGTCATTGGAGATGTAACAATCATCCAAGCTCCAGTTGGTGGGGAAGGAAATACAATGACTTGGGCAGAATGTAGAGCAGCTAAATAATCTCTCATTCTATATCAAAATTTAAGCAGGTTTTTTAACCTGTTTTTTTTATGATATTTTAATATAGTTAAGTAATATACTCATGAGGAAAAATTTATTACATAGATTATTATTCCTCAATAATATAAGTTGATTCTTTTAAATATCTTCAGTATCCTTTCAGAAGGGGGCAAAATTTTCACATAGTGTAATGCCTGATTCTGCAGAAAGTGTTTTAAAAATATTATATTCATATTCTGTTAATGAGAGTTTTTATGAATGTTTTTAGATACTTGGTATGAAGATATGTGCTATAAAATGTATTAAAAAATATGGAATTCTTAATTATGATTAAATTTAAAGGCAATTTTGGATATGAAAATAGAAAATATATTTCAAGGTTTGAATTTTATACCTAATTTTTTAGATACAATATTGTATTTACTCAAAATTACGAAAGAAGAGATATAATATATTTTACACAGGATTTAATTGATGATGAAGAAATTTAAAAAATGAAAAGTTTTCCGTTTTATAAACAACCTGACGCAAAAGATTGTGGACCAACTTGTTTGAGAATTATCTCTAAATACTATGGGAGGGAAATTCCATTACAGCATATAAGAAAATTATCAGAGACAACAAGAGAAGGTAGTAATTTAGCGGGTCTTAGTGATGCTGCTGAAAATCTAGGTTTTAATACACTTGGAATGAAAATTAATTTTGAGGTATTAAAAAATGATACTCCCTTACCTTGTATTGTACATTGGAGAAAATCTCACTATATAGTTGTTTACGATATTGATGTCAAAAATGATTCCGTCCATGTTTCCGACCCAGGTTATGGATTAATTACTTACACAAAAGAAGATTTTATAAAATCTTGGATTGGTGAGAGTGCAGATGAAACAACTGAGGAGGGAGTTATATTGGCATTGGAAACGACACCTTTGTTTTTTAAAAATAAATTTGAAAAAAAGGAAAATAAAGCGAGTCTTTCATTTCTCTTAAAATATCTTATAAAATATAAAAGACTTGTTGTACAGTTAATTATCGGATTGTTAATTGGCAGTTTGTTAACTCTGATATTTCCTTTTCTTACACAAAGTATTGTTGATATCGGAATAAAAAGCCAAGATTTAAATATTATCTATTTGATTCTTTTAGCTCAGGTAATGCTTTTTGTTGGTAAAATGGGGTTTGATATAGTTAGAAGCTGGATTCTACTGCATTTATCTACAAGGATTAATATTTCTATCGTGTCAGATTTCTTTATTAAACTTATGAAATTGCCTATCAGCTTTTTTGATACACGAATGACAGGCGATATACTTCAAAGAATAGATGATCATCATAGAATTGAACAGCTATTAACAAACACTTCATTAAATATTCTTTTTTCCATAGTAAATCTTTTGGTGTTCAATGCTGTATTATTTTTTTATGATTATAGATTATTTCTTGTTTATCTTTTTGGGGCAACTTTATACATGATGTGGGTTCTATTCTTTTTCAAAAAAAGAAAGTTATTAGATTATGAAAAGTTTGGGCAAATGTCTCAGGAAAGGAGTAAAGTAATTGAACTTATTAACGGCATGCAGGACATTAAATTGCATAATGCAGAGAAAAAGAAAAGATGGGGCTGGGAAGCAATTCAAATAGAGATATTCAAACTAAGGATGAAATCTTTATCATTAGAACAATGGCAGTCTGTGGGTGGAAACTTTATTAATCAGATAAAAGATGTTTTTGTAAGTTTTCTTTCTGCTAAACTTGTTATAAGTGGTAATTTAACTTTGGGGATGATGTTATCTGTTCAATATATTATAGGACAACTAAATAGCCCGCTTTTGCAATTAATTGAATTTATAAAACAGACACAAGATGCTAAAATTTCATTAGAAAGGTTAGGCGAGATTCACGATAAGGAAGATGAAGAAGTTGAAAGTGAGCAATATGTTTGTGAAATTCCATCAAAAGATATTGAGGTAAAAAAAGTATCTTTTAGATATATAGGTTCAGAAGAGTATATTTTTGAAAACCTTAGCTTAAATATTCCTTACCAAAAAACCACAGCTATTGTAGGAGCTAGTGGAAGTGGAAAAACAACATTACTTAAATTGTTGATGAAATTCTACGAACCTATTGTAGGAGATATAATAATTGGAGATTTGAATTTAAATAAGGTGTCACCCAGATTTTGGAGAGATAATTGTGGAGTTGTTATGCAGGAAGGATATGTTTTTAATGATACGATAATTGAAAACATAGCAGTTGGTGAAGATGTAGTTGTACAAGAGAAATTTAATCAGGCAATTGAGATTGCAAACATCAAAGATTTTATTGAAGGTTTACCACTCAAAGAAAATACTCAAATTGGAAATGAAGGAGTAGGAATGAGTGGGGGACAAAAACAAAGGTTGTTTATCGCTAGGGCTGTTTACAAATCTCCGGAATATATTTTCTTTGATGAAGCTACTAGTTCTCTGGATGCAAAGAATGAAAAAATCATTATGGAGAATTTGAAACAGTTTTTTAAAGGTAAGACAGCTATTGTAATTGCTCATAGATTATCTACTGTTAAAAATGCAGATAAAATTATTGTTTTAGATAAAGGAAAAGTCGTAGAGGAGGGCACACACAATGATTTGATAGAATTACGAGGTGAATATTATCGATTAGTAAAAGATCAATTGGAATTAGGAAATTAAAATGAGCAAAAATAATTTTAAAGATTCAGAATTACGTTCGGAAGGTGTACAAAATCTATTGAATAAAAATCCTCATTGGGCAATTTTAAAAGGAAATCTTCTCATTTCCGTACTATTAGTAATCTCATTATCTCTTGTATGCTATTATGTAAAATATCCAGATTTTGTCAATTCAAAAATAACTATAAATTTTGCTAAGCTTGAAAATCATAATGAATTTATAAATGGTACACTTACAGTATCTCAAAATGAATTATACAAAGTAAAAGATGGGCAGAAAGTAATTGTTAAACTTTATGATTTTCCTTATCAAGAATACGGTGTGTTAAATGCTACAATTCAAAAAGTATCAACGAAAAATCCTAGTATAAATATTATTTTTCCGAAAGGGCTGAAAACATCTTATAATAAAAATATACCTTTTGAAAGAGAGCTTAAAGGAAATGGTGAAATAATAGTACAAGACACCCGGATTATTGAAAAAATATTCAGTAGTATAGAACGTATTTTATAATTCATCAAGTTTTTTCGTATTACAACCATAGCTTTGTATAGATAAATAGAATTATGGTAGCAAAAGAATTTTTACAAAATATGAATAATTTTCTTTTAGAAATTTATGGTAAGGAGATATCCTTTATTGAATCACATTCAAAATGATTCAATAAAGTTCACCGATAGTATTTTTTTTAATGAGGACTAAAAGTTAAAAATTGCTTGAAAATAAAAAAGCAACTTGCTGTAAATTAGCGAGTTGCTTTTGTTTGGTTGTAGACCCACAGGGATTCGAACCCCAGATGACTGAACCAAAATCAGTAGTGTTACCGCTACACCATGGGTCTGTTTTGATGCTGCGAAATTATATAAATTATTTTAAATATGAAAATCAAAATTAAGATTAATTAACATCATTACAGGGATTATTACTTTACTGATTGATATCCAAAGAATTATTTTTTTATTTTTTTTTGAAAAAAAACTGTTTGTACCCAAAAACGGCGGTATTGAAGGTATCCTTTCTTTCTTGTTAATAGAAATAATTAGGGGAAATTCTCGATGGATATTGACTTTTAGGTTCCTGTTATCAGTGCTTTTCTTCTTAGTTATACTTAAATAATAAAATCTTATCTTTGCAAAAAATTGGGCTCCAAAAGTTGGAGTAACCCATTAATAACATATCCTGAGCACAGCAAAAGGATTATTAAACATTTTTTATGTCAAATATTGTCGCAATCGTTGGACGTCCCAACGTAGGAAAATCCACGCTTTTTAACCGTTTATTAGAAAGAAGAGAAGCTATTGTAGATTCTACAGCCGGTGTTACCAGAGACCGTCACTACGGAAAATCTGACTGGAATGGAGTAGACTTTACCGTAATTGATACCGGAGGGTACGATGTAGGTACAGACGATATCTTCGAAGAAGAAATCCGTAAGCAGGTTCAGTTAGCAGTGGATGAGGCTACTTCTATTATCTTCATGATGAACGTGGAAGAAGGTCTTACCGATACTGATTATGAAATTTACAGACTTTTAAGAAGATCCAACAAACCCATTTATATCGTTATCAATAAAGTAGATTCTGCAAAAGAAGAACTTCCTGCAACAGAATTCTATCAGTTGGGTATAGATAAATATTACACTCTTTCTTCTGCTACAGGTTCAGGAACAGGAGATTTGTTAGATGATATCGTTAAAGATTTCCCTACTACAGAATATAAAGATCCTTTTGAGGGATTACCTAAAATTACCATTGCAGGTCGTCCTAATGTAGGAAAATCTACAATGACAAATGCTTTATTAGATGTAGAAAGAAATATCGTAACAGATATTGCTGGAACAACAAGAGACAGTATTCAGACTTTGTATAATAAGTTTGGACATGAGTTTGTATTGGTAGATACAGCTGGGATGAGAAGAAAGTCTAAAGTAAATGAAGACTTGGAATTCTATTCCGTAATGAGATCGATCCGTTCTATTGAATATTCTGATGTGGTGATCATCATGGTAGATGCTACACAGGGATGGGAATCTCAGGATATGAACATCTTCGGGTTGGCACAGAAAAACAGAAAAGGAATTGTAATTCTTGTTAATAAGTGGGATTTGATCGAAGACAAGCAGACAAATACGATGCGTGATTTCGAAAAATCTATTAAAGATAAAATCGGTCAGTTCCAGGATATTCCAATTTTATTCGTTTCAGCGTTAACGAAACAGAGAATCTTAAAAGCTGTAGAACTGGCTATGGAGGTTTATGAAGACCGTAAGAAGAAGATTAAAACTTCAAAACTGAATGAAGTAATGCTTCCGATTTTTGAAAATACACCACCTCCGGCATTGAAAGGGAAGTATATCAAAATTAAATATTGCGTTCAGCTTCCTACACCATCGCCACAATTTGTGTTCTTCTGTAATCTACCACAGTATGTGAAAGAACCTTATAAGAGATTTACTGAAAATCAATTGAGAAAACAATTCGGATTCACCGGAGTTCCTATCGAGGTTTATTTCAGACAAAAATAATTGAATACCATTCGTAAAAAAGCTGTTTCATTTTAGAAACAGCTTTTTTTTAAGACATTAGTTAAAGTTTTGTGTACTTGCGGTAGAAATAGGATTTTTAATGGCTACAACCATTTTTCATAAACCAATCTTACAGGTCTGTACCCTTGTGAAGCAAGCCATCGTTGCATGGTATCATTGTTACAAAGAGTAAGACGGTAAATTTTTCTGATATTCTGATGAGAATACATTTCTTCAAAAGCCTTGTTGAGCGCTGAGTAAATTCCCTGCTTTCTGAATTCTTTCTTTACATATCCTTCCGATACATACAAATCATTTCCCTCTCCAAGTTCAAAATTACTGTCATCTCTTTCATCTATATATCCGAAGAGAAAACCAATGGCTTCTCCGTCTATTTCGGCAATTAAAAATGAGCCTTCATTCTCTTCCTCACATTCTGCCATGAAACTTAAATAATTTTCCCGGATTTGGTTCCAGTCGGCGGTTTTATCATTCATTTCCTTTTCGGAGATGTGAAGTTCACCTACCAATTCATCGACAATAGGAAGATGGTCTGAAATTTTTATTTTTTTGATGGAATAGCTCATCATACTTTTATTTAAAGGATTGAGAATTTTAGTTTTCTGTTTTTCATTATTTCCCTCTCAATGGGCTTCCGTACCAGGAAGTATTATCGGATAAAACTTCTCCTTTCATTACAAGGGAAAGAGCATCGATATTAACGTTGTTTCCAATCTCACTGTCGTAGAGAATAATGGTTCTTGAGTTGATGGTGGTTTGGCTTCCAATGGTGACACTTCCCACTTTCATGATTCTGTCTTCAAAAAGGTGAGTCTGAGGACCACAGTCTTCATTCAGCATGGTTTCATCTCCGATAGATACCATATCGAATTCAGTAATATCAGTAGTATTTAGCCATACTCTTTTCCCGATTTTTACTCCAAGGAATCTCATAAAGAACGGCAACCAGAATGTTCCACGAAGAAAATCAAGGAAAAACTGTACGGGAAGAGCTTCGTAGATTGTAGTAATTCCCTCACTCAGCCATACTTTCATACTGTACATCGGCATTTCCGTTTTCTTGTATTTTCCGACAAATATCCATTTTAAAATAACTGTGAAAAAGAATGAAGGAAGCGCAACTATTCCTAAATAATAAAGCGGAGCCAAAAGTAAAAGATATTCAAGTTTACCCTCAAGATAAGGACTTGTATAGGCAATAAATAAAACACTGCAGATAATAACAACCGTTTGCGGAAGAATAATTCTGATTCCTTCTACAATAGCCCTGGCCAGTTTGAGACGGAAAGGGGGATTGTACGTAAGGTTGTCTTTAAACACATCAGATTTTTGTCTGGCAGGAAGCCCGATAGGAGGAGAGCCGAACCAATCTTTTTCCGATGAATTGTTTAGTTGCTCTTCAGACGGCGCTTTGCTTAATACTCCGATCAGCATATTATCTCCCAATTCATAACCTTGAGGAATGAGTCCACTGTTTCCTACGAAACTGTTATTTCCTATAGTCGTTTTGGATAAGATTAGCTTTTCATTTCTTACATCATGTTCGCCGAGAATAACTGCATCAGCAATGAAAGATCCTTCCCCAATTTCTAAAAGATGGTGAGAAACATCGCTGGCAGTAGAAATCTCTGAGTTTTTACCCACTTTGGCACCCATCATTCTGTAAAATTTACTGATGTAGATGGAGGCAAAAAGAGGATGGACAATAATAAGTGACAGGTTGAAAATCTGATCCTTTATCCATTTTTTATAATAGGTAAAACTGTAAACAGGATAAATTCCCGGCTTCATATTGTATTGTAAAATCCTGGTCAGTACACTTACCACCCCTATAAACAATAAGATGTATACCGTAGAAAGTATAGGAGCCTGCCACAAATAATAAAAATTATAATCTGAGGAACGGTCATCCAGATAGTAAAGCGTATAAAGAGTAGGTGCTAGAGGTAATACAATAAGAAGAGGAAAGAAAAACAGCGAGCAGGCATACAAAAAGGCAAACCTGTTTCTTTTTGCTGTGGAAGCCAGTTTGGGAGCTTTAACTTCGTCTCCGGATTTCACTCTTACTTTTTCAGCGGGGCTTCCGTTCCATACTTCTCCAAAACCTATTTTTTTTCCTTCATTAAGACAGCTTAGATCCTGGAGCTCTCCAAATTCTTCAATAACAGTATCTCCGCAAACGATAACAGAAGATCCTAAATAGGCATGAGCCTTAATATGTACCTTTCTGATTCTTAAAACACCATTTTCCACAGAAGCATTGTCGATACTGCAACCGGAGCTGGTATTCACGTTTTCATCAATTGTTACCAGATCTTCTGCAGCAATAGGAAGCAAACTTAATTGGGCGCTTGGATGTACTTTTACCCCCAGAAGTTTTAGATATTTGGGATATAATGGTGTTTCTACAATAAATTCAGAAGGCATTAATCTTTTAATTGTTTTCCATAGCCACCATCTGAAATAATACCATCCCCAGAGTGGATAGTCCCCTTCTTTTATTTTTCCGATAACCAGCCATTTGGTTAATAAGATAATGGTAGAATATACCGGTGGAATCAAGGTGTACAATAAAAAAGCGCTTAATAATGCATAATGCAGTCCATATCCATTAAGCTGAAAATAGTAATAGCTCAGATAAGGAAAAAATATCTGAATACTCAATAAGCCAAACACAACAAGTAGACTTATCGTTTGCGCAATATTACAGGCAATATATTGTAATGTGGAAACCCGTTGAAAAGGCTCCTGATGTGATGTCTGCTGGGTGTTTTTATTTTTTAAACACTCTGAATAAGCAGATAAAGGTCGGTTTTCATAGATTTCCTTTAATGAAGCTGTCGGAATTCCTGCTTTTTGACGCAAATGAGAAACAAGAGTAGCTGCCAATAAAGAATGCCCTCCCAAATCGGTAAAAAAGTCCTGAGTAAGATTAATTTCTTTTCCGGGAAATACCCACTTTAAAGTTTGAATAAGTTTTTCCTCGGTCGGAGCATTGGGATCAATATGTATTTCTTCGTTTTTCTCATGCACTGTAAAGCTTTCCGGTAAGGGAAGTTTCTTTCTGTCGATCTTGCCACTTGGCATTCTCGGCATTTCCTTCATTTGAACAATTGAAATAGGAACCATGTAAGGCGCCAGAAATTTAGCGAGCTCTTTTCGCATTTCATTTTCATTGAATGAGGAATCATTGCCCATGACCACATATCCTACCAATTGTCCCTGTTCGTTAGAATCTTCTTTTACAGCAACCGCAGCAGAAGAAACGTCCTGAAGCTGATTCAGTCGGGTTTCTATTTCGCCAAGTTCTATTCTGTATCCACGGAGTTTAATCTGGTCATCTATTCTTCCCTGAAATTCAATAAATCCATCTTCCCGTATAATAACGGCATCACCGGTTTTATAAATCGTATCACCCGGCATATCTTCAAAAGGATTGGGAAGGAATTTCTGTTCTGTAAGTTCGGGGAGATTAAAATATCCATTGCTTACACCGGGACCGGAGATGATCATTTCACCTCTTTCTCCTCGTGGAACAATATTCATGTGTTCATCAACAATCGCAATATGATAGTTGGGAAGTGGCGGCCCGATGGTCAGCTCATCCTGGCTGGTTAAAATTGCCATATTGGAAGATACGGTAGTTTCCGTAGGTCCGTAGCTGTTAATGAATGTTCTGTAGGGTTTTGCCCATTTTTCCTGAACTTGTTTGGTACAGGCTTCTCCTCCCGTATTAATGAATCTGATTGCAGGAACTTCGTCAATAATAGCCAAAATACTTGGCACAGCATGAAGAACGGTAATTTTGTTGTGTGTTAAGACTTCACTCAGCTCATCTATTGCCTTTACCGTGGTAGCATCTGCAATCCAAATAGTGGCTCCCGCAAACAGGCTGATCCAAACTTCCTCACACCACATATCAAAAGACACAGAAAATCCCTGATATACAACATCGGTGTTTTGTATTCCTATAAAATCCTGTTCAGAACGAATCAAATGGCAGATATTTCTGTGGGAAATAGGAATGCCCTTAGGATTTCCTGTACTTCCGGAAGTAAATAACACATAAGCCCAATGATCCGGGTTAGAATCTAATATAGGAAGAGAAACGTTATCTTGTGGTTGTGAAGGTATTTCTATGGGTTGACAATGGATGTGTGCGTCAGTATCCGAAAAATAGGTTTTTACCTGAATGTCAGAAAAAACTTTTTTTATTCGGTCTTCAGGCATTTCACGGTCCAAAGGAATATAAGCTGCCCCAGCTTTTAAAATTCCGAGTATGGCAACAGGAAGTTCAAGACTTCTGGGATACCATACTCCTACACAGTCGCCAGGTTGTACTCCCTGGTTTTGGAGTTCTAAGGCAATAGCATTGCTCCAGCTGTCGAGTTCAGCATAGGAAATCTTTTTATCTTTAAATATAAAAGCTGTTTTATCTTTATATTTTTCAAAAATGGGAACTAATAATTCAGGCAGAGTTTCATTTTTTATCAGCTCTGGACTGATTTTTCCTAATATAAGGCTTTTCATCACGTTTAATAGTTAAAATATGGGTTAGGGAAAACTTTATAAATATACTTTATTTCTCCTCATGCCCAATCTTTCAATTCGTTTTTTAGTTGTAATTTTGCAGGAATTAATATCAATTAACTGAAATTAAAAAAAAATAAAATTTTCATGCTTACTATTTTATCGCAAAACTTCTCTCTTGTTAATGAATGGATAAACGAACTTCGAAACGTTAACGTCCAGCATGACCGAATGAGATTCAGAAGAAATATGGAAAGAATCGGAGAGATTGCTGCTTTTGAAATCAGTAAAGGACTGGAGTATAGGGATGTTGAAATTCAAACTCCATTAGATACCATCCAAAGCAGAGAAATTGCAGTACAGCCGGTTATTACCACTATATTAAGAGCAGGAGTTCCTTTGTTTGAAGGTATCCTGAATTATCTGGACAGAGCCGACTGTGGTTTTGTTGCTGCTTATAGAAAACACGATGCCAATGACTATTTCTCTATCAAGCAAGACTACCTTACGTGTCCAAGTATTGAAGGCAGACCCCTGATCGTAGCTGACCCAATGCTGGCAACAGGAGCATCTTTAATAGAAGCAATCAAAGACTTGTTAACGAACGGAAATCCAATCCAACTTCATATTGTAGCGGCTATCGCTTCAAGACAAGGGGTAGAGACTGTTCAGAACGCTTATCCTGATGCTTATATCTGGGTAGGAGCTATAGATGAAGATCTTACCTCGAAAGGATATATTACTCCAGGATTGGGAGATGCCGGAGATTTAAGCTACGGAGAAAAACTTCAACGATAATTTTAAGAGAGATTCCAGAAATCTTTCATTACATCTAATAATAAACTTGGTCGTACTTTATCCATCGGATGCTTTGTATCTGGGAGTACGGCCAATTTTGCATTAGGAAGGGTTCTGTAAACGTTCACACTTTCTTCAATGGTCACCATATTATCCTGATCTCCCACCATGATCTGAACCGGGATCTGAATCTCCGTTAAATTATTTTTTAAAGGTGGATTTTTACCTAAGTCAACCATAAGATCTGCAATAGCGGGAAGCAGTTGTTTCCATTTTTGTCCATGCTGAGATTCTAAAAGCTGGGCATATTTTGGAACTTTTTCAAGAATGGCGTCAGGGTTCAGCATTTTACTTTCCTTTAAGGCCTGCTCTTCAGTCCAGTCAAATTTTGTTCCCAGAGTGATAATAGAATTTATATTTTCGGGATTTTTCATAGCGTAGCAAAGAGCTACATAGCCACCCATGCTGTGACCAAAAAGAGAAATCTCTGTTAAATTATTCTCTTTGCAGTATAGATCGAGCTCTTCAGTATATTTTTCGGTATTAATGCCGCCTGCTGGAAGCTCCGTATCGCCATGTCCTGAAAATAGAGGAGTGTGCACTGTAAAGTACTGCGATAATGTTTCTAAATAGGGATTGAAAATGTCACTGTGACCTAAAGCTCCGTGTAATAATATCAGATTTGGCATATGGTATTGAGTTTTCGGAAAATTAGCAAAAAGAATTGAACGGTGAAAGAACAAAATGTCACAAAAGCTACTATTTTAAGCATCTTCAGCCATTACAAGTATGCTAATCTTATTGTTTCCTGCATTCAGAAGTTCCCATGCAATAGAAGAAACAGTATTTCCTGTTGTGAAAACATCATCAATAAGTAAAATACTTTTACCTGAAATACTTTCTGTGACGGAAAATGGATTTTCAGTTTCAGTACGATGTTTTTTATCCTTCAACGCCTGGGCTTTCGAGTAATGATTTCTTTTGATGAGTTTGTGGTTAAAAGGAATTTGATAAAAAGCAGCTAAAGTCTCTGTGAATAGATGAAGCTGATTATAACCTCTTTCTTTAAGCTTTTTAGGATGTAGAGGGACGCTTACCATAAGATCTGGCTTTTCATTTTTAAAGTCCAGCCGCTCGGTGGTCCAGTTAGCCAATATTTTTCCGGTTTTTTCCCGGTTTCTGTATTTCAGTTCATGGATGATTTTTCTGGTCAGGCTTTCTTTTTCAAACTGAAATAAGGAAAAAGTATGTTCAACAGGAAAAAGCAGGCTGCATTTTTCTTTTATCGGGTTATTTTCAGAATAATGATAATGAGTAAAACGAATTTGGCTAAAACAAATATTACAGACCAGCAGTTCAGAATCTATAATCCTGTTGCAATGAATGCACCGGTTGGGAAACAATAAATCTAATATCATTGATGTGTTTTTTACTAAGGTATGAAATCCTTTCTTTAATCAAAAGATAAAAATTGAAAACTGAATATTTTTGAGGTCTGATTTCAATGGATACAAACTTAATAACCAACTATTTCATTTGACGATATTCAATTTCCCATCTCTTTTCTGATTTTTTCAATCGAGCTTTTCATACTCATATTGAAATGTTCTTTTTCCAGGCGTAGAGGTGATGCTTGTCTTACTTCACAGTCAGCGATACTGCAGGATTCACAGGTTACACCGACATTAATAGTTTTTAAAGATGAAGACTTGATAAAGCTGATCTTTTTTATAGTCTGTGTATTCAGCAAAATCCCAAGACAGTAGCTTCTGTTGCTTCCATCGGAAAAAGGATTTTTTTGAGAAGTCGAAATCACCAGATAACTCACTCCCTGATCCTTGTAATGGGAAATCTGAGCATCCGTCAGTGTTTCATTTTCCTTTAAATAATGAAGGTTCCTCACAGCGATCCATCTTCTGCAGTAATGTTCGTTGGTTGCATTGGCGTGAGGAGCTTGCTGGTGGTTGAGGTGTAGCTCTTTTAGAATCTGTATTTTATCTGAATCTTTCTTTTTTACTAAACATAAATAAAACAGATCCTTAATGCCCATTTCGGCAGAAAGAATATTAGTGAGTCGGTAATAGAATGTTTCAGGTGAATGGGTAAAACTATTGATTAAGCTTTCAAAATTTTTAGGCTCCCATTGATTTTGGCGGAAAAATTCTGAAGTTTTTTCAATAACAGGTTCCTTAGATATGAGTAATGCTCCGGCAAAATAAGAGGCGTAAAAATTATTCAGGATTTCTTCAAAACTTTCAAAATCAAGCCATGAATAGGTGTTGGGACGGGTTTTTGATTCTAAAACATTAAATCCTATCTCTTTTGCCAGAATAAAAGTTTTCTGATCTTTTTCCAGTTTTTTATTAAGAAGCAACAAGTTTTTTTCTGGAATAAAAAGAGACCGTAAATGATCCAAAGTTCCATACTTTTCAAAATCTTCAGATTGAATGGTGTAGCTGAACTTCTCTGTTAAAATTTTTTCAAGAATATCAGATTTTAAATTTTTGTCAACCTGCAATCCGTTTTCTTGAATAAACAGAGTTACTTTTTCTTCAATTTCAGGGAAGTAATTATCATATAACTCTTGAAATGACCGTAATACCGCAAAGTAAAATCTTTCTTTTCCAAGATTATAATTCTGGGAAATTTCAATCAGCGCATTGATAAAAGCAGTTACCTTTTTCGGGGCATCGCTGATAATACTGATGAGATTATTTTTGTTGATGCCAAACAGTTCCAGTGGTATTTCTTTGAAAAAATCCGACTGTAGAATCTCATTAAAAGGAGCCAGACTTTTGTCAAGCTTAGTAGAAACCAAATCGTCAAAAGTACAATTCAGAGCTTCTGAAAGTTGGATGATTTTATCGTGTTTCGGGTACTTTTTTCCGTTTTCAATTTCGTTGAGGTAAGATTTTGATAATCCGGTTTTTACAGCAAGATCCTGCAAAGACCAGTTTTTCTTTTGTCTCTGCTGCTTCAGCTTCAGTCCGAAAACCGTTTTGATAAAGTCGCTTTCTGAATTCATTGCTCAAATATAAATATTTAGATGCGATTATTCGCATAATAATTTTAAGATAAATTTAGCGAACGTTCGCTATTTTGTGAAAATTTTTATTTATGTTTGTAATGTAAATTCACAAAATCAATACGTTATGGAAACTAAGACTCAATTAAAAATAAAGGCTCAAAAGCAGTTTGAAGAAATATTCACACCTGATTTGATAGAATTTCTCATTGTGCTTCATGAGAATTTTAATCATAAAAGACTTGAACTTTTAAAAGAAAGAAGAAAAAATCAGGAGGAATTTGATCAGGGAATACTTCCGGTTTTTTTAAAAGAAACTGAGGAGATCAGAAATCAAAATTGGGTTTGTGCAGAGCTTCCAGAAGACTTATTAGACCGAAGAGTGGAAATTACAGGTCCTGTTGACCGAAAAATGATTATTAATGCTCTGAATTCCGGTGCATCTACTTTTATGGCAGATTTGGAAGACAGCAGTTCGCCTACATGGGAAAACTGTATGGAAGGTCAGATTAATCTCTCCAATGCAGTCAGCAGAACGATTGATTTTGTGAATGAAAACGGTAAAGCTTATACTCTCAACGAAAAAACAGCAGTTTTGTTAGTTCGCCCAAGAGGATTACACCTTCCTGAAAAGCATATTGAGATTAATGGCGAAGAAACCTCAGGATCTCTGATAGACTTTGGAATGTATTTCTTCAGAAATGTAAAACAATTGTTGGAAAATGGAAGCGGCCCTTACTTTTATCTTCCCAAATTAGAGCGTTATCAAGAAGCCCGATGGTGGAATGATGTTTTTGTTTTTGCTCAAAATTATCTTGATATAGAAAAAGGAACTATAAAAGCGACTGTTTTAATTGAAACCATTACTGCTTCATTTCAAATTGATGAAATTTTATTTGAATTAAAAGATCACAGCGCAGGATTGAATTGCGGAAGATGGGATTATATCTTTTCATTTATTAAAAAATTCAGAAACCTTCCTGAATTTATTGTGCCGGACAGAGATCAGGTGACCATGACTTCTCCGTTTATGAGCGCGTATTCAAAAAGGGTCATCGAAATATGTCATCAACGAAATGTACATGCTATTGGTGGAATGGCAGCACAAATTCCTGTAAAAAATGATGAAGAAGCCAATAATATAGCTTTTGAAAAAGTAAAAAATGACAAAGAAAGGGAAGTGAAAAATGGTCATGACGGTACTTGGGTAGCACATCCGGCATTGGTTTCGGTGGCAAAAGATATTTTTGATCAGTACATGCCCTCAAAAAATCAGATCGATAAAAAATTTGAATATTATATAACAGAAAGTGATCTGCTGGAAATTCCAAAAGGAAATATTACAGAAAAAGGAGTCAGAAAAAATATCAATGTAGGAATACTCTATCTTGAAAGCTGGTTGATGGGAGTTGGCGCTGCCGCTATTTATAATCTCATGGAAGATGCCGCTACAGCAGAAATCTCAAGAACGCAAATCTGGCAGTGGCTGAAAAATGAAGCTATTTTAAGTGATGACAGAACACTTACCCGAAACATGATTCTTCAATGGGAAGCCGAAGAGATGGATTATATCGAAAAGTATGTAGGGGAAACGAGATTCAGACATGGAAAATTCAATTTGGCAAAAGAACTTTTCAATGAATTGATCTTCTCTGAAAACTTTGAAGAATTTCTGACACTTAAAGCTTATCCTTTTATTTAAACCCAAACAACCTTTATCAAATATCCTCTAATCAAACAAAATCCAAATATTATGAAAACAAGACAAGAACAAATCCAGGATCTGGAGAAAGATTGGCTGACTAACCCACGTTGGAACGGTGTAAAAAGACCTTATACTGCGGAAGATGTTTTAAAACTTCGCGGTTCATATACCATAGAATATACCATCGCTACAGAAATGTCTAAAAAATTCTGGAATAAGCTCAATGCTCAGGATTATGTAGCAGGACTTGGTGCTCTTACAGGTAATCAGGCCGTTCAGGAAGTAGATGCAGGTCTGGAAGCGA
Source organism: Chryseobacterium sp. JK1 (assembly GCF_050632815.1). Classification (NCBI taxonomy): domain Bacteria; kingdom Pseudomonadati; phylum Bacteroidota; class Flavobacteriia; order Flavobacteriales; family Weeksellaceae; genus Chryseobacterium; species Chryseobacterium sp. JK1. The sequence goes on along the minus strand of NZ_JBODRU010000003.1, from coordinate 256,867 downwards.
TTTATCTTTCAGGTTGGCAGGTGGCTGCAGATGCTAACTTATCAGGTGAAATGTATCCCGATCAGTCATTATATCCTGCCAATTCAGTGCCTTCCGTGGTGAAGAAAATCAATAATGCTTTATTAAGAGCGGATCAGGTGCAATCAGTGAGCGGAACCGGAGATCGGGAGTATCTTGTTCCTATTATTGCCGATGCGGAAGCCGGTTTTGGAGGTAACTTAAATGCTTTCGAACTGATGAAGCAAATGATTGAAGCAGGAGCTGCTGCTGTACACTTTGAGGATCAGCTTTCTTCAGCTAAAAAATGTGGCCATTTAGGAGGGAAAGTTTTAGTTCCCACTCAGGAGGCTATTAATAAACTGATTGCTGCCCGTCTGGCTGCTGACGTATTGAATGTTCCAAGTCTTATTATAGCGAGAACAGATGCCGATGCGGCTGATTTACTCACTTCAGATATCGACGACAGAGATAAGAAATTTGTAACAGGAGAAAGAACTTCGGAAGGTTTTTATGTGGTAAAAAATGGGGTAGAGCAGGGAATCGACAGAGGATTGTCGTATGCACCTTATGCAGATCTCATCTGGATGGAAACTTCAAACCCGGATCTTGAACAGGCAAGACGTTTTGCCGAAGGTATTCATGCTAAATTTCCAGGGAAAATGCTTGCATACAACTGCTCGCCGTCATTTAACTGGGCTGCAAGACTAAGCGTTGAAGAAATGTCTACCTTCCGCGAAGAATTGGCCAAAATGGGATATAAGTTCCAGTTTATCACATTGGCAGGGTTCCATGCTTTAAATACAGCAATGTTTGAGCTGGCTCTGGCTTATAAAGAAAGAGGAATGGCCGGATATTCTGAATTGCAGGAGCGTGAGTTTGCTTTGCAGGAAAAAGGTTTCAGAGCCGTGAAACATCAGTCTTTTGTGGGAACCGGATATTTTGATGAAGTTCAGAATATTGTAACCAATGGTTCTTCAGCTACCGTTGCTATGAAAGATTCTACAGAAACAGCACAGTTCCATTAGTTATTTTTTTTCCATATTTTTTTGAGGTAAAGCCTTTCTCTGTTTTGGAGGAAGGTTTTATTTAATAAGAAATTATGATTGTTTTTTTTAGAAATTTCAACTTGTTTTTGAATGTTGTCCCTATTTTAACAGAGCTTAAACAAGATAGATCATAACTAACGAAAATTTGTTTTATATTTGGCAACGAAAAAAAACGAAGGTTTTTGAAAAAACTATATTAAAAATGAAGCTAATTAAAGGACTTTTTATTGCAGCAGGATTAACATTAACGGCGCATGCTGCAAATGCACAACAAAAAATCGGAAGTGTAAACTCTGATGATATTTTTGCAAACTTATCTGAAGTAAAAACAGTAGGCGCAACTATTGATAATCTGACTAAAACAAGACAGACTGAGATTGAAAAACTGATCAGCGATTATCAGACTAAGCTGAAGACAGCACAGGATAAAGAAAAAACACTGAGTGAAGCTAATAAAGAAGCGGTAACTAAAGAACTTATCGCAGCGCAAACAGAATTGCAGGCTCTTGGTAAGAAAATTGAAGATACAAGAACTCAGGCTGCTAAGGATATTTCAGCAAAACAGAATGAATTATTCAGCCCTTTACAGCAAAAAGTAAAAGCGGCGATCTCTGCGGTAGCTAAAGAAAGAAACATAAACTTCGTTTTTGATGTTTCTTCTCCGGATAGCAACAATCTTATCTATACAGATGGTAGTGAAGATATTACGGCTCAGGTAAAAACAAAATTAGGCGCTTCCGCAACAGCATCTAAGCCAGCGGCTGCAAAAAAATAATCTATTTGATATCAAATAGATAACAACGGAATCTGATCAAATCGGATTCCGTTTTTTGTTGATAAATACGTAACAGGGCAATGAGGCAGAGAAAGTTTTTATTACATTTGAGTAAACTTTCAGAAGAATGAATTTAATCTATGAAAAGCAGATCAAAGTAACAGAGGAACATATCGACCAAAACAATCATGTCAATAATGTGCAGTATGTACATTGGGTGGAAGAAGTGGCAGCGGAACACTGGGATCTTTTGAAACAGAAAACAGAATATGCAAATGATGCCTGGATGCTTCTTGATCATCATATACAGTATAAAAAACAGGCTTATTTGGGGGATATCATTACGGTGAAAACGTACCCTCAATCTCCTGAAGGAGCCAAACAGCCCAGAAAAGTTGAGTTTTACTGTAATGATCAGCTTTTAGTAGACTCAAATACATTGTGGGTTTTGTTTGATCCATTCACAAAAAAAATCAAGAGATTGGAGAAAGACTGGCTTGAAAAGTTTTGAGAAGAAAGGAAATTATCTTTCTACAATGAATTTCAGAAACTACTATACATTGCCAAATTACAAAAGAGATGAAAAAGAAACTAAGGAAGATCATTATTGATGAGCAGGAATATTTATACTGCATCAAAATCCAGTATCACCCCGGAACAGATACCAGTACTTTGAGATTGAAAGTTTTTCTAAACAGGTATAAAAAAACACCCCTGATCATTGATTTTATTACTCTTAATAATTATTATGTAGGACAGCCTCTGAAATTTGGGGTAGCTCTAAAGAATAAAATAACAAATTCTGAAGAAGTGGTGAATCTTAATGAACCCGGATACATAAAACAATTCATTGTACACGGACAAAAAAGTGGCTGGACAGGAATTAAAACCTTCGAAATACAAAACGGACTTACCTATCTGGAAGAGTTGGGTTTTGAAACAGATGATCTGAAAATACCCAATTACTCCCAAAAATTCAGCTAACTTTTAAGAGCATTTTCTTTCTTGCGCTTTTTATCTTAACTTTGAACTTTAATTTTACGGTTTTTCATTGATTGCATATTTGTTTTTTTAATCTTAACTATAAGATTGTATTAACAGAATAATGTATATCAATACCTTAAAGCTTATTCATTGAGTATGATACGTATTACAAAAATTTTTACATTCGAAACCGCTCACGTGCTGTATAACTACGACGGGAAGTGTAAAAATATGCATGGACATTCCTATAAACTGTTTGTAACAGTGAAAGGAAAACCGATTAATGATATTGAAAACCCTAAAAATGGGATGGTAGTTGATTTCGGAGATATCAAAAGTATCGTAAAATCTGAAATTGTAGATGTTTGGGATCATGCGGTTCTCGTTAACGCTTTGTCTCCACACAAAGAGCTGGGAGATGATCTGGAGCAGAAAGGACACAAAGTGATTTATTGCAGCTTCCAGCCAACCTGCGAAAATATGCTTTATGCCATTGCTTCCAAAATAAAATCAGGACTTCCTGAAGGTATTTCTTTAGCATACCTGAAACTCCATGAGACAGAAAACTCTTACGGAGAATGGTTTGCAGAAGACAATCAATAATTATCCAACAAAACTCAGAAGGTGTTAAAAACAACAATCAATTTAGAACCTGGAAAAAAAGTATATTTTGCTTCAGATCAGCATTTTGGTGCGCCTACACCAGGCGAAAGCAAGGTGCGTGAAGAAAAATTTATACGTTGGATGGATGAGATCAAAGAAGATGCTCAGGTTTTGTTTTTAATGGGTGATCTTTTTGATTTCTGGCATGAATGGAAACACGTGGTCCCCAAAGGATATGTGCGTGTTCTGGGTAAAATTGCAGAGCTTAAAGACAGGGGAATTCATATCTATTTCTTTGTGGGAAATCACGATCTCTGGATGAAAGATTATCTTGAAGAAGAAATCGGATGTACTGTTTTTTATAAGAAACAATATTTTGAAATGGGAGGTAAACAGTTTTTACTGGCCCATGGAGACGGATTGGGGCCTGGCGATAAAGGCTACAAAAGAATGAAAAAGCTTTTCACCAATCCAATCGCACAATGGTTTTTTAAGTGGCTTCATCCGGATATCGCAATGAAGGTCGCATTATATCTTTCTCAAAAGAATAAAATGATCTCAGGGGAAGAAGACAAAGCATTTCTTGGAGAAGACAAAGAGTTTCTCATCATTTACTCCAAAGAAAAGCTGAAAACTCAACAGATCGACTATTTTATATATGGCCACAGACATCTTCCTATGGTGCTGGATCTGGAAAAAAATGCAAAATATATCAACTTGGGAGACTGGATCTCTTATTATACTTACGGAGTATTTGAAAAGGATTTTGAACTCAAAACCTATCAAAAATAAAAATAAAAAAAATTACCCCTAAAAAGAGGTAACCTTCGAATGGACGGAAAATCCATTCTTGTTTTTAATCCATATTCCGAATAAAATATTGCAAGAAGTTTACCAAAGTATCGTCCTTATATTAAAAAAATATTAAATAAGTTTATCTTATCTGTGCAATTGCTTTATAACGAAGCAATAATACGATTGAAACATATGGAACTGAAGAATATATTCAACATACAGACTGAAGAAGATTTCCTGAATGCCTCATTGAAAACATTTCGTTATCAATATGAAAATGTTGAAATATACAGGAAGTTTGTCGATTTTTTGAAAGTTAATCCTGATGAGGTTACTCAATTGGACAACATTCCTTTTTTGCCCATAGAGATGTTCAAAAACCATCAGATTCTTGACAAAAATGTTACAACGGATCTTTTCTTCCAGAGTTCAGGAACTACTCAAATGAATCTTTCGAAACATTTCATTGCCGATCCGGAGTTATACGAAGAAAGTATTTATAAAAGTTTTGAACAGTTTATAGGAAAACCCGAAGACTTTATTTTCCTAGGATTGCTGCCAAGTTATCTTGAAAAACAGAATTCGTCCCTGATTTATATGGTAGATTATCTGATGAAAAAATCCAATAAGCTGGAGAATGGATATTTTCTGTATAATCATTCCGAACTTTTTGATCTTTTGAACCAATTAAAGGATAAAAAAGTAATTCTTTTTGGAGTTTCCTTCGCTCTTTTGGACTTTTTAGATTACTGTCATTCCGTACGAAGCGAAGAATCTTTAAGCATTCTGGATAATTTAATAGTTATTGAGACAGGAGGAATGAAAGGCAGAAAAGAAGAAATGACGAAAGATGAGCTTCTTGCTATTCTGCAGAATGGTTTTAAAACAGATAAAATCTATTCAGAATATTCGATGACTGAGCTCTTATCACAGGCTTATTCTCTTGGAAACAACGAATATAAATGCCCAAATTGGATGAGAATTAAGGTCAGAAATGTGGAAGATCCGCTGACATATGAAAAAGAGGGGAGAACGGGGGCTATCAATATTATCGATCTTGCCAATACTCACTCGTGTTCCTTTATTGCTACTCAGGATTTGGGGAAAATAATAGGAGAAAAATTTCAGGTTTTAGGAAGAATTGATCATTCTGATATTAGAGGCTGTAGCCTTTTGGTGAGTTGATCAATACACAGAATTCAATACAATCATTTCGCTCCTCTTTATTTGTTATTTTGGTTTTTAATTCTAAATGAGTATGACTGATTTTACTTAAACCTTCATCAATATAGTACACGAAAAAATGCTCAAAATAGAAGAACTTGTTCATGCGTACATTCATTCTCATTGCGATTTCGAAAAAGAGATCGTACTGACGAATTATTTTCAGGCTGACTGGGAAGCTGATATTCTGACCATTGATTCTGAAGGATTCAGCCATGAAATTGAGATCAAATTATCAAAAAGTGATTTTAAAAATGATTTCAAAAAATCATATATCAATAAAGATACTGGGGAAAAGTTCCTGAAGCATGATAAAATATCATGTGGAGATTATGTGTGTAATGCTTTCAGCTTTCTACTGCCTATGGGAATGGTAGAAGCGGCAATTATTCCGGAGCATTGCGGGATTATTGAGTTTTACCATAATGCAGACACCTGGGAAACTGAGTTTTATCTCATCCGAAAACCCAGAAAACTTCATGAAGATTTTTACTGGAAACTGAATGATAAAGACCTTTTTATCAGAAAAATGGCTCTGAACTTGCTTCAGCGAAAATTGGAAATCAAAGGTAAGCAGGAAGAATTGATTTTCAAAAATCCTTTTGATATTAAAAAGATAAAATAAAAAATAAAGCATAAAAAAACCTGTCAGCCGACAGGTTTTTTTATGTATTGAAGAGGGAAAATTAATCTGTTATTTCTGCTGTATCTCTTTGAAGTAGAAACTTGTAAATCAGTCCACCAACTATTCCACCCAGAATAGGAGCTACCCAGAACAGCCAAAGCTGTGACATCGCAAGTCCACCAGTGAAAACAGCCTGAGAAAGAGATCTTGCAGGGTTTACGGAAGTGTTTGTAATAGGAATAGAGATTAAATGGATAAGCGTAAGAGCCAAACCAATTGCAATGCCCGCAAATTTACCGTTAGCCCACTTATCTGTTGCTCCCATAATCACGATCAGGAAAAAAGCAGTTAATAAGAACTCAGCAAGAAATGCAGCGCCCATACTGAATGCTTTTCCATTATAAACGGCTTCTCCATAAAAGTTGGTTGCAAAATCACCCGGTTTTGAGAAATCCACAGCACCTGCTCCGTTAAGAATAGTATACAGACATCCTGCTGCAACAATAGCTCCCAAACATTGTGCTACAACATAAGGGATAAGATCTTTTGCAGGAAATCTTCCTCCTGCCAGAAGCCCAAAGGAAACTGCCGGATTGAAGTGCCCTCCTGAGATGTGTCCCACCGCATACGCCATAGTGAGAACAGTAAGACCAAAGGCAAGCGCAACCCCTACAAGTCCAATCCCGATATTGGGAACACCGGCAGCGAAAACAGCGCTTCCGCACCCACCGAAAACAAGCCAAAATGTGCCGAAAAATTCAGCGAAAAGTTTTTTTATCATGTTGTTTATTTTAAATATGTACCTCAAATGTAGAATTTATATCTTAAAGTAAAAAGATTATTTTTAAAAAATATTTCAAAAATAAGGGAACAAAAAATAATAAATTTAACAATTTGGTTTAATGTTTGTTTGGCATTTAATCAGATGATATTATGGACAGTACTGAAAATAATATAAACGATTTATCTTTCGTTGAAAATTTAAAAGGATGGTTAATGAAAAAGTTTCTTTGTGTGGTCTTCGTACCTTTTTTTTATAGTTTACATTATTCGCAGACGGCAAAAAAGAATTTTCCGTGCTACGATCTTACAACTGTTTTGAAGGTTGAACCTACTGTACTTTACAAACCCCATCTTGATGCTTCCAAAAGTTTTGGGGTACAGTTGCTGAAAGATTCCAAAATGGTACAGAAGTACATCAACAACGGAAAGTTTCATAAAATAAAAAAATCAGGAAAAGGATATCAGGTTCAAAGGTTGGATTACAGCAGAGCATACATGGTGTCTAAAGCAAAAGCTACATTGGAAAAAATAGGCTCTAAATTCAGTAAAGATACCAAAGGAGGTACATTTACAGTTTCATCTATGACAAGAACACTTGAAGATCAATGTAGGCTGAGAAGAGTCAATTCCAATGCTTCTTTAGGAATAAGTTCTCACAACTACGGCAATTCTTTTGATATTTCATATATACGCTTCAATAACGTTCTCAAGTATAACCCTAAAATGGAAATCGCCCTGGAAAAGGTATTAAAACATTTTGCAGATGCCGGTAAAATCTATTATATAAAAGAAAAGCAACAGAGTTGTTATCATATTACAGTGAAAAATTATTAATAAATTCCACTTGCATAGGATGATTAGTTTGTCTAATTTTATGGCTCTAAAAACCGTGCATATATGACAACATTAAACATGCAAACTTCCATGCTTCCTTATGAGGATTGTAAAACAGCAATGGATAAATGGGCAGACTGCCGTTCTTCTTTTTTCGACATTCAGAAAAAACTTCCTACCAATTATATTTTTAGTTTATCCAGAGAACAGCTTGACTGGATGAGAAATATAGGGGGCAAATCACAGGTATTCTGTGCAGGTGTTGGCCTGTTTGAAGATAAAGTAACTCTTATCCTGTATCCTTTGGATGACTCCGGGAAAAGAATAGAAGCTAAAGAATATCCGTGTACTTGTCTTTCTGAGCTTACAATGGATATAAAGCTTCAGGAAATTCAGGAATATACTGTTGTTAAAAATGCCGTTCTTTCTAAAGGTCTTTTGCCGGTAGAAAGAAATTCAGATATGGCTTTCCCTATTTCAGATAAACCGATTCTTGAGCAGGATACTGCATTAGATGCCATAGAAAAATGGAGACTTGAAGGAATGGATTGGTTCTACAGAGAATGCAACATCGATAAAGGAGCAGGCATTTTCAGAAAATTCTATGTTTCTACTGAAGATCTTTGTCTTTCTGATGACAGCTTAGAAGGTATAACATGTTCTTTCGGTTTAAAATATAATGATATTTACGAAAAACTTCTTGTTACGCTGATCTTTATCTCTTTCCGCGAAAACCTTCAGAATTCTGGCCGTGCAGAGACTATTTCAAATACATACGACTGGGCAAAACCATGTCCTCCTATCTGTCGTCTTCCGGATGATGGGGTAGGTTGTGAATTTTAAACGACATACAAAGGAATGGCTGATCTTTATAAAGCAATTTTATTCCTAAACTACGGACTGCTTCTATCAGTTATAGTGTTGGGAGCAGCTAAGTACCGCATACTCAACTCTAAAGAAAAGCGATATGTTCATTGTATTGCTTTTCTTTTTTTTATAGAACTGATTAACTTCGTTCTACCTTATGTTTTAAGGCTGAATGATACTTCTTTCCTGTACCCTTTATATATTGCAGGAGAATTTTTTCTGCTGACAAGCTTATTCATAAGAAAATTAAACTGGCCATCTTATATTCAGGTGATTTCAGCAGTAACCGCTGTAGGATTCATGATCATGAAGTATGGTTTTAACTGGCCGGAAAATGCTGATATTGCAAAAGGAATTTCAAATATTATAATTATTTGCCTTTCAGGATATACTCTGATCAGTGAGATTAAAAATGCTTCTACTCAGGAACGGTTTTTATGGGTGGATGCCAGTATCTTTTTTTATTACTCCGTTTCAGTATTTATTTTTATCCTTCAGCATCAGATCGCCAATCTGTCGGAGAACGACTATTATACGATTTTCAGTGCCAATAATATACTTTCAAGTATTTTATACTGTTCATTTTTATACACATTTATCAGATTAAAGAAGTAACATTAAATATTAACCTGTTGATTCTCATAATTGTTACTTTAGCAATTATAGTATCTTTTATTCTCCTTGCTTACAGAGCTTTTATAACCAGAATTATCAAAGAAAAAAATGTACAGCATGAGGCAGAAGTGCTGCATCAGAAAAAACTGGTACTGGAAAACATTAAAGCTCAGGAAGAAGAAAGAAAAAGAATTGCCGTAATGATTCATGACGATATCGGAAACAGGCTTAACATTCTGTCTCTATGGCTCAATAATCTTGATACTAAAGGAGACGAGCTGATTAAAACAAATATTTACAGTCAGATGTCTTCCCTGATAGACGCTGCAAGAAGTATTTCGCATTCATTATATCCTGTCAATCTGGAATCTGTGGGTCTGGTATTGTATGTAGAAGAATTGATTACCAACCTTTCTCATAAAATTAATATTTCCTTACAGGTGATGCCCGGATATATACAGAAAGATCTTTTTGTAGAAGTACAGCTCTACAGAATTATTCAGGAATTTACCACTAATGTTATCAAACACTCTACAGCAACAGACCTTTGGATCTATATCAAAGATTATCCTGAAAATATGGCTGTAGTCATTTCGGACAACGGAGAAGGGTTTGATTATGAACAGGTAAAAAAAGGAATGGGAATCAAAAATATTGAATCTCGTATCAAATCAATGAATGCCTCCCACAAATGGAAAAAAACTTTTTTAAATAAAGGAAGTCGTTTAATTATTAAAATTCCAAAAAATAATGAGCTCCCAAATCAAAATAGCCCTGATTGATGATGAACAGCTGATCCTGGAAGGGGTGAAAATGCTGCTGTCTAATGAAAAGAATATCTCGGTATGCCTTACCTGTGACAATGGGCCCGATTTTATAGAAAGCCTGGGGAAACTTTCAGAAAATGAATTCCCTGATCTGGCTCTTGTAGATGTACAGATGAAGCCGATGAATGGCTTTGAGCTGGTAGAAATTCTTAAAGAAAAATATCCCGATCTTAAAATTATCATCCTTTCTTCCCATTACAAGACCTCTATTCTCGGATATATGGTTAAATTGGGAGTTTCCGCATTTCTTCCCAAGAATTCAAACAAAAAGACATTTATTGACGCTATAACGATGGTGGATAAAAATGGAGTGTTCTTTACAGCGGAAGACCATCAGATGCTGTTTAGCTACATGAATAGCACCACCAAGAAAAATTCACTTTTTGAAACAGAAGATGAGTTGTCCGAAAGAGAAAAAGATGTAGTAAAACTCATCTGCCAGGAATTTACCAACAATGAGATTGGCGAAAAACTCTTCATCAGTCCAAGAACGGTAGAAAGCCACAGACAGCGTATTCTCGAAAAGATAGGCGCCAAAAATACAGTAGGAATAGTTATTTATGCTATTATTCACAACATACATTCAATAGAAAAAATTTAATATCATTCCGTAGAAATACGGAATTTTTTATTTGGTACTTTTCACTCTAGCTCAACTTGTTTTTCTTCTGTTATTTTGAAATGTCTCTTCCCGGGATGTTAGATGAAAAAAAGGAATGCAGATAACGTCTGCCGTAAAAACAAATAAAAGCATGAATGACAACAGAGTGATTTCCGTCGGGATTTTCTTTGATGGTACAGGAAATAATGGCGTAAATGCCCTTTCCGCGGAAAAACCGTTGAATAATAATGAAAGTTATTTTGGAACATTAACCAACATTTATAAATTATACAGTTTATTCAATGGAAATAAAAAAATATACATAGAAGGAATAGGAACTGCAGTAGGATGTGAAGACAGTAATTTTGCGATGGCAACCTGTGCCAATCCTCCTTACGGAACGGGATATTCTTCTGATGATAAGCTTCAGAAAGCAGATCATTTTGTGGAAGAAATGATGAGTGATGAAAATACAGAATATCACTTCTATATCTATGGATTTGGAAGAGGTGGGATGTTGGCCAGAACATTCTGCAACCAACTTCTTTCTTATTATGCCTTGAAAAACTGCAAAATAAAATTTTTGGGAGCCTTTGATACGGTAGAATCTAAACCTTTTAATAAGTATAATTTAAACCTTAATCATCAGATAGAAAATGCATTTCATATCTGTGCCGTGAACGAATCGAGGTTTTTCTTCCCACTTACAGGTTTTTTTGAAGATTCAAAAACAATGAAAGATCAGAAAGTTGAAGATTATTCATCTTCCTGGAAAGAGATTTTTGTACCGGGTGCCCATGCAGACATAGGAGGAGGCTATCTGGAAGGACCGCAGTCGGTATATATATCGACAGATTTTATGAATATAGATGATTTAAGAGATTACGTGTCCGACATCAGAAATGCAAAAACCAATACAGAAGGATCAGAAATATGGAATTCATTGCTGGCTGGATATCAGATAGAAAAAGGAGAAAATCTTTCGCAGGCTTATGTAAGCAGGGATATTGTTTACAATGATCTTTCAAAAGTATATGGCAAACTGATGATGGCAGAGACCAACAGGATATCCTGCATTTTTGATTCATCTGATGATGCTTACTTTAAAATAAATTATAATAAACATTTCTTCCTTGAAGGTTTTAGTAAAGAGCTGAATGAATATGCAAAAGACCTATCAGCGCATTTGAAACCTCTCTATAATTTCAGCAGACTGAATGATTATATCCATATTTCAGCCAGTTTTGGATTATATAGCGGAGATTTTAACAGCAGATCCGAACATGAGATTAATGCAGAACTGATCAACAATGGATTGAATGTTTCCAGCAGTACGACTGTAAAACAGGATGGGCAGACAAGATTATCTGTGGAACTTCATCTTCCTGAAGATAGCTTTGTAGCAGATTTCCTTTACGGAACCAGTGTTCCGAATAATGATATCTGGGTTCGTACCATTTTGAAAAGCCCGGCACCAGCGCGGGTCAATGAAATTAACGATTAGTGTTAGTACTTCTCAGTTTTAAATTTAGGTTAGAGGCCGTCTCAAAGGAGAGATGGCCTTTTTTATTGTACTCGCGATATTTTTATTGGAACAAAGAAAAGGTCTGCAGGTGGAAGTATAACCTTTCTAATTTTATTAAAATTCCTGTAAAATCACTTTCAACAGCCAAATTATTGATTATAAAAATGGCTTTCTTCCGGTAGTTTTTTAATTTCTGCAGTATTCATTTCTTTTTCCGTATTTTTGCACCCGAAAATTCATTACTCATTATTAAACAATTAATTTAAAAAATGCTTTCGGTTCAAGGTTTAGGATTACACCATTCGGGAAATTATTTATTTCAAAACGTAAATTTCACCATTAAAAAGGATGATAAAGTAGGTCTCGTAGGAAAAAATGGAGCGGGAAAATCCACTTTATTGAAAATGCTTTCCGGAGAAATCAATTTCTATGAGGGAGAGGTGGTGACAGAAGGAAGTGTTACAATCGGTTTCCTGAAACAGGATCTTGATTTTGTGAAAGGAAGAACTGTTTGGAATGAAACAATGCAGGCCTTTGAACAGATCAATGCATGGAAAAATGAATTGGAGGAAGTTAATCATCAGATGACTGTAAGAACCGACTACGAAAGCGACTCTTACATTGATCTGATCAATAAAATGACTGAACTGAATGACCTTTTGATGAACCATGATGCCTACAATCTTGAAGGGGATATGGAGAAAGTATTGTTTGGTTTAGGATTTAAAGCCGATGATTTCCAAAAGATTACCGATGAATTTTCAGGAGGATGGAGAATGAGAATTGAGCTGGCAAAATTACTTCTTCAGAAGAATGATATTATGCTTCTCGATGAGCCTACCAACCACCTTGATATGGAATCTATTATCTGGTTGGAGAACTTCTTGAAAGACTACCCGGGAGCAATTGTGCTAGTAAGTCACGATAAACAGTTTATGACGGCTGTTTGTAACCGTACTTTTGATATCAACAATAGAAAAGTTGACGATTATAAGGCCAATTATACCAAATATTTGATCATGCGTGAAGATCGCCGTGAAAAACTGATTCAGGCTAAGAAGAATCAGGATGCGGAGATCAAGCAGATGGAAGATAATATCAACAAATTCCGTGCAAGTGCAACAAAAGCATCTTTCGCACAGTCGTTGATCAAAAAATTAGACAAAATTGAGCGTATTGAAGTAGATAACGAAGACGTTTCAAAATTCAATATCCGCTTCGTTCAGTCTATGGTTCCGGGAAAAGTGATTTTTGAGGCTGCAAAACTAGGGAAAGCATATGGTCAGAAACAAATTTTTGATGATGTAGACTTTATCGTTCAGAGAGGAGACAGAATTGCACTATTAGGTCAGAACGGACAAGGGAAAACGACCCTTGCCAAAATTCTTGCCGGAGATATTAAAGACTATTCAGGAGATTGGAATCTTGGTCATAACGTTAACATCGGATATTTCGCCCAAAATCAGGAAGAAGTTTTAACACCCAATAAAACGGTTCTTGAAGAAGCTGAAGATGCGGCAACAGAAGAAACGAGACCGAGAGTAAGAGATTTATTAGGATCTTTTCTTTTCCAGGGAGAAGCCGTTTCCAAAAAGACAAAAGTACTTTCCGGAGGAGAAAGAAACCGTCTGGCACTTTGTAAACTACTACTTCGTCCTTTTAACACCCTGATTATGGACGAACCTACAAACCACTTGGATATCCAGTCTAAAGAGATTATCAAGCTGGCCTTGCAGAACTTTGAAGGAACTTTAATTGTAATTTCTCACGACAGAGAATTCCTGCAGGGACTTTGTGATAAGATCTATGAATTCCGTGACGGGAAGATGAAAGAATTCCTTGGTGATATCAATGAATATCTTGAGTACAGACAAAAGGAAACGATTAGAGAGATTTCTGCTGAAAAAGCTAAACTTCACAGTGAAGAGGTAAAACCGGAACCTAAAAAAGTAGAAGAAAAACCGGTGGTAAGCAGCAGCCAGACTTCCAGTATTGTGAGTAAAGAACAGAAAAATATTCAGAATAAAATTAAAAAAGTAGAAGAAAGAATTTCTGAACTTGAGACGAAAGTAGAAGAAATGGAAGCCTCTTTTGCCAACGAAAATCCTTCTGATGAAACGCTTGAAAGGTATAATAAGACAAAAGAAGACCTGGATTCAGCTCTGCAGGAGTGGGAATATCTAGGAACTCAACTTGATTAAACGAATAATATAAAAGCTTCATAATCCATAAATTATGAAGCTTTTTTGTAACAAAACACAATTAACTTCAACTTATTGTGTATAATAATAAAAGTAATTTAATAAAACTTTAAGGAAACAATTAAATTATTTTCATAATTTTGACCCATGATTTTTAAAGAAAGCAGAAATTTAAAAAGTTTTATCTCCAAGCTGTTGTTTGGGATATACTTTCTTGCGCTGCTTTCTCAAAGCTTTCACCATCATGATTCTTCAGAGCTTTTTAAGGGCTTTAACCTTAAGAAAACAGAAAATACGATGACGAAGGCCGCTACTAAAGAGAAAGCTGGCGACTGTCTGGCCTGCCACTTTTTGGTAACCGGACATACCTTAGCTCCTGAGGATTTCAGCTTTACTTTTGAACACTATACTCAGGAAGTAAAGCAAATCATTACGATCCAGGAGAAAATCTGGTCTCAGACCAAATTCACGTTTCAACTTCGGGGACCCCCGACAATTTCATAATTACTAGATTTTATTGGGTTTAAAGTATTGTACTTTAAAGTTCAGTATCTGATGTTTACCGTGTAAAGATATTATAAGGTAGCAGATAATTTGTGATAGGCTATTTTGCCTGTGCCATATTTTTCAATTGCTTCTAAATTTGAGCCTTACCTTATATTTCTCAGATATTTTACCTGTACACTGTACCATAAAACGAACCCATTCTACAATTTTTAACGAAAAATGTACCTTATGAAAAGGTACGCAATCAATCTATATACAATGAAATTGATATATTGCCTGCTACTGATCTTTTGTGGATCAGTATTTACAAGTGCACAAAAAAACTATACTGTACAGGGAACCGTTCAGGATTTTCATGATAAGACGGCGTTGGAAAATGCTGTAATTAAAATTGGAAATTTTACAACCAAAACAGATAAGAAAGGTAAATTTTCTTTTGATAAAATCCCTGCAGGGAAGTATACACTCATTGCCCAACATCCTGATTGCAATGATTATACTGAAAATATAGGAGTTGATCAGGATGTTCATGTGGTTATTACCCTGGAACATCATATCAAAGATATTGAAACCGTTACCATTCATGGAAGTCATAAGAATAATGGAAGTATGGTTGTAAAAACCATTGACAAAGCGATGATTTCCAAAAATGTTTCTGAAAACTTAGGGAACCTGTTAGCAAATATATCAGGAGTAAATGCTCTTAAGACAGGAAACAATATTTCAAAACCTATTATTCATGGGCTTTATGGAAGTAGAGTTTCCATACTGAATGATGGCGTAAAATTAGCAGAACAGGAATGGGGAGTAGAACATGCACCCAATGTTGATGTCAATAATTTTGAACATATTGATGTAATTAAAGGCGCATCGGCTCTGAAATATGGGGCTGGAGCCGTTGGAGGAGTGGTTGTTTTAGAACCTCAGGTTTTGCCTAAAAAAGATACCATTATGGGAAGTGTTTCCCTTTCCGGAATATCTAATGGAAGAGGTGCGAGTCTTAATGTAAAGGCTGCAAAGACCTGGGAAAATGGTTGGGCAGTTAAAACAAACGGAAGCTATAAAAAGCTTGGTGATCTTGAAGCTCCCACCTACGGATTAATGAATACAGGGGTTGAAAGTTCTGGCTTTAACTTTGGGGTTCAGAAGATGACTTTTGAAAAAGGCTTTTCTTTTGATTATTATCTGACGAAAAGTTCAGTAGGTATTCTTAGAAGTTCTCATGTGGGAAATTCTGAAGATCTGCTTGCTGCTATTACATCACCAGAACCAATTTATCAAAGGGATTTTAGTTATGATATTGATAATCCTAAACAGGAAATTGAACACCATATTGCTAAACTTTCTGCGTATAAAAGGTTTGAAAATTTTGGAAAGATCACAGCTACGTACAGCTTTCAGTATAATCATAGAAAAGAATATGATATCAGACGTACAGAAGACCTTAGTAAGAAACCGGCACTGGATCTTGAGCTGATGACCAATGACCTGAATGTGAATCACCTGATCGAAAGAGGAAAATGGAATCTTGAAACAGGGATCAACGCTGGGTATCAGAACAACTATTCCAATACTCAGACCGAGGCAAGACGTCTTGTTCCGAATTATGACAGGTATTATGGTGGAATTTATTCCGTATTGAAATATAAGATTGATCCTACAATTGATCTTGAATTGGGAGGAAGATACGACTTTGATCATTATGATGTTACAAAATGGTATGATCTGAGCGACTGGAATAAAAACTATGCCGCAGATTATTCAGATTTTGTGGTGAGAATAAACCAAAACAGGATTCTTACAAAACCTTCTTTAAGCTATAATAATATATCTGTAAATGCAGGAATTGTCTATCATCCTTCTGAATATTTTAATCTTAAATTTAATTATGCCAGAGTTTCGAGATCTCCGAACATTGCAGAACTTTTTGCCGACGGACTTCACCATTCTGCTGCCATTATTGAAAGAGGGGATATGACGATGAAAAGTGAAACAGGAAATCAGTTTAATTTAGTAGCTGACGTAAAAGCAAATGTTTTGAAAGGATTGAATATTTCAGTAAATCCATATTTCTTCTATACTCAGAATTTTATTAATCAAATTCCTACCGGGTATCAGAATACCCAATGGGGAGGAGCTTTTATCATCTATAGCTATCAACAGATCAATGCAAAAATGTATGGATTGGATCTTGATGTTCAGCTTAAGATAACAGATAATCTATCATACAAAGGAAGTGGATCTTATGTGTATGGACAAGATTTGACACATGATGTTCCCCTTATTTTAATGATGCCTCCAAATTTTAATAATTCATTGGAATTCAATAAAAAAGAATGGAAGAATTTTTATTTTTCAGTAAGTAACAATACTTATTTGAAACAAACGAGATTTCCAATCTATAATGTTCCGATCCGACTATTTGATTCGGAAGGGAATGCTTACAATCAAGAGGTAGACATTTCTACACCTCCAAACGGATATTCGCTTTGGAACCTTCAGACAGGGGTGAATCTGTCTAAAAACTTCGGAATTGATTTTTCAGTTCGAAATGTATTTAACAGGTCTTACAGAGACTATCTGAACAGACTGCGTTTCTTTTCCAACGAAATGGGAAGAAACTTTATTTTAACTCTTAAGTATCAATTTTAATTATTTAAAATCAAAAAAATGAAAAATATTTTTAAAAATACAACTCTTGTTTTAGGACTTTTTTTAGCAACTTCTTTAAGCTTAACTTCTTGTCACAGAAGTGATGATGAATCAGATGATCTTCCTCAGGAGGAACTTTCAGATGTTCTGTTGAAAGTAACAGACCAGGCAACTGGAACCCCTGTTGTATATGATTATCAAGTGAATAGTACGACAAATCCAAATGTTAAACTGGTAAATGGGCATACTTATGATGTAGAAGTGATTTTCAAAAATGGAAATGAAGATGCTACTCAGGAAATCAGAGATGCAAAAGATGAGCACTTTTTGGTATATAACTTTCCCAATTCTGATATCACATTAACACGTACCGACGATCCATCCTCTACAAGAAAAGATGGTGCTCATGTAGGATTGAAGACGAGATGGGTTGTGAATACCGCAGTAAAAAATACTGCTGCAACAAGCCAATTGGTTCTTACATTATTCCATCAGCCGGTAACGGTTTCTGAAGCATCTGCAGTAAGTGGAAACGGAGTTGTGTATGGAACACACACCGGAGGAGAAACAGATGCACAGGCAAATTACAATATTACAAACTAATATTTTTCTTTAATCTTGTTTGGAACCACCGGAATTTTCCGGTGGTTTTTTGTTTCTGTATAAAAGGTTAAAATCTCAAGAAATGTTTTTAGAAGACATTTTATAAGCTATTTATGATCTGAAAAATACGTTTTATAGACTCTTATACATTTAATGATGTTTTAAGCTGATGATAATATATTTCGAAATCACAGATAGAGTATTTCTGGTGAAATAATGCTTTTAAAACACAATTCCAATCCTTATATCAATGAGTTTAAATTATATCGTAGGCTTTTTAACAATATTTGGCTGTATAAGTTGATTTTAAATGGGTGATTTTCATAAAAAATTCATATTTTTGCAACCTAAAATTTTAATCAATAATGAAGGTTACCGCACAAAACCATGATGACGTAAGTGCATTGCTTACAGTAACATTGGAAAAATCTGACTATAAAGAAAAAGTAGAGAAGCAATTGATTAATTATGCTAAAAATGCGCAAGTTCCTGGATTCAGAAAAGGGAAAGTGCCTTTAAGTATGGTTAAAAAACAATATGAAGCAGGTATTGCATTCGAAGAAATCAACAGACAGGTTTCTGATGCTTTGAATAACTATGTTAACGAAAACAAACTAAGATTAGTTGGTCAGCCTGTTCCTCAGCCAGTAAACGAATTAGATTACAACGCTGATCAGTTAGAAGTTGCTTTTGAAGTAGGATATGAGCCTGCATTCACTATAGATTTAGCTAAATATGAAGCTCCTCACTATAAAGTTGAAGCTTCTGACAAAGAAATCGGAAAGAGCATTGAAAACATGCAGAAGCGTTTCGCTGAGCAGGTTCCTCAAGATAAAATCTCTAAAGATTCTTACATTGCTTTAGAAGTTTCTCAAGTAGTAGAAGAAGATGCTGAAGGAGAGCACCACCACCACCCAAAGAACGTTACCGTGACTGCTGAAAACAAAGAAGCTTTCAAATTGGTAAAAGGTCTAAAAATGGATGGATCTGTAAAAGTAACGAAAGAAACTCTTGCAGGTGACGAAGAATTAGCTAAAGAACTAGGATTCAGTGCTGCTGAAGTAGAGCACCTACACCACAATGAAGTAGAAGTGAAAGTAAAAGATTTCTATTCTTTAAACTTAGCTGAACTTAACCAGGAGCTATTCGACAAAGTATACGGAGAAGGAAACATTAAGTCTGAAGAAGAACTTAAAGAAAAAGTAAAAGCTGAATTAGACGAGTACTTCCAGCAAAATGCTGATGTTCACTTTGTAAACAAAGTATTAGAGCAAGTAACTGAGAAAGAAGAAGTGAAACTTCCTGAATCTTTCCTTGTAAAATGGTTATTATTCTCTAACCAGAACATCCAGTCTGAAGAGCAGGCTAAAGAAATCCTTGAATCTGAGAAAAACCAGTTGAGATACCAAATCATCGAAGGTAAATTGATGACTGATAACGAAATCAACCTTGACTATGCTGATGTATTGGCACAGGCTGAGCAGTTGGTGAAAAACCAATTGGCTATCTATGGAATTCACCACTTAGGAGATGAGGAAATCCAAAAATATGCTGTTGAGATGCTAAAAGATCAGGAGCAAGTAAGACAAATCTCTTCTGAAGTTGCTATGGCTAAATTAAAAGATGTAATTCTTGAAAAAGCTAGCAAAAAAGAAACTAAAATTTCTCACGACGAATTTTTAGAAGAACTTAAGAAATAATTATAT
This sequence comes from Chryseobacterium sp. JK1, assembly GCF_050632815.1. Lineage (NCBI taxonomy): Bacteria > Pseudomonadati > Bacteroidota > Flavobacteriia > Flavobacteriales > Weeksellaceae > Chryseobacterium > Chryseobacterium sp. JK1. The sequence continues at coordinate 237,094 of NZ_JBODRU010000003.1, read as the reverse complement.
ACCGATATAAATATTTGAAAACCGTCAATTTTTTGGCGGTTTTTTTATTTTTTATAAACCAGGCATTCATCAATTATTATCTATCGATGAGTAATGATATATTTCCGTCAATATTCCTATATTTACCACTTAAAATTTATTACATATGAAAAAGATCATCATTCCGTTTTTCTGTGCTGTTTTATTCTCAGTTCCTGCGGTAGCTCAGAAAAAAGAAGCTGTATCTGCAAAAAAAGAAGCTGTAGCATCAAAAGCAACTCCTAAAGATATTCTTGATAATTATTTCAAAGCATCCGGTGGGAAAGAGAAATTAGAGAGCGTAAAGTCTATCATTACCGATAATACAGTAGTTGTACAGGGAATGGAGATTAAAATGACAACCAAAAAACTGGGCAATAAGTTCAAATCAGTTCAATCCTTAATGGGGAAAGAAATGATCCAGCTTTTTGACGGTGAGAAAGGGTATTTTGACCAAATGGGAAATAAAACGGATATTCCTGCTGATAAGATTGCTGAGCTCAAAAAAGGAAAACCTCTTGATGCCTTAGCTTTCGATCCTTCCAATTTTCAAACGGTTACTGTGGAAAAAATTGATGGTAAAGATTATAACGTGTTGACTTCCGATAAAGGAAAGTTCTATTTTGATAAATCAACAGGGCTTTTATATAAAACTGCAGCAGCAGAAGGAAGCGCAACGATTAAAAGTTATATGACAGTTGACGGTATTCAGTTCCCTGCAGAAGTAGATGCAGAAGGTGCAGGGCAGAAAATGAATATTAAGACTACAAAAATTGTTATCAATTCAGGGGTAACTGATGCAGATTTTAAATAGAAATAGCATTTTTATGATAAAAAAACCGGGATTTTCCCGGTTTTTTGATATATAAACAATTTTAACTCAAATTTAACTCAAATCACAGCTTTAACATTTCTGTACATAGTGAATAATTGATACTTTTAATGCGTAAATAAAATCAAATACCATGAGAAAAGTATTATCTTCATTTGCGGTCATCTTTTTGATGTCCTCAAACGCCTTTGGGCAAAACATTCCTGTAGATCAATCCGTAAGAATCGGAACCCTTTCCAACGGAATGAAATATTATATTAAAAAAAACACATTACCTGAAAAAAAAGTCGACTTCCGTCTGGCTATCAATGCCGGATCTATTCTTGAAGATGAAAATCAAAGAGGGCTAGCCCACTTCATGGAGCACATGAACTTCAATGGAACCAAAAATTTCCCTGATAACAAACTCGTAGACTTTTTACAATCTATCGGTGTGAAATTCGGCCAGCACCTTAATGCCTATACTAGCTTTGATGAAACGGTGTATATGCTTCCTGTTCCTTTAGATAAACCTGGAAATCTTGATGCAGGATTGAAAGTAATGGAAGATTGGGCGTTCAATGCGACCCTTTCTGATGAGCAGATCAACAAAGAAAGAGGTGTAGTTCTTGAAGAATTAAGGCTTGGCTTGGGAGCAGATAAAAGAATGCAAGATAAATATTTACCAAAGCTTTTATACAAATCTCAATATGCCGAAAGACTTCCGATCGGGAAAAAAGATGTCCTTGAAAACTTTAAGCCGGACGTGATCAGAAAATTCCATCAGGATTGGTACAGACCGGATCTTATGGCCATTGTAGTCGTAGGAGATATCAATGTAGATGATGTTGAAAAAAAGATTAAAGAAAACTTCAGTAAATATAAAAATCCAGCAAAGCCTAGAGAAAGAAAATCATTTGATTTACCCAATCATAAAGAAACTCTAGTTGCCATTGAAACAGATCCGGATGCTACCAGCTCTATGGTACAGTTTATCATGAAAGATGCTGATGCCTATAAGCCGGATGTTACTATTGAACAATACAACCAGAGCCTTGTGGAGAATATTTCCACAACGATGCTCAATAACAGACTTCGCGAATTGATCAATTCCACGAATCCTCCTTTCACTTTTGGGTCAGTGTATCATGGTGGAACCTATGCAAGAAGCAAAGAAGCATTTCAGGGATTTGCCATGGTGAAAGAAGGAAATCAGCTGAATGCCTTAAAAGTTCTGCTTGAAGAAGTAGAAAGAGCGAAAAGGTTCGGATTTACCCAATCTGAACTGGACAGAGCAAAATCTCAGGTTCTTTCCAATCTTGAAAAATCTTACAACAACAGAGATAAGACGGAAAGTAATATGCTGGTGGATGAATATGTAAGAAACTTCCTGGAGCAGGAACCAATGCCTGGAATTGCATGGGAATATGAAGATACAAAATCATTCCTTCCAAGTGTTACCCTTGCACAAACCAATGAGGTTATCAAGAAAATGGTAAAGGATGACAGCCGCGTTATCGTAATTACAGGTCCTAAAAAAGATAATGTTACCATGCCGACAGAAGCAATGGTTCTAAATACTTTTAACGCTGTAAAGATGGCCGACCTTAAACCTTATGAAGAAAAAGCCACTATTAAAAACTTAGTAAAACCTTTCAAATCTGAAGGTAAAATTGCTAAAACAGAGACTGATGCAAAATTAGGAACAACCACATGGACACTGAGCAATGGTGCAAAAGTGACTTTCAAAAAAACAGATTTTAAAGATGATGAAATCGTGTTTACAGCAAGAAGCTTAGGGGGAAACTCTATTATTCCGGATGCCGACTATAATAAAACCCAGTTTGCTTTCAGTGCTTTAACCGAAGCCGGAGTAGGAGGGGTTTCCAAAGCTGATCTTAGCAATTATCTTGCAGGAAAGCAGGCTAATGTAAATCCTATGATCACTTCTCTTTTTGAAGGCGTTTCGGGGAAAACCACTCAGAAAGATTTAGGGACAGCTTTGGAGCTTATGTATGCCTATTTTACAAGTTTAAATTATAACCCGGCATCATTCAACGCTTTCAAAGAAAAGCAATCGGCGATGCTGAATAACCTCCTGTCAAATCCCCAGGCATACTTCTCGAATGAACATGCAAAATTCATGAATCAGAAGAATCCTAGATTTATCGGTTTGTTTCCAATGGAAAAAGACTGGGCCAATACAGACTATAAAAAAGCGTACGATATTTATAAAGATAAATTTGCCAATGCAGGAAACTTCCAGTTCTATTTCGTAGGAAATATTGATGAAGCTAAATTCAAGGATGAAGTGCTGCAGTATATCGCAAGTTTACCATCATCAGGAAAAACAGCGATGTTCAAAGATACAGGATACAGATCTGTGACCGGAGATTATTCGAAAGTATACAAGAAAGGAAAAGATCCTAAGAGTATGGTTTCTATTACTTACAGTGGTGAAGCTCCTTATAATGAAAAAGAGGCACTCGCATTGTCTGCTCTGGGAGAAGTGGCAACCATCAAAGTCATTGAAAAGCTGAGAGAGGACGAAAGCGGTATTTATGGAGGAGGTGCCAGAGGAGGAATGAATAAAATACCTTACAGTACTTATAACTTCAGCATTAGTTTCCCATGCGGACCGGAAAATGTGGATAAGCTTACAAAAAGTGCCATTAACGAACTTCAGAAGCTTGTAGAGAAAGGTCCAGAGCAAAAAGACCTTGATAAATACAAAGAAGGAGAATATAATGACAACAAAACAGAACTGAAAGATAACACATTCTGGATGAATGCCCTCGCCAAAAACCAGTTGGATGGAAGCGACAAATACGAGATTCTGAATTACCAGGATAAAGTAAAAGCCCTTACTGTAAAAGATCTTCAGGATGTTGCTAAAAAATACCTTACAAAAGGAAGAATTGTAGCCACTCTGATGCCGGAAGACGGTTGGGAAAATGCTAAAAAGGATGAAACTAAAAAAGTAGAAACAACAGCTGTAAAAGTAGGAGCAGGAAACTAGTTCATTCTTTTATTGATATAAAATGAAAACCGCAGATCTTTCTGCGGTTTTTGTTATTTAAGTTAACATTGGAGATGGATTAAGAACCATATTCTTTTTTCCATTCGTCAGCGACTTCACTCAGAACATTATAGAACTCTTCTCCGTACTTTCTTGTAAGCGGAGTTTTTAGGAATTTATAAACAGGAACCTGAAGCTCTTTTCCTAAAGCACAGGCGTCGCTGCATACATTCCATTCATGATAATTCAGAGCGGTGAATGCCGAATATTCTGTTACACGGATGGGGTAGAGGTGACAAGAAATAGGTTTTTGCCAGTCTACAGCGCCATCTTCATAGGCTTTTTCAATACCACATTTGGTAATTCCTCTTTCATCGAATGTTACATAAGCACATTCGCGGTCTTCTACCATTGGGGTAACGTACATTCCGTCTTGTGGATCAGTAGTCCATGTTCCTTGTTCTTCAAGGGCTTTGATGCCTTCCTGAGTAAGATAAGGTTTTACTTTATCAAAAATACTGTCTAATATTTCAAGCTCGCTTTTATCCAAGGGAGCTCCTACATCTCCTTCCACACAACAAGCACCCTTACACTTGGTAAGGTTGCAAACAAATTCTTCGGAAAAAATATCCTCGGAAATCAATTTATCGTCTATCTGAATCATAATTTTTTAAAATAAATCAAAAACTGTACCTGCTTTAAAGGCCAGTAAACTAATAATAATAAGCCATAAGCTGGCCTCCTGCATCCAATATTTGGGTAAAAATCTCATCATTCTGCTCAGAATAATACTTGAAGGAAATGCCAGAAGCAGCAGATATTCATAAGTTGCATTCATATACATAATAATGGTAACAAGCTGTGCTAAAGAAAAAACCAGCAGAAAAGTATATTTATATCTGCTTATAGGGCTTTTCTTATTATAATTATTAAAATGATCGTATACAGCATAGATCAGCATCAGAACTACCGGGATCAGAGGAAGCAATTCCACATAATCCTTTACCGGTTTTATCTTTCCAAACGGAAAATAATCTATATTCCATGAAGTGAACTGAACGAAATACATCACCGAAAAATAACTGAAGGTGATCAGAATCATTCCTAACAGAAATCTGAAAAGGTTCAGTCCTATTTTAGCAGAAGTGGCAATTACGTGGATGATCACAAAGACAGCCATGGGCCATGTAGTGGGAAGGAAGATGAAGTTCAGTGCTACAATTGCTCCTACCAGAACATAAGATTTCTTTCGGATATCTTCATCGGCACTCGTTAGAAGAAGGATAAGGAAAGAATTGGTAAGCAGTGAAACTGCGATTCCTATGTCAAGATTTCCGGGGTATAAACCGAAAATAAAAAAAGTATATAAAAATAAAGGTAAGTGGGTCTGATAATTAAGAGCAATACTGTGAAAACAAAAATATCCCAAAGCAATTCCCAGGAAAGTAATTCCGGCAATAATAGCTTCATATGTGTTGAAATTCAGTATGTTAAATATGACAACTACCAAAAGAAGAAAACCAATATAAACAGGAATTGAAAAAATATTGCTTTCTTTTGAAAGTAATTTAAACATTTTTTATAAATTTGTACAAAGTTAATTTAAAAAAGGAAAATAATGACGTCTTTCTTTCTATTCTTAAGCAAAGTTTTCAAATGGACTTTCGGTTTCTTTGATGCTTTCGGAAATGTTTTAAACTGGATACTATTTATCGTTTGCTGTGTAATGTTCACTTATTGGTGCTATGTACTAGTGGTTACACTAGGTGGCGATAAAGATAAAGACTATTATTCTCCAACGGAAGGTAAGAATCCTTACTATGATCCGAATATCTACAAAAAAGAAGGTTAATTAATTGGTTATATAGTAAAAAACCGATCAAATACTTTATTTGATCGGTTTTTTTATTACTAACGATTAAAATTTTCTGTGTTTATTCGTGGATGGGAAGTACCAGCACGGGAACCTTAGAGCTTTTTGTAATTCCTTTCGTAAGGCTTCCTACAAATACATCATATATTCCGCTTCTGCCATGGGATCCCATAACGATGTAATCTGCGTTTTTGTCTGCGGCATGCTCCAGAATAATATCTTTCGCAAGACCTTGTTTTAGCAGATGCTCACAATCTATATCATGAGCGATAATTCTTTGCTCAATTTTATTCAGCTGAACCAGTTCCTCTCTGATTTCGTTGGCCTCCACTTCCGGAAAATATTGAAATCCCATATCACCGATTGCAAAACCGATGTCTGATGGCGCTACATGGATCAGGTAAATTCTTCCATTGAGCTGTTTGGCAAATTTTATGGCGCCTTCCACCAATTGGTCTGTCTTATCCCCAAAATCTACGGGCAATACAATATTGATCATAACCTTTAATTTTGTTACCTAAAGATAGGAAAAATTTGCCAAACTTTGATGTTAATTCCTTATAATATTCGGATATCAAGTATTTTTTCCTCCTGAAGATAAGCTTCAAGAATATCATTTTCGTCAACCTTTCCAACCCCTTTTGGAGTTCCTGTGAAGATAAGGTCGCCTACTCTTAACGTGAAATATTGCGAAGCAAAGGCTATAATGTCATCAAAATGGAACAGCATATCTTTCGTATTGCCATCCTGCACCTTTTCTTTATTCTTTAATAATGAGAATGAAAGATTATCAAGAGTATAACTTTCCTTTTTAAAGAAGCTTCCAACCACTGCAGAACCGTCAAAACCTTTGGCAAGTTCCCATGGCAATCCTTTCGATTTCAGTTCGCTCTGAAGATCTCTTGCTGTGAAGTCTATTCCAAGACTAAGCTCTTCATAATGTTTGTGGGCTGTTTCTTTCTGAATGTATTTTCCTCCTTTTGAGATTTTCAAAACAACTTCAAGTTCGTAATGAACGTCATTTGAAAACTCAGGAATATAAAAATCATTTCCTTTTAAAACGGCCGTATCAGGCTTCATGAAAATAACAGGATTTTCAGGAACTTCATTTCCCAATTCTTTTGCGTGTTCGCTGTAATTTCTTCCGATGCAGATGATCTTCATAACTTTATTAATTAATTTACTATACCTTTAAAATATCCTTTTCCTTCTTCTATTTGCTTTTGGTGGCCATATCCTCTTTGAATTGTAAGTTCTGCATATCCGAATAGGCTATCTCCTTTTTTATAAGAATCTTTGTCCAGAATAAGTCTGCTTTTTAAAACTTTATAAGCTTCCTCCGTATTCAGAAAATCAAAAGGTTTGATAATATCTGTGTAAGAATAGAGTGAAACTTTATACCTGTTTTGAATAATATCTATTTGGTAACCTCCTCCACTGAAGCCATCTCCAACAGAAAATGTGATTTTCAATAATGGGTCCTTATAAATATAACAGTCAAAATATTTAGGGCTGAGGCTATCATATTTTACCCTGAAGTTATTGGTTTTGGTTTCTTTACTTTTCGTATGCCAAAGACTAGCCTGCTTCTGTTGGTTAAAAGTTTTAAAAATAGTTTTATGGCTTAAGCTGTTATCAACTTCTACACTGTTCCATATCAGTAAGAACTTACCAGCCATAAAGAGAAAGCAACCCAAAATAATGACGAGTAAAACCTTTCCTAACTTTCTGACCATATTAAATCCTAATGTGTGAACTCATTCCCACAATAATAGCATATAAATTTGTGACTGGTGAGAAATGAAATTCCAAAAAAACTGGTTGCCTTATCATCTCTGTAAATGTGATTGGAACCGCATTTTGGACATACAAAATCAAACTCAGGATCTTCAATGGTATGCTCTACTTCCAACGAATAGTGTTCATTATCCTTATAATCCTTTAGAACCTGTTGGGCTTTTTCCAGATCATTATCAAAAACCTGAAGCTGAATTCCGCCCACGGCCTGTGAAAGCAGCCAGTCTGACTGGATGAGCTGTTCATTTGCAATAAAACTGTTGATACCGCTTTCGGCCAATATTTGTTTATCCCTGTTGGCTTCAAGGGTAGTTTCATAAAACTTAAAACGAATCAGTTCAGACATCTCTTAAAATTTACCTGTCAATTGAATTTTTGTAAATACTTTCTTTGTATACAAAGGGAAATCAGCATTTTGAAGCCATCCATAATAGCCCAAATCTTTTTGGAATACTGCTTTCACCCCCTGACCCTTATACTTTCCAAAGTTGAAAACCTCTTCCATTTTATCATTATATCCGATAAATCCGGCAAGATCTGCATTTTTATTATGAAAAGTGAACTCACTTAATGGCGCAATTTCCTTGGGAATATCATCATACTTTCCAACCTGTGCATCCAATACCTCAAAAGTGGCCATTACATCAGCTTCTGCAGAATGTGCATTTTCCAATGTTTTTCCACAGTAGAACTGATAAGCCGCACCCAGATTTCTAGGTTCTTTCTTATGGAAGATGGTTTGCGCATCTACCAATCGGAATTTACTCAAATCAAAATCCATTCCGACTCTTAATAATTCTTCAGCTAAGAGAGGAACATCAAATCTGTTGGAATTAAAACCTCCAAGGTCAGTGCCTGAGATCATTTCCATCACTTTAGAAGCAATGTCTCTGAAAGTAGGGGCATCTTTTACATCTTCATCATAGATTCCGTGGATTTCACTGCTTTCTCTGGGAATAGGCATTTCCGGGTTGACGCGCCAGGTTTTGCTTTCTCTTGAAGCATCCGGATTTACTTTTAAGATACAGATTTCTACAATTCTGTCTTTTCCGATGTTTGTTCCTGTTGTTTCAAGGTCAAAAATACAAAGTGGTTTATGGAGTTTTAAGTTCATGTTGATCATTAATAAATTGAAAATGTGTTACGTTTAAATTTTTTCAGACGTCTATTTCAGCTGTGCTTGAAAAATCAGGGATACCAATATATAGTAGATCACCAGCATCGGGATTCCTACGATCTGAAATATAGCGAGAATAGCAATACCACCAACCAGCAGTACTACTTTAGGGTAATTGTCTTTCAACTGTTTGGATTTGAATTTCATGGCCATCATTTTGATCGGGCTTATCAGAAGCCAAGATGTGATGATAGTCAATACAACAAGCAGCAGTTCATTGTTGAATAAGAAGCCGAAAGATCCGGTTTCTTTAAAAGCGTAATACAGTCCGAACAAAAGAACGGTATTGGTAGGGGTGTTCAATCCTTTAAAATAATAACGCTGCTCTTCATCAAGATTGAAAATAGCAAGCCTCAGGCAGGAAAAAACAGTCACCAACAGTCCGAAATATTTGATTTCAAACGGAAGATGAAGTCCTAAAAGTTCAGTACCAAAAGGTTCCAAAGCTTTATACATGGTCAATCCTGGGATCAATCCGAAGCTCACCATATCAGCAAGAGAGTCAAGCTGAAGCCCCAGGTTTGAGTTAGATTTTACAGCTCTGGCTACAAAACCATCAAAAAAGTCGAAGATTGAAGAGAGAATAAGGCAGATTGCCGTTGTTTGATAATCTCCTGAAATAAGGTGTATAGCACCCACACATCCCGCAAATAAATTAGCAAGGGTTAAGGCATTGGCCAGATTATTCTTTATAAAATCCATAACCACAAAATTACAGTTTTTAAAAATTCTAAGTGGAAATAATCTGTACTAAAAAATGGATTAAAACGATTTTGATGTAAATTTGTCTTATGAAGTTTTTAAAAGGATTTAGAAAACAGGAAGTTCTGGTACTGCTGTACAGAATTTTCTTGGCCTATGTTTTTTATCAGATTGCTAGGCTTTTATTCTGGTATTTTAATAAAGAATTGATCAAAGTTGATTCGGTTACAGACTATCTGAAACTCGCTTATCACGGGACGGCTTTCGATACCACGGCAATTTTATATGTCAATTCACTGTTTATTCTTCTCAGTCTCCTGCCTCTGGTAGTGAATACAAAGAAGATGTATCAAAAAATTCTTTTCTGGATTTATTTTGTTACCAACGGATTGGCGTATGCCATGAACTTTGGTGATTTTATTTACTATAAATTTGCACAGGCAAGACTTACCTCTGCTGTATTTCAGGTAGCAGAACATGAGTCTAATGTCTCTCAAACGCTGATGATTTCTGTAGGGCAGCATCCTTTTGTATTAATTTGGTTTGTGGTTTTAATGGCAGGATGGGTTTTCCTGTACAAAAAAGTAAGAGTAGAAGAGATAAAGCCGGCAAAGCTTCTTCCTTATTTTGTGTATTCCATTCTTACTTTATGCATTACAACCGTTTTGGTGGTTGGAGGAATTCGTGGAGATTTTAAACACAGTACGAGACCTATCAATATGGTAGACGCTACTCGTTTTGTTACCAATCCTCTTCAGGGAAATATTGTTCTTAATAGTACATTCTCCTTTTTCCGTACCCTGAATACCAATAATTTCAAGGAAGTTCATTTTGTAGATGAAAAATATATTGAAGAAAATGTGCATCCTTATAAAGTATATGACCGAAAAGTAGAAAACCGTCCTAATATTGTTATTTTTATTGTAGAATCTTTTGGAAGAGAATATTCCGGGGCTTTCAATAAAGATAAAAATATTAAAGACTATGTTTCCTATACACCGTTTATGGACAGTTTAGCGACTCAGAGTTTAATTTTCCCTAATACTTTTGCGAACGGAAGACAGTCTATTCATGGAATGAGCAGTGTATTGGCAGGAATTCCGAGTCTTACCGATGCTTTTACAGGATCTCCGTATTCCAACCAGAAAATTCAGTCCCTTGTTTCTATATGCAACGATCTTGGGTATGATACTTCTTTTTATCATGGAGCACCAAACGGTTCGATGGGATTCCTTGGGTTTGGAAATATTTTAGGATTTAAACATTATTTCGGAAAGACAGAATACAACCATGATGAAGATTTCGACGGGATGTGGGCGATCTGGGATGAACCTTTCCTTCAGTATTTTGCAAAAAATGTAGGGAAGACTCAACCTTTTATGACGACTGTATTTACAGCCTCTTCTCACCATCCTTTTAAAATTCCTGAAAAATATAACGGGAAATTTAAAAAAGGGAAAATAGAAATGCATGAGCCTATTCAATATACAGATTACGCTATCAAAAAGTACTTCGAAACCGCTAAAAAACAACCTTGGTACAACAATACAATCTTTGTGTTTACCGGGGATCATACCAATCAGGTTTATTATCCGGAATACGAAAGAGCAATGAACCGATATGCCGTTCCACTGGTGTTTTATTCTCCCAACCCTGCCTATCAGCTTAAAGGGGTAAATCCTGAAATTGCTCAGCAGGCAGATATTTATCCTACACTCGCAGATTTGATCGGATATAATAAACCTATCAGAAGCTGGGGAAGAAGTTTGGTAAGTGATAAAAAATATCCTTTCATTGTTGTGAACTCAGACGGAAGTACAGAACAGTTTATGATTGGAAATTACATTTACCGTTTTGATGGAAAAGAAATCATTGGCGTGTATAATCAATCAGACCTTAGCCTTGAGAAAAATCTGATCAATGAATTGAAAACTCCAGAAGTAGAACAGGGAAAAAAGACAGCAAAAGCCTGGTATCAGGATTATATGGATAGGGTAATCAACCGAAAACTGAATTAAGAGGGAAAAGGTAAGCGAATCAATTGACCTTTGTTCCCTTGCAGTTGCTACTTTTATTCTCTTTATGCTTTGTATAATAAAAGTTTTTGTTTGTTGAAAATTAATTTATATTTTTATCAATACGGAGATAAGAATATTGTATTAAAATTAAAACTATAAGAAATATGAAAAAATTATTGTTAACATTCGCGCTTTCTCTGTTCAGCGTACTTACGTTTGCACAGATCGAAGGAAAGTGGAAAACAATAGATGATGAAACAAAGCAGGCTAAATCTATTGTTGAAGTGTATAAAAAATCAGACGGGAAATATTATGGAAAAGTTTCTCAATTGCTTATAAAACCAGTTGATCCCAACTGTACATCTTGTAAGGATGACAGAAAAGGAAAACCTATTTTAGGCCTGGAAATTATCAGAGGACTCAAAAAAGACGGTGATGAGTTCACGGGAGGAACAATCACTGATCCCAAAACCGGAAAAACATATAAGTGTACTATTACAAGAAGCGGAGATAAGCTGAATGTAAGAGGATATCTAGGGCTATCCCTATTAGGAAGAACCCAGGTTTGGGAGAAAGTTAATTAATTTAAGTTTAAATAGAATTTTAAGACGGCATTTCAGAAATGAAATGTCGTTTTTTTTTTGAAAATGATGTAACGAAAAAAAAATCTCCCCACTTATATACTATGAGCACAGAACAGGAGAAAACATTTGTGGAGTTTTTTAAGCCCAATCAAAGGCTTATTCACAAAATATGTAAAATATATACCAACAATGCTGAAGATCATGAAGACCTTTTTCAGGAGATCACGATTCAGCTTTGGAAATCTTTTCCGGGATTTAAAGGGGATTCCAAATTTTCTACCTGGATGTATCGTGTAGCATTGAACACGGCTATTACATTATTCAGAAATCCCAAGAGAAAAATGATGCAGGAAACCGAAGTTGATATGTCTTCCCTTTCCATAGAATATGAAGTTTATGAAGATGATGAACATAAGCTTAAAAAGATGTACCAAGCCATTTATGAACTGTCTGATATAGAAAAAGCGCTTATCATGATGTATTTGGAAGACAAACCTTACAGAGAAATAGGAGAAATACTGGGAATTACAGAAGGAAATGCAAGAGTGAAGATGAACAGGGCAAAAAATAATTTAAAAGACAAAATAAACACAATATAATATGGAAGAATTAGAATTACTGAAAAAAGACTGGAATAAGGAATCTGATGATTTTAAAGAATATTCCGAAAAAGAAATTTTTACCATGATAAAGCACCAATCGGTTTCCATCACAAAAACTTTATTGCTGATCGGAATCCTTGAAGTGCTCTTATGGACTTTGTATGGATTTCTGAACAAAGAATTTCCTTACATAAGAACGGGAATGTTTTTAGTTTTTACTGGAATTATCATCACCTTATTCCGTAGAATAAAAACGGGGCAGGAAAGCATTCATCTGATGAAAAATATTCTGAACCTGAGAACGCTTATCTTAGGATATGCAGTCGTTTCTTTAGTGTTAGCGGTGGCAGACGGAATTATCCATTTTGATCATAATACCAGAGATTTTATGGCTGGATTTAAAGATGGCTGGAATACAAAACATCACACGAATGCAGAGCTTACCGATCCCCAGAAACTTCATCCTGTAATAGGAAATTATATAACCTTTGGAATTTTTCTGGTAACAGGAATGTTTCTTTTGTATTTGATCTATAAAAAGACCTATGGGAAAATTTTACAGGATCTCAGGAAAAATTATAAAGAGCTGAATAGTCAGGAAAAAAACGAATCATTTAATAGAAATTGATTTTAGAGGTTATTTTCGGCTTCTGGCTTCCTCTTTCACAAAATCTTCCTGTTTAAATTATTATTAATATTGAATCTTCTCCTTCAAATGAAACGCCTTTTTATGATATGTATAATAAAAAAACACTACTTTTGTAGTCTAAATTTTTCAAGAAAATATGGCAGAATATACTTTTCGTGAGGTAATTGCACAGGCAATGAGCGAGGAAATGCGTAAAGACGAATCCATCTACCTGATGGGGGAGGAAGTGGCAGAATATAATGGTGCATATAAAGCTTCAAAAGGAATGCTGGATGAATTTGGTCCGAAAAGAGTAATCGATACACCGATTGCCGAACTTGGATTTACAGGGATTTCTGTAGGAGCAGCAATGAATGGTAATAGACCAATCGTAGAATTTATGACATTCAATTTCTCATTAGTAGGAATTGACCAGATTATCAATAACGCAGCCAAAATCCGTCAGATGAGTGGTGGGCAGTGGAACTGTCCTATCGTTTTCCGTGGTCCTACTGCTTCTGCAGGACAATTGGGAGCTACTCACTCTCAGGCGTTTGAAGGATGGTTTGCAAACTGTCCTGGGCTTAAAGTGGTTGTACCTTCAAACCCTTACGATGCAAAAGGATTATTGAAAACAGCAATTCAGGATAACGATCCGGTAATCTTCATGGAATCTGAGCAGATGTATGGAGACAAAATGGAAATTCCTGAAGAAGAATACTACTTACCAATAGGAAAAGCAGATATCAAGAGAGAAGGAACAGATGTTACTTTGGTTTCTTTCGGAAAAATCATGAAATTAGCTATTCAGGCAGCTGAAGATATGGCTAAAGAAGGAATTTCTGTAGAAGTTATCGACCTTAGAACCGTTCGTCCACTTGATTTTGATACAGTTTTAGCATCTGTAAAGAAAACAAACAGATTGGTTATTTTAGAAGAAGCTTGGCCATTTGGCTCTGTATCTTCAGAAATTACTTATATGGTACAGCAGAAAGCATTTGATTATTTAGATGCTCCAATCAAGAGAATTACTACTCCTGATGCACCTGCACCTTACTCTGCGGCATTATTTGCAGAATGGTTCCCTAAACTTGAAAAAGTGAAAGATGAAATCAAAAAAGCGATGTACGTAAAATAATTATAGAAAAAAACTTCCGAAAGGAAGTTTTTTCATTTATTATATTCATGAAGAATAATTCATGAGGTCATAAAATTAGTATAAATTTGCGCCTTTAAAATAAATTAGCTGTTATGGCAGAACTTACAGAAGATGGTTATCATTTTGACATAAAGAAACTTTCTTTTATCGGAGTTTTAGTGTCTTTGGGAATTGTTTTTGGGGACATTGGTACCTCACCGCTTTACGTAATGAAGGCAATCGTAAATGCAAGATCTCAGGGCAGTAATATGCCTTTCAACGAATACATCGAAGGAGCACTTTCCTGTATTATTTGGACCCTCACTCTTCAGACCACAATCAAGTATGTGATCATTGCTTTAAGGGCAGACAACAAAGGGGAAGGAGGAATTTTAGCACTCTTCTCACTCGTTAGAAACCTTAAAAAAGGATGGCTGTATCTCATTGCCATTATAGGAGCAGCTGCATTGATTGCTGACGGAGTCATTACTCCATCGCTTACCGTAATGTCAGCTATTGAAGGTCTTGAAATTTATAACCCTCATACTCCTGTTGTTCCTATTACGATTGGAATTCTGATTGCCATTTTTGTAGTGCAGCAGTTCGGAACCAGCTTTATTGGTAAGTTTTTCGGACCTGTAATGGTGGTTTGGTTCTTAGTACTGGGAGGTTTGGGAGTCATGCATTTAAGTGAAAACTTTGAAATCTTAAGATCTTTCAACCCTTACTATGCATACAAGCTTATTGCAAATTCTCCAAGTGCGATTGTTATTCTGGGAGCTGTCTTTCTTTGTACAACAGGAGCCGAAGCTTTGTATTCCGATTTAGGACACTGCGGAGCTAAAAATATACGAGTAAGCTGGGGATTTGTGAAGGTCATGCTTATCCTAAATTATCTTGGGCAGGGCGCATGGCTTCTTACTAATTATAGCAAACCTGGTTTCTCCGTAGTAAACCCTTTCTTCGGAATTATGGAAGAATGGATGATTATTCCAGGGGTAATTCTGGCGACAGCAGCAGCAATTATTGCCAGCCAGGCTTTAATTACGGGCTCTTTTACCATCTTCTCAGAAGCAATGTCTCTTAACCTGTGGCCTAATCAAAAAATTGATTACCCTTCCGGAGTTAAAGGACAAATGTATATTCCAAGAATCAACTGGGGGCTTCTTATCCTTTGTATTATTGTAGTGCTTCACTTCAGAGAATCTGGGAAAATGGAAGCTGCTTATGGTCTTTCCATTACAGTAACCATGTTGATGACCACCGTATTATTGGTTTTCTGGTTGTTAAAACACAGAGTGAGCAAAGTACTCATCCTGTTTTTCGCAATGGTATATATGGCTATTGAATTAGGTTTCTTTAGTGCCAATATTATTAAATTCATGGAAGGTGGTTGGATTACTGTCGTATTGGCAGGTTCTATCGGGGTTTCTATGTATGCATGGTATAACGGACGATTGATTAAAACAAGATTTATCCAGTTTGTGAAAATAGAAAAATATGTTTCTATTCTTAAAGACATGAAACTGGATGAAACCATTCCAAAATATGCGACCAACCTTGCTTATCTGAGCAGAGCCAAAAGAAATGATGAAGTAGAATCCAAAATTATCTATTCCATCATCAAAAAACAGCCAAAAAGAGCAGATCATTACTTTATATTAAGTATTGTGAATCAGGAAGATCCATATACCTTCAAATATACGGTAGACGAAATTCTTCCAGGAACTGTTTATAAAATCAATTTCCTCTTAGGTTTCAAAGTAGACCGAAGAATCAATGATTATTTCAACATGGTATTGAAGGATTTAATGGCCGATGGTACCATTCCTTCCAGAAGCAGTCATCCTTCTTTAAGATCTCATGAAATACCACCGGATTTGAAATATGTGATCATAGATAACACCTATATCAACGATATCCTTTTAACTGTTAAACAGAAGATTATCCTTAATATTTACAACTTTGTGAAGTATATCGGTAGTGACGACTTTAAGGCTTGGGGAGTGTCTTCTCACAACGTTGAAGTAGAATCTGCACCGATCACAGAACTTACTGTATACGATAATAAAATAGAGCAGTCAGGGTACTTCCGTCACAACTCTTAAGTCACAGACTGCTTAAGCATACTGTCTATTTAAATAAAAATCAATAAATTTGTAGATAATTTTTTTAATGGATACAGTACAAAAAGAAAAAAATATAGCTTTGATCAAGGACGTGTTGAGAAACTACTTACTAGAAAAAGGTTTCAGAAACACCCCTGAAAGATATACGATATTAGAAGAAATTTATAATATGGATCATCACTTTAATGTAGATGATCTGTATCTTCTGATGATGCAGAAAAAGTATCATGTTTCTAAAGCGACTATTTACAATACTATTGAAATTTTCCTCGATGCAGGTTTGATCCGTAAGCATCAGTTCGGAGAAAAAACATTGACCTCTTCATCTTACGAAAAGTCTTATTTTGACAAACAACATGATCACCTGGTGATCTACAAAAAAGACTCCGACAAAGAAATTGAAGAAATTATTGAATTCTGCGACCCAAGAATCCAAGGAATCAAAGAAGCCATTGAAGAAGCATTTGGCGTAAAAATTGATTCTCATTCGCTATATTTCTATGGCACTAAGAATGACTAATTAATGAGAAAAATCCTTTTTCTGTTTATCCTTATCTCTGCGCTGAGTTTTGCGCAGAATAAACCTCCCGTGAAGAGAGATCCTTATTTAAAACCTGCTTCACCCGTAAAAACCCAGCAACAGCTGAAACCTGAAGATAAAATAAAAATTGTTCATGCAGATGAAATTATTCAGGATCAGTCAAAGTATGATGGTAACCAGTATTTTACAGGGAATGTACAGATTGAGCACCAGGGGTCTATTCTTACGGCCGATGAGGTGGTTCTTTACAATGAAGAAAACTTTGTAAAAGCTATAGGAAATACCAGACTTCAAAATTCCGATGGTTCTGTTATTACCGCAGGAGAGATGGAATATGATGCCAATACCCAAAAAGGTGTGGCCAGGAAGAACGTTGTTCTTACCGATCCAAAGCAAACCATAAAAACAGATATTCTTTACTACGACAGACTTGCGAGCCAGGCTTACTTTAACACAGGAGGAACTATTTCTGATGGTCAGAATGTAACATACGCTAAAGTAGGAACCTATTTTCTCAATACAAGAGTGGTAGATCTTACAGGGAACGTAAAGATTGATACTCCACAGTACATTATAGAGGGCCCCAATATCAAACAGAATCAAAATACAAAAATTGTAGATTTCTCAGGCCCTTCAACCATCACCAACAGAGCTAATCCCAAAAATAGGGTATACACCGAAAAAGGAACCTATAAAATGGAAACTAAGGAGGCTTATCTAACAAAAAATCCTAAGATTTTCTATAATGATAAGATCCTGACTGGAGATGATATGTACTACAATCAATTGACAGGTTTTGGAAAAGCAACAGGAAATGTAACCCTTGATGATCCCAAAGAAAGAAGATACATAAAAGGGGGGTATGGGGAGATTTTTGAGAAAAGAGACTCTTCTATGATGACCAAAAATCCATATGCTGTAAAGATAATGGAGAAAGATTCTGTGTATTTTGCTGCTGAAAAAATTATCTCTTACCAAAGACCGGATTCATTAGATATCAAGGTCAAGAAAAGCTATTTAAGAGCTTATAAAAAAGCCCGTGTCTACAAATCCAATGCACAGGGAAGAGCAGATTCTATCGCGTTTAACGAAACAGATGGAGTGATGCATATGTATACCAAGCCAATTCTTTGGAGTGGAGAAAAACAGGTAACAGGAGATAAAATAGAAGCCTATTTCAACACCAAAAGTGAAAATATAGATTCTCTGAAAGTAATCGGTAATGCCTTTGCCATAACTAAAGTGGATTCTTTAACCCTGAAAGATGAATTCAATCAGGTAAAAGGGAAATTTATGACGGTGTATTACGAAAAGAATGATATTAAAGAAGCCAGAGTAGTTGGAAATGCCCAATCCATAGTATATGTAGATGATACTGATCAGGAAACCAAAAAACCGGAAAGAATAGGAATTACACTTTCTGCCTGCGGAATCATAGGTGCATTATTCGAAGAAAGAGCTTTACAGATTATCTCATGTAGTATTGGTGCTACTTCCGATACTTATCCGATGAGTAAAATAGAACCTGTGAGAAGAAAATTCCCGGATTTCAATTGGAACACCAAAGATCGTATCCGGAAATGGCAGGATATTCTCGTAGATAGTCCTAATTATGAAGAAGTTAAATATTCTGCGGATAATGAGCTGTTTGATAAAGCCCAAAAAGCAATAGACGACGAAAAAGCAAAAGAAGAAGCTAAAAAACCGAAAAGAACAAGGAAATAAAAACAGTATGAAAAGGATCGTATTATTACTTTTATTTTTCCCTTTAATAGCTTTTTCCCAAAATTTACAGTCCGGTGAATTTCTATGGAGTAAAGAAAGAAAACTGCAAAAAGAAGACTATAAACTATCTATTCATGATAATAATGTTCAGATAAGATCCTCAATCAGTTTTTCCTATCAACTGAGAGGCTTTAATGTTTTTAATAGCAACTTTAATAAAAATATTATCAATAAGTTTTCCAGCAGCTCTTCGGCATTAGACTCCACTGCAGATAATATTCCTGCTATGGTAGATTATCAGCAGGTCAACTTTGATCTAAGTGAAGTCTATACCAGAAAAATGCGCAAAGAGCTTCTTCTTAATAAAAATAAACTTTGGAAAGGTTTGGATTACGCTGAGGAAATTTTTAATACCCTTACCTCCGAATTTGCGAAAAATCAGGCCTTAATGGATGAAGAAACCAATTACGGGCTCAATGTTCAGAAACTTCAAAGTTGGAAACAGAAAATAAATGACGATTTGGAAGCACTTTCCGAATTTGATTATAACAATACTTCTAAAATAAAGATAAAAAAAAGTTCTAAAGAAGAGATCTGATTTAGACTTCTATAAAATATTTCAGCAATGCAAAAGGATTTTTTTACATATCAGGCTCAAACCACCAAATTTGCGGCTGGTTTCGAAGTTGAAAAAGCAGAAGGTAGCTATATTTACGGAAAAGACGGAAAGAAATATCTGGACTTCGTTGCAGGAGTTTCCGCCAATACGCTGGGACATTCACATCCTAAAATTGTGAACGCTATTAAAGAACAGGCAGATAAATACCTGCATGTGATGGTATATGGAGAATATGCGCAGGAAAAACCTGTAGCATTATGTAGGCTGCTCGCAGAAGCTACTCCGGAACCTTTGGAAGTTACTTATCTTGTTAACAGCGGAGCAGAAGCTATTGACGGAAGTTTAAAACTGGCTAAAAGATATACAGGAAGGGAAGAAATTGTTTCCTTTAAAAATTCTTATCACGGAAATACCCACGGGGCTTTAAGTGTTTCCGGGAACGAAACCCATAAAAGAGAATTCCGTCCCCTTCTACCGATGGTTTCTTTCATTGAATTTAACAACGAAGAAGATTTTGATAAGATCACAGAGAAGACAGCTTGTGTTATCCTTGAAACCATTCAGGGAGCAGCAGGGTTTCTTGTCCCGGATAATGATTATCTGATCAAGCTGAAAGAAAGATGTGAAGAAGTAGGAGCTCTCCTTATTTTAGATGAAATTCAGCCAGGATTTGGAAGAACAGGAAAGCTATTCTCATTCGAACATTTTGGTATCGTTCCTGATATTGTAGTGATGGGAAAAGGAATGGGTGGTGGTGTACCTGTAGGAGCCTTTATGAGTTCTGCAAAGATCATGGAAAGCCTGTCACATTCCCCTAAACTTGGTCATATTACCACTTTTGGAGGAAATCCGCTTATTGCAGCTGCCAGTCACGCTACCCTAAAAGAAGTTTTGGAAAGTGGTTTAATGAATGAAGTAGAAGAAAAAGAAAAACTTTTCAGAGAACTGTTGGTTCACCCAAAAATTAAAAATATAAACGGTAAAGGATTAATGCTTGCCGTGAATCTCGGAACACCAGAATATACCTTAGAAGTTGCTAAAAAATGTATGGAAAAAGGACTTGTTGTTTTCTGGCAACTGTACAGAAATGAGTACCTGAGAATCTCACCTCCCCTTACACTATCTTTAGATGAAATAAGAGAAGGATGCCAGATAATCCTTGATGTTCTTAATGAAAATTAAATATAAAATCTCTCCAAAACGGAGAGATTTTTTTATGTTTTGCATCGCTTTTCTAAACATTCAGAGGCCCTTAAATACAGATTCTGATCCGGTGATAAATATCATACAGATCTCTTAAAAAAGTAATTGTTTTTTTGCGTAATAAAAAAATTAATTTATATATTGCGGGACGATAAAACAAAGATTATATGGCGAAACATAAAGTCCATTACGAATTTCCAATGCACTGTTTATCAGAGATTTTATACGAATATCTGGCTACTGCAGAGGGATTGTCTGAATGGTTTGCGGATGAGGTAACAGAGAAAGGCGATGATTTCTTTTTTAGCTGGGGTGGAGGCCCTGCTGAAAAGGCCACTTTGATCAGATATAAGCCTGAAGGTTTCGTGCGTTTTAGATGGGAAGAAGATGAAGGAACTAAGAATTTCTTTGAGATGACAATCACAATTGATGATATTACTGAAGATTTAGCCCTGAATATTACAGATTTCTGTGAAGACGGAGACGAAAATGAAAACGCAATGTATTGGGAAAATCTTATTGAAAATCTCAGAATAAAATTAGGTGCTGCGTAATGCTGTACTATATTAAATGATAAAACTGATGAACGATTTATCGTTCATTATTTTTTTATAAATAAATCACATCAAAAATTGGAAAATCAATATTTTACATCAAGCGACTTAAGTGTAAAGAATAGAGCCTTTCTTTTTGGAGACTCAGTGAAGGTTTCTTTCTTTGTAAGAAACGGTGGATTGATCATGGATGAAGAATGCTATTTCTTCCTGATGGCCTCTATGAGAAAGATGAGAATGAATATTCCTCTTACCTATACCCTGGAGTTTTTCCAGTCATTATTCCAGAAAGATATCGTAGAGGGAAAAGGAGTACAGAATGGAATTATCAATTTCCAGGTACTCAGAAATAACGATGGAGTAATAGTATCGAAGTCTTCTGTTTCTTACTTTTATGAAGTGGTGGAAATGGATGATGTTCTTGCGGTTCATCAAAGACCTCAGGAACTTGATCTTATCAAAGAAATCAACGTTAATAGCAATTTGCTGAGCAATATCAGAGTACATTGCCCGGAAAATATTTACGGAGCTATCTATGCACAGGAAAATGACCTTGATGATGTGATTCTTCTGAACCCTAATAAAAGAATTGCACGTACTACAAGCGGAAATCTTCTCTTCCTGGAAGGGAATGTCATTAAAGTGCCGAAACAGACTGAAGGAGCCTATATTTCGCCCTTTATGGAGAATTTTGTAACGTTCTTACACAAGAATAATCTTGCCGATATTCAGGAGCATGAAATTATTGCTTTTGAATCTCAGAAGTCAGAAGAAATTTTGATGATTTCTGAAGAGAAAGGAATCTTCTCAATAGGGAAAATAAGAAATAAAACTTTTGGAAACAGCCGCTTTCTAGAGTTGGTAGAAAACTGGAAAAACAGTTTTAATAAATAAAGATTTTGACAAACCCGGTAAACAACAAAGTTCCAGAAGTCCTTTACCGGGTTTTATTCTGAATAAATCAGAAATTGTTTCTTATTCTATTTAGTATTCATTGATGACATCAATAAATTTTTGTGCAATTTCTTTTTGACCCTTTTCACTGGTAAGCAATTCTCTGTCTTTTGTATTGTTAAGATAACCCATTTCTACCAAAACAGCCGGAGCTTTAGATTCTCTTAAAATGTGAAGATTACGCTCTTCAACTTTATTGGTCTCGAACTTTTGGGCAATTTTTTCTGCCAGTTTCTTGGAAACATCCGAATTCTGAATATAGATTTCTGTCCCTTTGCTGCTGGTTTCTTTTTGGGAAGATCCATTAACGTGAAGTGAAATAACCATTTCAGGATTTAGCTTATTGATCTGTTCTGTTCTTTCAGAAAAGCTTGGATAGCTGTCTGTTTCTCTTGTTAGTACAATTTCGTATTTGTCCTGATTTTTATTAAGTTTTTGAATCTCTTTAGCAATACTCAGAGAAATATCTTTTTCTTTGATATTATCAACAACCATCCCTTTATCATTTCCGCCATGGCCGGCATCTATGATGATGTATTTTTTACTAATTGGAGTAAATGATAAAAATGCAGTAGAAAAAATCGAAATAGTAAAAAGTGTAATTGCTTTCATATCAGTAGTTTTTGGTTTTCCAAAGAACGTAAAAACTTTTTTTAAAATTGGTTAATGAAATCTTAAAGTTTGTTAATTGTGTCTTTGGCTACTGATATTTTCTAATTCAGAGAAATATCCTCAGGAGAATTGGCCCAAAGAAGAAACTCTCCGCCTAGGTTCTGCATGATAGATTTCCATAGCGTCTGATCATTGGGAAGGGTATAATCTAGGTTATATACATCTACCACGGTCCATAGCTTTCTCTGAACTTCAGTGTCAAGCTGGTTAGGAGACCATCCAGAATATCCCGAAAAAATCTTGATATTATGAATATCCAGCTCATTGCTCAAAACAGCATTGATGATGCGTTCAATATCTTCTGTAAGGTAATATTCATCAGTAATCTCTGTAAATACTTCCGTAACTTTTGGTCCTTTTACAATAAAAAATACCTTATCATTTTCTACAGGCCCTCCATCATACACTTCAATTTTAAAGTCGAAAAAATCATTGAACTTACTGGTCATCTGGCTGTTCTTTTTATTCAGGATTAAACCAAATGCACCACTTTCATTATGCTCAATAACCAATACTACCGATCGGGAAAAAATATCGCCGGAAATGTCAGGGGTCGAGATTAATATTTTACCTTTGTATGAGTGATTCATACTCAAATTTAATAAAAAATATTTATGGAAAACCTGCACGACAAAAGAAAAGTGTACGAGAAATCCCAACTTATTGAAAGTGAGATAAAACAAAATCCAATCGAACAATTCAGAGACTGGTTTTTGGAAGCAAGCGAGAGCCCGATGATCTCAGAAGCTAATGCTATGGCAGTTTCTACGGTAGAAGAAGATGGATGCCCGCGTACCAGGATGGTATTGTTGAAGGCATATACTCATGAAGGATTTATTTTTTATACCAACTATGACAGTAAAAAAGGAAAAGCGATAGAACGTAGTCATAAAGCTTGTCTGCACTTTTTCTGGCCGAATCTGGAAAGGCAGATTATCATCAAAGCAGATCTGGAAAAGATAGCAGAAAATCTAAGTGACGGGTATTTTCATTCAAGGCCAAAAGGAAGCCAGCTGGGAGCAGCGGTTTCTCCACAAAGTCAGGAAATTCCCAACAAAGAGTTTCTGGAAGAAAAATTGAAAGAACTGGAAAAGGAATACGAGAACAGAGAGGTTCCAAGACCAGAAAATTGGGGAGGATATATTGCCAAACCTTATGAAATTGAATTCTGGCAGGGCAGACCCAACCGTCTTCATGACAGAATTATCTACCAGCTTGATGAATTTGATTGGAAGATTTCAAGATTGGCACCTTAATTTTAAATCATTTTCATCAGATATATTCATGATAATGTCAAAAATCAAAATAAGCGGGTTTTAGCCCGCTTTATTTTTTTGCATACCTAAATGCCCGCTTGAACAATAATACTTTGGTTAATGGGCCTCAGATTTACTCAGTGATGACAAAATCATAAAAAAAGCTGTTTCTAAGAAACAGCCCTTGAATTTTTTGTAATCTGAATGATTATTTTTTCTTAGCACCAGAAACTGCATTGGATAAATCAGCTCCAGCCTTAAATTTAGCAACTTTTTTAGCCGCAATTTTAATTGGTTTTTTAGTTGCAGGGTTGATACCTTGTCTAGCTGCTCTCTCAGCTACTGAGAAAGTACCGAAACCTACTAAAGAAACTTTTCCGTCTTTTTTCTTTAAAGTAGTAGTTACGTTACCAATGAAAGATTCTAAAGCAGCCTTTGCTGCAACTTTAGTGATACCTGCATCTTTTGCGATTGCGTCGATTAATTCAGACTTGTTCATAATTTTTAATATTAAAGTTAGTTCGTAATTATAGCAAATATAATACTATTTTCTAATTGTGCAATTTTTTTATTAAAACTTATACAATTTTTTTACTTTTCATTGAAAATAGTTAAAATATGATAATTCGGGTTTTCACGAAAAATCTACGTTACAGGTTACTAAAATCATGCCAAATGCTTATGTTTATTGACTTTAGCAAAAAGTTAATATTATTTTCTGTATTTATTAAATCCTGAATTCAGTATGGACAATTAATATTTTTGAGCATATGATTACTGATTTTATAAGCAAATTTCAAATTTCTTGTATTTTATAAAATTAAACCCCTGTGTTTGTGGGAGTTTTAAAATGATACTAAAGGCCTGTTTTATTAATTTTTATTAATAAATTTGCATCATGTTAATAGAAGTTTTCAAGTCTAAGATCCACAGGGTAAGAGTAACAGCCTCTGACCTTAATTATATAGGAAGTATAACGATCGATGAAGATCTTATTGAAGCTGCCGGTTTGGTAGTAGGAGAGAGAGTCTATATCGTGAATGTAAACAACGGGGAACGTTTTGATACCTACGTTATCAAAGGGAAAAGGAA
This sequence comes from Chryseobacterium sp. JK1, assembly GCF_050632815.1. Classification (NCBI taxonomy): domain Bacteria; kingdom Pseudomonadati; phylum Bacteroidota; class Flavobacteriia; order Flavobacteriales; family Weeksellaceae; genus Chryseobacterium; species Chryseobacterium sp. JK1. The sequence continues at coordinate 211,982 of NZ_JBODRU010000003.1, read as the reverse complement.
ATCGGGAGAAGTATGCCTGAATGGTCCTGCAGCAAGAAAGGTGCAAAGAGATGATATTATTATCATTATTGCCTATGCTCAGATGACACCTGAAGAAGCGAAAGACTTCCAGCCGAAAATAGTGTTCCCGGATGAAAGAACAAATCTTCTTACCTAGTTCATGGAGAAAACGTCAAAAAGTCCATTAAAATCAATTCTTACAATAGTAATATCGCTTGCTTTTGCAGGCTTTTTTTTATGGCTCGCCTTAAGAGGACTGGATTTTAAAGTGATTCAGAAGTCTCTGGCGAAAGCAAATTATCTTTGGGTATTGTTTGCTTCCGTATTTGGCCTTCTTGCTTACTGGTTCAGGGCGATTCGCTGGAATCTGATGCTGGAACCGATGGGACATCGCATTTCAAACTCCAATGCTCTTTGGTCCATATCTTTTGGGTATTTGATGAACCTTACCATTCCAAGAAGTGGTGAAGTGGCAAGGGCAACCGCTTTATATGGAGTGGAAAAAGTACCTGTGGACAAATCTTTCGGGACAATCATTTTGGAAAGAGTGGTAGATCTTATCTGTATGGTAGGATTTTTACTTCTGACAGTGATTTTTAAATTTGATGCTATTCTTTCTTTCTATCATTTTATAATGGATAAGAAGGATGAAAAAGAAGAATTTGTTCCTAACTTTTTTGAAAAACAGATAATGAAGTTGGGAGTAAGTGATTTTGATTCATTCTATCTGGGTGTTAAAATTGCGCTGGGTTTATTGATTTTAATTGGCTTAGGTCTTCTTTATAAATACAAAAAAGAACAGCTTATCAATTTTGGACGAGGAATTCTTCAGGGATTAACTTCAATTTTTAAACTGAAAGAAAAAGGAAAATTTATCCTCTATACATTAGGAATCTGGATTTGCTATTATTTTGCCGCTTATCTTGTGTGCTTTGCCTTACCCGAAACTTCCGGATTTACTTTTGCAGACGGATTTTTTATTATTGTAGTAGGTACATTAGGAATGATTATTCCTGCCAGTGGGGGTATTGGAGCTTATAATCTGGCGATGAAGTTTGGTTTTATGGCGCTCTTTATTTCAGTAGGAAAAAGTGCTGATGCAGGTGCCGAAATGGGACTTACTTATTCCTTCATTTCTTTACCGCTACAAATTGTCATTATGTTGATAATGGGACTGATTTCCATTCCCATGCTGGCAAGAGCAAGAAATGCTGCTGTTTCAGAGAACAGTTTTGAAGATTAATATAATCGATTTTTATACAGTACAAGGTTCAATTTTTATGTTGAACCTTTTTTTATGGCCATTTTTTAATCTAAATAGTTTAAAATTAAGCTGTATATAATATTTTTTAATCAATAAATTTGGTCATTTCGTAAATCACTTCTATCTTAATGGAAAAAATAATTCATAATATAAAACACTATGGCAATTAATCTACAGAAAGGTCAGAAAATCGAGATAGGATTGACAAAAATGACGATTGGACTAGGCTGGGATCCTAATGAAGGAACTGGTTACGATTTTGATCTGGATGCTTCTGCAATCATGATTGATTCTGACAGAAAATTAGTAAGCGAAGAATATTTTGTTTTTTATAATAATCTTCATTCTCCGGATGGTGCGCTTACCCATACAGGAGATGATCCCAACGGTAAAAACAGTGATGGTGACGATGATGAAGCCATTATTATCGATCTTGAAAAAGTTGATTCAAGAGTTGAAGAAATACTGTTTGTGGTAACGATAGAAGATTTTGAAAGAAGAAGACAGAACTTTGGCCAGGTAAGAAATTCATATATCAGAGTAGTGGATAATCACTCCAATCAGGAAATTGCAAAATATGAACTGGATGAAGACTTTTCCATTGAAACCGGTGTTGAGTTCGGAAGACTTTACAAAAGAAACGGAGGCTGGAAATTTGAAGCTTCAGGAATAGGATACAGAGCCGACCTCGGTTTCTTCCTTGAAAAATATTATAAAGGGCAAATCATTAAGTAAAAACATCAAATACACAAAACGATAACTATGGCAATTAATTTACAGAAAGGGCAAACGATCGATTTAAGAAAGAATGACCGTGGAGAGAGTGTTTATGATCTTTCCAAAGTAACTATTGGTTTAGGATGGGATGTAAGAAAACAGGGTGGAGGAGGCTTCTTTGGAAAACTATTCAGTAAAGAAGCAGAATACGATCTTGATGCAATAGCCTTCCTTTTGGACGGCAACGGAAAAGTGGCTAACCTTGGAAGAACTGTACAGACCAATGATGGGAGACAGATGGGACTTTATCAGGGAGATGTAGTTTTTTTCAATTCTATGCAGCATCCAAGTGGAAATGTGTGGCTGACAGGAGATAACAGAACTGGTGCAGGTGACGGAGATGATGAGCAGATTATCGTTAAACTGGATCAGCTTGATCAGAGTTATCAGAGAATTGTATTCGTTGTTACTATTTACCAGGGAAGAACCAATAATCAGCATTTTGGGATGATAGAAAATGCGTTTATCCGTGCGGTAGATGCAAAAGGAAAAGAAATTACCAAATACAGCCTTTCCGGAGACGCAAGTATGAACGGAATGTGTGCGATGGTTTTTGCAGAAGCATACCGTCACAACGGAGACTGGAAATTCCGTGCAGTAGGAGAGCCACACCACACAGATAACTTTATTGATATTCTGAGACAGCAGTACTCCTATTCCAACTAAGTTTTACATTTTTATTTAACATCATATAAGCCGGCTTGGAAGTCTTCGACTTCCTCCGCCGGCTTAAGAATTAATATTTGTCTTATCATGGCCAGAAGATTATTAGCCTATTTTTTGTTGGATACTTCCGGTTCTATGAACGGGGAACCTATTCAGGCTCTCAATAACGGTTTTAACGGTTTGATCAGTATGTTGCGGACCGATCCGCAGGCAATGGACAGCCTGCATTTGAGCATTATCACTTTCGATAGAGAAGTTAAAAATATCATTCCGTTGATTGATCTTGCAAGTTTTTACCCTATGGAAATTACTTGCCCCGACAGCGGTCCCACCCATACAGGTGCTGCATTGGAAATGGTTTCAGACCTGGTTCAGAGAGAACTTGTAAAAGAATCTTCTGATTCAAAAGGAGACTGGCAACCTTTACTTTTTATATTTACGGACGGAAAACCTTCAGATATCCAAAAATACAGACAGATGATCCCGGTGATCAGAGGTCTTGAATTTGGAGCGATTGTGGGCTGTGCAGCAGGGCCGAAAGCTGATGAACAGTTCCTGAAAGAACTTACAGATCACGTGGTGAAACTGGATACTACAGATGCCATTACCCTTTCTTCATTTTTCAGATGGGTAAGCTCTTCTATTACGCAGGGAGGGCATTCTCAGAATACAGGAGAAAACATAACACTCCCGCCGCCGCCATCAGAGCTTAATATTATCATTTAAAACGTCTTTACAGCTATGAGAAGACTGCCGATTTATTTTTTAGTAGATGTCTCCGAATCTATGGTAGGAGAGCCTATAGAACAGGTACAGGAAGGTATTGCCAATATCATCCGGGAATTGAAAAAAGATCCTTATTCCTTGGAAACCGTGTATATTTCTGTGATAGGTTTCGCGGGAGAAGCAGAAGTAATCACTCCACTTCAGGATATTATCAGTTTTTATCCTCCAAAAATCCCGATTGGAAGCGGAACCTCACTCTCTCAGGGATTGATACAGGTGATGGATTGTATAGATAGGGATATTGTGAAAACCACTTATGAAAGGAAGGGAGACTGGAAACCTATAGTTTTTCTTTTTACAGACGGAGTTCCAACCGATGATGCGACCAAAGCGATCGAAAGATGGAATAATAAATATACAGGGAAAGCCAATACAATTGCTGTATCCATAGGAGAAAATACAAACTATAAGCTTCTTGGCTCTTTGGCGGATCATGTTTTGTTATTTAATAATTCAGACGAGAATTCGTATAAAGAATTCTTCAAATGGGTTACAGATTCTATTAAAACAACCAGCCAGAGCGTGACTGAAGCCAAAAAAGAAGGAATCAATCTTTCAAAAATTGATGCTCAGATCCTTGAAAAAGTAGATCCTGAAATGGAACAGAGATTCCCGGATAATAATTTTGTAGTATTAAACGGAAAATGTTCAGAAACACAAAAGCTGTATCTGATGAAGTTCAAAAAAACATTTGCGGCATCAAGCATTTCTGGGATGTCTACCCGATATTACAGATTGGATGGAGCTTATAAAATAGATGAAAAAGCATACTACAGACTTTCTTCTTCCCAAAAGAATATCTTGAAGATTTCAATAGAAGAGCTTCAGGGAGCTACTTCATGTCCTCATTGTGCCAATCCGATTGCTTTGGCCACCTGCTCTTGTGGAGGAATTCATTGTTTAAGCGGAGAAGGATACAACAAATGCCCTTGGTGTGGAACTTCTGATTATTATGGCTTCTCCAGCGAAGGGTTTGATATCAACAGAACTTTGGGATAAGAAAAGAGTCTAAAAAGTAATACCTGCTTTATGAAAATACCCTCATTTTATTTCGGAAGTTCTAAAAAAGCCATGGAAAAAAACGTTGTTACTCAAGAAAAAGAAGAATTTAAAGAAGCGCATTGGGTCTTAAAAAATGCAGTTTCCAACAAGCCGTATCAGTTCAGTTTTGATATGGGAAACTTTCCCAATATTAACATTAAAAATATCAGAAATCTTGAAGAAACAGGACTTGTACTGAAGGATAACACAATCTCCGGAGTACCTTCTGGTAATACCATATATCATTTGGATATAGAATTCTGTCACATCGCTGATCCAGAGCATACTGAAATTAAAAAAGTAGATCTTTTTGTGAATGCCGATCCCAAAGATTTATGGAAAAATCTTCCGGCCGATCCCAATGCCGATTTTTATAAAGCTGATGAAGTTTCGTATAAAGGCAGTTTTTTAGACAAAAAGATCGTCATTGCTTCCAAAAGAGGACGTTCTCACGCCCATGAGGGTAAATTCAGAGAAGATGATTTTGCTGTAAATGAACTTTCTTCAGGCTGGAATATGATCTCAGTTTCTGACGGAGCGGGCTCTGCAAAATTTGCAAGAGAAGGTTCAAGGTTGGCTACAGTTTCCGTAAATGAATTTTTCAGCTCAAAAGAATTACTGGATGAAATGGAACATGCAGTCTGCATTTATTATGGAGCTGAATCTTCTCAGGAGCTTCGTACGGAAGCCGGTCAAAATACTATAAAACATTTGTACCAAGCTGTTGTGTACACTTATAATATATTGGAAAAGACTGCGGAAAAAAACAATTTTGTGATCAATGAACTGAACACCACCCTTATTTTTGCTTTGGCTAAAAAGTTCAGTTTTGGCTATGTAATCCTGACCTTTGGGGTAGGTGACTGCCCAATTAATCTTATTAATTCAGATTTCTCCGAAGTAAAACTGCTGAATCAGATGGATGTTGGTGAATTCAGCGGAGGAACAAGGTTTGTTACCATGAAAGAAGTTTATAATGAATCTGCTGTTCATCGTTTCAACATTACCCGCGTGGAAGATTTTTCACATCTCGTATTAATGACAGATGGGATTTATGATCCTAAATTTGCCACAGAAAATAAGCTTGAAAATGTAGAAAGCTGGAAAATATTTTTTAGTGATCTTTCCGGAAATAATGATGACAATACGCAAGTAGATTTTACCAACGATACTACCATTGAAGAACAGCTTATGATGTGGACCGATTTCTGGAGCAGAGGAAATCATGATGACCGTACATTAGCAATAATTTATTAATTCCTATGAAAAGCACCATTAAAGTATTTTCCGTTCTTGATGCGGCCAAATCCTATGAATATCTAGATGAAAGCCCAATTCAGGGTGGTGTAAAAGATGTTTATTTCTCTCCGGATAAAGAGTATGTGGTAGCTTTTTACAGAAATCCTTTGGATGAGGGCCAGAAAGAAAGGATCATGAGAATTGTCTCTACCTATCTGCAGAATATACAAAATGGAAATGCCGGAGAATACTTTCTGAACGAAATATTCAGATGGCCGCATGATATTGTAGAAAAAGGAAAACTGACGGGAATTGTAGTACCTGTGTATCATAAGAAGTTTTTCTTCAGCAAGGGCTACATTGGGTCAGATAATATTCAGGGACAGGATAAAGTGGGTAAATGGTTTACGGCTCCTATGTTCAGAAATCCGCAATATCCTTTAAGGCTGGATCCATCAGAATTGGGGGACTGGCTAAGTTATTTTCAAATTGCCATTAATATCAGCCGCGGAGTGAAGAAATTGCATCAGATGGGACTTGCCCATTCGGATCTTTCCTACAATAATATCCTGGTGGATCCCGTTACAAAATCTGCCTGTATTATTGATATTGATGGATTGGTGGTGCCTAAATTATTCCCTCCGGAAGTGATCGGAACTGCTGATTTTATTGCTCCTGAAGTTTTAAAAACCCAGCATTTAAGTCTTCAGGATACAGAAAGGCATCTTCCCAACCAGAAAACAGATTTACACGCGCTTGCAGTTCTTATTTATATGTATCTGCTGAGAAGACATCCCTTAAGAGGAGGCAAAATATGGGACCTGGATTCTGAGAAAGACGAAATCATCTCAATGGGTGAAAAAGCCCTGTTCGTAGAACATCCTGAAGATCCTTCCAATCATGTGAAATCTGATCATCTTAGAAAATGGGATGCTTTTTGGGGAGACCCTCAGAAGATTTCTTATACGGTAACGGGGCCTTATCTTTCCGAACTATTTAGAAAAGCTTTTATTGAAGGGCTGCATAATCCTATAAGGCGTCCCACAGCCAATGAGTGGGAAACTGCCCTACTGAAAACAGTAGACCTTATACAGCCTTGCCATAATGCTGCCTGTACAGAGAAATGGTATGTTTTCGATAATACAGGTAATCCTAAGTGCCCGTTCTGTGGAACACCTCATCAGGGCACATTACCGGTTTTGGATCTTTATTTTAAATTTGAAGATGAGGTATGGAAACCGGAAAATCATAGATTGATGGTGTATCATAATCAGTATTTATTTAAGTGGCACGTTTCGAGAAAAATCATCCGCAATGAGAATCTGACGATGCAGGATAAAATGCCTGTAGGATATTTCACTTTTCACCATGGGAAATGGGTATTGGTGAATCAGGCTTTACAGGGGATGAAGGATATTACAGAACAAAAGGAAATTCCTCCGGGGTCTATGGTAGAGCTAACGGATGGGAAAAAAATATTACTGTCTGATGAAGAAGGGGGAAGGCTTATTTATGTTACTATGGTGAATAACTAAAACTGGGTGTTGAGAATAAAGGAGGTGTTTATCAATATTTTTAACCGCAGATTTCACGGATTTTCACAGATGTTTGATTGTTAATATGATCTGGCCGTTTTATAATCTAAGCTGTTATAACTTTTAATTCTTCTCGGTTTCCATGAAATAAGAATTCTGATCTTCGTCCACGATTTTGAAACCTAGACTTGTGTAAAGATGTTGGGCTTTATTGGTTTTCAAAACACTTAATGATACTGTTTTTCCTGCCAGTGAGGCTTCTTCCAGGATATCAGACAAAATTTTTTTTCCAAGGCCTTTGCCTTGTTGAGCAGGATCAATCTGAAGCTGCAATATATCAATATTGGTGAACGTCCTGTTTACTTTTAACAGTCCTATAGGTTGGTTGTCTAAGAGAATAATCTGGGCTTTTTCAAATTCATACAACACTCTTTGCAGGGTTGTATGCCTGTCGGTAGAAAGCCCTGAAACTTCATAATGAGGAACCATGGTTTTCGTTCTCAGATCAAAAAGAAAGTCAAGGTCTTTTTCGGTTGCTTGTCTGTAGGTGAGTGAGGTATTCATATTTTCTTGAATTCTAATTTCAGGCCAGATGATCAGTCATTCTGAAAAAAATTAATAAGAATCTAAGATAACGATTCTGGAATTTTTTTCAACATTAATTCTCATCTTCATTTCAATGGATTGTTTAAAAAACGAATAGGCGTAATAGATCGTCTGTGCATAAGGTCCATTTTCATCAGCCGAACAGTCTTTTATGAAATCACACTCACTTTCAATTTCTTTAAACAGTATGAGATTATTTTGATGATCGGCTATTATCTGCCGGATGACATCCTCTTCACTTTTTGTAAATTCATAATCATAACCGTCCATTTTTTTATCTAAGATCATTTTCATCAGTAGAATCATATAATCATTAAATTGTAAAAAATCTGTTGAATCCATATTAATACCGCCGTCACTATGTTTTAATCCATAATTTTCCAATTCGTAAATAGGGAAATAATGAGTATAATTCCCATATTGAAACATGTAGCTGGTACAAACCGTTGAGGTAGGAAGTTCGTACAAAAGGATAAGCCCGTAACGGTCATACAATTCTTCAAGATATTTTTCTCTTGTAGAATAATCGCTTCCAGCGAATTGCGAGTACACTTCCTCAATGAGAAAAAGATCAATCTCAAACAGCTCATCAGCCGTTATGGTATTAATATCATTTTTGACCTTTTCTAAAACTTTTTCAAAGACAATATCATAGGTTCCTATTTCTTTTTTTCTTTCCTCCAGAAATGCCTTGAATGTTCTTGTATGAAAGGTTTTATGTTGAAGATCCTCATAAAGGAAAGAAGAGGCTTTTTCCCTGTTGAACATATAAATTGAAGTATCTCTTCCCATTTCCTGTTGTAATTATTTATGACTGTTTTAGTCCGATGTAATATTTCTCTGGTTGATGTAGGCTTCATCAACAATTTCTTTTTCAAGACGGTCAGGATGCATGGTGATTTTTATAAACTCTTCATCACTGTAGAAACCTCTTAAAAGAAGTTCATTCCCAACTATTTGTACTTGGGTAGTAAGATTTTTAAGAATAATTTCCTCGCAGTTCAGGGTCTGAATATTAAAAATAAATAATCTTTCTCTGTGCTTATCCTGATATTTGATGATCAGATAGTTCTCATAAAAATACAGACGCGCATTGCTGTAGGGATTGTTGATAGGAGGCCTCCATGTAATCAATGTTCTTTCATTCATTCTAATGTAAACCTGCTCTTTTCCTACTTCATTATACTGCCACCAGGCTACAATACCATAAGAGTTGACGGCAGTTTTATAAACTGATACCGAGTTTTCTGCTCCAAAATTATCTGTCCATACAATTTCTTCTTCCGTCATTTCGGTTTTAATATTGTTCATGAACAATGCCTCATCAATCAGATTGAGGATTTCAGCCTGCGTCATTATTGTTGTATTTAATAAAGACGAAGATATTGAAAATTATTCTCTCTCGATAAGAATAGCAAAGTGAATTGTAAATGATACAACCACTTTGCCTTTTGTTTTTCTTAGAAATTTTCTGATCGTAAAATTTTATACCAGTCTAAAAAACTTTCGTTTCCCCATCTTTATTTTGATTTCCTTTTCAATTTCAATCATCTTATCAGGTTCTGTTATTTTAACTGTGTTGACCAGAACACTTCCACTTTGAATAAGTCTTCTTACTGCCGATTTGCTGAGGTCATTTCTAAGCAGATGACAAAGCTCGAGAACCGTGGCCCTGTTTTGACGAAGATTCAGAGTTTGAATAGATACAGGTTCAAAAGTTTTATTCTCAAAATTCTTACTCTGAAACTGATTGTTAAAAAACTCTTCAGCGTTTTCAGCATCTTCTTGATGATGGTATTGGCTGATGATGTTCTTGGCAATAAGTTTTTTAATATTCATTGGATTTTCACCCTTTTCCATTCTTGCTTTTAAACTCATCTTCGTGTCTGGGGGAAAATCTGTGGCTAGATCTATGAATTCTTCAATAAGGCTGTCTGGGATGGACATTGTTTTTCCAAACATCTCATTAGGTTCGTCCGTCAGCCCGATAATATTGTTCAGTGATTTGCTCATCTTCTCCTTTCCATCCAACCCTTTAAGCAAGGGCATACAGATTACAATCTGACCCTGCATCTGATGAACTTCCTGAAGTTGTCTTCCCATAGTACAGTTGAAAAGCTGATCTGTGCCACCCATTTCAATATCACATTCAATCTGTACAGAATCAAAACCCTGCAGGATAGGATATACCAGTTCGTGCATGGCAATAGGAGTGTTTTCTGTAAATCTTTTATTAAAATCATTACGATGCATCAGCTGGGCTACTGTTATTTTAGAAAGCAGCTGAATAACTTCCGAAAAATTAAGAGCATCAAGCCAGTCAGAATTGAAGACGATTTTTGTTTTTTCAATATCAATTACTTTGGAAAGCTGATTGATGTAAGTCTCTGCATTATGCTGTACTTCTTGCGCGCTTAGCGGCTTTCTGGCCTTGTTCTTTCCGGTAGGATCACCAATTCTTGCGGTAAAACTTCCCACCACAATAATGATCTGATGACCAAGCTCCTGAAACTGTCTGAGCTTTTTAAGTACCACCGCATGACCAAGGTGAAGATCCGGAGCAGTAGGATCAAAACCCAGTTTAATGGATAATTTTCTGTTTTCATTGTCGGCTTGGGCGAGCTTCTCTTCCAGACCATTGTCAGGAAGGATGATCGCCACATTTTCTTTTAATGTATGAATCATGTTGATGAATTTTAGAAACAAAAAAGCCCAGACAGATAATGTCCGGGCTCTATATATACGTTAGATAATTATTTAATGGAGTACAGATATAGAAAGTCTTCCCGAACGATAGCCCGGAGTGTAATATTCACTGAAGAATGGAAGACGCAATATGCTGTTTAAATGTTTCATTGAAATGCGAATATAGCAGAATTTTCTGTAGATCCAATATTTAAACCACTAAGAGGTGTTGTAAGGTTATAACAAGATTTGTTTTTAAAAAAAACTTAACCTTTTACGAATCTTAATGGTTTAAAATAAAGGTTCAAAACAATTTTACTTGCCATTTTTGAAGCTAATTTCATGCCACAAATCCTGTAATTATAAAATAATAGGAACTGTATTTTATAATTTTTTTTATGGGTTTATTTATTTTTAATGAAAAATATTTAATTCATTGATTGTCAGTTTTAAGTTTTAGATTAATGTTAATAAATAAGACTATGCTCCGCATAGATTTTTCTAATATGCTCTTTCCAGATTTCCAGATCTTCAGGTGATGCTTTATCTGCCTTTTCAAAAAAGAGATGGTGTAGAATTTCCAGTCCTGAATAGATGAAAATACCGTTATCAGAGGTTAATGTAAGGGCTTTATCCATTCCTGTCTGCTGATATTCTTCATGAGATTTCCCATGCGTATTGATGATTATCGTTTTTTTTCCTTTCAGAAGTCCTTTCTGTATTCCCTGATCATAACGATAAGCGAATCCATAACTGAAAACACGGTCAATATACCCTTTCATGATGGCCGGAAGACCTGTCCACCAAATAGGATAAATAAAAGTAATCTGCTCCGCCCAGTTGATATGTTCCTGTTCCAGCTTTATATCCTCGGAGACTTTCCCGGAACGTTGCCCCTGCATATCATGTAATGAGAGTACAGGATCAAATCCGATTTGGTATAAATCACGGATGATAATTTCGTTATCCTGTGATTTCAGATGATCAACAACAGTTGTTAAAATACGATGATTTAAACTGTTTTCATTAGGATGGGCATAAATAATTAAATGTCTCATTGTTTGGATTGTTAAGATTAATGAGACAAAAGTAGCAGGATCCTCTTTTCAAAAATTGTAAGAAAACGAAACGGCTTATTTAGATTTCGGATTGCATATTTCCTGCTGGAATTTCAGGTAACGTAAAGGGGACAGATTGAGAAAATGTTTAAAATCATGAATGAGCTGACTCTGATCATAGTAACCACATTCATCAATAATGGTAAACCACTTTATTTTATTCTGCTTTTCGGTTTCCTCTTCAATGAGTTGTACGGCTTTTAAAAAACGATGATATCGTGTAAGTTCTTTCAACGAATAACCGAATTGCTCTTTTTGTTTACGCTGAATGTTTCTTTCTGTCTGATGGGTTTGTTCTGCAATTACTTTAACAGGATTCAGAAGATTATTTTCAAAAGAACCGAGAAGCTGGCTGATATCATCCTGATGCTGAAGATAAGGTTTACAAAACTCTAAAATATAATCTACTTTTTCTGTCGGTGATGTTATTTTTGTCAGTTGATGCCATAGATGGGTGAAGCAGTTTTCCATCAGCAGATCGTCCGGATGGTTCATTAAATTTTCAGCCGTTATTTTTCCGAAAAACCTGAAAAATGAGTCATCTTTAAAATTGGCAACAAGAATTGAACATGTTACTGGAAGGGTATAATCAAAGGCCTGTCTTACCGGTCCCAGAACAATACATTTGTCAACAAAAACATTTGTTTTCTCTCGGGTAGACATCGAAGCACTTTCACCAAAACAGAATAACAGAATGGTTTGATAGGTAGGAAGCAGTGTTTTGGAAACAGAGGTTTCGGAAGTATTCTCAGCAAAATAGAAGTGAGTAAATACGTTTTCAAATTCCTGAGGAACTGAAATTCTCAACTCGTTATATTCCGGTAATAATTCCATTGTAAAGCTGTTTATTATCTCAGATTTTTAATCATTTTATAATTGATGAGGTCAACATAATTCACGCTGACTATCTGTTCTTTAAGTGTGTAGAAGCCTTTTTTTTCAAAAAAAAGTTTTGCGGTTTTGCTTACATCTGCGGTTAGAGAGATTGAATTTTGCTCGATGGCTTTTTCTTCAATCTGCTCATACAATGCAGAGGCAATTCTCTTTTGCTGATGGTCTTTGTGAACAAATAGCAAATCAATATAATTTCCTTGATCAAGAGTACAGAAACCTACAATCTTATTCTGTAATACCGCTACCAAAACATATTGTTCGTTAATCACTTTTAGCCATCTTTCTTTATTTTCAGCGCCACAGGTCCAAGCTTTTCTTTGCTTTTCATCGTAATCGTTTCTACAGATTGCTTCTATTGTTTCTGTGAACAGTTTTCGCATTTCTTGTAGGTCATTTTTATTTCCTTGTCTGAAGGTAATGTACTGATTATCGTATGTATTGCTGCTCATATCGTATTTGTTGCTCTCGGTTGAGAAGAGGGTAGAATAAATTCATCTGAAGAAGTGTATAATGTTGCAGGGCCACATCTTGATCAAGTTTTAAAATTAATCGGTTGTGGCTAAGCCAGTTATCTGCAATGATGAAAATTTGCTCTGTAAGACATTCGATCACAAAATCAGGTATATTATTCTGGAAAACACCACTTTTCTGAAGATTGGAGAAGATCAGGTAAAATTCCTCCTTTCTGTTAAAATTAATACTTTCATACTGTGATTTTATATCCGGAATTTTATTCAGAATATCTACAAAATTGATGAATATAAAACGATAGGCATAAAATATCTCGCACGTAGAAAAAGTAAATTGATAAAGATCTTCCAGCGTTTTATTTCCGCTTTTTTTCATTTGATTAAGCAGATCATCCATTTTCTCTGTAAGTTCTGAAAAAAGAATTTTGATAATATCTTCCGAATGTTTGAAATGGTAATGCAGATTTCCCGCACTGATGTTAAGCTCAGCGGCAATGCTCCTTGTTGTGATATTATTGTATCCTTTTTCGTTAAACAGTTCCAACGCTTTGGAAAGGATTTTTTCCTTTGTGTTCATCATTCAAAGATAAGAATAATAAGGTGGGAATAAATCATATTTTCGAAATTAGAACAATTGTTCTAATTTACTATATTTGTATCATCAAATCTTATCATAATGGAAGGAAAACAAAAGTTTGATTATCAGTCTGCGGAAGAAAACGGGACGAAAAAGGAACCAGATTTTCAGGAAGTGATATCCAAAGTTCTGCAGATACTACTCGGAATTATTATGGCAGTTCTTCATATGTGATGGGAAAGAAAATTTCCTATTGGTTTTTGCTTGGGTTGGTTGCTTGGGCAGGGATACTCCTTTTGAGGCGAAATGGTATTTATATTCCCTTCATCAATAATCATTTTACGGATCTCATTACAGTTCCGATGTATTGTTACCTGATAGAATACATGATGAATTTTTTATCGTATGATCAGTGGAAACCTGATTTGAAATTTGTACTGACATCTATTCTCTACCTTTCTTTTTTATTTGAAGTGCTTTGCCCTAAGATGTCTGATCGATTTACAGGGGATTTTTTAGATGTATTGGCTTATCTCGTGGGAGGAATGATTTATTATATCAAGTCCGATTAAACTTAACCACAAAAGTCACAAAAGTTTTTTTAAAAACACTTTAGTACGCTGAAGAAGGTTTAAAATAATACAGCATCCAAGTACACTGAAGAAAAATCAAAGATTTTTAAAAACTTATGTGGACTTATTCTGCACAAGGCTATCTTCTTAAGCTCACTTAAGTGTTTCAATCTGTTGTGGCGTTTAACTTCATTGAATCTTCGATTTTTGGTTAAATAAAACACATAAAAGAAGGATAATTTCTAAGGCTGGATTCCTACGGAATGACAAACAGGACGTTGAGTGTATCCGTACACTTCGTCATTCCGAAGGAATCTAAATATTCTATAATTTTAAAGCACTTTGGAAAGGGTAAGGAAATACCGCACAATGAAATTAAAAGGCCGGCAGCTCCACATCGTTTAGGAGACTGCCGGCCGGCGTTATAGTTTTTATCCTGGTTCAAAAAGAGTGTTTTGTAGAAAGAGGTTTAGTTACCACCTGCTCTGTTCGATTCTTCAAACTTCACTTGCTTGGTAGCTCCTTTCACATTGTTATTTCCGAATTTATAAGTAAGCGAAAGATGAACGTTTCTGGTAATACCTTTATATTGGTAATCAATATTGTATGATGGGTAATATTCAATTCCTTTTTCGCGGTTGGTATTTAAAAGATCATTTACGTAAAGATTAAGGAGAAGTTTTTTATCCATGAAAGCCAGTTTCATTCCTGCGTATAGAGATGCATTGGTATAATAGTAGGTATTTCCGTTTCGGTTCGGAAGGCTGCCCCACAATCCAAGCATCAGTGTTACTGTTTTTTCTTTATTTAGAAAGAAACTATTGTCGATATTTAAATTAGCACTGTATCCCGCAGGAGCCGTGAGAATAGCCGGATCATAAGATTTGGATTTGGTATAATATCCGTTGGCAAATATTGTAGATTCCAACCATTTCAGTTTATTATAATTGTAGCTGATATTGATTCCTGCCTGATCTTCGTTATAGAAGTTTTTAGCAACCGTATACCTGTAATTGCCGTCCACCATCTGAATTCTATCCCAGTTGTTTTTATTGTAGTTATAATAGAAGGTGACATTAAGATTGTTATTCAGTACATATCCAAATTCAAAATTGTCTGAGAATGAAGGCAGAAGGTATGGGTTTCCTGTAGTATATTCATAATCTGAAGTATAATATTTGAACGGATTCAGATTACCGAAATACGGACGTGAAATTCTTCGTGAGTAGTTAAGGGAAAATGCATTATTTTCGTTAGGTTTATAGCTGATATATGCTGTCGGGAAAAATTTTCCGTACTTTATTTTTGCTGAAGTATTATCATTCATCGAAATTCCCTCCAATGTTGTATACTCATAACGAAGTCCTGCCTTAGCGTCCCATTTTTCATTAATTTTAAAATTGGTAGAGATATAAGCAGCATAATTTTCTTCATTATAGAAAAAAGTATTTGTTTTATCGGTATTCAGATCGTACTGTCCGTTTTTCAGATCAAAAAAATTAAATTCAGAATCATTTTTAATCTTTGTATATTTTAATCCGCCTTCGGTTTTTACTTTACCGAAAGTTTTTTCCAGATCAGCCTGCCCGGAATAAATTCTGTATTTACTGATAGGATTAGCCAGAGTAGTAGTTGTTCCTGAAGGAACAATGGTATTGGAAAGGTTTCTCGCATTCGAGTTATTGATCATCATGTTGGCGGTAAGATTCAGCTTACCTCCCGTGCTGTCTAGTTTTGCTTCATAAAAAGCAGTGGCATTATGAACATCTCTGCTGTTTCTGTTTCTGAAATTGGACATGATATCCAGCAACCCACTCTCATTGAATCTGGATGAAGTGCTTTCTGCTTTCTCTAAAGGATTGCTGTGGGAATAATTGTAATTGATCCCGGCAACATTCTTATCATTGATCTTATATTCAGCTTTTATATTACCACTTTTGTATTTATAGTTATTCAGATTTTGGGTATCTCTGTTCCAAAAATCATTATTGGTTGTTCCTTTCAGATAATTGTAAGTAGTATAATACCAGTAATTGTCTCCTACAGATAAATTGGTACTTAACGATAGTTTTTCACCCTGATAATTAAACGTTGCTCCGCTTCTGGCAGAAACAGTAGGCCTTCCCCAGAAGTAATTTCCAGAGGTCTGAAGAGATCCGTTCCAACCCAGATTGGCATTTTTCTTAAGAATAATATTAATGAGTCCGCTTTTTCCTTCCGCATCATATTTGGCAGGAGGAGTGGTGATCACCTCTATTTTAAGAATATCATCGGAACGGAGTGTCTTCAGATAATTGATAAGTTCCTGCCCGTTAAGGTTCAGAAGTCTGTCATTGATCATAACAGCGACATTACTTTTCCCGGCAATTGTTATCGCATCATCACTGGTTTTTACCATGGGCGTTTTTGCAAGAGCTTCTATAGCGTCAATTCCCTGAGAGGCTACAGAATTCTCTACATTGAAGACCAGACGGTCTACTTTTCTCTCGAATAATTTTTTCTTTGCAGTAACGGTTACTCCTTCTATTTTCTGTTCCGGAACAGGAACTTCATTGATCTGGATGTCTTTTTTCGAATTTCCGTTGACTGTAATTTTTTCACTGTTGGTTTTTACCCCGTCTTTTATAATCTCTAGCAAATAATCTCCATCTTCTTTTAAAGGGATTTTAAACAATCCGTTTTCGTCTGTAATGGCAGAAAATTTAATGTCATTTTTTGTAATAAGAACCTCCGTTTCAGATATAGGCTTATTATTTTTATCAGTAACTGTTCCTTCCACACTTTGTGCAAAAATGAATGAAGAAGAAATAAGGCTTAGGAGAAAAATAATCTTTCGATTCATACTTAGTTTTTATACAAGACAATTATTTCTTTCATCGTATTACATCGTTTTGCAAAAAAACTTTCTGAATTTCATTCAAACTGAGATTTTGTTTTGATATTTTTGTAGCTGGTAAAATACTCAAGTTCATGTATGATAAGTTTTTACAGTATCTCTGTTCCAATCATCATTTTTCTCAAAAAGAATTAGATAAAGTTCAAAAGTATTTTGAGCCTGTAGCCTATCCAAAGAATAGTATCATAGAAAAAGAAGGAAAAGTACCGCAATATCTCTATTATATTATTTCGGGCTATCTCAGACTTTTTTACACGGATCAGAATGGGAATGAAATGACAACTCATATCAACTGTCCACCAGGTTTTTTTACTTCCTATTCTGAGTTTATCAATGAAACCATTTCTGAAAATAATGTAGAATGCATTACGAATTGTGAACTGTTGAGAATTTCCAAAGAAAATCTCGATCATCTTATTGCTGAAAGTCAGGCAATGAAAGATTTTAGTATTTCGGTTTTTCAGCAGTCTATCACGTATAATGAAAATCGGTCCAAAGAATTGTCTGTTCTGAATGCAGAACAACGTTATCTAAAACTGATGCAGGATTATCCTGAGATTATTCAGAATGTTCCCATTCAGTATATAGCTTCATTTTTAGGAATGAAACCGGAAAGCCTGAGCCGAATCAGAAAAAAAATAATTAACTAACAAATGTCAAGTGGTTCCCATGATGGGTAAAAGAACTTTGTAGCATTAAAATTAATGCAATGACAAAGAATAATTTGAGCCTCATTTCGGGAGCTAACGGACATCTGGGAAATAATTTAGTTAGGGTTTTATTGAAAAAAGGAATTCCGGTACGGGCGACGGTGAGAAATCTCAATAACAAACTTCCTTTTACAGGATTGAACTGTGAGCTCGTTCAGGCAGATATTACAGACAAGGCATCTTTTGTAAAAGCACTTCAGGGAGTAGAAACATTTTATGCTGTAGGAGCTTCCTTTACATTATGGGCCAAAAATCCTAAGAAAGAAATTTATGATGTAAATCTGCATGGTACCCAAAATACCATCGAAGCCGCCGCAGAAGCAGGCGTGAAAAAAATCGTATATGTAAGCTCAATAGCAGCTTTGGATTATACAAAACTTCCTGCCAAAGAAAGTAATGGATATAACCCGGACAGAAGAGACATGTATTATAATTCTAAAAATGATGGGGAGAAACTGGCTTTTGAACTGGCAGCAAAATTAGGAGTGGAGCTGGTTTCCGTAATGCCGTCAGCCATGATTGGCAGTGAAGCATTTTTACCTTTGAATGTTTCTTATGGCGTTTTAAAACTTATACTGAACAAAAAAATTCCTGTAGATACTAAAATTACACTGAACTGGATTGATGTAAAAGACGTTGCAGAAGGTTGCTATCTGGCAGCGGAAAAAGGACGTTCGGGGGAACGTTATATTTTGGCCAATGAAGAATGTATGACGATTACTGATACTACAAAGCTTGCTAACACACTTTTCCCGGAATTGAAATTGGAAATCCCGAGTGCAGTTCCAAAAAGCGTCCTTTTCATTATAGCAGCCCTCATGGAATTTTCAGCTAAACTTAAAGGAAAAGCTCCGGTATTAACGAGAAAAGATATTGCCATGTTTTCAGGCTTACAGCAAAATTTTGATATTTCCAAAGCAAAAAACGAACTGGGATTTAATCCTAAAAAACCTGAGCAGGCGGTAAAAGAAGCATTACAATATCTTATGGCAAATCCTGAAATTCTAAAAGAATGATGAGAATTTTTATTGTTCGAGTTTGATGATAGAACCTTTATAAAATTTGGTTAAATCGTACAAATCCGTAAAGTAAGGCTGAAGATCAGGAAGAATTTTTCCGTCAAAGTCTTTCATACTGAATTGGCTTTCTGCCAATGTGTATAAAGACTGGTGGTCAGATTTCAGATAATCGCAAAGTATATTCTGGCTGCCCTGTTCTTTGCTGTAAAGTTCTGTTAGAAACAGTCCGTAAATGATAAATTGATTGAAGCGCTGGGCATCTGTAATATAATCAACATGCTGCTGAGAAAGGTTTTCATAATTGGAAAGGATCTGCAAAAAGTTGTCAGCATGTCCGGCAGTCGGAATTTCATAAAAAATATCAAGGCCATTAATGAATAGCTGTGTTTTTACTTCTTCAAAATCTGAAGGGTAAGTCGTGGTGAACCATGAGAAGATATGCTTTAGTTCCTCTTCTGTAAGTTCTTCTACAGAATCCTTTACTTTATCTCTTATCAATTCAAGATGACTTTTAGCATTGGGTTCCAAGAATTTTAGAACAAGATCTTCTTCACGGCAAAGCTTATTGTACAAATTAATTTTGGCAACATTAGGATTAGTTTTAATGAAAAAAAGTTCTTTTGCCATAGTTATTTACCCAATGATTTTTGTTGATAATGGTAATTAAAGATACAAAATAAGATGTAAGTTTATTAAAAAAAATAGTATGTATCGAATGGTAATAGTGAATATTCACTCAATTCGTTATGATATTCAGAGGAATATTGGTGTTTTATTCAATTATAAAACGGAAACTGTTTCATGCAGCGCTATTCTGTTTCCTTCAGAATCTTCAAATTCTGCAACAGCAAAACCATACTTTTCATCAATCTTTTTAGGATAAAGAATTTTCCCGCCATTCAGAAGAACAGTGTCCAATGTTTCATCGATGTTTTTAGTTTTAAAATAGATAATAATACCATATTTACTGGGTTTGTAAACATCTCCTTTTGCCAAAGCACCGGTAATTCCACTTTTTTTTTCCTCAAATGGAAACATGGCCATTTCATACTGATCTATGATTTCTTTTTCAAAAGTAAAATTGAATACTGCAGAATAAAATTTTTCAGCACGCTTAAGATCATTGACAGGAATTTCAAAGTAAACAACGGGATTGGAGGCGTTCATATTTTTGGTGACAGGGATTTAGTGGGTGTATTGCAAGATACATTAATCAGGAAACATGAGAGTAATAAGAAAGATAAAATTTTCATGAAAAACAGATTTTAATGAAAGTATATTTTATCTGATCTAAGATAAATGGTTTTTCATAAATTTTAAAAATAGATAGACTTATCTATTTTTTTTATGTAGCTTTGTCAAAAGTTTTCAAAATGAAAAAAGAAAAAGTCCGTGAAAGAATTATCAGAGTGGCTTCCGATCTGTTTTACAGACAGGGCTATAATTCAACAGGAATTAATCAGATTATAGCAGAAGCAGATATTGCCATTGGTTCACTGTACAATCATTTTCCTTCCAAAAATGATCTTCTGCAGGCTTATCTTATCAAAGAAGAGATCACTTGGTTTCAGGGTTTTGAAAATTGTATCGTCAAAATTTCTGATCCAAAAGATAAGCTATTGGCTATGGTGGATTTCAGAAAGAAACTGCAGCAGTCTTCCCAATTTTCGGGTTGCCATTTCATTAAAATTATTTCAGAAATAGGAGAGGGAAATCCGGTCATTTCAGATTTTGTAAGAAAACATAAAGAGAAGCAAAAAGAACAGATAAGAACTTTAGTAAAAGAGTCGAATTCCAATAGAGAAGAATCGGCTTCTGAGTTTATTTCGGATACTATTTTCCTTTTAATAGAAGGAGCTGTAGTCACCTCTACAATCAATAAAAATAATGATTCTTTTGCGCAGATTCAAAAAATGATTAAGGAACTCATTCCTTAATTTTTTTATCATTGTAAAAATAGATATATCTATATAAATATGAAACGTAACGATTTGAGATTAATGATAATACTAATAGGTCAATTGTTGACCATTATGGATATTTTCATTATCAATGTATCCATTCCCTCTATACAGCGTGATCTTGGTGCTACCCATGGAGAAATGCAGTTTATGATTGCAGCCTATCTTATTGGTTTTGCCTCTTTTTTGATCACAGGTGGCCGATTGGGAGATCTGTATGGCAGAAAAAGAATTTTTATTATGGGCCTTCTTTTCTTTATGATCAGTTCTATAGCCTGTGGTTTTTCTTCCGGAGCTTTTCAACTTGTCGTTTCAAGATGCATACAGGGAATAAGTGCCGCAATGATGGCTCCGCAGGTACTTTCGATGATACAGATATTATTTCCAAATCATGAAGAACGAACGAAAGCGATGGGTTGGTATGGAATAACGATTGGTTTGGGTACAATTTTAGGTCAGTATCTGGGAGGGTATTTTTCTTCTTTGAAAGGTTGGCATGAACCATGGCGGTTTATTTTCCTGATCAATATTCCTATTTGTCTGATTGCCATATTTCTTGGTTTAAAAAAACTGACAGAATCCAAAGTGAAAATATTTCAAACATTTGATATTTGGGGGGTAGTAGTGCTGTCGGTGGGACTTTTCAGTTTTACGTATGCACTTACTGCTTCGGAACAGGATGGAATGAACCGTCAAAATATACTGATGCTCATTATTTCAATAAGTGTTTTAATCTATTTTATTAAAAATCAAAGGAATAAAGTAAGAAAAGGAAAAGCTTATTTAATAGATTATGAGCTTTTCAGATCGAAAAACTTTAACCTGGGAATTCTTGCAGTTTCTTTATTTTTTATTATGCTTGATTCTTATTTCTACATACTTTCTTTATTTTTTCAGGATGGTTTGAATATCAACCCATTGGATGCGGGTGAAATGATCGTATTTCAGGGAGCAGGTTTTATACTGTCGTCCGTTTTTTCTGTAAAACTGATTTTACAATATGGAAAAAATGCTTTGATTTTAGGCCTCACTTTGATTATTACAGTTCTTATCCTCCAATTGTTTTTATTCAGAATGCAAACCGATTTTTATGCTTTTTATCTGGTACTGTTTCTACATGGAGTAGGAGTAGGTTCTATTATTCCTTCTTTGGCTAATATTGCCCTCTCCGGAATGCCTGAAAAACTGGTGGGAAATGCATCAGGTGTGTATACCACTTTTCAACAGATTGCAGCTATTATTGGAATTGTAGTGATAGGAAGCGTTTTCTATTACTGTCTGGGACAAAAAACATCAGTACAGGATTATCATCATGCTTTTTCAATAGCTGTACTGATTAATATTTTCTGTTTAATCGTTGTGGTTGCTGCGGTTTATATTGTACCTGATCATGTTTTACCCAAAAGAAATCTGGAGAAATAATGCCCATTTTTTTGCTGGGCTTTTGATTCATCCAACGTTGTTTTGCCATACTTCAGACGATTCCTGTTGGAGTCAAGTTGCTTAATCCGATGAGGTAAACATCTATTTTAAATATAAACTTCTGTAAGATAATCCATAAGATATTTTTTGATAATTTTATTCACAGATTCTTTATTCACAAGCCCATTTTCGTTATTTCTTCTGTAAAAATCGTAGACATTTTCCAGTTCATCAGACATCATGAAATATTCGTATTGTTCTTCTTTAAATGCCTGAAGTTCGGGATAGGTAAACGTCCATTTTCTGATAAAATTCCCTTTTGCGATTTCCAGATATTCGAAAATACCGTTTTCCGGTTCCAGATCAAACTCTCCCCTGAAGTTATCAATTCGGATCAATCCGGAATACCAATCTGCTTTGG
Source organism: Chryseobacterium sp. JK1 (assembly GCF_050632815.1). Classification (NCBI taxonomy): domain Bacteria; kingdom Pseudomonadati; phylum Bacteroidota; class Flavobacteriia; order Flavobacteriales; family Weeksellaceae; genus Chryseobacterium; species Chryseobacterium sp. JK1. The sequence goes on along the minus strand of NZ_JBODRU010000003.1, from coordinate 189,323 downwards.
GAGTTGTAAAAATAGTATTGAGCTTAGATTCCAGTTCCAAATCCATATTTTTCAGCCACTGAATGTCATGTAAAATAAGTTCATTATTTTTAATTTTAAAAGCAGCAATATAGCCTCGCCAAAGGGCCGACAAGCAGATTTCCGTTTGGGGTCTTTTTTCAGGAAACTGATTAAAGAATTTTTCTACAATTTCTGTATTCAGATAGTAGGTTTTCCTTTCAAAAGTTAAGGTATCTTTAATTTGTTGTGTCATCTGATCTATATGAAAGTTCATCAGAATATAACGAATCGATTAGCGTCTACTTTCGCGCATCGCTTTGATCATTCGGTCTGTTCTTTTTTCGGCTCTTGAATTGTTTAAAGAAACAACAGCCCATATCGCTGCGGGAAGCCATCCGATCAGGGTGATCTGTAGAATAAGACAAATAATTCCGGTAAGAACTTTTCCTCTGACTATAAAAGAAAGAAAAGGAAGTAAAATAGCTAATAACATGGTTTTAATTTTTTATTATTTTGGCTTTAGAATGATAAAAACAGGGATAAAAATAGAAGTATAAACGGGTTTATTGTTCATTCATATGTTTATTCCACACCTTCTCAGCATACTCTCTGAAAACACCAGGACCATCTTTAAATGCTTTATCAAAAGTATATTTTCCGCCCTCAAATAAAGGTTTATTGTTGTCGTCTATTCCATATTGCAATCTGCTTTCTCCACGCATCGCAAATTTGTTGGTTCCTTCATACATAATGATTTTCATATTGGAGGGGCTTACATCACCATGGCAGACCGTTTTATAGGTCATCCATATTTCTGCGGTTCCGTTTTTATCCAAATCTGTTACTGCTAAAGAATTCTTAGTGAACTCAGCAACAATATCTACGGGACAGTCTTTAACGAAATCATTAACCTTCCATATTTGTTGATTGTTTCCTAAGGAATAGCAAGACGCAAAAACTTCAGCATCTGCACTGTCACCAATTTCACGTGAAGAGCTTTCATTCCGGTAAATTCCGGTTTCAGAAGTCACTACGATATATTCTCCTGTCTTGTCCTTCCATCGGAATCCTTCTTTGAAGTTTCCTTTATATTCCAACGGCTTGGAAATTTGAGTGGAATCAATTCTTGCAGCAGTCAAGGAATCTGCTTTTTCAACCTGTAGGACTTCTTGAGGGGGTGTAGAAATAGCAGTCTTCTTTTCTTCTTTACAGCTTACAAAGGCAATGAATGGAAGAGCATAGAGGAAATAAATTGTCTTCACGATAATGATGTTTTTTGTTGGTCTGATAACAGGGCTCGAACCTGTGTCCTCCCGGTCCTAGAGCCGGGTGCTCTGCCACTGAGCTATATCAGAAATCAGGATAGGTGCAGGGCTCGAACCTGCGTCAACCCGGTTAAAGAGCCAGGAGTTCTACCACTGAACTAACCTATCCTTTATTTTTGTTTTCAGAGCTTTCCTGAAAAATACTTGTTTTGTCTTAATACTTTAGCCAGAAAAGGATTGGAAACAGTTACCCCATGTACCAATTCTGGTGTAGGTTTAAATGTACTTACTCCATGGGTACGGGAAGCAATCCAACCTGATTTTTCGGGATCAAGACCCGCATTTTTACAGGCATTGACAATCATTTCCTTGTTACAGAAAATTCTCTCCTGAAAAACTTCCCATGGCAAAGGTACTAAATTCCAGACATCTGTGTTGGGATCAATCTTTCCTCCGGAAGATAAATGCCATGCAATAACATCCGCGGCCATAAGTCGCATAACCTTTCCGAAGCAGATATCATCAAGGATAAAATCAAGTTCCAAGGCATAGATAAGATTCATCCAATTGTCTCTGGCTTTATTCCAGGCTCCGGCGGTATTGTTCCAGGTTGTGGAATCATTGCCTTTTTTTACAGCCATTGTTTTTCTGTAAATATCGTTTCCGTTCCAGAGTTCTTCGAGAAAACTGGAAATTTCCTGAAGAATAGCGGTCCATTTTCCTAAAAGCTTTCCTTTCTGCTCATCACTAAGGTGTTCTAAAACTTTAGCATCAGTATAAATATAAGAGATGGTTTCCCAATGAGTCATCTCTGGATTTTTCATACATCTGTTGAACAGCATTTCACAAATCTCATCAAAGGGTCTTTCCTGACTGTGATTGGTAAATGTACTTCTAAGGTTACTTCTTGCATTAAAATATGCAATAAAGCAGGCGGTATTCAGGTCTTTGCTGAAATCTTCAAAGCTGATGGTATGGGAAAGCCCATGTTTGGCTATTTTCTGAAGTTCAATTTTTTTTGATTCGTGAATGAATTTCTGAAGACGGATTTCAATTCGTTTTAAAAGTCTCCATTTCTTGTTGTAATTTCGTTTTGAAATATCGAGTCCAGCTAGTTTTCTGAGATCCTTATTGAGACGGTCGCTTTTGAAATCATTCTCTCCAACTTCTTTATGAATTAACGGGGAGACTTCTTTCAAAAATGTTTCAATTCCTTCTGCACTATACAAACCTGAATTTTCTTTTTCATTAATTGTAAAGATTTCAATAGCTTTTTTGATCTGCTTATCTGCACCAATGGCCTTTCCAAAAGTATCAAGCATAGAGGTGTAACCATAGATGTTGTTTTTCAGAGAGCGGTTGGCCGCTTTACTCAACGTGGCAAGTTCGTGAATTGCTAATTGTGATGTCATTAACTGAACAATCATTTCTGCAACATCTTCAGGGCGAAGGCGCTGATCCAGGGTTTTGTAAAGTTGCTCAATGGTACTCATTTCTGTTGTTTTGAAAGTTACAATTTTTCATCAGCCCTTTGGGCATGCTGGCTTTTTCAGAATCAATATTGTGAAGAGCAGCTTTTAATGATTCATTAAAAGCTGCTTTCAGCGCATTTCATTTTTCTGTCACGATGTAAGAAAAATAAGATCCAAAAGGCTTAATGAGACTGCGGATCGAAATAGGCTTTAAAAGTAAGCGGATTTTCGACTTTTCCTTCGGCATCTTCGAGATATTCTAAATATTCAGCCTGATGCTTTTCCATATAAATCATAACGATGGCCAGATTGATAAAGAGATTTTTATCTTCTGAACCTAAGTTTAAAGCTTTCTTTAAATATAGCAATGCGGTCTCATTTTCTCCCATGTCAGAATAGATTGCCCCTATATTGATTAATGCAGAGGTATTCTCCGGTTCAAGAAGCAAGATTTCATCTAATTCTTTTACTAAAAGATCATTTAAAGTATCCCAATGGTCTTCATTCTCCCATCTTTTCGCCTGGAGTTTTTTTACATTCTCCAGTCTTTGCGTAATATTATTCATCTTTTTGAAAGGTTTACTATCCAAATGCTCTCTTCAATAAGCTTTCTACTTTCGGCTCGCTTCCTCTGAAGTTTTTATACAGTTCCATCGGATCTTTTGTGCCCCCGGAAGAAAGAAGAACTTTATATTTTGCTGCAATTTCCGGGTTGAAAATCCCGTTTTCTTTAAAATACTGAAAAGCATCCGCATCCAATACTTCTGCCCACTTGTAAGAATAATATCCTGCAGAATATCCACCCTGGAAAATGTGAGAGAAACTTGGACTCATCGCTGTTTCCGGGTTTACAGGGTAAAGTGCAGTGGCTTTGGTATATTTATCTTCAAACTCTTTTACTGTTTCGCTTTCCAGTTCACCAACTTTTGTATGGTAATTCATATCCAGAAGCCCGAAACCTAGTTGTCTTAAAGTTTGGTAACCTTCCATAAAGTTTTTAGACTGTTCGATTTTTTCAATTTTATCGTCAGGAAGGATTTCTCCTGTTTTATAATGCTTGGCAAACGTTTTCAGGAATTCGGGTTCATAGCAGAAGTTTTCAAGGAACTGTGATGGAAGTTCTACAAAATCCCATTTCACAGAAGTTCCGGAAAGACCAGGGTATTGTGTATCTGCCATCATTCCGTGAAGTGCATGTCCAAATTCGTGGAATAGAGTAGTTACTTCCTGAAAAGTCAGTAAACTTGGAGTATCTTTTGTCGGTTTGCTGAAGTTGCACACGATTGAAATATGCGGACGTGAATTTTCTCCGTTCTGCTTATACTGATTTTTATAGCTCGTCATCCATGCGCCGGCTCTTTTCCCTTTTCTTGGGAAATAATCAACATATAAAAGAGATTTGTAGGTCCCGTTTTCTTTTACTTCATATACTTTTACTTCTTCATGATACTTCGGAATGTCGTTTCTTTCCTCAAAGGTAAGACCGAAAAGTTTTCCAGCCAGTCCAAAAACGGCATCCTGAACCTGATTGAGTGGGAAATAAGGTTTTAATTCTTCATCATTAAGATCGAATTTTTGTTTACGCAGTTTTTCAGCATAGAAAGCATGGTCATAGCTTTGCATATCTTCAATTCCGTCTGTTTTTGCTAAAGATTTTAATTCTTCAATCTCTTGGTCTGCATAAGGTTTAGCCTTCGTTAAAAGCTCATTTAAAAAATCAAAAACTTTTACCGGAGATTTGGCCATTCTTTCCTCCAATACATAGTTTGCATAATCTTTATATCCTACCAGTTCTGCTTTCTGCTGCTTTAAACTAAGAAGCTCCTTGATCAGATTTTGATTGTCATATTCACCACCATCGAAAGATTTTTTACCATTGGCCAAAGCCAGTTCTTTTCTCAGTTCACGGTTCTCCGCATAGGTCATGAAAGGAATGTAGCTTGGATATTGTAACGTAACTACCCAGCCTTCAAGATTTCTTTCTTTTGCCTCTTCTGCATACTGTTCTATTATAGCTTCAGGAATTCCTGCCAGCTCTTCTTTATGAGTAATATGTTTGAAATAAGCATTGGTGGAAGCCAGTACATTTTGCCCGAACTGTAAAGATTTTAAAGAAAGATCCATATTGATTTTCTTTAATTTTTCTTTGTCTTCTTCATTCAAAAGAGCTCCGCTTCTCACAAATCCTTTATAGGTTTCATTCAAAAGCATTTCCTGTTCTTCGTTGAGAGAATATTTTTCCTTTTCATCATATACCTTTTTGATTTTTTCGAAAAGGGCCTCATTTTGAGATATTTTTGAAGAATGTTCTGTTAAGATCGGTGAAACCTCCTGCGCGATCTGTTGAAGCTCATCACTCGTTTCAGCAGAATTTAAATTGAAAAATATATTAGATACAATATCCAGCTGTTCTCCGGAATAAGCTAATGCTTCAATAACATTTTCAAAAGTTGCTTCTTCTGTATTGTTCACAATAGCATCAATTTCTGCTTCTGATTTTTGGATTAGCTCTTTAAAAGCCGGAAGATAATCTTCATTTTTAATATTCCCGAACGGAGCAGCGTGATATGGTGTGTTGAATTTCTCTGTTAAAATATTCATTTTTCGATTTTTATTAAAGTAAATGTAATGATTCATTGGGGAATCTCCGCTGAAATAGTCAAAAATAATGCCTGAATATCCAGGTATGACAAAAATGCATTATCTTTAATAATCTTGTCATATGGAAAGTGGGAGCGATGTCGGAATATTTAATTTTGAGGACAAATTCAGTAATCATTATTGGAATAAACAAACTTTAAAATATAGACTATGAAAACATTCTTAAAAATCATCGGTATTATTGTTCTGCTGGCCATTGTATACGCTTTGGTTGCCGTTCTGGCCTTCAGTAAAGAGTATCATTATGAAAAATCCGTTGTCATTAAGGCTCCAAAAGAGAAAGTATGGCAATATGTAGGTTCATTGAAGGGATATAATATGTGGGATCCTTTTTCTAAGGAAATCAGAGATATTTCGATTACCTACTCCGGAGATGGTGACAAAGTAGGCGACTCCTATCACTGGAAAGGAGATGAGAACGAAGGAGAACAGACCATTACAGGAATAGTTCCGAATGAAAAAATGATGACAAATCTTCGCTTTATTCAGCCTTTTGAAGGAAATGCAAAAGTGGTATTTACTCTCACCCCGGAAGGTAACGGAACCAAAGTAACCTGGGCTATTGACAACGAACTGAATAATATGATGAAAATTATGAAGCCCATGATGAACAGTAACATGGATAAAATGTTCGGCCAGGGGCTCGAAGATCTGAAGAAACTCTCTGAAAAATAAAATGAAAGCCTTGTGAATTCACAAGGCTTTTTTATTAGGCTTCTTTTTTACCGATTTCGTTAATCGAATTGTAGTTCCCTTCTCCTTTAGGGTTAGGGCCGTACTGGTTGGGACCGTGATCGCTATCCGCAAATAGCATCCATAATCCATAAAAAGGAATTATTTGATACCAACCGGAATTTCCTCTGTCATGGCATCTTTTTGCACCTTGGGCAAGAAGAAACCAAAGAAAAGGGACAAGTAAAATAAGGAAAAAGATCAAAGCGATGCCTGATACATTTTCGCCATTAGTTTGGAAATAAAAATTGAAAGGAATAGAGAATACAGTATAAATAAGATATGATAATCCATACTCTGTTCTTCTGATTCTCCCATCGAATGAAAATGGTGCTTTAAACATGATTTTAGTTTTTTTAGAATGGCAAATCTAGAAATAATTTTTAAAAAACAATGAAATATTTTTCCTATTTGTCATTACAGTTATAGTGCTGATGTTTACAATGCCTGTAATGATGAGTATTGTACAGAATATTGCTGATCAGTGAATTGTGAAAATCATCAGTTGTTGTATTGGATCATTAGTTTATTCTAATAAACGAGGAAAGTATACATTATTATTCTAAAAATATTATCTTTATATAAAGAATCGATTGTATGGAGAAGACTGTATTTGAAAAAAGTGCTATCAGAGATTTTGTAAAAATAACGATTGCAGAAAAAATTGAAAAACTGAAAAATTTTATCGAATTTACCCTGGAAGCGAGCCGTGACATCAAAAAAACTCCAAAATATGACAGTATAAGAGAAGAAATGCAGGAGGAGATCTATCAGATGCAAAGGCAGCTTGGCGCTTTGAACGACCTTAATAGGAATATGGCGAAAGTACTCAATAAATCTACAGAAAGAGTACAGCTGGGATCATTGGTTATCACCAACAAGGCCCGTTTTTATATTTCTGTTTCATTGGGAGAATTCTTTTTTGAGGGAGACCGTTTTTATGCCATTTCTCCGGAAAGCCCAATGGCTAAAAAGATGATGGGAATGAAGGCTGGGGATGAATTTACCTTAAACAAAATTCACCAGAAGGTTATCGAAGTATTATAAAAATGGAAAGGAGATAGAAACAATACAAAAAACTAAACAGGTAAGACCTGGTAACTAATAACCGAAAACTTTTACCATTAAACTTTGAATCATGTAATGAAATTTCATCATCTAAGAACCAACAGTTTCAACCAGTGGATGATTATTCATCTTCGCTATCTGGTCGGATTTGCATTTTTCCCATCCGGACTGGTAAAGCTCATGGGAGAACGATTTACCAGGATTTCTACAGATCATCCCATAGGGTATTTTTTCGAAGCCTTATATCAATCCGGATTGTATTGGAATTTTTTAGGTTTGGCTCAGGTAACTGCCGGGATTTTGCTGATTACGCAACGGTATGCTACCTTAGGCAGCCTCATGTTTCTTGCCATATTGAGTAATATCTGGATCATTACCATCAGCCTCTCATTCAAAGGAACGTGGATAATTACCTCTTTAATGATGATCGCTGTACTTATACTGATTATCTGGGATCAGCATAAACTCCGTCCCATTTTAAATTACAACAAGCCAAGCAGTGTGAAAGAATATCCTGACCCAGGCAGAATCTGGATCATGGCCGGTGTTGTATATGCCTTTAGTCTTATTGTTGTATGTATGTTGGATACTGTTAACGGAAATATTTATGAGGAGTTGCTTTCTAAAACGTTTCTGATTATTATTCCATTCACCTTTGTATTAACCAATTATAAGGCGTATAAAAATCGTAAACTGATGGTAAATACTTAACATTTTAAATGAAACAGATTGAATTCCTTGTTGTAAATTTGCAGACATGAATAAAGCAAACATTTTAAAAGAAATTATAGAGCAGAGAAGAAGTATTTTCCCAAAAGATTATACAGATCAGGAAATTTCTCAGGAAATTGTAGACGAAATTCTACATTCTGCAACGCTGGCTCCTAACCATAAACGTACAAAACCTTGGCGTTTCAAAATATTCAAAGGAGAAGAAAAAGCAAAACTGGCCTTAGAAATGCAGGCAATTTATAAAGCAAGCCAACCTGAACAACTTTTTCTTGAGAAAAAATATAACGATATCGGATTTAAGATCAATAAAGCAGATGTGGTGGTTTCTATTGTTGTCAACTTCAGTGGAATGGTTCCTGAATGGGAAGAAATTGCTGCCACTTCAATGGCCGTTCAGAATATGTATCTGAGCTGTACCGCAAATAATGTCGGTTGCTACTGGAGTTCTCCTAAAATTGTGGATAATCTTAAAGAATCTCTTACGATTGAAGAAAATCAGAAATGCTTAGGATTGTTCTATATGGGAATGGTTTAGCATGAAAAATATTTACAGAGATTATAACGAAGAAGAGATGCTGATCGCTTATCTTGACTACATGGATCATACAGGAAAGATCAATGAAGAGATGGAGGAAATGATCAGGCAGAAATTTGATTATAATGAATTTGTAAAAAAAGCAGAACATAAAAGAGCATTGATTAAAGAAAGAGGACGTATCTCGTTTGAAGTCTATAATAGGGTAAAAGAAGGAAAGAGTTTGGATGAAATTTTTGAAACTATTTCCTCAGACCTCGTGGATGCAAAAGAATTGGAGCATTTAATGGTAACGAAGTTTAATACTTTTTCTTTACACAAAGAAAATACTAAGATCGATACGAAAACAGTTTACAGAAGCCTTTTGGGCGTTTTAGTTGCTTCAGTTACCGGCTTTTTGTTTTTTTTCAGATTGGTGGATGTACTTAAAGAAACTTCATTTCTGTTACTAATCCCTGTATATATTTTTAACTATTATGTCATCAAATTTATAACAGGAAAAACGCGGGATAACCTGATTGTTTTTATCGCTGTTTTTATTTCCGTAATCCTCTCAACAATCTTGCCTTTTGTATTGATGAAATAAAAAAATGAAAAATATATCATTTTCAAATTATCTAATTGGAAAATTTATTTTATCTTTGCACTCTTAAATATTTAACTGGGACGAGTTCCCGTAAAATTCAAACATTATGTCAGTAAAAATCAGATTACAAAGACACGGTAAAAAAGGAAAACCTTTTTTCCACATCGTGGTTGCAGATTCTAGAGCTAGAAGAGATGGTAGATTCATCGAAAAACTAGGAACTTACAACCCAATTACTAACCCAGCAACTATCGAATTGAACGTTGATTCTGCTGTACAGTGGTTAAACAACGGTGCTCAGCCTACTGATACTGCTAGAGCTATCCTTTCTTACAAAGGTGCTCTTTACAAAAAACACTTACAAGGTGGTGTAGCTAAAGGTGCTTTTGACGAAGCTGAAGCTGAGAAGAGATTCAACGCTTGGGTAGAGGCTAAAGATTCTAAAGTACAAGGTAAAGTAGAAGGTTTAGCTACTGCTAAAGCTGATGCTAAGAAAGCTGCTTTAGAAGCTGAAGTAAAAGTAAACGAAGCTAGAATTGCTGCTGCTGCACAAGCTGACGCTGATGCTAAAGCTGCTGAAGAAGCTGCAAACGCACCTGCTGAAGAAGTTGTTGCTGAAGCTACAGAAGGAGAAGCTCCTGCTGCTGAAACTGAAGAAAACACTGAAGCTTAAGAACAAACTCTGTTATGCGTAAAGAAGATTGCTATTTTTTAGGGAAAATCACACGCAGACACGGACTTGCGGGGAACGTTATCCTTAAATTGGATACCGACCAACCCGAGCTTTACAATAAACTGGAATCAATATTCGTTGAAATCAACGGATTATTGGTTCCATTTTTTATTGAAAAATCATCATGGAGCAAATTAGATGCTCTCAACCTTGCATTTAAAAACTCCTCTGAGGCTATGGTAGACCAGGCTTTAGGTAAAAGTGTTTACCTTCCGCTTGCTACATTGCCTAAACTTTCAGGAAAACAGTTCTATTACCACGAAATCATCGGATACAATATCCTTGATGAACATGATAATGACTGTGGGGTGATCCGTTCTGTAAACGATCAGACCGCGCAGAATTATTTTATCTTAGGATTTGAAGGAAGAGAAATCGTTATTCCTTTAATCAAAGACTGGATTCTGGAAGTGAACAGAGAAGAAAGATTCATCAAAATGCATCTGCCGGAAGGCTTAATGGACGTATTCCTGGTTCCATCCAAAAAAGACGAATAATTCAATTTTTCGTCTTTCATCACTTTTCCAATATCTTTATCACTTCTGATTGCTCATCAAAATAGCGGGCAACAGATAATCCTGTATTATTTTATCAGCCTGTGGATGTGCATAAGGCTTATTATAGGCTTTTGCAGTAATAACAATAACGACCGGTATATCTTTAAAAACGATAATTTTGTTTCCGCCGTTTCCACTGCACTGGTAGGCCTCATAATCCTGATTCCCCACCTGATAGACTTTTCTCCAAAACAGATAGCCGTAGCCTTCAAAATCTGTATTCTCTGCAAAATAATTGCTAAAAGATTTATCAATCCAGGCTGTATTGATGATAGATTTTCCGTTCCAGACTCCGTTGCTTTTGTAAAGCTGACCGAATTTGGCAAAATCCAGGGCTTTCATTCTTAATCCACCTGCAAGAGAAGGCTTCTGTTGAGGAGTAAATTGCCATTTATAAGTAGAGATACCAAGCGGTTGAAATAATTTACGATCAGCATAATCCTTTAATCCTTTAGGAACAGATTGATCCAGAATGTCTCCTGTTAGTACAACTCCAGCTGTAAAATAATTCCAGGTTTTTCCTATTTTATTTTCCGTCATAGGAAGATCTAAGGTAAACTTCACCCAATTGTCGGTTGGATACATATTTTCCTCATTTCCTGGAGAGTCGGAATCTTCGTCGTTACCCTCAAAACCAGAACTCATTGTCAAAAGACTTTTCAGAGTGACACTGTCTTTTTTGGAACTGTAGTTTTGATAAGATTTTAAATTATAGAATGTTTTCAGGTTTTGATCTTCACTTTGAAGATAGCCTTCCTGAATGGCAATTCCCGTAAGTGCTGAAGCAAAAGATTTTCCTACTGACCTTGTATCCTGTAAAGAATCTCTTCCAGATTGGTTAAAATATTCTTCCAGAAGAAGCTTATGATTTTTTATAACAATAATACTGGTAATGTCTTTGAATCTTTCCTCTGCAATTTTTTTGTTTAAAAGCTTTATTTTTTCGGTATTAAACTTGTCTTCAGAAACTTTCCAGCCGCTATTTTTTTGGATAGGTTGAACCGCAATTTGGGACTGGCTGATGTTTTTTTGAGGTACCAAAAGATGTATTTCTCCTGAAGCGATGAGATTTCCGGTTTTTACTTCTGAAGTTCTAAGATACGGGCGAATTTCAATTCTTAGCAGATGATTACCGCTGGTAAGAGCATCAATTCCGTCATGAGACTGATAAAATCTCATCCATAAATATCTTCCCCAAGAATCTTCATTTCGGGTGCTGATCAGAGGAATTCTGAAAGTTGTTTTGAATTTTTTGCTGTCTGCTGTTCCTGCTCCTGTATTCAGATTTTCAGTGTAGATCAGTTTTCCATCAACATAAAAGGAGAACTGATAATTACCGCGTTGGAGAAGATCCGTTTCCGTTAAAGAAGGATCTAGCTTGTGCAGATAATTGAGGAGCGAATTATCCATAAAAACACGGATATCAAAATCCTGATTTTCAAGAAATGTCATCTTTTTAAGAACATCAGCATCTTTTAAATTTTCCAACGGAATCTGTTGATTCATGAAAATGACCGTATTCAGATTTTTCTTTTGAATGGAATTTTCAATTTTCTCCGGAATTACCATATCCTGGTTCTGAGCCGAAAGAAAAAGAGAGATGAAAATAAAGAAAGAGGTAAGTATTGATTTCATTTCAATTGAATTTAAACAAAAATACTACGCTTTTCATTTAAAAAATAGAACGAAATTAACATTTATTGTTTATCATTTACATTTCTCAGTTGAACAGCTTCCTGAATGCTCCCGGCGACTGATTGGTTTTCTGTTTAAAAAGTTTACTGAAAGATTGTGGATGTTCAAAACCCAGTTCATAGGCAATTTCACTTACCGACAGGCTTGTTGTACTTAACCGTTCTTTCGCGGAATCAATCAGTTTATTCTGAATGTGTTGCTGTGTATTCTGTTGAGTATGAAGGCGAAGCAATGTGCCCAGATAATTGGGTGAAATGTTCATTTGATCGGCAATAGTTTTTACCGATGGAATTCCGTTTTCGAGAAGACTTCCACTGTTAAAATATTCATCAAGAATATCTTCAAACTTATGAAGCAGCTCATGGCTCGATTTTTTTCGGGTAAAGAACTGCCGCTCGTAAAAACGATCTGAATAAATCAACAGTAACTCAATCTGAGCGATAATGAGGTCTTGGGTAAATTTATCTGTGTTGGTCTGATATTCACGTTCAATGTTTTTAAAAATATCAATAAGCACCTTCTCTTCCTTATTGGAAAGAAAAAGAGCTTCTTTCACCTGATAGCTGAAGAAATCGTAGGATTTTATTTTTTTTGTTAATGATGTATTCCATAAAAAATCAGGATGTATCAGCAAAAGATATCCCGTGGGTTCTACTTCAACATCTGGATTTACCTCAAGGCTTAAATATTGCTGAGGAGAAACGAAACACAATACACCGGAGTCAAAATCATACTGCTGCTGTCCATAATTAAACTTTGGTGTCACATGTTTTTTCAAGCCGATCGAGTAAAAATTTTGAATCCATCTCAATTCTCCATGGTCCACAATATGGCGAACTTTGCTGTAATCTATCAGACTGATCAATGGATGCTCAGGATTGGGAAGACTACAGAAAGCGTGAAAATCTGAAATAGAGTTAAAACGAAAAGGCTGTTTCATAATCACTAAATTAGTTCTTTTTATAAAATGATAAAGTCAGGCTGTATAAAATCTTCGGCTCCGTTCAGAATGTGGGTGTAATTTATAAATAGCAATAAACATGATTGGAAATTCTATTCTGAGTGGGGCCGAAGAAAATGATGATAAGATTAGATTGCGGTAGAAACGGTTAGATTTTCCCATTCCGTTGCATCTTTCTTTAAAATATCAATTTTATTATTCAGGTACTCCATTGTTCCTACTCCCAGTAATAAATGTACGGGTGGATTTTTTTCTTTGCTGATCTGGATCAGAACATCCGCTGCTTTTTCAGGATCATTAGGCTGGTTTCCATTGATTTCATTAAGATGTGCCTGTTCAGAATGTCTTGCTGCTTCATACGCCTGAATAGGATTAGCAGGAGTTTTCACAGAATCTTTAGTTAAAAAATCCGTACGGAAATAACCTGGATAAACCACTGTAGCATGAATTCCGAAACCTTTAACCTCTTCCGCCAATGCTTCCGTAAACCCTGCTACTGCAAATTTTGTTGAGCAGTAAATTCCCCATCCCGGAAAATTAGCAGAATATCCGCCAACAGAAGAAATATTGAAAATGTTTCCTGATTTTTGCTCACGAAGATAAGGCAGTACATTTCGAATCACATTTAATGTTCCAAATACATTTACTGCATAATTTTCTCTTGCTTCCTGATCAGTAAGTTCCTCAAGAGTTCCAATTTGTCCATATCCTGCATTGTTAACAACAACATCGATCTGCCCGAAATGCTCAACTGCTTTTGCAATGGCAGATTTTATTTCGTCGTTGTCTGTAATATTGACTCCAAGGGGAAGGAAGTTTTCAGAAGTGTTTCCCAGAGTTGAGATCAGGGATTCAATGGTACGGCTGGTAGCAGCAACCCGGAATCCTTCAGATAATAATTTTTTTACCAGTTCGAATCCTAATCCTCTTGAAGCTCCTGTCACGAACCATACTTTTTTTGTTTCCATTTTTAAATATTTTTTTGTTTAAATGATGGTACAAAGATGGAAAGTTACAGAAAGGAAAAAGTAGCCGAATCGGGGAATCCCGTATCCAAATCGTGAATTTGTTTTTTTTGCAGATTGGATTTAATGGTTTTTCAGAAGATTCTTGTATTTCAAAGGAGTAATTCCCGTGTTTTCTTTAAAACATTTGATGAAGTGGCTTTGATCAGCAAAACCACATTCTAACGCAACATCTATCAAAGACGTCTTATTTTTATTGATCATTTCCAAAGATCTGTTGATTTTCAGTTTCCTGATATATTCTCCCAGATTGCAGTGGAAATATTTCTGAAAATCGCGGCTTAAATGTACAGGATGGATGTTTACTGCTTTTGAAATCTCAACGAGACTTACTTTTTCGGTGAAACTTTCATGAAGAATCTCATCAACCTGATGAACCCATAAAGGTTTTTTTTCAAAGGAAGCTTTCTGATAGGGAAGTTGAGAAAAGAACTGCAGCAGAAGTTCCTGTACTGCGGCTTCAAAAGAAAGATCGTTGGTTTTCGTTTCTTTGAATATTTTGTAAAACAATAATTTTAATGAAGGATTTTTAATTGTAAAACTACCTTCTATTGTATTTTTCTGCAGATCAAATACGCTAAACCACTCCTGTGAAATTTCAATATGAAAACCTCTGGTAAAAATATCAGGTTTGATGTTATAATGAGGATCTTCCCAATGATGATAAAGCAAGGTTCCGGGAGAACATTCATAAGTTTCTTTTCTGTTACCTTCCGTCATATGCCCCTGAAGCAAAAAAGTAAAATAAGCATTTTCATGATAATGCCAGTCTACGTAAGGATGAGTGTACTCTGTATCAGTGATTGTTAACCCTTCAAAATGAAGCTTTTCGTTGGTCTGGCCAAAATATTCGCCTTTGTGTAACGTTTTCATAATAAATCCTTTTTTAGACGGTCGATCTGTTGATACATTTTATTAAAGAAAATCTTTCTCTCTCGGTTTCCGGATTCGTTCAGTGATTTTGAGTTTTTGATCTGATGTTCAAAATAGCTTAAAGAATCTTCACAGGTAGGCTTATCATTGGTCATCATATATCCAAACATACTGAAAGGAATAAAGAAGGAGCACTGCAGCTCGTTTTTAAACAAAATACTGTTGTTGAGGATCACCAGATCATTCACATAAATCTGAAAATTGGATTTTTCCAGGGTTTTATTTTCCAGATCTTCGAGCAGTTTTCTTAAATCTTCAAGAATCTGCTCAACGTCATTATTTCTCAAAAGACCCATTTCGTGGTAAAAAGAAATTTGTCTTAACGCACTCATAATGGTGGTGTCATTCCATATCTCTGTAACATTCTGTTTGTCGTACAGATCTTTCAGCATATCATTTTTTATGGAGTGATATCCTAAATTGAATTCATGAAAAGGGCTTAAGAATTTATCCTGGTTCAGAAGATTCATCCATACATAAAACTTGAAACGGGACAGCATAGAATCTGAAATCGTGTAGAAGAATGGGATGTCTTTTGCCGAATAATATACTTTGGAATTTGTGATATTCTGAAAAACGTTCAATATTTTCAAAGAATTTTCAAAATAGTTTAAAAGATCTTCGGTTGTTTTTACAGGTTGTGTTCTTTTTACAACGAGTTGATTTTCTGTTCCCAGAAACTGATCCAAGGAAATCTGATAATACTTTGCCAGTTCCAGCGCTTCTTCAAAACTGAATTTTGCTTTCAGAGAAGTCCTGCGATGGGCAGCATCATAGCTAATATCAAGAATATTGGCGATCTCATCATTTAAAGATCTTTCACCAATTTTCCTTCTGATTTCCTTTAATAAAGCTTCCTGGTGCATGGTTTTGCGATTTTCACAAATGTAGTATTTTTTTTAATTTTTTTTCACATTCATAAGTGCTGTTTCTGCGGATAATTTTGAAATGTAATTTTAAAATAATGAGTTATGGAAACACGTATTTTTTTAGTCATCGTTCTTTTATGGAGCAGTTGGGGATATGCATCCGACAATGTGAAAGTAGATTCTTTGAAACCAAGGTTAATTGCGGTTTCTCCTTCAAAGAATATCAAAAACGTAAATGGTATTCTGTTTAAATATTTTGATGAAGAGGAAGATTTTACGCCCAAGAAAGTGAATGGTTTGGGAATAGGATGCAATGTGATGGGTTTTTTTCTTCCGGTTCTCATGCTTGTCAGTTTACCTTCCGTACAAAGTTGGGATTTCGGTAATAGTTATCCTGTTATTCCCAAGCAAAGGATGAATAAAATCAACGGACTGCAATTATCATTAATCAATATGGAGCCTACTATAACGAATGGCTTGGAGGTCAGTCTTTCAAGTAATATCAGCACATATGCTGTAACCAATGGAATGTCTGTTTCTCCTTTTTTCAATTTACATCATGAGATGAATGGAGTTTCTGTAGCACCTTTTGCAAATGTAGGGCAGAAGTGCAGAGGAATTCAGATCGGCTTGTACAATAAATGTGAGGACTTCCGGGGAATACAGATCGGGATGTGGAATGAGAACGGGAGAAGAAAATTTCCTCTGATCAATTGGAATTTCAAAAAACAAAAAAATACATAAAACATTATGAAAAAGCTTACCGGGATACTTTTTACATGGGTTTTGATGCTCAATTCATGCATCAGTTTTAGTGGCGGGATGATAAAGCATGATGTATCGGTGATCGGAAAAGGAAATGCTGTCAGCATTGATGGAAATTATGAATGTAAAGGATATGACGGACTAGGAGAGATGACTACTTCTTTTACCTTACGAAACTTTAGTAGAAATGGTTATCATAAGTTCACCGTAAAGTCAATTCCTTTGGATAACAAGGAAGCTTATGAACTTCAGTTCAAATTTTTGAAAGGTGATACTCTTGCATTTTCTGCAAAACACCAAGTTCGTCTTAAAAATGGTTTTTTCATGGTAGATAATTATAAATCGGGTTGTAGTGGAATTCCTTATTTATATGGAAGCTGTGAGAAATCTCAATCCCGCATCGGTTTAACAAAAGACGGAAATCTTTTAATCCAAAGTTATTATCACAGCAGTGGTGGAATCTTCCTGTTCTTATGGTCGGGACATACATCGCATACTGTAGAAAAGTACAGAAAAATTAAATAAAAAAACATGAAAGCGAAAATCAAATTTAAAAAAGCAACGTCTCCTTTTTATGCAGAACTGCGTGAAGAAGTGAAATTACTGCTTACCGAGAAGGTGATTAGGAAAGCCAACAGATTACTTATTATAAAATTTATATCATATACTGTTATTTTTCTGCTTTTGTATGGTAATCTTTTTAATCCTTATATGAAAGGTAAGACTTGGGCTGTCATTCTCAATTATACTTTATTGGGACTTACGGGAATACTGTTGGCTTTTAACTGTTCTCACGATTGTGTTCATAATACATTCTCGAAATATAAAAAAATGAACCAATTTATTTACTATATAACATTTAATTTACAAGGAGTGAATGCAAGGTTGTGGAGGAAAAGACATATTACCTCTCATCATGTTTTTCCCAATGTAGACGGATGTGATGCCGATATTGATGATAATATTTTTATCCGACTTTCTGCTCATCATCCTATAAGAAACATACATCAGTATCAGCACTTTTATGCCACTTTGCTGTATTGTTTTTATACGCTGCACTGGATTTTTATTAAAGATTTCATTTATTTGAGGAAGAAAGAATTGGGAAATCTGAGAAATCAGAACCATTCATGGAAGTCTGTAGTAGAAGTGGTTGTTCTGAAGCTTGCTTACTTTACTTATATGTTAGTCCTTCCTGCAATTTTTACGGGTATTCCTGGAACTACCATTATGATATCTTTTCTGATCATGCATCTTACAATTTCTTTATTTTTTGTATTGACTTTAATCATTTCTCACCTAAGTCTTGAGACCGATTTTCCAATAGCGGATGAAAATGGCTGCTTACCCTACGACTATTATGAGCATCAGCTTGCTGTATCTCTGGATTATCACCCAACCAACCCATTGGCAAACTGGATTTTCGGAGGGTTCAATTCCCATGCAGCTCATCATCTTTTTCCGGGTTTGCCTCATACTCTGTATACCATTATCACTCCTGCGATTAAAAAAGCGGCTGTCAGAAACAACTTTCCCTATCATGAAAAGAGTATTGCTGAGGCCGTAATCTCTCATTATCAGTATCTCTGGAAATTGAGTAAATGATTTTTTCTGTGGACTGTAGACTTTCAGCATGTAATTAAAACTAATTTTTAATATAAAAGACGCGTAATATCCATGAAAAAGAAGATAAGAAGCACAGATGTACTGAATAAAAATAATATTTTTGTAATATAGCCTGAATAAGTAATGAAAAAAAAATATCTGATACTATTATTAATTGTGTGTAACCTGTTTCGTGCACAAATCAATATCATAGAAAAAGGTATCTCAGAAAAACATTCTTATCAGGAACTGGAAAAAGAATTCTATAGTGGAAAACTTGAAGATGCCGCTAGCAGACAAAAATTAGCAAAGTATTACCTTAAGAAAGCTAAATCTGAGAAAAGTAATCAAAATATTGCAGAAGGATATGTAATGCTGCACTTTGATGAAACTTTACCTAATGCCTTAAAATACCTCGACAATTTACAACAGCTCACCAAAAATTCTAAAGAAAATACGTATCCTGCCAGAACTTACCTTCTAAGAGGGAATCTTTATTTCAGGACAGAGAATCTTCAATTGGCTCTTAATAATTATATCCTAGGACTGAAATATGCAAAAGAAAAAAAGAATAAACGACAGATTGCTTTGGCACACATCAGTCTCGCTTACCTGAATAATTATATAGGGAAACATGCAGAAGCAGCCAAAACGCTGAGACATTATGCGTATGATGCCGATTATATGCATAAGGATGAGAAAAATAATCTCAAACTGAGTTTGGCAGATGCCTACATAGAAATCAATAAAATGGATTCTGCCTATATTCTGATACAGGAAGCTCTGAAGGAGTCGAAAAAAGAAAACGACACTTACCGATACTACGAAAGTCTTGGACTGCTGGGAAATTATAATTTACAATCGAAAAACTATCAGAAAGCCATTGAAAACCTTCAGGAATGTAAAAAACACTTCTTTGCTGCTAAAGAGCAAAGCAGGAGAAGCGAACATTACACCCTCTTCAATATGGGAAAAGCCTATGATGGATTAAAAGAAAAAGAAAAGGCAACAGATTGTTTCAGAAAGATCGACTCTATGATTCTCAAAACATATTATATGTATCCGGAACTCAGAGAAGTATATACCTATCTTATTAAGTATTACAAAGAAAACAATGATATAGAAAAACAGCTGTATTATGTAGATCGATTTCTGGCAGTAGATAAAGTTCTGGATACCCAGTTCAGATATATCTCCCGAGAACTTCCCAGAAGGTACGATGCTTCGGAGTTGCAGCAGGAAAAAGAATCAATTACCCATGAACTTCAAAAAAGAAAGAACCTTTTCTATGTTGTTCTCAGTCTACTGCTGATATCGCATTTATTATTCATCAACGTTTATTTTAAGTATAAGAAATCTGAAAAGAAATACAAAAAAATTGCCCAGGATCTTATTCAGTCTGTCAATGAAAACAGAGTGAGTGAAAGAATGGAGTTGAAAAATGAAATCTCTGTTCAGGATATAACCACTTCAGAAGACAAAACAACAAAAGTAATTTCCGAAGATATCGTTCAGACGATTTTAAAAGAATTGGAAATCTTCGAGAGCAAAGATCAGTTCTTAAACAAGGGAATCACCTTAGGGAGTCTTGCTAAAAAGGTAAAAACCAATTCCAGATATTTATCCGAAATTATCAATACCTATAAAGGGAAAAATTTTGCAACTTATCTCAATGATCTCCGCATTGACTATGCCATCAACAGATTGGCCAATGATCGAAAATTCAGATCATATAAGCTGCCTTTTATTGCAGAAGAATTGGGATACAATAATGAGCAGGCTTTCACTTTAGCCTTCAAAAAAAGAACAGGAACACCTCTTTCTGTTTATTTAAAAGAAATTGAAAATATGGAAGTGATTTGATTTTAATGTGTTTATTATCAGTGTTTTGAATTATATAAATTCATGATTTTATGCCTATAGATTTATGAATTTATAGACCATTTGCTTGTTTCGTCATTCCCTTTTACCGCATCTTTGCTTCAGAGGTAAAAACACAATTATTGATATTTTGTAGATGCGCACTACAAGATCTTTACATCAAAAAATAATCAGTAAAACTTTCGGCCAGAAGAGATATTGATAAAAATTTGTAAGAAAATTATAAAGACAAAATCATGAAGTAAATAGTAAAAAAGTTAGAAACGTAAAAACGATAATCATTTAGTATAGTATAAATCGAGTAAAGAAAAACAGACTGTAAATATCCAGTTATCATTTAAAACTAATAACCATTTTTTTATACTAAAAACCATTTCCATGAAAACTCAAAGTAATTAATTTTTATCCTTTTCTTAAAGTGATGAAATGAATGTTTCAATTCAGATCAACGATTTTTTAAGAAACATTGATGTGAAATTCAACTTTAAAAATGAAGACGGAAGAGCAGAAAAATAGACAGTTTTTTTTAGCTGTAAGTTTAAATACTTGATAAATGATTTTTAAAGACAGCGTAACCATGAAGTTGCGCTGTTTTTTTGTAACTTTGCCCACATTAATTTTTATATAAAAAATTTATCATCAACAAATGAAAAAGCAAACGATCAAAGAAATCCTAAAGGATTACAAGAAAGTATTACATCATGACATTACAGTTTACGGATGGGTAAAATCATTCCGTGCTAATCGCTTTATTGCACTTAATGATGGATCTACGATTAATAATTTGCAGATAGTTGTTGATTTCGAAAATTTTGACGAGGCAATCATCAAAAATATCAGTACAGCTTCTTCCCTTAAAATAGTAGGAGAAGTGGTAGAAAGCCAGGGAGCAGGACAGTCTGTTGAAATTATTGCTAAAAAGATCATCATTTTAGGAGATAACTTTACAGAAGAACTTCAAAGTACCATTCTTCAGCCTAAAAAACACAGTTTGGAAAAACTTCGTGAGCAGGCACACTTAAGATTCAGAACCAATTTGTTTGGGGCGGTTTTCAGAGTACGTCACGCAGTAAGCTTTGCCGTTCACTCATTCTTCAACCAGAACCAGTTTTTCTACATCAACACTCCGGTAATTACAGGAGCAGATGCAGAAGGAGCGGGAGAAATGTTCGGAGTAACCAACTTCGATCTGAACAATATGCCGAGAACTGAAGAAGGGGAAATTGATTTTGCACAGGATTTCTTCGGAAAGAAAACCAACCTTACCGTTTCCGGTCAGCTTGAAGGAGAAACTGCAGCGATGGGATTGGGAAGAATTTATACTTTCGGACCTACTTTCCGTGCTGAAAATTCAAACACAACAAGACACCTTGCTGAGTTCTGGATGATTGAGCCGGAAGTAGCTTTCAACAACCTTGAAGATAACATCGATCTTGCAGAAGATTTCCTTAAATATGTAATCCAGTATGTATTGGATCACTGTAAAGATGATCTTGCATTCCTAGACAACCGTTTTGCTGAAGAACAAAAGACAAAACCGGAAAAAGAAAGAGCAAAAGAAGGTCTTATTGAGAAACTTGAAAATGTAATTGCCAAACGTTTTAAACGCGTAAGCTATACAGAAGCTATTGAGATCCTAATGAACTCCAAGGAGAACAAAAAAGGAAAATTTGCTTACCCTGTTGAAAGTTGGGGAACAGACCTTCAGTCTGAGCATGAAAGATTTTTAGTTGAAAAACATTTCGAATGCCCGGTGGTATTGTTTGATTACCCAAAAGAAATCAAAGCTTTCTATATGAAACTGAACGATGACAACAAGACCGTTGCAGCAATGGACGTTCTTTTCCCAGGTATCGGAGAAATCATTGGAGGATCAGAAAGAGAGGCAAGATTGGATGTATTAAAACAGAAAATGGCGGAGATGCATGTAGATGAGCACGAACTTTGGTGGTATCTTGATACCCGAAAATTCGGTTCTGTACCGCATGCAGGCTTTGGATTAGGGCTGGAAAGACTGGTTCTTTTTGTAACCGGAATGACCAATATCAGAGACGTTATTCCTTTTCCAAGAACGCCGAAAAGCGCTGAATTCTAGAACAATAAAAAAAAGCCTTATCTACGGATTAAGGCTTTTTTTATTATTTAATAGTTTATTATATTTAATGTATAAAGCAAAAATCATGCTAAATGCGTTTTTTATCAAATAAATTTATTAAATTCGTAGAATATGTTATGTTAAAACGCAAATAAGAATATGCTTAAACAACACTTACAACTCAAATTAGGACAGAAGCTGGCCCCTCAGCAGATCCAGTTGATGAAGCTTATTCAGCTTCATACTCTTGAATTTGAAGAGGAGTTGGAGAGAGAGTTAGAAGAAAATCCTGCCTTGGAAATTGCCAAGGAAGATTCTAAAGAAGATGATTATTCTTCTTTGGAAGATGCTTATCAGGATGAGGGTACGGAAAGCATTGAAACAGATTTCGACGTCAATGAATATATCTATGACGATGAACCAAGCTATAAAACCGCATCCAGTAACTACTCTCCGGATGATGAAGAATTCGATAACGAGAGCCTTCTTACGGAAGGACAGTCATTATACGATTATCTGATGGAGCAAATCCATTTGGTAAATATCAGTGATGAAGATCTGAAGATTGCAGAGTACCTTATTGGTAATCTGGATACAGACGGATATCTGAGAAGAGAGATCAAGTCTATTGTAGATGATCTTGCTTTCTCTCAGGGAATTTATACCACCAAAGAAAGAGTGGAGGACATCCTTGAGAACTATATTCAAAAGTTAGATCCATCAGGAGTCGGTGCAAGAGGTCTTCAGGAATGTCTGTTGTTACAGATTGAAAAGAAAGTAAGCTCTGATAAAGCGGTTTCTCTGGCGGCGAATATTTTAAGACATCAGTTTGATGCTTTAACGAATAAGCATTATAACAAGATTATTCAGAAGTATGATATTGAAGAAGATGATCTTAAAGATGCACTGGATGAAATTTCCAAACTTTCACCTAAAGTAGGTGGCAATTTTGATACACAGACTATTACGATCAATCAGGAAATTATTCCGGATTTTGTAATTCAGGTGAAAGACGGGCAGGTGATTCCTATGCTAAACAGCAAAAATGCACCTACATTAAGAGTTTCCGAAGAATATAAAGATATCCTGACTACTTATTCTCATGATAAAAATTCATCCGAGCATAAGCAGGCTGCATTATTTATCAAACAAAAACTGGATGCTGCCAAATGGTATATAGACGCCATCAACCAACGTCAGAATACCTTATTGCAGACCATTACGGCAATTGTGAAGTTCCAGAAGGATTATTTCATCACAGGAGACGAAAAGTCGCTGAAACCAATGATCTTAAAAGATGTGGCAGATATTACCGGTTTTGATATTTCTACCATTTCAAGAGTGGTAAAAAGTAAATATGCCGATACTCCTAATGGTATTGTATATCTTAAAGATTTATTCTCAGACAGCTTAACGAATGATGATGGAGAAGAAGTTTCTACTAAAGAAATTAAAACCCATCTTCAGGAAGTAATCAGTAAAGAAAATAAAAGAAAACCACTTACAGATGACGCTTTGGTGGTGATCCTAAAAGAACAGGGCTATAATATTGCCAGAAGAACTATTGCAAAATACCGTGAACAGCTAAATATTCCGGTAGCAAGGTTAAGAAAAGAACTTTAAAATATCATAAAAAAGCATTTCAATTTGAAATGCTTTTTTATTTTTTCAAGAGTAAAGATCTAAACTCTGATCTCCAATCCAAGTTCTTTCATAGAAATTTCCCGCATTTCTACCTTTCTTATTTTTCCGGAAATAGTCATTGGGAATTCATCTACAAACTTCCAGTACTTCGGAACTTTATAGTGAGCGATTTTTCCTTTGCAGTATTCCAAAAGCTCTTCTTCTGTAATCGTAAATCCTTTCCTTACCTTTATCCAGGCCATTACTTCCTCTCCAAATTTTTCACTCGGAACTCCAATGATTTGTACATCCAGGATATGGGTATAGGTGTATAAGAAGTCTTCAATTTCTTTGGGAGATATATTTTCACCTCCACGAATAATAAGGTCTTTAATTCTTCCTGAAATGGTAATATAGCCGTCTTTATCCATTACAGCCATATCTCCGGTATGCATCCAGCGGGCGTCATCCAGTACTTTTCTGGTGTTTTCCGGGTCGTTCCAGTATTTCAACATCACGGAGTAGCCTCTTTTACAGAGTTCACCATGTTCACCACGTTTCAGGATTTTTCCGTTTTCATCTATAATTTTTATTTCAAGATGATCCTGAACAGTTCCTACGGTACTTACCTGCTTTTCAAGCGGAGTTCCAATCAATGTTTGGGTAGATACGGGGGATGTTTCTGTCATTCCATAGCAGATGCTCATTTCTTTGATATTCATAAGATTTTCCACTTTTTTCATGATCTCTGGTGGGCATACTGATCCTGCCATCACTCCGGTTCTTAAACTTGAAAAGTCGTAAGTTTCAAAATCTTTTACCGCCAGTTCTGCGATAAACATTGTGGGAACGCCATATAAAGAAGTGCATTTTTCGTCGGAAACGGCTTTTAAGGTAATCTCAGCATCAAAACTGTCATTAGGAATTACCATACAGGCGCCATGAGCAGTACAGCATATATTTCCGATAACCATTCCAAAGCAGTGATAGAAAGGAACGGGGATGCAGACACGGTCTTTTTCGGTATATTTCAGCCTTATCCCGATGAAATAACCGTTATTTAAAATATTATGATGGGAAAGGGTTACTCCTTTCGGGAAACCTGTCGTTCCTGAAGTATACTGAATGTTCACAGGGTCATCAAACTGTACGTGTTCTTCAAAGCTGTGAAGAACCTCATCAGAAATATTCTGGCCATTATTCACAAATTCTTCCCAGTTATCATCAAAGAATATCTCATGCTTTAGAGTGGGACATACTTCTTTAGCATATTCCACCATTTCTTTGTAGTTGCTGGTTTTAAAGCTTAAAGCAGAAAAAATAAACCGTACTTCGGACTGGTTGAGTACATAAGTAAGCTCATGAGTTCGGTAAGCAGGGTTGATATTTACTAAAATTGTTCCTATTCTGGCCGTAGCATATTGAAGAAGAACCCATTCGTAACGATTGGAAGACCATATTCCAATTCTGTCACCGGCTTTTGCTCCCAAAAACAGCAGGGCTTTGGCAACAGCAGTGGTCTGATTATAAAATTCCTGATAAGTAGCTCTGTAATTCTGATGAACAGAGACTAAAGCTTCTTGGCGGGGATATTTTTCGACAGTCTTTTTCAGATTACCTCCGATGGTCTGTCCTAATAATGGAACTTCAGAAGCTCCATACACATAAGATAAGGGCATAGTTTAAGATTTGGTGGAATAAAATTAATAATTATATCCCGAACTATGCCTATGTATACTAATTTTCCTGAGAATCTATTTCTTTCAGCTGATGTAGATTTTTATCAAGTTTTTTAATGATTGTACCATATACAAGTCTGTAATACAGCCAGATCAGAGAAATCCCAAGCAAAGTACTTACGGTAAGCCCAACAATGGTAATGGTAAGATCAGCATTGCTTGGCTGTACATTTTGAGAATTTAATGTATAAAATATAAAAGCAGCCAATACAAATGTAAAGGAAATAAGCAGCACAATACTGATTAAAATAAATGCATTAACCGTTGTTTTAAATTTGATAATTCTTGTAATGAGTCCTTTCAGGTTTTCCTCAATCTTTATTTTGCGGTAATTGCTGTAAAACTTCAGTACAAAATATGCCGTAATCAATAAGCTTATAATTTTTATTGCTAAATAAGCATGGCCAAAATTATTTTCCACTTCCGGGGCTTCCTGTGCTCCAAGTCTTTCCAGCATTTTTCGGAAACTGTCAGATTCTTCTTCCTGAAAGAAATAGAATAATCCTAATACAGAAAAGAATAAAAATTCTACAACACTGATCCAGAAAATATACTTTACATAATTGCGTGACTTTCTATTCAACATCTGAAGAATCTCACGGTTGTCATATTTTGGCTGTACAGGTTGTTCCTGCCATGTCTTTTTAAAGCTGTCTAAATCAAATTCAGGCATATTTTTCCATCTGTTCTTTAAGGGTTTTCTTTAATCTGTTCATTTTTACTCGGGCATTCACTTCAGTGATTCCGAGGTTTTCCGCAATATCCTTATAAGGTAGATCATCAAGATACATCATGACAATAGCCCTTTCAACATTCGGAAGAGTCTTGATTACAGTATACAAAAGCGATATCTGCTGCTGCTTTTCATCATCATCTTCCACGAAGTCTTTGTGGTTGATGTCCAGTTCATTGGTCGGAAGGCTTTTGCTTTTTTTTCTAAAGAGGGTAATGGCTGTATTAAGCGCTACACGATACATCCATGTGGAAATTTTTGAGTTTCCTTTAAATGAGTCGTAACTTCTCCAGAGTTGTAACACGATTTCCTGAAAAAGATCTTCTTCATCTTCCAGAGAATTTGTATACAGGCGAGATACCTTAATAATCAGACCCTGATTATCTTTGATAAGCTGTGCAAATTCTTTTTCTCTGGGATTCATAGATATATAATGCACGAAGATAATAATAAAGTGGTAATTGGAGAAAAGGAATTATGGTAAAATCATAAATAAGTTAAAAGAATAAGGTGAATTGGGAGAACAAATGATGTATTCACTTTCCTTGCTTTAAAGGATTCCCCAGTCTCTTCACAAAAAAATACGTATCTTTGCCGCTGCGAGAAAATCGGCTTGTTGATTTCCCGATTTCGGGAGGTAGGAAAGTCCGGACACCAAAGAGCAGCAAAGCGGATAACATCCGTCACCCGCGAGGGTAGGACAAGTGCAACAGAAAGCAAGTACAGTTCGGCTGTAGTGAAACCAGGTAAACTCTTTGCGGTGCAATGGTAAGTATATCGGTTCTTTTCAGTAATTGAAGATAGGGGCGGCTCGTCCTGAAAGCCGAGGGGTAATCAGCTCAAGTTTTGCAGCAATGTAAAACGTAGATAAATAACAGGCACTTCTTCGGAAGTACAAAATCCGGCTTATAGATTTTCTCGTAATTTTTTCACTGTAAGCAAAAGGAAGGAAGCTCAAGGCCGAAGAAAACAAGAAACTTGCGCCCTCGAACTATGAACTTCCACTTTCATCCTTTATAAGATTATTCGCTTTCCAACTGTTTTTTTGCGTTTTGTAATTCTTCTTTATCCTTATCTGAAAGGGTTGGATATTTTAGATTCATTTTTTCCAGAGCATCAATAATGATCTGAATGGCAGCAACTCTAGCAAACCATTTATTGTCTGCAGGAAGTACGTACCAAGGGGCATGATCTTTAGAAGTTTCATTGATTGCCGTTTCATAAGCCTCCATATATTTGCTGAATAAAGCTCTCTCCGGAAGATCACTTGCTGAAAATTTCCAGTTTTTTTCCTGCTCGTTGATTCTGTCCAGAAGTCTTTTTTTCTGTTCATCCTCTGATACATTTAAGAATATTTTGACAATAGTTGTACCGTTTTGGGCAAGATGCTTCTCAAAATTTCGGATACTTTCATATCGGTTTTCCCAGAATTTATCATCGAAATCCTTTACCGAAGACCATGTTTTTTCGCTTAAATTATATTCAGGATGTACTTTACAGACCAATACACTTTCATAGTGCGAGCGGTTGAAAATTCCAATCATCCCCTTTTGAGGCAGTGCAAGATAGTGTCTCCATAAAAAATCATGGGAATATTCTTTGGAACTTGGTGTTTTAAAGCTGGTTACATTACAACCCTGTGGATTTACACCTCCAAAAACGTGCTCAATCATACTGTCTTTACCTGCAGCATCCATCGCTTGAAGAACCACCAAAAGAGACTGGCTGCCGTCAGCATATAATTTTTCCTGTAGTTCACGAAGCTTTTCTTTTTCCTGAATTAATAATGCTGCGCCTTCATCTTTGGTAAGTTTTCCTTTGTATGAAGTATTGGCTTTCTTGATTGAAAATTTTCCGTTTACTTTAAAGTCATCTGAGAAATTGGTGTCCATATATTTTTAAAGATTAAAAGATGTTGTTATTAAAATTCATTACGAGTGGGCTTTAGTCCAGCTATTTTAAAGGAAAAATAAATCAAAATGTCAGCCAAAACCTAAATATATATGATAGATTTTAATACTATTTTCTGCCACCTATCACCTATCATCTACAGCCTAATCAAACATAAATGTAATAAAAAAACCGCCTCTATAGAGACGGTTCCTTTATTTTTTTGAGTAAAGATTAATTTGCAGCAGCCTTTTTAGCAAGTTTTGCAGCTTTTTTCTCAGCCTTAGCAGCTTCTTTTTGCTCTTCTGGAGTCAATACTTTTGGTTCAGGAGCTTTAGCATCTACATTTCCTTTGATGTAAATTACACTTCTGCTGTTTGCAGGGTCGTTAGAGAAAACTTCAATCATTTTGTTGAAACCTCCAGGAATAGAAGTATTGTAGCCTACTTTGATTTTAGCAGATTTTCCTGGCATGATCGGATCTTGGCTAAACTCAGGAGTAGTACATCCGCAAGAAGGTTTTACGTTTGAAATAATCAAAGGTTTATCCCCTGAATTCGTTACAGTAAAGAATCTTGTACCGTCTGAGCTTGGCTTGATAGTACCGTAGTCAAAAGTTGTTTTATCAAATGTAATAGTTTGTGCAGATGCAAGTGCAAATGTTCCGAACAATGCAATTCCTGCGATTAATTTCTTCATATTCTTGAATGTTAGATATATTTGTTAGATAAATTTTGTGAAACAAAGTTAAAAATTATTTTAATTCATGCTTAAAATTTTTTTTCTTTAGACTATTTTTGCAAATTGTAAGTCAAAGAAATAGAATTTATGCAGATTTCAGAAAAGTATAATCCACAGGAAACAGAACAGAAATGGTATAACTTCTGGATGGAAAACAAGTATTTTCATTCAGAACCTAATAACAAGCCGCCATACACCGTGGTCATCCCTCCGCCAAATGTAACGGGGATTTTGCACATGGGGCATATGCTGAACAATACTATTCAAGATGTTCTGGTCCGTCGTGCAAGAATGCGCGGGTTTAATGCCTGTTGGATTCCGGGAACAGATCACGCTTCAATCGCTACTGAAGCTAAAGTTGTTGCTAAATTGAAGTCTGAAGGGGTCAATAAATCTGATATTACCCGTGAACAATTCCTGGAGCATGCCTGGGAATGGACTGATAAATATGGAGGAACAATCCTGGAACAGTTGAAAAAACTGGGATGTTCATGTGATTGGGACAGAACCCGTTTTACTATGGAAGATAAACTGTCTCAGCAGGTGATCAAAAGTTTTGTAGATCTATACAATAAAGGGTTGATCTACAGAGGTTACCGTATGGTGAACTGGGATCCGGAAGCGAAAACCAATATTTCAGACGAAGAAGTAATTTTTAAAGAACAGAACGGAAAATTATACTTCCTTAAATATAAAATTGAAGGTTCAGAAGAATTTCTTTCAGTGGCTACTACGCGTCCTGAAACTATTTTCGGGGATACAGCGGTGTGTATCAATCCAAATGATGAAAGATATGCTCACCTGAAAGGTAAAAATGTAATCGTACCGATCGTTGACAGAGTAATCCCGATTATTGAGGATGAATATGTTGATATTGAATTTGGAACAGGAGCTCTAAAAATTACTCCTGCACACGATACCAATGACTATGAAATCGGACAAAAACATCAGTTGAAAATGATTGATGCTTTAGATGATGATGGAAACCTTAACGAGCATGGACTTCACTATGCAGGAAAAAACAGATTTGAAGTAAGAAAGCTGGTTGCAAAAGAACTGGAAGAGAAAGATCTTTTGTTGAAAGCTGAAGACTATGTAAATAAAGTTGGAACTTCAGAAAGAACAGGGGCCGTTATTGAGCCTAAAGTTTCTGTACAGTGGTTCCTGAAAATGTCTGAAATTGCTAAACCTGCTTTGGATGTAGTAATGGATGATGAGGTGAAATTTTACCCGGAAAAGTTCAAAAATACCTACAAACACTGGATGGAAAACATCCGTGACTGGAATATCTCACGCCAGCTTTGGTGGGGACAGCAGATTCCTGCATATTATTACGGAGAAGGAGAAAATGATTTCGTAGTTGCAGAAACTAAAGAAGATGCTTTAGAACTGGCAAAACAAAAAACAGGAAATTCAGGTCTGACTGTAGAAAACCTTAGACAGGATGACGATGCATTAGATACGTGGTTCTCTTCATGGTTGTGGCCAATGTCCGTATTTGACGGATTGCTTGATCCTGAAAATAAAGATATCAACTATTACTATCCAACATCTGATCTTGTTACCGGTCCGGATATCATCTTCTTCTGGGTAGCCAGAATGATTATGGCAGGATTGGAATACAGAAAAGAAGTTCCGTTTAAAAATGTTTATTTCACAGGAATTGTAAGAGACAGCCAAAGAAGAAAGATGTCTAAATCTCTGGGGAATTCACCAGATCCTTTGGAGTTGATCTCTGAATTTGGAGCTGATGGAGTTCGTGTAGGTATTCTGTTGAGTTCTGCAGCAGGAAATGACCTTCTTTTTGATAAGGATTTAATGCTTCAGGGAAGAAACTTTGCCACTAAGATCTGGAATGCTTTCCGTTTGATCAATATGTGGAATCATGAAGATAAACCTGCAAATGCAACAGAAATTCAGACTATAGAATGGTTTGAAAATAAACTGAATAAAACAATTGTTGAAATTAACGATCAGTTTGAGAAGTTCAGAATCTCTGATGCTTTACATTTAATCTACAAATTAATTTGGGACGATTTTTGCGGTTGGTATCTTGAAGCTATTAAACCGAATTATGGTGAAGGAATTTCAAAAGATGTTTATAACAAAACAATTGAGCTATTTGAAGAATTGATGAAGTTACTTCATCCGTTCATGCCTTTCTTAACAGAGGAATTGTGGCAGACTATTTCGGAAAGAAGCATTGAAGAAGCTCTAATGATTTCTCAGCAGAAAAACGGCGGAGAATT
Organism: Chryseobacterium sp. JK1; assembly: GCF_050632815.1. Classification (NCBI taxonomy): domain Bacteria; kingdom Pseudomonadati; phylum Bacteroidota; class Flavobacteriia; order Flavobacteriales; family Weeksellaceae; genus Chryseobacterium; species Chryseobacterium sp. JK1. The sequence goes on along the minus strand of NZ_JBODRU010000003.1, from coordinate 158,178 downwards.
TAATGAAGCCATCATTAAAAACTTTGAAACAGCATCAGAATTGATTTCCGGAGTAAGAAACTATCGCCAGACAAAAGGAATTTCACCAAGAGAAACCGTTGAAATATATACCAATGCCTCAGAATTTGCCAACGAAGCGGTAGTAAGAAAATTGGCCAATGTTTCTGATATCCATTTCGGGCAGAAAACTGATAAACCAAGCTTTACATTCCTGGTAGGAGCTACTGAAGTTTCTATACCTTTGAGTGAAAATCTTGATCTGGGAGAAGAAAAAGAGAAAACTGAAGAAGAATTGAAATACTTAAAAGGATTCTTAATTTCAGTAGAAAAGAAGCTTTCCAATGAGAAGTTTGTTGCCAACGCAAAACCTGAAGTAGTAGAGGTAGAGCGTAAGAAACAGAAAGACGCTTTGGATAAGATTGCGATCCTTGAAGAAAAACTGAAAAGTTTATAAAATACAGACAATTAACGTTGTCGAAATCTCAGGCTGGATACAGGTGAATAATTGTATCCAGCCTGATGATTTAAAGAATAAATAGAATGACACACTTAGAAAACATAAAAAAACTATTTTCAAAGGACTTTGTAGAGAGCCCCTTATTGGAAAGTTTTGAAGTAGGGAAGATTTATCTTTCCAGTGGAAAGCTCGTCGCTTGTGACCCATTGATCACAAATGATATGCTTCCTTTTACAACCCAATTTCCGAAAGGAGATTTTTCTGTAATGCTACATAAAGAAAGAGAAAGCAACTGTGTGGCCTACGTAGAAATTATATTCACAAATTCAGACATCAAAGAATGGAAGCTTGCCACCACAACAGGACAGAATATTAAGGATCTGGCTGAAGAAGAAGTTTTCGGATACCCTGTGGAGAGTGGAATGGGATGCTTCATGGATGTAGATACTCAAAGCAGTCTCAACGATCTGGAGCAAAAACTATATCAAAATAAAGGAGGAGATTTTATGGGAATCTACGAAGAATTTTTCCACGATTATTTCTTTGATGAAAACGGTGCGATAGATCAATATGCATTTCTGAAGCCTTCTGAGAAACATCCGGGGACAATTTTTGCTTTCGAAACAGGATACGGTGAAGGTTTTTATGCCAGTTATATTGCCTACGATAAGGATCAGAAGCCTGTAAAGATAATTACTGAATTTATTGAGATAAGTTAATTTAAATTAGCTATTTTTGAAGTACCTTTTTATAAAATATTAAACTTTAAAGCCCAATATAAAACACAATGTATTTCTCATCAGAACAACCCAGAATTATCGTTGTAGGAAGCTCATCAATAGATTTAGTGCTGGAAACCGAGAAACTTCCTCAGCCCAACGAAACGGTTTTGGCCGTTAATTCGGAAAGCTATTTTGGAGGTAAAGGGGCCAATCAGGCAGTAGGTACAGCCAGATTGGGTGCCAGTGTATATTTTGTAGGATGTGTAGGTATGGATCCTCTTGGTCAACAGATTATGAGAAATCTGGTGAGTGAAAATGTGAATGTGGGTTTTGTACATGAAACAGACAAAGAAGCAACAGGTACAGCCTATGTAACCACTTCCCATGGGCATGCTGCAATTGTAGTGGTGCCGGCAGCCAATAAATATCTTAAAACGAGTCATATTGACGAGGCCGACCGGTATTTCCATACTGTAGACCTTGTTCTTATACAGCTTGAAGTATCTATGGAAGTCGTAGAACATACAGTGAAAAAAGCAAAGAAATATGGTAAAATGGTGGGGTTGTATGCTTCACCCGCTCTGAGAATCAGTGAAGATATTTTAGAAAACGTTGATTTTATTGTGGCCAAAAGCAATGAGCTGTATACTATTTTTGGAGAAGAAAAGAGAGAGGAAGTTCTTAAAAAATACTACAATAAAGTATTTGTGAGGGACGATACTAACTCGACCATTTATTTTGACGGTAACGAAATGAAGTATTATAGAAATGATAAAGATGAAACCGTCTACAAAATGGGAATGGGTGATGCTTTCACTTCCGGATTCGCCATAGCACTTTGTCACGGTAATTCTATTGAAGAATGCGTGAAGTTTGGAAATGAAGTTTCATCAAGGGTTTCAGGAGGAAAAGGATCTCAAACAGGATTGCCAAGAATGGCAGATTTTCTTTCTTAAACTATTTAAGGCATATCAAAAGTCTAAAACTTAACATAAAAATATAGGTAAAATGTCCACTTTTATAGTGGATTTTTTCTTTTATAATATGGAAAAACTAATATTGACCACAGAAAACGATACTTCCCTTAGCGTTCATCTTTTCAACCCTGAAAAAAGTAATGGGAAATTATTACTCATTAATTCAGCCACAGGAGTGAAGCAACAGGTTTATTTTTCCTTTGCCAATTACTTTTCTGAAAAAGGATTTACTGTGATTACTTATGATTACAGCGGGATCGGCCTTTCGAAGCCGAAAAATATGAAAGGATTTCATAGTTCCATGAGAATTTGGGGCTCAAAGGATTTTAAAACGGTAACAGATTATATCATCAATACATTTCCGCAATACAGAAAATATTGCCTTGGACATTCCGTGGGAGCATTGATTTTGGGGATGAATGAAGATTCAAAGATATTTGAAGAATTCATCTTTGTTGGAACCCAAAATGCCTTCGTTGGAAATCTCCGCACAAAAACAAAAATAGAAGCGTATTTGGGTTTTGGAATTGCTCAGCCGCTAACCACTTCACTGCTAGGATATTTCCCGGCAAATTGGTTCGGACTTGGAGAAAGTCTTCCAAAAAATTGTGCATATGACTGGAGAACCTTAATTTTAAACAGGAAATCAACCAACAGATTGTTGGAAAAAATTGATGACTATTCTAAAAAATTAACACAGAATGTATTCGTCATTCGTGCTGAAGATGATGTCTGGCTAACAGAAAAAGGAGTGCTGAGTTTATTGAATGATACCTATCCTAACCTCAAGCCGACTTACCGGCTGGTAAAAACTTCCGAATCTGATAAAAATGAAATCGGGCACGTCAACTTTTTTAGAAGCTACAACAGCAAACTTTGGGATATTATTTTAAATGAATTGATAGATAAATGAAAAGTACGATCGACAAAACCGTAGAATTTGTAAAAGAAAAATTAGAAGGAGCAGAAGCAGGACACGACTGGTTCCACATTGAAAGAGTATGGAAACTTGCCGGAAAAATTGCAGATACAGAAGACTGCAACAAAGAAGTGGTAGAATTATCCGCCCTGTTACATGATATTGCCGATCCTAAATTTCATAACGGAGACGAAACCATTGCACCAAGAATAGCAAGAGAATTTCTTGAGAGTCAGAATGTTTCAGAAGAGGTGATTCAGAATGTTTTATTTGTAATTGAGAATATTTCATTCAAAAACAGAAGTCAGGCTCCGGAAAACCCATCTATTGAGCTTAAAATAGTACAAGATGCGGATCGTATTGATGCGATAGGCGCCATTGGAATTGCCCGAACATTCAACTTTGGAGGATTTAAAAATAATCTGATGTATGATCCTGCATTAAAGCCTAACTTAGGAATGTCTAAAGAAGAATATAAAAAATCCAACGGTACAACCATCAATCATTTTTACGAAAAATTATTACTTCTGAAAGACCTGATGAACACACAGAAAGGAAAAATAATGGCCGAAGAAAGACATCAATATATGCTGAATTTCCTCGACCAGTTTTATAAAGAATGGAATGTTGATTAGAAAATATTATATCCCAGAATTAAAGAGAAAGATTTAAGATCTGCATGAGGTAAGTCCTTATAAAGAACATTTGTATTGCCATTAAGTCTTGCCTCAACGCTGAATTTGTTATTATAAGTAAACCCTGCTCCTATAGAAGAACCTCTAAAACTTTGAGTGGAAGCAAGAGCAATCTTATCAAATACAGTGTTATCATAATCTACGTCTATGGATGATGCAGAGCTTGTTCTTACATTCAAAACACTGATTGAAGCATTAACGAAGATTCTTGATTTTTCATTCAAAAACATAGAATATCTTATTCCTACAGGAACGCTAATAGAAGAATAACTATCCATTGTAATATTATACAGGTTGTCATCTGTTCGGATAGTTGTTTTTTTATTGGTATACTGGGAGTAAGTTGGTTCAACGATCACAGACCATTTATTCTTATTAAACGGTAAAACCAATTCTGCTTCTACTCCCACTCTGAAATTAGATTTAGAAGAAAATCCTGGATTGCGGTACGATTCTTCCAATTTCAAAGGAGCATAGAAATTAATTCCCGGTCGGATGTTAAGGTTGAATTTGACCTTCTTTTTACTTTCAGTGAAAGATTGGTCAGTGGAACCGTCAGTACTTTTCCCATTATAAGTCTTAAATATTTTCGATAAGCTGGAAGCTGTATATTGCGTTCTGTCTACTAACGCCTGGGCACTGCTGTTATCGGCAAAAATAGTTTTTAACTGGTCAAGATACTGTTCGTTGGTGGCAACCTGAGAACTGTTTCCGTTAAATAAATACTTTTTATAGATTAAAGGTTGAATAGCGGAATCTGACTCAGAATAAAAATATCGGGTAATATGACCTTTATAGGTATATAAATTCTTATTTCCTGCTACGAGTTCTTTCAGGAATACTGAACTTTTAACAAACTTGGGTTCTTTAGTGTGAGAGAAATTGGAAATGTCATCAGATGAATAGTCGATATCCCCATTATAAGTAACATATTTGGAATCGTTATATATTCCGAATTCTTTGATGGTAGCAGGAGTTCCTTTATCCTCTGTTGAATTCTCGTCTGTTTTATAAATGAAATTGTCTGGATTGCTCACCCATCCTTTGTTTTTGATCAGAACCTCTTTTTTTGTATCATTTTGATCGATAATATAGCCTTTTTCGAATTTGACCTGAGCGTAAAAAGAAGCAATACTAAAAAAAAGAAGTGCCGAAAGCGTTTTTTTCATGGTTTATTAGAGTTAAAATTTGCCGGCAAATATAAATAAAATACAGAGAAGAAGTATCTTTGTAAAATATGACACTCATTATTTTTATCATTTTTCTTGCTTGCATCATTTCTCTGGTTCTATTTAAGGTGAAATCGGGGAGGATGGCAAAATGGGCCAAACTGTTTCGCATTGTAACCGTTGTTTTTTCGATCTCTGTTTTTACCTATTGGTTTATCAAGAAAAGTGCTGTTGCATTTGTGGCTAATTCAGTGGGGTTGCAGGTCGTTAACAAACTTCCGCAAACATTGGATTTTTATCTGATCAATGTAAAGAAAACAGACAAGAATACAACCCTTGAACCTAAACATATTGGAAAGATCCGTCCTGAATACTACAGAATAGAATACCTGAAAATGGATCAGTCTGATGAATACTGGATTGCAGGATATCTTGGAAAAAAGAATCTTGTTTATTTTTCACAACATTCTGTACCCAATAAAAATATTGACCAGATTGTAGAAGTACAAAACTATATCAACCAGAGCATGAAACTTTCTGATGCTGCCAAAAAGCAGGTTGATGCCTATAATTATGAAAATACAAAACTAGGAATATGGATCACACTGGATTTTCTGCTTTTATTCCTGAATCTTGTTCTTCTGTTGAAAAAAAATAAGACGAAATAATATATCGATAATGATTGGTTTGATGCTATTATTACCATTGAAATAGTTAAGGGTAATCTAAGATCTGCATGATCTGCTCCTTAAATTCTTCCGGGCAGGCTTTTATCAATTTGTCCTTATTTTGTTTACTGATCTGTGAGGGTTCAAGCCATTCAACTCTGTTGGAGTTCAAGCTGTGGTTGTCAAATATTCTTTTTATCATATGATTATCATAAAAGATATATTCGTCACCAAGCCAGTTGCTGGCAATACTGATTTTACAAATTTCCTTTTCCATGACCTATAATTTAAAAAGTACCTCATATTACCAGGAATACGAGATACTCTAATTTACAAATTTTTCTGCTATGAAAAAGATTTTCTCTGTTTTTGGCAGATCAGCTAAAGGAAGATATTTAGAAAAGTGTTCCTGTGCTTTCAGTTGCCATCTGCGGAATATGAATCTCCGTTTTCCATTCTTCGTTCAGCTTTTTGATGAAGTAAGCGGACAATAGAGGAGACGCTTTTTCTATATTTTGATGTACGAAGAAATACAGATTCTGAAGGCCTTCCTTTTTCCATTTTGTCAAATGTTGCAACCAGTCATCCAGTCTTTCATAATCACTTTCTGCATTGGCTCCTACATAGCGGATGAATGCATTTGGAGTCGTAAGGCGCATATGAAGCATATCTCTTCTTCCGGCGGTATCTACAATAATGTTGGTGATGTTGTGAGCTTCAAAAAGTTCGCAGGTTGTATTAAGGATTTCCTCATTGGTAAACCATTCGGTATTTCTAAGCTCTATAGCCAGAGGAACTTCTTTAGGCCATTCTTTAACAAATTTTTCCAGCCTGTCATAATCTTTAGGTTTAAAATTATCGTGAAGCTGTAGAAAAGCCATTCCCAGTTTTTCATCAAAATTCATAACAGCTGATGCAAAATGTGTCACGGGATCTGTTACATCAATCAGCCTTTTGAAATGGGAGACGGTATTGGTAATCTTGGGAAAGAATTTGAAATTTTCCGGTGTTTTTTCTTTCCATGTTTTTACCTGATCCGGAGTAGGCATTCCGTAGAAAGTAGCATTCAGCTCAATAGAATTAAACTGGGTTGCATAATAGGTCAATTCATCCTTTGTTCCTTTAGGATAAAACCCTTTAAGATCGGTTTTGTTCCATTTGGCGCATCCTATAGAAATATTTTCAAGTCCTTTTTTATGGGTACTTAAAATTTCCTTGGTTCTGGAGTGGTCTTTAGGAAGGGCGAAATTTATTTTTGATGGGTCTTCAACTTGTCCGAATTTCATATCTGTCGTTTTATGGTATTAAACAATAAACACAAATATAAACCAAAAAAAGAAAGGGATTTTATTTTTTGCTGAGTTCCGTTTTGTATGAATTTTTTATACCTCATCAGAATTACTTTTAAGTGCTTTTATAAAGGGATTTATAATGTATTTTACTTGATCAGGTAGATTTTTATATAAAAATTATTAAGGTTTGTCCGATGTTCCCGATTAAGTTTTTTTTAAGGAAATGTTAAACATTCTGTTACGTAATGTTAATTTTATGTTACCATACTTCCTGTTTACTAGATCTAATTTTACGGCAAGTTTTTAGCAATAAAATATGAAGAAAAAAATCATCTGTGCTTTTGCTTTATTATCGTTTGGTTTTGCATTTTCACAGGAAACCAGTTCTAAGATTTTTGGAAGACTGAAAGGTATCTCTTCCGAAGTAACCGTAAAGGTAGTACATATTCCTACCAACAGTGTCTTTGAAACTAAGAGTAACAGTAAAGGGCAGTTTAGTTTGGACAATCTACAGCCAGGAGGTCCTTATAAAATTGAGATATCTGATGGATCACAGGTGATTTATGAGAATCCTAGTTTACAGCTTTCTTTGGGAAGCAATGATTTACCTGTGGTGGATCTTGGAAGCAAAGAAAAAACAATTGATGAAGTAAAAATTACCTCTAAAAGAACTACTGTAAAAAATGGAATAGGAATCAGCCAGGCGCAAATTTCCGGGCTTCCGAATATTAACAGAGGAATTCAGGATGTTACAAAACTGGTTCCTCAGAGTGCGAATAACTCTTTCAACGGAACCAATTTCAGGTATAATAACGTTACCATCGATGGTTCCATCAATAACGACGCTATTGGTTTCAGTCCTTCATTAGGCGGGCAGACAGGAACTTCCGGAATGCCGGGAAGTAGTACTCGTTCCAATTCTATAAGTTTGGATGCTATTCAGGATGTGCAGGTGTATATCGCTCCTTATGATGTGAAACTGGGGAATTTCCTTGGTGGAAGTATTAATGCTGTAACCCGAAGCGGTAGTAATGAAATTACAGGATCTCTATACTCATACGGAAGGAATGCTGCGATTACAGGAAGAAACAGAGTTGGAGATAACTCAAAAATGCCAAGTGACTTCCAGGATTTTATCTATGGTGGAAGAGTTGGTTTACCAATTGTAAAGGATAAAGTTTTCCTTTTTACCAATCTTGAATATACCAAAAGAACAGATCCTGTATTCTACAATGCCAATGATCCTAATGCTTTGGTGAACGAACAGACGGCTCAGCAGATCTCAGATTTTGTAAGAAATAAATATGGCTTCAATGTAGGAAGCTTTAACCAATATAATAACTTCTCTGAAAGTTCTAAACTTTTCAATAAGTTAGACTGGAAAATTAATGATAAGCATACTTTATCCATTAAAAACAATACTGTATTCTCTCAGGCCTCCAATCTTGAAAGAGACGGAGCGAATTTCAGATTCTCCAGCATGGATTTCATTCAGAAGAATACGGCTTCTACCACTACTTTAGAACTGAAGAGCCGCTTTAATGATAAATGGAGCAATAATTTAGTTCTTGGATATTCATCTATTCATGACTACAGAGATCCAACTTCAGGAAATGCAATGTTCCCGCAGGTTGAGATCAATTATAATGGAGGAACAATTTTGTTGGGTAATGACAGGGAAGCAACTGTTTTCAATATGAAACAGAAGACTTTTGAAATTACAGATAACCTGACCTATAAGACAGGAAACCATACTTTCTTATTAGGAACTCACAACGAGTTGTATAATATTGATTATGGATTTGTAAATGCTTTAAACGGAAGAATATCTTATAAATCTCTCAATGATTTTTACAACGGTTCTCCTTCCAGAATAAGAGGAACTTATCCTTTCAACGGAGACAGCAGACAGACTCTTTTTGATAATCCTTATGCTCAGTATAAAGTGAATCTTCTTTCCATGTATTTCCAGGATGAGATCAACTGGGGAAGAGTAAGATTGTCTCCGGGAGTAAGAGTGGATTATACAGATTTACCTAATAAACCACAGCTGAGTCCACTTGTTAACAATTCACCTCAAGATCCTAATTATGGAAACACCTATACTTATACTCCGCTAAGCCAGCTTACCAACAATTACCTTAATAAACCTACATTCTCTCCGAGATTAGGATTTACCATCGACGTTACTGAAGACAGATCAATGGTATTGAGAGGGGGATCAGGTATCTTTGTGGGAAGAATTCCATTTGCATGGCTTGGATATGCTTATTATAATGATGGTGTTGGTTTTGGAAGTTATGATTATAATGCTCCTACTGCTACTCAGCTGGCAACCAATGGAGACCCTTTGAACAGTGCTAATTTCCCGAAATGGCAAAACTCTTCAAAAGTACAGGTAGACCTTGTTGATAATAATTTTAAAATGCCGAGAGTTTGGAGAAGTTCTTTAGCTTTTGATTATACCCTTTCGGGATATAAACTTACTTTAGAAGGAATCTATACAAAAGTGCTTTACGATCTGAAGTTCCAGCAGGTTAACAAAACGGATAATGTGACGTATTACAGCTATGATGTGAATCATGAAATGCCGATTTATACAACCAATATCAACAACAACTTCTCGAACGCGTACATGTTATCAAATACTAAAGAAGGTTATCGATACAATTTAACAGCACAGCTTTCGAAATCGTATAACTTCGGATTCAACTTCTTTGTAGCCTATACGTATGGTGATGCTAAAGATATTACGAATGGTATCAGAAACTCTATGGAAAGTAACTGGCAGATGAACCAATCTCTGACGCCTAACGATCCTAAGCTTACCACTTCGAATTTTGCGATCAAAAATAGAATTGTAGCTAATCTTGGATATGGATTTAATGTTTCCAAACTGAACAGATTATCGGCCAATGTATACTTCAATGCACAGTCTGGAAATCCTTTCTCTTGGGGATTTATAAACAGTACGATTGCCAATACAGGACAGGCTGCCGGACTTGCTTATATCTTTAAAGATGCTGCCGAAGCTGCTAAATATATTGTTCCTATCAAAGATGGATCTGGAAACGTATTGGTAACCGCACAACAGCAGATTGCAGATTATGAAAACTTTGTTAACAATAATGATTATCTGAAATCCAGAAGAGGAAAATTCACAGAAAGAAACGGTGACTTCACTCCTTGGAATGTACAGGCGGATATCAAAATCATGGATGAAATCAGACTGAGTGAAAAGTCGAAGAGCAATATTCAGATTTCATTAAGCATTATCAATTTTACCAACTTATTGAACAAAGACTGGGGTAAAGTATATTTTGTACCGAATACCTTTAACTCTACAGCTAGCGTTGGTCTTACAAAAGTTGGAAACGTGGCAACAGGACAACCTGCAGCCGGAGACCCTACATATAACTTTAAAACCCCAGGATTGCCTTATACCATTGATCAGTTTGCATCAAGATTCCAGGCACAATTGGGAGTACGATATAATTTTTAATTATTTTATTAGACCATTTTACTTCAAAGAAGTTCTTTTTCATAAGTCCGGATTTTCTTTCCGGACTTTTTTTGTTTAATAGATGTTGATCATTGAATGATAAAGAAATTAAATGATTGGGTTTTGTCGATATTTTATATTAAAGGAATCACTTTTAATTGTCAACATGTCTCGATTACTTCAATGAATAAAGGGTATAAAAAAAGCATACCTTTCGGTATGCTTTCATAAATATAGCGTGTTTATTACTTGATTTTACGCTTCACAGCTTGAACAAGATACAAAGTTCACCATCATTTCTTTAGAAACGGAAGAACTTCTTTGGTAGTAAAGTGTTTTTACTCCTTTTTTCCAAGCTTCAATATAAAGGTAGTTTACATCTTTTACAGGCATTGTGGAAGGAATCTGTAGATTCAGAGATTGTGCCTGGTCAATGTATTGTTGTCTTTGTGCCGCCTGAGAAATAATTTCCATTGGAGAGATTTCTTTGAACGTCTTGAATACTGCTTTTTCTTCAGGAGTAAGCTCGTTCAGGTGTTGTACGGAACCGTGATTCAACATGATCGTTCTCCATGTTTCTTCGTTATCCAGTCCTTTTTCTTTCAATAGTTTTGCCAGGTATTTGTTTTTACGCATAAAGTTTCCTTTAGCAAGACCTGCTTTGTAATAGTTAGAAGAGAAAGGCTCAATTCCAGGAGATGTTTGTCCTAAGATTGCAGAACTTGAAGTGGTAGGAGCAATCGCCATGGTAGTGGTATTTCTTAGTCCATACCCTTTCAATACATCTGGTTCTCCATAGATGTTGGCAAGTTCTCTTGAAGCCTGCTCAGCCTGATCTTTAATATGTCTGAATGCTCTTGCGTTGAACTGAGTTGCTTCAAAGCTTTCAAACGGAATCATATTTTTCTGTAAATAAGAGTGGTATCCTAAAACTCCCAATCCAAGAGCTCTGTGACGCATTGCGAAGTTTCTTGCACCCTGTAGGTAATAGTTACCTTCAGTTTTATCGATAAATTCAGATAATACGGCATCCAGGAAGTATACTGCTAATTTTACAGCATCTGTATCTTTCCACTCATCATATAATTCAAGGTTCATAGAAGACAGACAGCAGATGAATGATTCTTCCATTGTTGAAGGAAGCATGATCTCAGAGCAAAGGTTACTTGCATTGATTGTCATTCCCTGGTCTTTATAAACCTGAGGTTTGTTTCTGTTAACATTATCGGTGAAGAAAATATAAGGAAGACCTTTTTGCTGACGGCTTTCCAATACTCTTGCCCATACTTTACGTTTTTCCATATCACCGTCTATCATATCCTGCATCCAGTAATCTGGAACACAAACTCCAGTGAACAGGTTTTGAATGGGGCTACCGATATCTTTAATTGATAAAAATTCTTCAATATCTCCGTGGTCAATATCCAGGTAGGCAGCAAAAGCACCTCTTCTTACTCCTCCCTGAGAAACAACATCCATTGCCGTATCAAAAAGCTTCATGAATGAAACTGCTCCTGAAGACTTTCCGTTATCAGTAACTGCAGTTCCTCTGTTTCTCAATTCTCCGAAATATCCTGAAGTTCCGCCTCCGATTTTAGTCTGCATGATCACTTCACCCATTTTATGGGTAATTCCTTCAATGCTGTCCGGGATGTGAGCATTGAAACACGAAATAGGAAGCCCTCTTTCTGTACCCATATTAGCCCATACAGGAGAAGAGAAGCTGATCCACCCTTTAGTGATCATTTCTTTGAATGCCGGCTGAAGTTCTGGCTTGTACAACCTTTTTGCAGCAGCGGTAGTGATTCTGTCGATGGCTCCGTCTACTGTTTCGCCTTTCAACAGATATCCTCTGTTCAGCATTTGCTCAGACTCTTCATTGAGCCACCATATATTTGAATTTTGCTCTTCCATAGATGTTATATTTTCGAATTCCGGGGTGATTATCTCACCTCGGAATTTTGTTTTTTTATATTATTGATTGTAAAAATTCTACTTTGTGGGAGTCGTTCAGCCCGCTTTCATCTCTTAATTTCTGAAATTCTTTAAAAGAAGGTACATTCAAAACCTCATGCTGAACTTCTTCATTGGTATAGTTTGAATAATGTAGAAAAGTAACTCCATCTTCCTTCAGATATACTTTATATTCAAATGTTGATTGATCTAAATTTTTAAAATCATCCAAAAACTTTTGAATATTAGCTTTGTTTTCTGGAACAAATTCCGGATTTACCGTGTAAGTTACTATTACATTAATCATTTTGTGTTTGATATTTATTTAAACATATTATCATTCCAAGTATAAGAAATCCTGGTGTGAGATTCTTTATTACGTTTCTGATGTATTGCTGTACATCGTCTACAGATTTTTAGAATGACGTTAATCTAATACTATCTGCTATGACGCTCGCTTCGCTCGCGCCTCTGTATTAAAACAAATCGTTTGCTGTAATACTTTTATCGTGCTTGGTATAATCAACCGGTCTTTTCGCAAAGAAATCATCTAATGAATTGGCAAACACTTCTTCCTCGAACCATACCATTGGTTTGTATTGCTCAGGAGTAATGTTGTATTTTGTTTTCATATTGATTTTCTTCAAGCTGTCATCTACTCTGTATTTCATGAAGTTCAAAAGATCCTCTTTAGATACGTTGTCTATTTCACCCAATTCGAAGATCCAGCTAAGAATATCTCCTTCTTTTTCGATAGACTCGTCTACCAGCGTGTAGATGTCTTCGATATCGCTTTCTGTTAACAGATCAGGTTGTTCCTCACGGATTTTGTTGATCAGGTAGATTCCTGCGTTGGCGTGAATTTGCTCATCTACGGATGTCCATGCAATAATGTTGGAAACATTCTTCATAAATCCTTTGAATCTGGTGAAAGAAAGGATAATGGCAAACTGAGAGAAAAGAGAAACGTTTTCTACTAAGATACTAAATAATAATAACGCTGAAACGTACTCTTTGGGAGTTGCAGAATTGGCGTGCTTTAAAGCGTTCCCAAGAAATTCAATTCTTCCTTTTACAGCAGGAATTTCAATTACGTTCAAGAATTCGTCATTATATCCTAATACCTCCAACAGACGGGAATATGCTTCCGAATGACGGAACTCGCATTCTGCAAAAGTAGATCCTAATCCATTGAATTCCGGCTTTGGTAGGTGGTTGTATAGATTTCCCCAGAATGTCTTTACAGACACCTCGATCTGTGCAATGGCTAACAGCGCATTTTTCACAGCGTGCTTTTCATGTGGTTCCAACTGCGAATGAAAATCCTGAACATCTGCAGTAAAGTCCACTTCGGAATGTACCCAGAACGATTTGTTGATTGCCTCTACAAATTGAAGAACCTCCGGGTATTCAAATGGCTTATAACTTACTCTTTTATCAAAAATTCCCATATTAAATATCTTTATAATTAAATAATTTAGATCTCTGTGGATAACGTTCCGGAAATACTTAACTTTTTGTGTTTCTGATTATTGTGAATCTCAGTTATTCACTTTCACAATTCCATATTTCTTGTAAAGAACTAGATACAAAGTTCGAAAAAAAGAACTGATTTTAAAAGGGGTAAATACTAATAGGCTGACTTTTAGCTTCAAAAGTTTTCCACATTTACATGAAACTGGCTAGAACAATAGGCTAGACCGTAATATTGCTGATAAATGGGGGTAAAACCCAAGTTACGATTAAACAATATTTAGTAAATGTTTACGAATAAAGGGATAAACTGTTAAACAAAAAAATATTTGAATAAATTTCCTTTCTTGTAACAATTTGAAAATATCATCTACTTATTGGGTATAAAACATACATCACTTAATGTTAGTAATTCAGAATTTAAATAAGTCATACGATACAGGGAAAAGCAAGCTTCATGTTCTCAAAGGAATTAATCTGAATATTTCTGAGGGCGAGTTTGTTTCTATTATGGGAAGTTCCGGCTCCGGGAAATCTACACTTCTTAATATTATTGGGATTCTGGATGAAAAAGATTCGGGAATCTATGAGTTGGATGGAGTTCCTATCGAACATTTATCTGAAGTAAAAGCAGCAGAATATAGAAGTAAATTTCTAGGATTTATTTTTCAGTCTTTCAACCTGATCAATTATAAAACCGCTCTGGAAAACGTTGCCCTTCCTTTATACTATCAAAACGTACCTAGAAAAGAACGTAATCAGAAAGCATTGGAATATCTTGAGAAAGTAGGATTGGCACAATGGGCCGGTCACCTTCCCAGTGAACTTTCAGGAGGACAGAAGCAAAGAGTAGCTATTGCAAGAGCTTTGATTACTGATCCTAAAGTCGTATTGGCGGATGAACCGACCGGAGCATTAGATTCCAAGACGACCCATGATATTATGAAGCTTCTTCAGGATATTAACAACGAAGGAAAAACAATCATTGTGGTAACCCACGAACCGGATGTTGCTGCACAAACCAAAAGAAACGTAGTTCTGAAGGACGGAATCATTGAAAGTGATGAGTTTATTAAGCAGATTGTGCTTTAGGAATTTGATAATTTGAAAATGAGATAATTTGAAAATTTATTGATTCATTTTTTTTAATCTTTAAATTTTTCAATCTTTAAATACCAATAAAAAATGTTTGACCTAGATCGTTGGCAGGAAATATTCAGTTCTATCCGCAGTAATGTACTTCGGACGGTACTTTCGGGGTTCACGGTAGCCTTGGGACTGTTTATTTTTATTGTTCTTTTTGGAATTGGAAAGGGTCTTCAGAATGCTTTCTCTGAAGGATTTTCTGGAGATGCTAAAAACCTTATTACCATTGTTACAGGAAAAACAACTTTGGCTTATAAAGGGCTGCAGTCAGATCGAACTGTGACAATGAATAACGGCGATTACGATTTCCTGATCAATACAGAGAAACAAAATGTAGGAGCATCCAGTCCAAGATATAATGCCAGTTTAATGGTAAAATATGGAAAGGAAAGCGGAATCTATCAGGTACACGGAGCTGAACCGGGAGAACAGGTCATTGAAAACCGAAAAATGATCGATGGCCGATATATTACCCCACGCGATCTTGAAGGCAAGCAAAATGTTGCCGTTATAGGAAGAATGGTTCAGAGAGATTTGATTAAGAATGGAAGTCCTGTAGGAAAGGAACTGGATATCAATGGAACGATGTTTAAAGTGGTAGGAGTATTTTCTGATGATGGCGGTGACTGGGACGAAAGACATATTACGGTTCCTATTACCACTTTACAGCAGATGAAAAAAGGTTCGGATACGATCAATATTGCTTACATTTCATATAGTGATAAACTGACTCCCGACCAGGCTATTAAATACGGAGACGAATTAAAAGATAAACTGAAAGCAAGAAAAAGCGTTTCTCCCGATGACGAAAACGGAATCCGGGTTTGGAATAATGCTAAAAACATGAACGATACCTTCGCCTTTATGGCGGTACTTACTGCTATTGTAGGGTTTATTGGGATGGGAACATTATTGGCCGGGATTATCGGCATCAGTAATATCATGGTATACATTGTAAAAGAAAGAACCAAAGAAATTGGAGTAAGAAAAGCCATTGGAGCCAAACCAAGTGGAATTGTTGGTTTGATTGTTCAGGAAAGTGTTGTTATTACCGTTGTTTCCGGGCTCGTGGGAGTAGCAGTTGGGGTTTTGGCACTCAGCCTTATCGGAGACAGTCTTGAGGAGTTCTTTATCAAAAGCCCGAGTGTAGGATGGGGAGCAATCTTGATGGCATTTGTTGCTTTGATTTTCTCTGGTCTTGTAGCAGGATTTGTTCCCGCTTACAGAGCTTCAAGAATTAAACCGATTGAAGCATTAAGAACTGAATAATCAGACAAAAAAGACAATAGAAAAAACGATTAGAATTTATAACTCAATAATTCAAAAAGGTGAATATCATATTTAAAAAAGACACTTGGCAGGAGATCTATTATTCATTAAGGAATAATAAACTTCGTACGTTTCTTACCATGATTGGAGTAGGATGGGGGATGTTTTTATATGT
Source organism: Chryseobacterium sp. JK1 (assembly GCF_050632815.1). Classification (NCBI taxonomy): domain Bacteria; kingdom Pseudomonadati; phylum Bacteroidota; class Flavobacteriia; order Flavobacteriales; family Weeksellaceae; genus Chryseobacterium; species Chryseobacterium sp. JK1. The sequence goes on along the minus strand of NZ_JBODRU010000003.1, from coordinate 141,761 downwards.
AAGCCTTCTTGGTGCAGCCAAAGGAATGGAGAACGGTTTCGATAAACTGTTTTCAGGCTTTGCTACCAATTCCATCTTTCTATGGGCACAGAAAACCTCTATTCCTTACGAAGGATTTCCCAAAGGCAGAGAAGTTCACTTGAACTTATCCGATATGGAAATGCTGAAAAGAAAAGTAACACAGGTAGACTATATATCACCTCAGAATGCAAGAGGAAGCTTTACAGGAACCCCGGGAGAAGCAATGTCCAGAAATGGTAAAAGTGCTACCTATTCTCTGACAGGGGATTATTCTGTAGGAAATAAAATTTCAGAAAAGAAACTTATTTTCGGACGATACATCAACGATGCCGATGTTTCAGGAAATAAAAATGTAGTGGTGATAGGGGAAGAAATTTATAAAAACTTCTTCGATTCTAAGAAAAAAGAAAACCCAATCGGTCAGTCTATTAATATCAAAGGATTGTTCTTTAATGTTATTGGAGTATTTAGAGTGAAAAAAGGAGGTGGTTTTGAAAACGACCAGACAGCATTTATTCCCCTTTCTACTTATACTAAAATGTACAATGCCGGAGATCAGATTGATATGTTTGCCATTGTAAGTAAACCAAACGCCAACGTTAATGATGTAGAAGAAGATGTAAAGCAGGTTTTAAAAACAAAAAATAAAGTATCTCCGGAAGATACCAATGCTTTTGGAAGCTTTAACCTGGGAAAAGAATTTAAAAAACTGACAGGTTTTCTTACCGGAATGCAATTACTGACTATTATTGTAGGGACACTTACGATTCTTGCCGGAGTAATAGCCATTTCAAATATCCTGTTGATTACCGTAAAAGAAAGAACCAAAGAAATAGGAATCAGAAGAGCTTTAGGAGCGAAGCCATCCGAAGTAAGAAATCAAATTTTGCTGGAAAGTGTTGTTATTACACTCTCCTCGGGGCTGTTGGGTTTTATGTCTGGAATTTTTGTTTTGATGATCTTAAATACGCTTACCCAAGGTCAGGATTCCTTCCCATTCTATAATCCGACAGTGAATTATGGAAATGTTTTTGCCGCAATGGGAGTAATGGTAGTCTTGGGATTGGTAATAGGAATGATTCCTGCGCAGAGAGCTGTAAAGATAAGACCTATTGAAGCTTTAAGAACAGAATAAATAATTAACAAATGATCAACTCATTCATCTTTTCATTTTTAAATCATTCAATTTTTAATAAAAAATAAACTATACATATGAAAAAGAAATTCACTTGGAAAAAAGCCATTTATATTGTGTTGGGGCTTTTCTTTGCAGTGGCATTGTTCTCAGGGATTAGCTATTTTGTGAAATCAAACTCAAAAGAAGGAGAAGCTTTTCTTACTCGTAAACCTACCGTGCAGAATATGGATGACAAGGTGATGGCAACAGGAAAAATTGTTCCCAAAGAGGAAATTGAAATTAAGCCCAACATCGCTGGGATTATAGACAAGATTTTGGTGAAAGAAGGAGATAAAGTAGAAGCAGGACAGCTTATTGCTACAGTAAAAATTGTTCCAAGTATCTCTGAAGTGAATGCTGCACAGCAGGAAGTTCAGAATGCGCAGATCCAGATCAATAATGCGCAGATGAATGTAGGTAATATGCAGAAGCAGTTTGAAATGCAGGAAAAACTTTACAAACAGGGAGTTGCCTCCAAGCAGGAGTTTCTTAATTCCCAGCAGCAGTTATTCTCTCAGCAGCAAACTTTGAAAAATGCTCAACAGCAATTGAATACTGCACAAAAAAGATTACAGATTGCTAAAACAGGAGCTACTCCTGAACTTCAGGGACAAGGATTAGCCACTACCGAGATCCGTTCCAAAGCTTCAGGTACCGTACTTGAAGTTCCTGTGAAACCGGGAAGCCAGGTGATCGAAGCGAATAACTTTAATGCAGGAACTACCATCTGCTCAGTAGCAGATTTGAATGCGTTGATCTTTAAAGGAGAAATTGACGAGGCGCAAGCAGGAAAACTAAGCCAAGGAATGGATATGAATATCGTAATCGGAGCTTTACAAAACAAAACTTTCCCTGGTAAACTGACGATGATTGCACCTAAAGGAAAAGATAATGCAGGGACAATCAAGTTTCCGGTAGAAGGTAATGTAAGCAATCCTAATAACGAATACATCAGAGCTGGTTTCTCTGCCAACGGAGAAATCGTTTTAAGTTCTCAGAAAAATGCACTTCTTCTGGATGAGTCTTTGGTACAGTACGAAAAGAAACAAGGTAAAGATGTTCCTTTTGTAGAAGTAAAACAAAAAGATGGAAAATTCAAGAAAGTGTATGTTAAACTTGGAGCAAGCGATGGTATCAATGTTCAGGTTCTTCCAGGATCAGAGGTTACAAAAGATTCTGAAGTAAAAGTTTGGAACCCATCAGATAAAGACAAAGAAGAATTAAAAGAAAAGTCAAAAGCAAAATAATAAACGACACTATATACTTTTAAACTGTTACATCCTGAAGAGCTTTCTTCAGGATTTTTTTATGCATAATAAAAATTTTAAAGAAAATATGTAACGAAAAGCCGCAATAAAATGTCTTACATTTAATTATTAATTATAACATATGAAAAAACGGTACCTGATACTTTTGCTTTTTATTGTTGCAAAATTTGTTCTTCAATATATCCTGATCAACCCGGAGTATGAATTGCAGAGAGATGAATACCTGCATTTGGATCAGGCGAATCATCTGGCATGGGGATATTTATCGGTTCCACCCGTGAGCTCGTGGTTGGCATGGCTCATCAAAGCATTGGGTAACTCTGAATTTTGGGTGAAGTTTTTTCCCGCTTTATTGGGGGCTTTCACAATGGTTATCGTCTGGAAAACTATTGAAGAATTAAAAGGAAGCCTTTTTGCACTTGTACTGGCTTCTTTAGGACTACTGTTTTCCGTCTTACTTCGCATCAATATGCTGTTTCAGCCTAATTCGATGGATATACTTTTTTGGACTCTTTTCTTTTATATTCTGATATTATACGTAAATACAGAGAAAATCAAGTGGCTTTACTGGGGAGGGCTCGTTTTTGGAATAGGGATTTTGAGCAAATATAATATTGCATTTCTTGCATTAGGTTTTGCCCCGGCACTCTTGATGACAAAACAAAGAAAAATTTTTGCCAATCCTCATCTGTATGGTGCTGCGCTTTTAGCTCTTATAATTATTTTACCTAATCTTCTTTGGCAGTACAACAATGGTTTTCCGGTTATTCATCATATGAAGGAACTTGCAGACACGCAATTGGTGAATGTAAACAGATTTGATTTTTTCAAATCTCAACTTCTTTTCTTTATAGGTGTCACTTTTGTGATTCTTTTTGGTTTTTATGCTCTGTTGTTTTACAAACCATTTGAAAAATTGAGTTTTTTCTTCTGGGGATTTGTTATAACAATTGGATTGTTTGTCTTTTTTAAAGCAAAAAACTACTATGCAATTGGACTTTATCCTATTTATATAGCTTTTGGCTCTGTTTACCTTGGGCATCTTCTTAAGAATGGATGGAAACGTTTTCTTCAACCCGTTTGCCTTCTGCATCCGGTAATTTTGTTTATTCCTATGTATAATGTTTCATTTCCTAATAAAAGTCCGGAATTTATTGCGAGCCATCCGGAAATCTATTCGAGATTTGGTGACTTGCGTTGGGAAGACGGAAAAGATCATGCTTTACCTCAGGATTTTGCTGATATGCTTGGCTGGAAAGAATTGGCTCAAAAAGTAGATAATGAATATGCCAGCTTGTCAAAAACAGGAAATACACTCGTGCTTTGTGATAATTACGGACAGGCAGGAGCTATTAATTATTACTCAACCAAAGGAATAAAGGCAGTTTCATTCAATGCAGATTATATCAATTGGTTTGATTTAAGTAAAAATTATAAAAACCTGATCAGAGTAAAAGATCGTCCCGAAGATGAACTGCAAAAAACAGGAGCTTTTTTTGAACATTCTAAGATAGTAGGTTTTGTTGATAATAAGTTTGCAAGAGAAAAGGGAACTGTAGTTTTCAGCTTTGAAGGAGCAAAAATAGATATACGGAAAAGACTGCAAGATGAAATGATAAAAATTAGAAGCAGATAGTATAAGAGTTATTTTTAAATTCCTTAAAACAAAATAGAAAATCACTATTGCAATTTTGTTGCAATAGTGATTTTTGTTTTAACTTTGCAGCAGTAACGATCAATTATCAACTATGCAAAATAAAAACTTCGATGTCATCATTATAGGAGGAAGCTATGCCGGATTATCTGCAGGAATGGCTTTAGGAAGATCTCTAAGAAACGTTTTAATGATCAATGACAATAAGCCTTGCAACAGGCAGACTCCACATTCTCATAACTTTATTACCCACGACGGAAAAACACCGAAAGAAATAGGCGAGCTTGCGAAAAAAGATGTTGAAAAATATAATACCATCCATTTTTACGAAGGAACAGCTTTAAAAGCTATAAAAAAAGAAAACGGTTTTGAGGTGGAAACAGTATCCGGAGACAAGTTTGGGGCAAAAAAAATAATTCTTGCCTCAGGAGTTAAAGATGTGATGCCGGATATTCCGGGATTTGCTGAATGTTGGGGGATATCAGTCATACATTGTCCGTACTGTCATGGCTACGAAGTAAAGAACGAAATAACAGGGATTCTTGCCAATGGAGAAATGGCCTATGAATTTTCCAAACTGGTTTTTAACCTGACGAAAAACCTGACTCTCTTCACCAATGGAAAATCGGCTCTTACAACAGGGCAGTCCGATAAATTTGCTCAGAACAATATCAGTATCAATGAGGATGAAATTGAACGTATCGAACATGAGAAAGGAAACCTTAAAACCATTGTCTTCAAAAACGGAGCTTCTGTTCCATTGAAAGCATTGTATGCTAAAATTCCATTTCAGCAAAATTTTGATGCTTCAGAAAATCTGGGTTGTGAACTTACAGAGCAAGGGTTCATTAAAGTGGATTTTATGCATAAAACAACAGTTGCCGGTGTTTTTGCCTGTGGAGACAACGTGACCATGATGAGGTCTGTAGCGAATGCAACAGCTCAGGGTAATTTTGCAGGAGCAATGGTAAATAAAGAACTCTCTGAAGAAGAATTTTGAAATTTTCTTTGATAGGATAATTTTTTTTAAATAGGATAATTATCTTTTTACTTTTCCTATAGATTGCGTTAAAAAATCATTTTTTTTAATATCATAATCTCACTGAAAATTCCGTACATTTGGGGAGGAAATTTCAAAAACTAAAAGTAAAATGGACATTATTTTCGACCTGATTGAAAAAGAAAGACAAAGACAAACCCATGGATTAGAGCTTATTGCATCAGAAAACTTTGTTTCTGAAAACGTAATGAAAGCGATGGGAAGTGTACTGACAAACAAATATGCTGAAGGATATCCCGGAAAAAGATATTATGGAGGTTGTGAAGTAGTAGATGAGGTTGAAACATTAGCGATCAACAGAGCAAAAGAGCTTTTTGGTGTTGACTATGTGAATGTTCAGCCGCATTCTGGCTCTCAGGCGAATGCTGCTATTTACCTTGCTGTTTTGAAACCAGGCGATAAGATCATGGGAATGGACCTTTCCATGGGAGGTCACCTTACTCACGGTTCTGCTGTGAATTTCTCAGGAATTCAATATCAGGTAGTTTCTTATGGAGTAGAAAAAGAAACAGGTCTTATCGACTACAATCAGATGAGAGAGGTCGCATTGAGAGAAAGACCAAAAATGTTGATCGCTGGTTTCTCTGCTTATTCAAGAGATCTTGATTATGCTAAATATAGAGAAATTGCTGATGAGATTGGAGCTACACTTTGGGCAGACATTGCACACCCTGCAGGGTTAGTTGCCAAAGGATTACTAAACTCACCTTTTGAGCACTGCCACGTAGTAACTACAACTACCCACAAAACGTTAAGAGGACCAAGAGGAGGAATGATCATGATGGGGAAAGACTTCGAAAATACGTACGGTCACAAAACTCCAAAAGGAGAAACAAAAATGATGAGTCAGGTGTTGGATGGAGCTGTATTCCCAGGAATTCAGGGAGGTCCGCTTGAGCACGTAATTGCAGGTAAAGCAGTAGCTTTCGGAGAAGCTTTGGACGGACAGTTCGAAACGTATGCAAAACAGGTGAGAGCTAATGCCCAGGCATTGTCAAAAGCAATGATCAATAAAGGATTTGATATCGTAAGCGGAGGTACAGATAACCACCTTATGCTGGTAGACCTTAGAAATAAGGGGGTAAACGGTAAAGAAACTGAAAAAGCTTTGGTACTTGCTGATATCACTTGTAACAAAAATATGGTTCCTTTTGACGATAAATCACCTTTCACAACGTCTGGTATCAGATTGGGAACAGCTGCGATTACGACAAGAGGACTTAAAGAAAATGATATGGACACTATTGCAGGATTAATTTCTGATGTGGTAGATAATATCAAAAATGAAGAAGTACTTGCATCTGTAAGAAAGCAGGTTAACGAATTAATGGAAGGTAAAGCTTTGTTTAACTATTAATGCGCTTTACAATATAATACAAAGAATGGGCGTTAGCTCATTCTTTTTTTATACCGAATGGAAAGAAAAACTTTGACCTTTGACGAAATCAAACAAAAACTAGTTAACTACTGTGTTTATCAGGATCGCTGCCATTACGAAGTGGAACAGAAAATGAGAGAATTCCTACTGATAGATGAAGCCAAAGAAGAAATCATGCTCTATCTCCTCAAAGAGAATTTTTTAAATGAGGAAAGATTCACACGAAGCTACATCAGAGGTAAGTTTTACATTAAACACTGGGGGAAAAACAAAATCAAAATGAATCTGAAACAAAAACAGATTTCTGAAAGGCTCATCAGCTCCTGTTTTGATGAGATATTTGATGAGGATTATACCAATACAATCCGAAAAATCTTTGAGGATTACTACGCTAGACAATCTGGTTTGAAAGAGTATCAAAAAAAAACTAAGACGATAAAGTATTTGATGAGTAAAGGTTTTGAGTATGAAAAAATTATTAATATTTTTGAATAAATATTAATAATTTTTAAAATGTGAATAATGTTTTTTTTATATAATTTTATCAATTATTAAAGGGATTGATAAATAGTGATTTAATGGATTTTTTATAAAAAAAAATTGATATAGGCTGCTCTTCATAAACACATATCACCTTACAAGGAGTTTTTATGGTATGATTTTTGTCGCTGCACTATGCTGTATCAGATGAAATTGTTGAATTTTAAAAAGAGACATTAAATTTATTTTTGAATTTCAACATATTGAGATAAATTTATTTACTTTTGCATGATTGTATCAGAATTATCGCTGGTGGGCGGGTTGATTAGATATTTTATTTTAATTAAATATGGACACAAATAAAGACAATGTATAATTCTCTTAGGAAAAAAATATTTGGAGGGGATAATGTTGTCAATCTCTCAGACGTAAGATATCTTCCTAGATGGATAGTACTCGTAATAGATATTATTATTCTGGTTATATCTCTGTTTCTTTCTACTTACATTATCGAGAAAATTACTCAGCGGGAATTTATTTATCATGAAGATAAAAGTATCGTATTTGTCTTTATGATCGCAATGAATACGGCTTTTATGTATCTCTTTAAAACATATGCCGGTATCATCCGACATTCTACATTTATAGACCTGTTCAAACTTCTTATCTCCTGTTTTTGCACGATGCTGGCGGTGGGAACCATCAATATGTTTTATTTCTGGATTACCGGGAGTAAATTTATAATGACTCCTTATCTGATCCTATATTTTGTCATTTCATTCATGGGGCTTTTTCTTTTCAGGCTTTATGTTAAAGAATTCTTCCATGTCGTAAGAGAGTACAGAAGAAGTGCACTGAAAAAAAGAATACTGGTTTTAGGAATTGATGAACAATCGATAGCGATTGCTCGTGCTATTTTGGATAATCCAAGCCTTCCTTATCAGGTGGTAGGATTTCTGACTCAACGTACGGATTCTAAAAGAGCATCTTTATTAGGGAAACCTATTTATGAAAAGAAAAAAATTGAAGAACACTCGAAAGATGAACTCATCATAGATGGGGTACTTATTGTAAAAGAAATGATGGCAAGAGACGAGGTGAATTCCTGGGTGAACCTATTCCTGGAAAAAGACCTGAATGTTTTCAAAGCCCCGTCTGTACAGAAACTGAGAGACAGTGATCTTGGTGGATCTATTCGAAATCTTCAGATTGAAGATTTACTGAATAGAAAACCTATTAAAATTCAAAACGAAAAAGTAAGAAGCAGACATTCTGAAAAAACAGTTTTGGTAACCGGTGGAGCAGGCTCTATTGGCAGCGAAATTGTAAGACAGGTTGCTCTTTTCAATCCTTCACTGATTGTCGTTCTGGATCAGGCTGAAACCCCACTTTACGATATTGAGTTGGAAATGAGAGATAAATTCCCTCACATTGCTTTCAAATTTGTTTTGGGAGATGTTTCCAACCAGCACAGAATGGAGTCTCTGTTTCAGCACTATAATTTCTCAATGGTATATCATGCTGCGGCATACAAACATGTACCTTTGGTGGAAGAAAATCCACATGAAGCCATTTTTGTTAATATTCTGGGTTCTAAAATTGTTGCAAGATTATCCAGTAAATATAAAGTAAACAGATTTGTAATGGTATCTACAGATAAAGCTGTAAATCCTACCAATGTAATGGGTGCTTCTAAGCGTGCTGCCGAACTTTTTGTACAATCTCTTCAGAATGTAGAAGGGAACGTTACCAAGTTTATTACAACAAGATTTGGAAACGTATTAGGATCCAATGGTTCTGTTATTCCTCACTTTAAAAAGCAGATTGAAGCGGGAGGTCCGGTGACGATTACCCATCCTGATATTGTCAGATACTTTATGACCATTCCCGAAGCCTGTGAGCTTGTTCTTCAGGCAGGAACAATGGGGGAAGGAGGAGAAATCTTTGTATTTGATATGGGAGAACCTGTTAAGATTCTTGATTTGGCGAGAAGAATGATCAAGTTATCAGGATTTGAACCTAATATAGATATTAAAATTATCTATACAGGATTAAGACCTGGTGAGAAGTTGTATGAAGAGCTTTTAAGTGATGACGCGAAAACGCTTCCAACCCATAATGAAAAGATTATGATCTCAAAAGATCCTTCCATGGGATTTGAGGAAATAGATACACTTACTAAACAAATTACGAAGGCTTCTTTAAGAAGAGATAAGGTGGAAGTAGTTAAAATATTGAAAACAATTGTCCCTGAATTTAGAAGCAATAATTCTATTTATGAGGCACTAGACAAGTAAAAAATATAAATGTATATTTGTACAATTTTTAAAATATGAAGGGTAAAGCATTAGCAATATTTCTGGCATTTTTGTTGGTTTCTTGTAAGACTAACCAGAAAGCTCAAAATGATTTGAACTATATGCAGAATATAGAAAACGTAGCTTTGGAAGCTTCTGCAAAAAATTCAAAATCGACAATCCAAACCGGAGATCAGTTAGTAATTCTGGTTACTGCAAAAGATATGGACGTTGTAAAATCGTTCAATCAAAATTATTCTGCTTCTGAATTGATACAGACAAATACCTTAGCGGGAGGTAATACTCCTAATCAAGGAGCAACAACACTTAGTGGGCCTACTTATATTGTAGATGCTAATGGTAATATAGATTTTCCCATATTAGGAAAACTAAATACAACTGATAAATCATTAACTGAATTTAAGGATGAACTAAGGGAAAGAATGACAAAATATGTTATTAACCCAACAGTAAATGTAAGGCTTGCCAATTTCAAAGTTACAGTACTAGGAGAAGTAAACAGACAAGGCGATTATACTATATCAAATGGTCAGGCTACTATATGGAATGCTTTAGGACTTGCTGGTGATTTGACGGTATATGGGAAAAGAGAAGAAGTATTAGTTATTAGAACTGAGAATGGAGTTGTTACACATGGCCGTGTAAACCTACATGATGCAAACCTTATTAATTCTCCGTATTATAATCTAAAACAAGGAGATGCAATTATTGTTTCTTCTAATAATACAAAAGACCTTATCGCAAAACAAAACCCAAACACAGGACTTTACTTAACAGCAATTTCCATAGGTGTTACCGCCATAGCAGTAGTAGTAAGTTTATTTAATAAGAAATAAAAATTGATGGATAACCAGCAATCTTCGCAATTTTCAGAAACAGAAAACAGCTCAAACAATATTAATATCAATGAAATCATAAAACCATTTATCCGAAGATGGCCGTGGTTTATTCTCAGTGCATTTACCGCTTTGATTATAGGATATATTTCACTGAAATTTATGGTTCCTGTATATGATGTACAGTCTACGATATTAATCAAAGATGCAAAGAATTCTTCTTCGCCAATGATGGCAAATGATTTAGGCATTTTACCTGATTTATCAGGAATTGGAGGTCTTAAAACAAACAGTATTGCCAATGAAATAGAAATTTTGAAGTCGAAAAAGATGATGCGTGAAGTTATTCTTAATCAAAACCTTCAAACTAATATTATTGCAAAAGGAAGAATTTCGACTTTAGAGCTGTATAAAGAGACTTCACCTATTGAAGTAAAAGTAATTTCAGAAAAACCGAGTAAATTTCAGACAAATAATGTTAAAATTTCTATAGATGGAGAAAAGCTTACATTAAGTTCTGAGAACCTTAAAAAAGATATTATTACAACTTATGGAAAGACAATCAGTTTACCATATGCAAATATAATTATAACAAAAAATCTTAAATTTAATCCAGCAGAAGTTAAAGGAGTAGATACAAAGAATCTTGACATTCAGATTTCTTCTCTGGAAGCTAAAGTAAACAGTCTTCAGGGACCTCTTACTGTAGCATTGGTTAATAAGGAAACTACGGTTTTGAAGTTAGCTTACAAATACCCTCAGGTATTAAAAGCAAAAGATATTATCAATAGCCTTGTAGTGGCTTATAATAGTGATGCTATTTCAGATAAGAACTCCGAATCAAGAAAGACTCTAGATTTTATTGAAGACAGAATCAAAAAATTATCTGGAGAACTTGGTGAGGTAGAGAATCAGAAAGAAAGTTTCAAATCAAAAAATAATCTTACAGATTTAGAAACAGAAGCTAAGATTAATTTGGAAAGCTCTGCAGCAGCAAGAGCTAAACAATTGGATGTTGATGCTCAATTGGAACTTACAAATGCATTAATAGGTTATGTTTCTAAACAAGGGCAATATCAGGTTTTACCTGCAAATGTTGGATTGAATAATCCTGACGCAACCTCTGGTATTTCTACATACAACCAACTTGTTCTACAAAGAAATAGATTGTTAGAATCTGCTACAGCAGAAAACCCAGCGGTAGTGGATGTTACAAAACAAATAAATGGAATGCGTAATTCTATTATGCAGAGCCTTCAAAGAAATAAAATAGGTCTTGAACTTGCCAGAAATGAATATCTAGGAGAACAAAATAAAGTTTCAGGGAAGATATCAAAGCTGCCTTCTATTGAAAAAATGTTCAGAAGTATAGAAAGACAGCAACAAATTAAAGAGAATTTGTACCTGCTTTTACTTCAGAAAAGAGAAGAAACAGCTATCGGGCAATCTATTACAGCTCCAAAAGCGAAAATTATTGATGCCGCTTATGCTTCCGCAGTACCTATTTCTCCTAAAAGTAATATTATCTTTATTGCAGCATTAGTGTTAGGATTGTTGGTGCCTTTCATTATTATTTATGTATCTCAGCTTCTAAATAATAAAGTTGTTACGAAATATGATTTAGAGAAACTAGTACATGCACCTATTATAGCAGAACTTCCTAGCCTGGAAAAAGGAGATTCAGATATTGTAAAAGTAAATGATATTACCCCAATGGCTGAAGCATTTAGAATTCTTATCACAAATATGAATTTTATGCTTCCTAAAGATAAAAAGGGTAAAACTGTATTTGTAACATCCACAGTAAAAGGAGAAGGGAAGACTTTTACTTCTGTTAATTTAGCTTTAACATTAGCTAATCCTAAAAAAAAGGCAATTATTATAGGTTCAGATATTAGAAACCCACAACTTCAAAGATATAATCCAGCGAGAAAAGGGCTTACAGGTCTGACCGAATTTCTTTACTCTGATCATACTAGACTTGAAGATATTATTCATGTATCATCTTTTAATCCTCATTTGGATGTAATCTACTCAGGGATGATCCCACCTAATCCAACAGAATTATTATCCAATGGACGTTTTGAAATACTTTTGGATGAGTTGAAAGGAAAATATGATTATATCATTCTGGATACTGCTCCATTGCTTCTGGTTACAGATACATTCCTTATTGCTGATCTAGCAGATGTTACAATCTACGTATCAAGATCTAAATATACAGAGAAGACATTGCTTGATTTTGCAAATATTAACACTGATCAAAAGAAGATCAAGAATGTTGGATTTGTTTTAAATGATGTACATAGAGAAAACTTTGGCTATAGTAATAAATATGGTTACGGATATAATAATCATGTTGAAAAATCTTGGTTTGAAAAATTAAAAAATAAACTTAGTTAATGATGAAAACATATAAAATAGCAGTTATTGGACAAGGCTATGTAGGACTTCCATTGTCACTGGAGTTTGCTGCTCACTATCCTGTATTAGGATTTGATATCAACGCACAACGTGTGGAGCAGCTTAATGATGGACAGGATATCACTCTTGAAGCTGACCTTGACAAATTGAACAGTGGCCTTGAAAGATTTAAAGAATCAAACGGAACTATAGGATATAGATCTACAAGCCAGCTTTCTGAAATTTCGGATGCTAATGTTTTTATTGTAACAGTTCCTACACCTATTGACAAATACAATGCACCAGATCTAAACCCTTTGATTTCTGCTTCAAAAATGTTGGGAGAAATTATTAAAAAAGGAGATATCATTATCTATGAATCTACTGTTTTTCCTGGATGTACAGAAGAAGAATGTGTTCCCGTTTTAGAAAAATATTCAAAACTGAAGTTCAATGAAGATTTCTTTGTAGGGTACTCTCCGGAAAGAATCAACCCGGGAGATAAAGTAAATACTCTTACAAGTGTTAAAAAAGTAACCTCTGGTTCTACCGAAGAAATTGCTGTAGAAGTAGATCAGCTTTATAAAAAAATTATTACTGCAGGTACTCACAAAGCACCGAGTATCAAAGTAGCTGAAGCATCAAAAGCTATTGAAAACGCACAAAGAGACGTCAACATTTCTTTTGTGAATGAGCTGGCTCTGATTTTCGATAGAGTAGGCATTGATACTAACGATGTACTGGAAGCTGCCGGAACAAAATATAACTTCCTTAAATATAAACCAGGATTAGTAGGAGGACACTGTATATCGGTAGATCCTTATTACCTTGCTCATAAAGCAGAACAGCTGGGATATCACCCGGATGTTATCTTATCAGGTAGACGTGTGAATGATTCTATCGCAAAATTCGTTGCTTCTAAAGTAGTGAAGCTTCTTATTGCAAAAGGAGGGGTGATCAAAGATTCAGAAGCTTTGATTTTGGGTGTTACTTTTAAAGAAAACTGTCCCGATGTAAGAAATACCAAAGTAGTAGACATCTACAAAGAGCTTTCAGATTATGGAGTGAATGTAGATATTTACGACCCTTGGGCAAGCAAAGATGAAGTGAATCATGAATATGGAATTAATATTCTGGATGCCCTTATTGAAGGTAAAAAATATGACTCTCTGATTATCGCAGTTTCTCACAACGAGTTCCTTGAAATGGATCTTAACACTCTGAAAAAAGACAATGCAGTGGTGTTTGATACCAAAGCGTGTTTAGACAGAAATTTGGTAGACGCAAGATTGTAAAAGACAATGAATTATGATATTGTAATCGTAGGTGCAGGTCTTGTAGGACTCGCCACTGCGTATCAGGCTAAACTTAAAAACCCTGACTCTAAAATTCTTGTTTTAGAAAAAGAAAAAGATGTAGCATTACACCAGTCTGGGCACAACAGTGGAGTAATTCATAGCGGGATATATTATAAGCCGGGAAGCCTTAAAGCAACCAACTGCATTGAAGGATATCATTCAGTGATTAATTTTGCTGAAAAATACGGAATCAAATATGACCTTTGTGGAAAAATTATCGTGGCCACTTCTCAGGAAGAACTTCCCTTATTAGATAACATCTATAAAAGAGGGGTAGAAAACGGTCTTCAGGATCTGAAATATCTTTCCAGAGAAGAATTCCGCGAAATAGAACCTCATTGCGAAGGAATAAAAGCCATTAAAGTTCCACAAACCGGGATTATAGATTACCCTGGCGTTGCCAAAAAAATAAAAGAACTCTTTGAAGAGCTGGGAGGTGAAGTGAAGTTCAGTAATGAAGTAAAAAACATTATTAATAAAGATTCTGAAGTGATCATAAAAACCGATCAGTCAGAATTTAAAGCAAAGAAACTCATTTCATGTGCCGGGCTTTACTCAGATAAAATCACAAAAATGACCAACGAAAAGAATGATGTCATTATCATTCCTTTCAGAGGAGAGTACTATAAAATAAAAGATGAGAAAAAGCATCTTGTAAAGCATCTTATCTATCCTGTACCGGATCCAAGCTTCCCTTTCCTGGGCGTTCATTTTACAAGAATGATCGACGGAAATATCGAAGCCGGCCCCAATGCCGTTTTAGCATTCAGAAAAGAAGGTTATCAATTTTTTGATTTTGATTTTAATGAAACCATGCAGACTTTAACATGGCCAGGTTTTAGAAAAATTGTAGCCAAATACGGAAAAACAGGAATGGGAGAAGTTCATCGTTCTCTTTCGAAATCTGCGTTTACAAAAGCTTTACAAAAACTAATGCCTGAAATACAGGAAAGCGACCTTGTGCCAGGAGGTTCCGGAGTAAGAGCACAGGCGTGTGACAGAAACGGCGCATTAATTGATGATTTTGATATCGTGAAAAACGGAAACATTATCCATGTCAGAAATGCACCTTCCCCTGCAGCAACCTCATGCTTTGCCATTGGAAACAAAATAAGTGAGCTTATCGAAAAATAAAGCCTGCGCTTTCTGTGTGATATCCAAAACAGATATAAATATGAAAATTCAAATGGTTGACCTTAAAGGTCAATATCAGAAAATAAAAAACGAAATTGATGCCGGTATTCAGGAATGTATTGATAATACAGCGTTCATCAATGGTCCTGCAGTAAAAGAATTTCAGCAGGATTTTGAAAAATATCTAGACGTAAAACACGTCATTCCTTGTGCCAATGGTACAGACGCATTACAGATCGCAATGATGGCACTTGACCTGAAGCCTGGTGATGAAGTTCTTTGCCCTGCCTTTACTTATGTAGCAACAGCAGAAGTTATTGGTCTTTTGGGATTAAAGCCTGTAATGGTAGATGTAGAGGAAAATACCTTTGATATTGAACTTAATGGATTAGAAAAATACATTACTTCCAATACTAAGGCTATTGTTCCCGTTCATTTATATGGGCAAAGTGCCAATATGGAAAACATCCTCGATTTTGCAGAGAAACACAACCTTTTTGTAATTGAAGATAACGCTCAGGCAATTGGTTCAGACTATACCTTTTCAGATGGTACAGTAAAGAAAACCGGAACGATAGGACACATCGGATGTACCTCTTTCTTCCCTTCCAAAAATTTAGGATGCTATGGAGATGGAGGAGCTTTGATGACCAATGATGATGAACTGGCAGTAAAGATAAGAATGATTGCCAACCACGGTCAGCAGAAAAAATATCATCACAAAGTTTTAGGATGTAACTCCAGATTAGATACCATTCAGGCCGCTGTTCTTAAAGTGAAACTTACAAAGCTTGATGAATATTCAGAAGCCAGAAATAAAATGGCCTCTTATTATGATGAAAACCTTGCGGGTATTGCTGACATTCAGATTCCTGAAAGAGCAAAACATTCTAACCATGTTTTTCATCAATATACATTAAGAGTAAAAAACGGAAAAAGAGATGAATTGCAACAATATCTTGGTGAAAAAAATATCCCAAGTATGATCTACTATCCGCTTCCGTTATATAAGCAGGAAGCTTTTCAGCAATATGTAGAAGAAGGATTCAGTCTTCCGGTTACAGAAATGCTATGTTCCGAGGTACTGTCACTTCCTGTACATACAGAATTTGATCAGGAATCTTCAGATTATATTATTGCTGAGATCAAAAACTTTTTTAATCAATAACAATCAATACAATATGTCGGATTTTTTTGCACACGAAACAGCTATTATAGATGAAGGATGTAAAATAGGAGCCGGAACTAAAATCTGGCACTTTTCACATATTATGCCTGATTGTATTCTAGGAGAAAAATGTAATATTGGCCAGAATGTAGTAGTGTCCCCTAAAGTTATTTTAGGAAAAAATGTAAAAGTACAGAACAATGTCTCCATCTACGAAGGCGTAATCTGTGATGATGATGTTTTTTTAGGACCTTCCATGGTTTTTACCAATGTGATCAATCCCAGAAGTGCAGTCAACAGAAAAAATGAATACTTAAAAACCCATGTAGGGAAAGGTGCTTCCATTGGAGCCAACGCAACAATTGTGTGTGGACACGATATCGGAAAGTATGCCTTTATTGGTGCAGGAGCCGTAGTCACAAAAGAAGTTCCAGACTATGCTTTAGTCGTAGGAAATCCGGCAAGACAAATGGGATGGATGAGCGAATTTGGACACCGTCTTAATTTCAATGAAGAAGGCATCGCTGTATGCGAAGAAAGTGGAGAACAATATCAACTTGACAATAATAAAGTTTCGAAAATTTAAACAAGGATGCAAATAGCTGAAAAAATAAAATTTGCAGTCGTAGGCTGCGGGCATATCGGAAAAAGACATGCCGAAATGATCTCAAGAAATGAAGAGTGTGAACTGGTTGCTCTGATTGATGTAAAAGATAAATCTGCACTGGGAATCGACAGTTATGATGTACCTTTCTTTGCATCACTAGATGAATTTTTAAAATCAGGAATTGAAGCGGATGTAATCAATATCGCTTCTCCAAACGGATTCCACTTTGAGCAATCGTACAAAGCAATTGATGCCGGAAAACATATTGTTGTAGAAAAGCCGATGGCTTTGAACAAGCAGGATGCAGAAAAACTGATCTTTCAGGCATTACACAAACATAAGCAGGTTTTTGCAGTAATGCAAAACCGTTATTCTCCACCTTCTGCATGGGTAAAAGAGATGGTAGAAAGCGGAAAGCTTGGTGAAATATATATGGTTCAGCTTAATTGCTACTGGAACCGTGATGACAGATATTATAAGCCGGAATCTTGGCATGGAAAACTTGATTTGGATGGAGGGACACTGTTCACACAGTTCTCTCACTTCATCGATATCATGTACTGGCTATTCGGTGATATTACCAATATTAAAGGGAAATTTGCAGATTTCAATCACAAAGACCTTACTGACTTTGAAGACTCTGGATTCATTAGCTTTGATTTTGTAAATGGAGGTATGGGAGCACTGAACTATTCTACTTCGGTATGGAATCAGAATCTTGAAAGCTCAATGACAATCATTGCAGAAAATGGGGCTATAAAAATCGGAGGACAATATATGGACAAAGTAGAGGTATGTAATGTGAAAGATTATGTAATGCCGGAACTTCCTCCTACAAACCCAGGGAATGACTATGGTGCTTATAAAGGTTCAGCAGCCAATCACCATTATATTATAGAAAACGTGGTAGATGTACTAAAAGGTAGAAATACTATTACAACAAACGCTTTGGAAGGGTTGAAAGTAGTAGATATTATAGAAAGAATTTATGCTCTAAAAAAAAATAACAATTATGAGCTTTAAAAAAGTTTTAGTGTTAGCCCCCCATACAGATGATGGTGAATTAGGGGCAGGTGGTTTTATTTCAAAGTTAGTTGATGAAGGAGCTGAGGTCTATTATATGGCTTTCTCTACAGCAGAAGAATCTGTACCAGAAGGATTTCCTAAAGATATTCTGAAGACTGAAGTTAAAGCGGCTACAAAGGTTCTTGGGATTAAAGAAGAAAATGTTATTATTTTTAATTATCAAGTACGTAAGCTTAACTACGCAAGACAGGAGATATTAGAGGAATTAATCAGATTTAAAAGAGTTCATTCGGATATTGACCTTATATTGATACCAAGTATCAATGATATTCATCAGGATCATTCTACTATTGCAAATGAAGGGATAAGAGCATTCAAAACTAAATCTATTTTTAGTTATGAACTTATTTGGAACAATCTTTCTTTTAATACCCAAAGCTATGTATCTCTTGAAGAAAAGCATATCAGTAGAAAAATCAATGCTTTAAAAGAATATAAATCGCAAGGGTTTAGAGATTATTTGAGTGCTGATTTTATCAGATCTTTAGCCGTTGCAAGAGGAGTACAGTTTGGAGTAAAATATGCTGAAACTTTTGAAGTTGTAAGACTTTCGATAAAATAATATATTTATGGTGATACTTAGAGAAATAGTTGAAAAGCTTAAACCTGTAGAGGTAATAGGAAATATTGATAGAAGTGTTATTAATGCTATTCAGTTAGATGAAGAAAATCAGAGGGATGACGTACTTATGTGGGTATCTGCCAAGTTTAGTGATAAACTTAACAATATTTCAAAAGGTATCATCATATGTGGTTGTTTGCCAGAGGTAATAAATAATGACTGTACATATTTACAGTTTGAAACCCCAAGATTAGCTTTTCAGAAGGTTCTTACTGAATTTTTTATGCCTGCAAAAAAAGTAGGAATTTCCAGAACAGCTGTTATAGGGAATAATGTTGAAATAGGAAAAGATGTTTATGTAGGAGAGTATGTTGTAATAGAAGATAACTCTATTATTGGAGCTTATACAACTATTGATCATCATACAACCATTAAGAATGATACTATTATTGGAGAAAATGTGATTATTGGAGCTAATAATACAATCGGAGGAGTGGGTTTTGGATATGAAAAGGATGAAGCAGGTGAATATGTCTTTATACCGCATATTGGTAATGTCGTTATTGGAAATAATGTAGAAATAGGAAATAACACTTGTATAGACAGGGCTGTATTAGGAAGTACAATTCTGATGGATAATGTAAAAGTTGATAATCTTGTTCACATTGCTCATGGAGTACAGATAGGAAGAAATAGTCTTGTTATTGCTAATGCAATGGTAGCAGGAAGTGTACAGATTGGTGAAAATACTTGGGTAGCTCCATCTTCATCAATTATCAATCAAAAAAAGATAGGAAATAATGTTACAATCGGATTATCTGCTGTTGTTGTAAAGAATGTTGAAGACGGACAGACTGTGATAGGAAGCCCTGCGGAAGAAATATCGAAAGCATTGGCTAAGAAAAAGATTATGAATGAAAAATTATTTAAATAATTTTGAATCTTAGATATATTATAGATAGAGTAAAATCTAATTCGTTTTTTAAGAACGTTGCGATTTTGGCTAGTGGAACTATTATTAGCCAGATTATTGTTATTGCTTTTTCTCCACTGCTTTCTAGGCTTTATTCAGTAGAAGCATTTGGATTACTATCTCTTTTTACAAGTTATATGGTAATTTCGGCGGTGGTTTCAACAGGAAGATTTGAGTTGGCAATAGGACTTCCTGAAAAAGATAACGATGCTAAAAAACTATTTCAGCTTATATTATTTATTGGATTTTTTGTTTCAATAATATATTTAGGGATCATATTTATATTAAAAGAGTTTTTCATTGACCGATTAGAATTACAGATTCTGAATTATTGGTGGATTTATCTGGCTCCTCTTTATATATTTTTTATAGCTGTTTTTTCAGGTTCAGTTTATTGGCTGCAGAGGAAAAAAAAATATAAGAAAATAACATTTGCTAATGCTCTTCAGGTTATTATTACAACAATTTGTAGCGTAGTTCTTGGCTTGATGAAGTTGAGCGAGGGAATGATATTCGCTTTGATTTTTGGAATGATTATTTCCAGTTTGTATATTATCCTTTCAGAATCGGATCTAAGGAAAGACTTTTTTATATTTAATGGTATAAAACAACTTGGAATAGAATATATTTCTTTTCCAAGATATATGCTTTTTTCTGATTTATCATTAACAGCTAGCCAGCAATTTATACCTATATTATTTTCTGTACTATATAGTACAACCATTGTAGGTTTTTTTTCAATGGCGAATAGAATGCTTAGACTTCCTAATATAGTCATTACGACTGCTATTGGAAATGTTTTTAGAAATGAAGCTATAGATGAAATCCGGAAGAATGGAAATTGTGTAGACTTGTATAAGTCAACATTTAAAAAACTGATTGTAATGTCTTTACCAATATACCTATTTTTATTTTTGGTTTCTCCTTATCTCTTTGTTGTAGTATTTGGAGAAAAATGGTACGAAGCAGGAATATTTGCAAGAGTTTTATCAGTTTTGTTACTTGTTGAATTTATTGCAACCCCATTGAATGTTTTATTTAATATCAGAGAGAGACAAAAAATACTTATGAGGCTTCAGTTTTTGAATGCCGTTATGGGGGGAGTGATGATTTTCTTAGGGTTTAAAATTTTTAATAATGCTTCCATATCTTTAATTTTATTTACTATAAACGCTCTGATTTTTAATATTGTTTTTATAGCATTATCCTATAGAATTGCAAGACAAAAAAATTCTAATTAATTTTAAATTGATGAATGTAAAAACTATAAATTTTGAATCCAGATATAAATTAATTTTTTCTTCTCTGATATTTAGTATCTTAGTAGGAATAGGTTACTATTCTTATCTTGTGCCTACTTGGGGTTATTTTGGATTGGAAAGTGATGAGCCGTCAATAGGAATTTGGAGCTTTTATATTATTTTTGCAATACTGCCTTCCATATTCTTACCAAAAGAAATTACCAGACCAAGTATGTTTGGTGTTTGGGTACTTTATATACTCACTTATGTACCTATGATTACCGGTACTTTTTTTGATAAACAAATTATATTCGAACAAAAACTGATCATTTCATTCAGTTATTGCTTGGGTTTTTTATTTTTATGCTGCTTTTATAAAGTGAAGCTATTTAAACCTAAACCATTTAATGTGCCATATCGCCTGTTTTGGACTCTACTATATTTCTTGGTATTTACAATGTTGGCTTATATTGTTTTCTTATATCGAGATAACTTAACGTTTGTTAATATTCTTGCGTCAGACGAAGTTTATGAAACCCGCTTTGCTGGTCAAGAAATTCAAGAACAATCTGCGTTTGCTGGTCATATTATATTATGGTTGAGTAATGCCTTTTTTCCATTTATTTTAAGCGTAGGTTTTATTCAAAATGATAAAGTAAAAAAGATAATCGGTATTTCTGGTCTGATCATTCTTTATATGACCATGGCTAATAAACAGTATATTTTTTCTATTGTGTTTATTTATTTAATATTTAAATTATTTTCATCAACAAATAAAGTGAAGATTTTTAGGTTTTTTAAATTTATAATTATTCCTATGGCTGTTCTTTTATTTTGTAATGAATTTGTTGATATACCGATAGTGAATGATATTGTTTTTGCTTTTTCAGGTATTTTCTTATTTAGAACATTATATACAAGTACATTGATGACTGTATATTATAACGTTTTTTTGGAAAATCATCCTTATACTTATTTCAGTCATATTTCCATTATTAATAAACTTGTGGAATATCCATATAAAGATCAGTTAGGAATAGAAGTGGGTACTTATTTCATAGATATTGAAAAATTTAATGCTAATGCTAATTTTTTCATTACTGACGGACTATCTTCGCTAGGCTGTATAGGGGTGATCATCATTGGGATTTTTTGTTCTTTTGTATTTTATTTATATGATTCTTTTTCATCTAATAGCAATAAGATATTAGGTATTTTACTTATAAGCGTT
This sequence comes from Chryseobacterium sp. JK1, assembly GCF_050632815.1. Classification (NCBI taxonomy): domain Bacteria; kingdom Pseudomonadati; phylum Bacteroidota; class Flavobacteriia; order Flavobacteriales; family Weeksellaceae; genus Chryseobacterium; species Chryseobacterium sp. JK1. The sequence goes on along the minus strand of NZ_JBODRU010000003.1, from coordinate 119,806 downwards.
GCCTGTGTTGCTCTAATGAACGTATCTCTTTTTACAACTTTGATTTCTGGAGGTCTACTGTTCTTTATGTTTTTACTTAATAATAACAATATAATAAAAAAATAATGAAGATCCTTATGCTCTGTGAGCTATATATAGAAAATTTAGAATATCAGGAAAATCTTTTAGTAAAGTATTACAGAAAGCATGGACATGAGGTAACGGTAATTACTTCAACTTATGATAATGTATTTGATTATTATAATAACAAGCATGATAATTCTAAACCGAAAAGGATCTACTATGATCATGGAGCAAAGATTATAAAGCTACCGTTTAAGTTTAATTTTGCTGGAAAAATAAAAAAGTATCTTAATATTACCTCCATAGTAGAAGAATTTAAGCCAGATTTACTATATATTCATGATATCATGCCTAATATGCTTGAAATGCTTGATTATAAAAAAAGAAATCCTCAAGTTAAAATGATTATGGATTATCACGCGGATTATAGTAATTCAGGAAATAACTGGATTTCTGTACAAGTATTACATAAAATCATAAGAAGAAAAATATATTTAGATCCTGTTAGAAAACATATCTCTAAATTCTTTCCAATTATACCAGGTAGTGCAACTTTTTTGACAGATTTATATGGTGTCCATAAAGACGAGATGGAGATTTTGCCATTAGGAGCAGATGTAGATCTTGTAGAAGAGATCAAAAAAAGTGGCAAGAGAGAAATTATAAGAAATAAATTGGGGCTAAGAGATAACCAAAAAGTAATATTCTCTGGAGGAAAATTTGCACCATTAAAGAGAATTGATCTTTTACTTGAAGTATTTAATGAAATTAATGATCCTAATCTTCATTTGATTGTGGTAGGAGATTCTGATACAAATAATCAAAAATATAAGGAAGAATTATTCGAATTGGCTGCTAACAATCCTAATATTCATTTTACAGGGTGGATAAATAATCAGCAGGTATATGAATATTTATCAGCCTCTGATTTGGCTGTTTTTCCTGCAAGTCAATCAATAGTATGGCTACAGGCCATAGCATCTGAGCTTCCATTAATAATTGGTGATTTTGGAGGACAGTCACTTGATTATATTAATGAATTTGGTGCAATATTGGAAATGAAACCTGATGGAATTAGTAAAGAAAACTTGAAAGCATATATTCAAAAAATTACATCAGATAATGATACTTACAATAAAATGAAGGAAGCAACCAAAAAAACGAGAGCTAAATATTTAGATTGGAATTATTTAATTAATCGAACTTTTGTATAATTTTATAAAATAAAGACAATAAATAATAAATGAAAAAACCAGATATTTCATACCAGATATGTACCAAAACAATTATGGATACTTCAGATCCTAATATTGTTTTTAATGAGAAAGGAGAAAGTGATTATTATATTAACTATACAGAAAGTATTTTACCAACCTGGCATACCGATGAAAGGGGGCTCAAAGAACTTGAACAGGAGGCTGAGAAGATAAAAAAAGATGGTAAGAATAGAGACTTTGACTGTATTATAGGACTTAGCGGGGGGCTAGACAGTTCATATGCCGCCTATGTAGCGAAAGAAGTAATGGGACTTAGACCTCTTATCTTTCACGTAGATGCTGGCTGGAACACAGACCGAGCGGTAAGTAATATTGAAAAATTAGTTAACGGACTTAATCTGGATTTATATACAGAGGTGATCAATTGGGAAGAAATGAAAGACCTTCAGGTTGCCTTCCTGAAATCACAGATTGCAGATCAGGATATGCCTCAGGATATTGCTTTCTTTTCGGGACTCTATAAATTCGCAAAAAAGAATAAAATTAAATACGTTCTTACTGGTGGGAATTTCTCAACGGAATGTTGTAGAGAACCCGAAGAATGGGGAGCTTATCCGGGGATAGACAAAACCTTGATCATGGATATTCATAAAAAATTCGGTAAAAGAGATCTTAAATCTTTTCCTATAGTCGATATAATGAGCTATAAACTTTACTATAAGTATGTCTTAGGAATGCAGGTTTATAAACCATTAAACTGTCTGCCTTATATTAAAAATGATGTAGAAAAATTATTGCTTGACAAGTATGGATGGGAGAGTTTCCAACATAAACACCACGAGTCAAGATTTACAAGATTTTTCGAAGATTATTGGCTACCTAGAAAATTCGGATATCAAAAAAGAAGAGCTCATTTTTCGAGTTTAATTCTGACAGGACAAATGACAAGAGAAGAAGCATTAGATAGAGTGTCAAGACCAGAACTATCTGAAGAATTTTTACAGAAAGAGTTTGAATATGTAGCCCATAAATTAGACCTTACTACGGACGAACTTCAGAAGTTATTTGAAGGTGAAAATAAAACCTATCATGATTATAAGAATAAAAGATCACTTATAGGAATTGGTGCACAGACTATGAGAAAACTTGGTCTTGAAAAAAGATTATTCAGATGATAACAATTATTGATTACGGTGTTGGAAATATCAATGCCTTCGTTAATGTATATAAAAGAGTAGATGTTCCCGTAAAGATTGCGAAAACAAAAGATGATCTTGAAGGAGCAGAAAAACTTATCCTTCCGGGAGTTGGTCACTTTGACCATGCAATGACCCAGTTGAACAATTCAGGAATGAGAGATAAACTGGACGAACTTGTACTAGGGCAGAAAGTCCCTGTTATTGGTATCTGTGTAGGAATGCAGATGATGGCTAATAACAGTGATGAAGGAAAACTTGATGGTTTGAAGTGGATCGATGCTACCGTTAAAAAATTCGATGAAACAAAAATTCATCAGGTAACCAGACTTCCGCATATGGGCTGGAATGATGTAAAGCCGGTAAAAGATATTGAATTATTTAAAGGTCTAGAAAACAACTCCATTTTTTATTTTCTTCACACCTACTATTTTCACTGTAATAATCGGGAGGATATTATGGCAATTACAGATTATGCTGGAGAATTTGCATCAGCAGCTCACCATGAAAATAAATATGGAATACAGTTTCATCCGGAAAAAAGCCACCATTATGGTGAAATCTTATTACACAACTTTGCAAAACTTTAAATATACATGCTAAGGCCAAGAATTATACCGAGTCTTCTGATCCAGGATAACGGACTTGTAAAAACTGTTAATTTCAAAAATCCCAAATATGTGGGAGATCCTATCAATGCGGTAAGAATTTTTAATGAAAAAGAAGTTGACGAACTTGCCATTTTTGATATTGATGCTACAGCAAAAGGTTTGGAACCCAATTATAGCTTAATAGAAAGAATTGCTAATCAGTCAAGAATGCCTTTATGCTATGGAGGAGGAGTAAAGACTTTAGAACAGGCTCAGAGAATTTTTGGATTGGGAATTGAAAAAATTGCATTATCATCCGCTGTACTCCAAAATCCGAAACTTATTACAGAGATTGCAGAAAGAGTGGGTTCACAAAGTGTAATCGTTGTTTTAGATGTTAAGAAAAAACTTTTTGGGGGATATGAAGTATATACCCATAATGGAAAAAAGGCTACAGGAATCAATCCTTTTAAATTTGTTGAGGAAGCACAGAAACTGGGTGCTGGAGAAATTGTTATCAATTCAATAGACCAGGATGGGGTGATGAAAGGATATGATATGGGACTTATTGATAAAATTAGAGAGCAGATTTCCCTTCCTCTCACTGTTTTAGGGGGTGCGGGTACATTGAATGACATCAAGCAGGTAATCAATAAGCACGGGATTATAGGTGTTGCTGCAGGAAGCCTTTTTGTATTCAAAGGAGTTTACAAAGCCGTTTTAATAAATTATCCTACTTTTGAAGAGAAGGAAAAACTAATAAAATAATAATGGAAGATTTTACCCTATTTAGAGTAAATAAACCATATACAACAAAAGCACATGCAAATAAAAGATAAAGTACTTCTTATCACCGGAGGAACAGGTTCATTTGGAACTGCTGTTTTAAGAAAGTTTATAAATACAGAGCATTTTAAAGAGATTCGAATCTTTTCCCGTGATGAAAAGAAGCAGGATGATATGAGAAACCAATTTAAAAATGATAAACTGAAATTTTATATTGGTGATGTAAGAGATTATAAAAGTCTAGAGCCCGCTATGAGAGGAGTAGACTATGTTTTTCATGCTGCTGCACTAAAACAAGTACCATCTTGTGAGTTTTTCCCAATGCAGGCTGTGAAAACAAATGTAGAAGGAACTCAAAATGTAATAGATGCAGCTGCTCAAAATAAAGTAAAAAAGGTAATCTGCCTTAGTACAGATAAAGCTGCATATCCTATTAATGCTATGGGTATTTCCAAAGCCATGATGGAAAAAGTAGCAGTTGCTGCTTCAAGAAATCTGGAAGAGACAGTGGTGTGCCTTACAAGATATGGAAATGTAATGGCGTCCAGGGGGTCTGTAATTCCATTATTTATAAAGCAGATCAAAAATGAAGATCCTATTACTATAACAGATCCGAACATGACAAGATTTTTAATGTCATTGGAAGAAGCTGTTGATTTAGTATTATTTGCTTTTGAACATGGAAATCCTGGTGACTTATTTGTTAATAAAGCTCCTGCAGGAACTATTGGGGATCTGGCAACAGCTCTAAAGGAAATGTTTAAGTCAGAAACTCCTGTAAAAATCATTGGTACAAGACATGGTGAGAAACTTTATGAAACACTATGTACACGCGAGGAAATGATTAAAGCTGAAGATATGGGAGACTTTTACAGAATTCCTGCAGATAACAGAGATCTGAACTACGCTCAGTATTTCTCCGAAGGAGTAGAAGATATCTCTAAAATTGAAGACTATCATTCCCACAATACAGAACAACAGGATGTAGAAGGAATGAAGAAGTTATTATTAAAACTCCCATTAATAAGAAAAGAGGTTTTAGGAGAAGATATCATGCAATATCCAGACTAATATTTGATAATCATGGAGAATCCCAAAATAATAGATGGTGGAAAGCATTCTGATGAAAGAGGAAGTCTTTTCTATAACAATGATTTTGGACTTCAGAATATTAAAAGAATATATTGTATTGAAAATGCCGATATAGAATTTATAAGAGGGTGGACTGGTCACAGGATAGAAGAAAGATGGTTTGCTGTGATGTACGGAAGTTTTATCCTGAGACTGGTGAAAATTGATGATTGGGAAAATCCGGCAGAAGAATCTGAAATATTAGAATTCAGAATGGATGCAGACAATTTAAATATACTTCATATGCCTAAAGGCTATGCAAGTGCTATTCAGGCAAGAGAAAAAAATTCAAAGTTATTGGTAATGGTCGATCACTCACTAGGAGAGATTGATGATGATTATCGGTTTCCGATAAATTATTTTAAAAAATTATTACGATGAAGAAAGTTGGAATTACAGGCCAGAATGGTTTTGTTGGTTCACATTTGTATAATACATTAGGGTTAAAACCTGAAGAATTTGAGAGAGTTGATTTCCATAAAGAATTCTTTGATTTTCCTGAAAAATTAGACGCTTTTGTTGGGCAATGTGATGTTATTGTACATCTTGCTGCAATGAACCGTCATCCGGATCCTGAAGTCATTTATGAGAACAATGTAAAATTGGTAAGAGAACTTACGGCATCATTGGAGAGAACCGGATCGAAAGCTCATGTTCTTTTTTCATCGTCCTCTCAGGAAGAAAAAGACAATCTTTACGGAAAATCAAAAAAAGAAGGCCGTGAAATTTTTGCGCAATGGGCAGAAGCTGCTGGAGGAAAATTTACAGGAATGATTATCCCAAATGTATTTGGTCCTTTTGGCAAACCAAACTATAATTCTTTTATTGCAACCTTTTGTCATAAACTTACCCATGGAGAAACCCCGGTAATTGACAATGATGGCGAAGTAAAGCTAATCTATGTAGGAGAATTGGTTCAGGAAATTATCAGTCAGATAGAAGGTAGTAAAACGAACAATGTATATGAAGTTTCACATACTTCTGTAAACAAAGTTTCAGAAGTACTTCTGAAACTTGAAAATTATAAAAAACTTTATTTTGAAAACGGAGAGATCCCTGTATTGGAATCAAAGTTTGATCTGAATCTCTTCAATACATTCAGATGTTATTTTGATATTAAAAACCACTATCCCGTAAAATTTACACAACATACTGATCCAAGAGGAGCTTTTGTAGAAGTAATAAGATTGGGAATAGGAGGACAATGCTCATTCTCTACTACAGTTTCTGGTATCACAAGAGGAAACCACTTTCATACAAGAAAAATAGAAAGATTCGCAGTAATAAAAGGAAAAGCTCTAATACAGCTTAGAAAAATAGATACCGATAAAGTTCATGATTTTTATCTGGATGGTGCAGAGCCCGCTTATGTAGATATGCCAGTTTGGTACACCCATAATATTAAAAATATAGGAGACGAAGAATTATATACAATTTTTTGGATCAATGAACCTTTTAATCCTGAGGATTCAGATACTTATTTTTTAAATGTCTAATATGGAATTGGTAAAAAAACATAATATTGGATTTATCTTTTTACTAACCTTCGGGTATATATTTTCATACTCGTTCGCTATTTTAGTAAATGCAGATTCAAATAATTATTTTTCTGTTCCTTTCCGTATCATAGTCTTATTGCTTGGTTGTTATGTTATTTATCAAAATTTTGAGAACATTAAGAAAAGAAAATTTACAATTATCTGTACATTTCTTTTCTGGATGTTCTATTTATTCAAAGCTATTTATAGTTTTAAAAATGACACTTACTTACCAGATACAATCAATGAAGAAAATAGAACTTATATAAGGATTATTTTTTTGAACCTGATCCCTTATATAGCTGTTTTAGGAATTAGTTTTACAAAAAAGATGACGGTGAAACTGAATTCTCTTATATTCAACTTCCTATTAATTATATTGGGAATAAGTTCTTTATGGACAATATTTGTATTTCAGCACTTTGAAAAATCAAGTGGAATATTTGCCAGTTACTATATAAGTGTTGGGCATTATGGTTTGTCATTGCTGATATTATCAATTTTCTCTTATTTTCAATCTCCTCAAAAATGGCTAAAACCATTTTTAGGTAGCCTAATAGGAGCATTTACCATATTTAGCTCCTCTGCAAGAAGTCCTATATTGGCTGCATTTATTATTTTGCTGATTGTATTAATGTATATCAATAAATTGAAATATTGGATTATATTAATATTCTTTACGCTACTTTTTATTGTTAGCATTTATATATTAAAGCAAACATCAGTATCTGATTTTGAATTTATCAATAGAATGTATGTTGCCATTTTTGAAACAGATGGAAGTGGACGCTCTTATTATTTATTAAAAGGATGGGACGTTTTTAAAAATAATATTCTATTTGGAGGACGTATTTTATTTGAAGACGGTATGTATCCACATAATGTCTTTATTGAAGTCTTAATGAGCATGGGGATAGTAGGATTTATTTTATTCTTTTTGTATTTTAAAGATATATTGAAATTTAAAATAAAATACACTATTCAGAAAATTTATTATTTACCATATTTTTTGTTTTTTATTCAATACTTTGTATTGGTTCTTACTTCATACAGTATCTTTGCGAATATGGAGTTTTGGAGCTTTACAGCAATAATTATATCTATAATTTTATTTTGTTACGATGAAGAAATTAAAAGTAATGACAGTCGTGGGTACACGACCGGAAATCATTAGACTATCAAGAGTATTATCAGCTTTAGATGCTTCTGAAGCTGTAGAACATATTATTGTCCATACCGGGCAAAATTACGATTATGAGCTTAACCAGATTTTTTTCGATGATCTGGGGTTAAGAAAACCTGATTATTTTCTTGAAGCAGCAGGGAAAACAGCAACGGAGACTGTAGGAAATATTCTGATTAAAATAGATCCACTTCTTGAAGAATTGAAACCTGATGCATTTTTAGTATTAGGAGACACCAACTCGTGTTTATGTGCTATTCCTGCCAAAAAAAGACAAATTCCGATTTTCCATATGGAAGCTGGAAACAGATGTTTTGATCAAAGGGTGCCTGAAGAAACAAACCGTAAAATTGTTGATCATACTTCTGATATCAATTTGACCTACTCAGACATTGCCAGAGAATACCTTTTAAGAGAAGGTCTTCCGGCTGATAGGATTATTAAGACCGGATCTCCAATGTATGAGGTTTTGAATCATTATCTTCCTCAAATTAAAGATTCCGACATTCTTACAAGACTCAACCTTGACGAAGGGAAATATTTTGTTGTTTCCTCTCATAGAGAAGAAAATATTAACTCAGACAAAAACTTTAGAGGATTAATCAGCAGCCTTAATGCTATTGCAGAAGAATATCAATATCCGATTATTGTTTCTACCCATCCAAGAACAAGAAATATGATCGATAAAATGCAACTGGAGGTCAGACCTGAAATTCAATTTCTGAAACCCCTAGGTTTCCATGATTATAATGCTCTTCAAATGAGAAGTTATGCAGTACTGTCAGATTCTGGTACAATTTCGGAAGAATCATCAATATTAAATTTCAGAGCTCTTAACATCAGAGAAGCACATGAAAGACCTGAAGCTATGGAAGAAGCATCAGTAATGATGGTGGGATTGTCTCCGGAAAGAATCTTACAAGGACTTGGTCAATTAAAACAACAGACAACCGGAACTGAAAGAAACTATAGGCAAGTGTCTGATTATTCAATGCCAAACGTATCGGAAAAAGTAGTAAGAATAATTTTAAGCTACACAGATTATATTAATAGAGTAGTCTGGAGAAAGATATAAAAATGAATATATTATTTCTTACCCTGGCTAAGATAAGTACTTTAAAAGAGCGAGGTATTTACCATGATTTAATGCGTGAGTTTTCAAGTCATAATCATAACGTCTATATTGTAAGCCCGATAGAAAGACGTGAAGGTCAAAAAACAACTGAAAAAAAAGAAAGAAATGCAACTTTCCTGAATGTAAAAACACTCAATATCCAAAAAACAAACTTTATTGAGAAGGGAATTTCAACGTTAACAATTGAAAAATTATTTTTAAACGCAATAAAAAAATATTTTTCAAAAGTGAAGTTTGATCTTGTAATCTACTCTACACCACCCATTACATTTACAGGTGTTATTAAATATATAAAACAAAGAGATAATGCCAAATCATATTTGCTTCTGAAAGATATATTTCCACAAAATGCAGTAGACATGAAGCTGTTATCAAAAAAAGGAATTTTATATAAATATTTCAGAAATAAGGAAAAGGAACTATATAATATATCTGATAAAATTGGATGTATGTCTGAGGCAAATGTAAAATTTGTTCTCAATCATAATTCTTATATATCTAAAGAAAAAGTAGAGATTAATCCGAATTCTATAGATCTGCAATTGGTTGCAGATATTTCGGAAGAAAATAAAAAAACAATCCGGGAAAAATATCAAATACCTTATAACAGAAAAGTATTTATATATGGCGGAAATTTAGGCAGACCTCAGGGGATAGATTTTCTTATAGAAACGTTACAGGCGAAGTCAGGAGATAAAGATGTATTTTTTGTTATAGCCGGATCAGGAACAGAATATGATAAACTGAAAAATTGGTTTGATAGTTTTAAACCTGAAAACGCATTATTGCTTCCGGCAATTCCTAAATCAGATTATGATCTTTTGGTTCAATCCTGCGATATAGGACTTATTTTTTTACATAAAGATTTTTTGATTCCAAATTATCCGTCAAGATTGCTTTCTTATTTAGAATTTAAAATGCCCGTACTAGCTGCTACAGATTCTAATACAGATATAGGAACTGATATTGTGAAAAATAATTGTGGTATGGCTGTTCATTCAGATGATTTAAAATCAATGGTTAATGCTATTGATACCTTAAAAGAGATGGATGGCGCTAAATTTGAAGTGATGAGACAGAATAGCTTGAATTTTTTAAAAAAAGAATTTCAAGTTGAACGGTCTTATTTCAAAATAATAGAAGCTTAACTTATGAACAAAGGGAAATTTATTTTAATATGCATTCTTTTATGTAATATTTTATTAGGACAAAAGCCGGTAATTTATTATTCGGCGTATGCTTCAAAATCGCAAAAGGATCATAATATTTCCCTGATTAAGTTTTTTCAGGATGTCTCTAATAAAAATGCGGTTGGAGTTGTTGACGGTTATAATATTGAAATCGAAAAAGAAATAACTGTAAAGAATATAGATAATATTGAATTATCTTTTAAAAATTCGAATTTGTATTCCAATAAAAGATTTTCTGGTTTTTTTATAAACTTTTTGAATTCCAAGAATATTAAGATAGACGGCTTTAGTGTAGAGATGTTTCGTTCAAAGATTCAGACATATATTAAAGAAGATTATCCCAATATTTTTAATGGGGGATTGGGCTTTAAGGGATGTGAAAATATTGAAGTTAAAAATTCCAAATTTTTGAATTTATATACCCGATCAATCCAAATAACAGAAAGCTATGGGAATGTATCTATAAATAATAATTTTTTTAGTTCAAAAAAACAAAATCAAAAGTATTTGCTGGAACATGTAGTTTTTGGGTCATCCCGAAATGCAGTCATTTCAGTCAGCAAAAACAGATTTGATAATGAAACATATGAAAATCCGGATTTCGGGATAGCTGCTATTTCCGGATATGGATTAGGAAAGAACGGAGGAAAGGTGAGTATTGTAGATAATTATATTAATAATGCAGGTAGAAGCAATTCAGGACAGCATCGTCTGTATGCTATAGACTTCTACGATGACTGTGATAATTTATTGATAAAAGGAAATACTTTTAATAACATTATGTGGGGTGCTTTAAGATTTAATGGAAGCTCAGAAAATATAGTTATTGCAGACAATAATATTTCCATAAAAAACCCAGATGATACATCGTGTATAACGAGCTCTACTACGGGTAATAGCCCCTATTTTAAAAATATTAGCATTGATAATAACAGTATTACAACCTTATCAGGACTTAATTCTGCAATCATGCTTCAAAACCAGTTTGAAAAAACAAAAACGGAAAACATTTCCATTAAAAATAATAAAATAAATAATTCTTATAATAACATTTTTATTTTAGGATATTTTGATGATGTTTCTGTAATTCAAAATGTTTTTAAGGGAACTGGATCCTCAATGGGAATCTCTTTTATTTTAAAGAATAAACAGATTAATAAACCAATATATATAATGGACAATAAGATTGATGCCTTCAATACAGGTATCTCTTTAAATTCTAAAGATAATATGATTAATTATAATAGTTTTTTTGTTAAAAATAATGAAATCATTACTGGGAACAAGGAATTTAAAGGTTTTGGAATTATTGTAAATTTGGGGATGAAAGGAAATGTGAACATTGAAGATAATAACATTCTTAATTATAACACTGGGTTATATATAAGAGAAAAAACAGTAAATACAAAACTTAATAAGTTTACTGGAAACATAAAAAATATGTCCAGAGAATAAAATTTGTGGACATTTTATAAATAGGTTCAATAGAGCTTTTTGTAATCAATCTATTTGAACAGCTTTTTTTAATTTTGAAATAGACTATGAGAATTAAAATGAAATTACTTCCGTATATATTTTTAAACATATGTAAATTATAATAATGATGTATAAGGCATTTATCAAAAGGTTATTGGATGTTTTTATAGCACTTTCAATCATTATATTTTTATTCCCTATATTTCTGATTGTTTATATTTTAGTTAGAATAGACAGCCCTGGAAAGTTCTTTTTCTTTCAGGAAAGATTAGGTTATCAGGGGAAAGTATTTAAAATATATAAGATAAGAACAATGTATGATAGGGAGAGGGTGGCAGATAGAGAGATATTAAAAGGAGATGCTGAAGTGACAAAAGTAGGATATTATTTAAGACGCTTTAAAATAGATGAGCTTCCTCAGATTATTAATGTATTTAATGGTGATATGTCTCTTGTAGGACCTCGCCCATGTTTACCGAGACAACTTACAGAATTTAATGAAGACGGGAAAAAAAGAATTCAGGTGGTTCCAGGCCTTACTGGATTGGCGCAAATTAATGGGAATATCCATTTATCCTGGGAAGAAAGATGGAAGTATGATAGAGAATATGTAGAAAATCAAAGCTTTTTATTAGATACTAAAATCATACTTAAAACATTTCTAATATTGTTTAATGGTGAAGATAAATATATAAAACGCCCAAATGTATAAAATATTAGTAATAGGAGCTGTGAATTCCACAGCTAAGATTATTCAAAAATTAATTGAAAATGGTTTGGAAGTAGTTGGTGTCCTTGGGCATAAGCCTAAAGATCAAAACAAGATTTCCGGATGGGCAGACTTGGCTTCATTATCTTATGATCTTGGTATAAATTACAAAAGTTTTACCAAAATTAATGATGAAGAAAATCTTAAATGGGCTGCTGAAAAAAAGGCTGACATAATTTTTGCTGTTGGTTTTTCTCAGTTACTGCAGGAAGATTGGTTTTCTGTTTCGAAATTAGGCTGTATAGGGTTCCATCCTACAAAGCTTCCAATCGGAAGAGGAAGAGCTCCTTTAGCTTGGATAACATTAGAACAATCCTATGGTTCAGCTACTTTTTTTCTTATGGGAAAAGGAGCTGATGATGGACCTATCTTTGCACAATCTATATTTAAAGTTGAAGAAAATGATGACGCAGAAAGTGTGGAGTCGAAAATTTTAGAGAACATTGATTTAGCATTGGATCAATGGCTTCCTGAATTGAAAGAAGGTATATGGAACCCTATTCCTCAATGTGAGCACTTAGCATCTCATTATGGAGTAAGAAAAGAAGAAGATGGACTTATCAATTGGAATGATAATGCTGTATTTATAAACAGGTTGATTAAAGCGGCTTCCAAACCGCATCCAGGAGCTTATACCTATTGTAAAGATGAGAAACTAATTATTTGGTCATGTAGACTAGAGAAGAATATTCAGTTCAAAGGAGTAATAGGAAGAGTTTTGTTGAAAAATGAAAAAGAAGAACTTCTTATCCAGACAGGTGAAGGATTGCTGTGGATAGAAGAATATCAATTCAAAGGAGATCTCAGTATTTCAATTAATGTTGGAGATAAATTGGGTTACAATATAGAAGATGAAATTTATAAAATAAAAACCATTTTAAAAAATAATAAATGAATAGAGTAATAGTAGTAGCCCCCCATGCTGATGATGAGATAATTGGGTGTGGCGCAACCATTGCCAGGCATATTAAAGCTGGAGATGAAGTAACTATAGTAATTGCAACTAATGCTTCTGTGGGAGCTCCTGAGCTTTATTCAGCGGATCAGGTTAAAAGTACACGTTCTGAAGCTATTGCAGCACATCAGTTTTTAGGAATAAAAGATACCATTTTTTTAGAATTTCCGGCTCCAGCACTAAATGCTTATCCAGAATTTAAAATATCTTTAGAAATTTCTGAGATATTTAAGAAAATAAAACCTACTCATTTGTATCTTCCTCATCCTGGGGATATTCATCAGGATCATAAAGCTATTTATAGGGCATCTTTGGTCGCTGCCAGACCTCAGGGAGAAAATAAAATATTAAATATTTATTGCTATGAAACCTTGTCCGAAACAGAATGGACACCCATGCAGGAGAAAGCTTTTGTTCCTAATCACTTTGTAGATGTTACTGATGTATTTATGAAAAAGATAGAAGCTATGAAATTTTTTGGTTCACAAATAAAAGAATTTCCTCATTCCAGATCAATAGAAGCTTTTAAAGCTTTAGCTATATATAGGGGGGTAACTGTAGGAGTAGAAAGAGCAGAGGCTTTCGTTATTGAGAGACAAATAGTTTTATAATTAAAAGAATCGTATAATTTTAAAGGGAATCAAAGAAATATGAAGAAAATAGCAATTATTGGAGCAGGAGGATTTGGACGTGAGGTGAAAATGCTGATCGATCATATCAACCAGAAAGATAAACAATTTGAAGTTCTGGGGTTTTATGATGACAAACATTATGATCATGATATCAACGGAGTTCCTTATTTAGGAAAGATCGAGAAAATAAACGAAGTAGATCACACTTTATGTATTGCTGTAGCAATTGGAGATCCTAAAACAAAGAAAAAAATTGTACAGGGAATAAAAAATCCTAATATTGAATTTCCTACTTTGATACATCCTTCAGTAATTATAGGACAGGACGATACTAAAATTGGAAAGGGAAATATTATTTGTGCGGGAGTTATTATCACAGTCAATATAGAAATTGAAGATTTTGTTATTCTTAATCTGTCTTGTACAGTAGGGCATGATACTGTTATAAAAAAGTATAGCTCATTTATGCCAACGGTTAATATTTCTGGTGAAGTTGTTATCAATGAAGCTGTATATGTTGGAACAGGAGCAAAAATTATCAACCTTCTTGAAATCGGCGAAAATACTATTGTGGGTGCAGGAGCAGTAGTTTACAAAAAGCTTCCTGCAAACTGTACAGCAGTAGGAATTCCAGCTAAACCTATAAAATTTCACGAATAATATGAATACTAAAATCTGGTTGTCCTCACCACATATGGGAGGTAACGAATTAAAATATATCAACGAGGCATTCGCAGAAAACTGGGTAGCTCCATTGGGCCCTAACGTTAACGGATTCGAAACGGATCTGGAGCAGTTTTTAGGTCAGAATGCAAAAGTAGCTGTGCTTTCTGCGGGTACTGCGGCATTGCACCTTTCTCTTATTGAATGTGGAGTAGTTCATGGTGATGAGGTGATCTGTCAGTCGATGACATTCTCTGCTTCTGCCAATCCTATTGCTTACTGTGGGGCGGTTCCTGTTTTTATAGACAGCGAACCCGATACCTGGAATATGTGCCCGAAAGCTTTAAAAGAAGCTATTGAAGACAGAATTCAGAAAGGTAAAAAACCAAAAGCAATCATTGTTGTACATTTATATGGAATGCCTGCAAAAATGGACGAAATTTCGGCTATTGCTTCGGAATATCAGATTCCAATCATTGAAGATGCTGCTGAAGCTTTAGGATCTACTTATAAAGATCAGGCTTGTGGAACATTCGGACGTTTCGGAATTTTAAGTTTCAATGGTAACAAAATTATTACCACTTCAGGAGGAGGTGCATTAGTATGCCATACTCAGGAAGATAAAGATAAAGCAGTTTTTTTATCTACACAGGCAAGAGACAATGCCCCCCACTATCAGCATTCTCATATCGGGTTCAACTATAGAATGAGTAATATTGTGGCAGGAATCGGTAGAGGACAGATGGAAGTTCTTAATGACAGAGTGGCCGCCCGTAGAGCAATGCATGATTTCTATCTTGAACTTTTTAAAGATATAGAAGGAGTAACTGTATTTTCAGAGCCTGGAAATGAATTCTATTCCAACCACTGGTTGTCAGCAATCGTTGTAGATCCTGAAATTACCGGTAAAGACAGAGAAGGCTTAAGACTAGCATTTTTGGAAGATAATATAGAATCGAGACCACTTTGGAAGCCTATGCATTTACAGCCAGTGTTTGAAAGTGCGCCTTATTACGGAGAAAATGTTTCAGAAAAACTTTTCGATAATGGTCTTTGCCTTCCGTCGGGCTCTAATCTTACTGATGAAGACAGGGAGAGAATCGCGGCAGTAACCCATACTTATTTCGGGAACTAATATCGCAAAATATAATGAATAAGTATAAACATTGGAAAGTGGTTTTTGATTTTACCCTGGCGGTACTATTAACCATTTTTCTTTTGCCATTACTGATCATTATATTTATTATTGCAAGTGTGGATACCTCTTCCAAAGGACTGTTCTTTCAGAAAAGAATCGGGCAGTACGGGAAAACTTTTATCATTTTTAAATTTAAAACAATTCACGAAACAAAAAGGACCTGTTCCAAAACCGGGCAGGTTCTCAGAAAATTCAAACTGGATGAACTTTCTCAATTGTTTAATATTCTGAAAGGTGATATGAGTTTCGTAGGTCCCAGGCCTGATATTGAAGGGTATTATGACAAGCTTGTAGGAGCGGAAAGAAAAGTGCTGGAACTGAAACCGGGGTTAACCTGTGAAGCCAGTATAAAATACAGAAATGAAGAAAATCTTCTGAAAAATCAGAAAGATCCTATAACATATAATGATGAAATATTATTTCCGAATAAAGTAAAAATGAATCTGGATTATTTTGAAAAGATGTCTTTCAAAAATGATATAAAGATTCTTCTGAAAACAGTAACAATCATATTGAAATAGAATTTTACACAATCATGAAAATTAAAGAAACCCCACTTAAAGACTGCTATATCATAGAGCCAACGGTATTTGAAGACGAAAGAGGCTACTTTTTTGAAAAGTACAACGAAAAAAAATTCGAAGAACTTACAGGAATGAACGGCCATTTTGTACAGGACAATATTTCCAAATCTTCTTATGGAGTATTAAGAGGGCTTCACCTGCAAAAAGGAGAACATGCACAGGCAAAATTGGTATCATGTCTTGAAGGAAGTGTTTGGGATGTAGCAGTGGACCTCAGAGAAGATTCCCCTACATTCGGAGAATGGTTCGGAATAGAGCTTACTGCTGAAAATAAATTACAGCTGTATGTGCCAAGAGGCTTTGGACATGGTTTTGCTGTACTGAGCACCCATGCTGTATTCTCTTATAAATGTGACAACTTTTATAATAAAGAATCAGAAGGAAGTGTAAAATTCAATGATCCGGATCTTAA
Source organism: Chryseobacterium sp. JK1 (assembly GCF_050632815.1). Taxonomy (NCBI): domain Bacteria; kingdom Pseudomonadati; phylum Bacteroidota; class Flavobacteriia; order Flavobacteriales; family Weeksellaceae; genus Chryseobacterium; species Chryseobacterium sp. JK1. Next base: position 103,088 of record NZ_JBODRU010000003.1, on the reverse strand, counting down.
TATCGACTGGAAAGTGGATGAAAAAGATGCCATACTTTCGGAAAAAGACCAGAATGCCCCTGGATTTAAAGAAAAAAACTTTTAAAGTATATCCCTGAAAACCACTTTTCTAAAGTGGTTTTTTATTTTTTTATACTAACTCTTCAATATTTTGTATCTTTGCAGACTCAAAATCAAAACGATGCGTACAAAATCTGTAGGGAAGAAGAAAATCAATGTAGTCACTCTTGGATGCTCCAAGAATGTATATGATTCTGAAGTATTAATGAGCCAGCTGAAAGCCAATGGCAAAGAAGTGGTTCACGAAGACCGTGGAGACATTGTGGTAATCAATACCTGCGGATTCATTGATAATGCTAAAGAAGAGTCTATCAATACTATTCTGGATTATGTAGATGCAAAAAACAGAGGCGAGGTAGAGAAAGTATTCGTTACCGGATGCCTCTCAGAAAGATACAAACCAGATTTGATCAGAGAAATTCCGGATGTAGACCAATACTTTGGAACAAGAGATCTTCCTATTCTGCTGAAACATCTTGGAGCAGATTACAAGCATGAATTAGTAGGAGAAAGGCTTACGACCACTCCAAAGCATTATGCATACCTTAAAATTTCAGAAGGTTGCGATAGACCATGTTCGTTCTGTGCTATTCCTTTAATGAGAGGAGGGCACATTTCAACTCCTATTGAAAAACTGGTTATTGAAGCTCAGAAACTGGCTAAGAAAGGAACAAAAGAATTGATTCTTATTGCTCAGGATCTTACTTATTACGGACTTGATCTTTATAAGAAAAGAGCATTAGGAGAACTTTTGAAAGAGCTTGTAAAAGTTGAAGGAATAGAATGGATCCGTCTTCACTATGCTTTCCCAAGTGGCTTCCCAGAAGATGTATTGGATATTATCCGTGAAGAACCTAAAGTATGTAATTATATAGATATCCCTCTTCAGCACATCAACTCAGATTTATTAAAATCTATGAAGAGAGGTACTACTCATGAAAAAACGGATGCTTTGCTGGCTAAATTCAGAGAGAAAGTTCCTGATATGGCTATCAGAACAACTCTTATCGTTGGATATCCTGGTGAAACAGAAGAAAGATTCCAGGAGCTTAAAGACTGGGTTAGAGAGCAGAAGTTCGACAGACTTGGATGTTTTACCTATTCTCATGAAGAAAATACTTCGGCTCACGTCCTGGAAGATGATATTCCACAGGAAGTGAAAGAAGCCAGAGTAGAAGAAATTATGGAACTTCAGTCTCAGATTTCCTGGGAAAAGAATCAGGAAAAAATAGGAAAAGTATACAGATGTATGTTTGACCGTAAAGAAGGAAATTACTTTATTGGTAGAACAGAATATGATTCTCCGGACGTAGATAATACTGTTTTAGTCTCTGCAGAAGATACTTACATTTCGATTGGTGAGTTTGCAGAAGTTAGAATTACTTCAGCTGAAGAATTTGACTTATATGGAGAATTGGTATAAATTATAACCGTTTGTATTTCAGATACTAAAAAAATAATTTTTGCTAAAATATTAACGTAAATTAACATTGATATCCCTACTTGGTAAATATTAATATATTGATAGTCAATTGTTTATTTTTTTAAGATATTAAGATTTTTTATTTTTTTTATTATAAAGTATTTATATTAGAAAATTATGTCTTAAATTTGCCCAATAAGCAATGTTTTTAAATCATATGTTTTTCAATAAGTTAATTGTTAGATTAGAACTAAAAATCGAATAAAATGTACATTTATTTGATTTTATGATTGCTAATATAATAAGCACTAATTGGGATACGTCTCCTTTTTTGGAAATATTGATGGAAAATAATGTAATTAAAATCTTTAAAAACTTATGAAAAAATTTTTATTATCAGCTACAATGCTGGTTTGCCTTTCGGCTTTTTCAAAGGCTCAGCAAGGGCGAGTGGGGATTAACACAACCACACCTGCCGCAACTTTAGACGTAGTAGCTACTACTACAGACAATACAAGACCTGATGCCTTACTAGTCCCTCGTATGACAAGAGCTCAGTTAACGGCTAAAGATGCTGCTTACATTGCAGCACAAAACGGAGCGCTTGCTTTCGTTACAACTATTGATGGTACTGCAAGTGCTAAAACTACCAACGTTACAACTGTAGGTTTTTACTACTATGATTCCCCATCTTCTACGTGGAAAACTTTAGGTGGATCAGCGCCTAATCCTGCGTTGAATGTTACAAGTCAGGTTAGTAACTACACTGCGCAAGCAACGGATGATATTATTTTGTTCACTACTACTGGTCCTACACAATTAACTTTACCTACAACTGGAGTAACGATTGGAAAAAGAATTTATGTTTCTGTAATTGGTACTACTGATATTACACTAAATCCGGTTCCAAGAGAAACAGCTAATCAGACTTTGATTACTGGGCAGGGTAATATACTTATGTACACTGGTGACGCTGCTAGTCCATGGTCAATAATTTCCGGATACTAATATTGTATAACTTTTAAAAATTAAAGTAATGAAAAAATTCACTAATAAATTTTTAGCTGTTATACTAATGACAGCTGGTGCAAGTTTAACTTTTGCACAAGTAAGAATTGTAAATAATACTTCCAATACGGCAGTTAATAATATGTCTGCTTTTATTGATGCTTCTTCTAACTCTACCGCTAATGGTACTTCTAACGTAGGAAAAGGATTAATTTTCCCAAGAACAGACTTAACGACATTTACAGCGTTCAGTGGAGCACCTGCTGGAATCGCAACATCTTTCCCAACTCGTTTCGATGGTATGGTTGTTTACAACACTGCTACAAGTGGAGTTGCTGGTGTAGGAACAACGCAAGGTACGCTTTCACCTGGATACTGGTATTATGATAATAAATCAACAACTGTAGCTGGTGGTACTTGGAAGCCATTAGCAACAGCAGCTGTAGATCCTAAAGTAACAATCGGAACAACAGAAACTGCTACCAATACAATTATAACAACTCCAACAGGAACTAAGCAACTTTATACCATTAAAGGAACTTTTACCGCGAGTGGTACTTCTACAGCAGTAAATATTCCTGCTCCTACTGGTATGACTACAATGTATGGAATCACTATCTATAAGACAGGTACTGGTGCAGTATATGATAGAAGCTTATACTCTTATACTGTAGCAACTACTGCTGGGAATGCTATTACAGGTTCTCCTAGTATGTCTGTGGTTTACCCGGCTGATACATATGATTATGTATTAGAATACCTAAAATAAACAGTACAAATTTAATTACATATTATAATAACCAATGAGCTCCCTCATTGGTTATTTATTTTAAAAAGATGAGCAGCGCTCAATTATTTTTTATCGCTCTTTGATATCATTTATTTAGTTTTCACGAAATACTTTCTTTTTAAGGCACAGCTCAGGTCTCAAATCTATGTTAAAGTGATTTTTGTATTGGAGGATTATTCTTTTGAAAAGGCTTATACAAATAAACTTTTTTCATCATAAGATTCTTAAGGACTTTGATAGGTGAAGGAGGATTTTTAGAAAAAACAGTAAATTTTTGAATTTTGTAACTTATTGATTATTAGTGATGTTTAGGTTTGTTGTTTTTAAATTATGCACGAATTAGTTAATTATGTTAACTTTTTAAGCGTTTTTTTAACACTTTTTAACAGTGTGCTTTAAACTCCCTATCCATAAGGGGTTGCAGGGTTTGTTAAGATATGTTTAAGATTTAATTAACGTTTTTTAACATATCGAATAGGGACTTAATAGGATTCCTGATACTTTTGCCCTGTCAAAACCAATAAAAGTTCAAAATGATGAAAAGATTCATTCTCGTAATCATAATGATGATTTCAACCTTAGGTGTTTACTCTTTTACAAGTAATGCCTTAGATGCGAAAAAAACAAGTTATGCATCGTACTACCACGATAAATTTAACGGTAGAAAAACCGCTAGCGGAGAGATCTTTGATAACTCAAAGTTTACTGCAGCAAACAGAACGCTTCCGTTTGGAACAAACGTTAAGGTAACGAACCTTAAAAATGGTAAAGAAGTAATAGTGAGAATTAATGACAGAGGACCTTACCATTCATCAAGATCTTTAGATATGTCTAAAGCAGCGTTCGATGAAATCGGAGATACTAATCATGGTACAATTCCGGTGGAATATGAAATTGTCGATTAAATTTATGATTTAAATTAAAAAAGCCAGCTGATTCAGCTGGCTTTTTGTATGTATATGTTATACCAATATTATACGTCCAATTCCAGTAAAGCAGGGCAATGGTCGGAATGTACGGCTTCCTTTAAAATAGCAGCCCTTGTAAGCTTCTCTTTTAAACTGTAAGACGTAAAGTTATAATCCAGTCTCCATCCCTTATTTCTTTCCCTTGAATTTTGTCTGTAACTCCACCAGGTGTAATTATCAGGATCACCATTGAAAAATCTGAAACTGTCTATCAGTTCACATTCATTCATAAAATTGGTCATCCACTCTCTTTCCATAGGAAGAAACCCTGAAACATTCTTTAAGCCAACAGGATTATGAATATCGATGGCCTCATGGCAGATATTGAAGTCCCCGGAGATAATCAGATTAGGAATCTCTTTCTTCAAATTCTTGATATATTCCAGGAAATCATGACAAAACTGCATTTTAAATTCCAGCCTTTCAATATTGGAAGCAGAAGGTACATAGACAGAAATAGCCGAAAAACCGTCGAAATCCGCACGGATGATTCTTCCTTCATTATCATAGTTTTCTATTCCGCAGCCATACTCTACGTGGTTGGGCTTTATTTTGGTAGCAATCCCGACTCCACTGTAGCCTTTTCGAACGGCTGAGTGCCAGTAACTGTGATATCCTAATTTTTCAAGGCTTTCAATATCTATCTGGTCGTTTCCGGCTTTACTCTCCTGAATACATATGATATCAGGATCCGCAGCTTTCAGCCAACCCAAAAAATCTTTAGTAAAAGCCGCCCGGATTCCGTTGACATTATAAGTGATTAATTTCATTAGTCTTCTATAAAAAGTTTAAAATTTTCATTGTATTTCGTTGGGACAAACGCCGTGATCTCATAGTCTGCTATTTGATGAATGTAAAAAGGATCTTCAGAAATAATTTTTTCAATCTCATCTTTAGACGCTGCATTACCAATGATGACACCTCCCGTTCTGGGCTCTTTTCTTCCAGAAGCTATAAAATGCCCCAATTCGTAGTATTTAGTAAGAAAAACATTGTGTTGAGGAATAAATGACTCTACATTTTCTATAGAAGTCTTGTAGGTAAGCGAAATAATAAACATGATTTATTTTTTACGAAGATATGAACTCTAATAAAAAGGCGGAAATAAAAAAGCCGGTTTTGAATTTCAAAGCCGACCTTTTATAGTATAGTAATAAGTACTACTTTTTAAAAACTGTTTTACCGTCTTTTGTAAGTTCTATTTGCTCACCTTTTCCTCTCAGTTCATAATGATCGTTCTTATACCATATTCCCGATGCAGGTTTTTGTCCCTGTAATTCGATCGTTTCGTTGTTGAATACAACCGTTGCTGTATTTTTAGTATTGTTGAAAGTCATTTCCAGTGTTTTTCCACTGCTGTCTTTAGATGTACTTTTTACAATTTCATCTTTAGTGCCGGGAACTGCTGCTGGGTCAGATGGTTTGGATGCAAGACTGTCTACAGTTGTAGGAGCGGCATCTGTTGCTTTTTTTTCCTTATTACACGAGGTTAAGAATAATGCAGCCAGTGCTGCTGTGATAAAAATGTGTTTTTTCATAAGTTTATATTTTTATGGATGTCTGTAAGCATGCAAAATGAATGCCTTAAAAAATAGAAGCGGAAAAAATCGATCGATTTTTTCCGCTTCTAACCCCAAATTATATAAACTATGAAAAAAATTATTTGGGTTCTAAAACACTGATAGGAATAATACATTCCTCCAATGAAATACCACCATGCTGGTAAGTTTCCTTATAGTAATTTACAAAATGATTGTAGTTCTTAGGATAAGCCAGGAATATATTGTTTTTAGCAAAAATATATTTTGAACTTAAATTTCCTTTAGGGAGAAATAATTTCTCAGGATTGGTAATCGCCCATACATCACTGTCATCATACGTTAAGCTTTTACCTGTTTTGTATCGAATATTGGTAGAGGTTTCTCTGTCTCCTACAACTTTGCTTGGTTTTTTTACATACACGGTTCCGTGGTCTGTAGTGATCACCAATTTGTATCCGTTTTCTGCCGCCAGTTTAATAATCTTTAATAATGATGAGTTTTCAAACCAGTTCATGGTAAGAGAGCGGAACGTTTTATCATCACGAATCAGCTGATCAACAATATGATTATCCGTTTTGGCATGAGAAAGAATATCGATGAAATTATAAACAATCACCAAAAGGTCGTTGTTTTTATGTTGATTAAAATCATCGTAGATTTTTCTTTCAAAATCGGCATTCAGTACTTTAAGATATTTCATCGATTTGGAACCAAGTCCAATTCTTTTCATCTGATCTTCCAGGAAGTCACGCTCAAATTCATTTTTATTTCCTTCCTCATTATCGTTAAACCATTTGTCTGGGAAACGTTTTTCAATTTCAGAAGGCATCAGCCCTGCAAAGAAAGAGTTTCTTGCATATTGAGTGGCTGTAGGAAGGATGCTGTAGTAATAATCTTCCGATATTTTATTATAATATTTGGTAAATAATGGCTCAATTACTTTCCACTGATCATAGCGAAGGTTGTCCACCATCAGTAAAAGTACTTTTTCCTTTTCAACTTCAGGCTTTACTTTCTCTTTGAAAAGCGTATGACTCATCATAGGCTTGTCGGAACCTGTAAGCCAGTGTTCATAATTTTTTTCAATAAACTTGGCAAACTGAATATTGGCTTCCTCCTTCTGAGATTGTAAGAGATCGGCAAATTCATTGTCTGCTACTTTATCAAACTTAATTTCCCAGCTCAGGATTTTTTTATAATATTCTGCCCATTCCTGGTAAGTTCTCAGGTAAGAAAGTTCCATCGAAAGATTTCTGAACTCCTGTTGATATTGTAAAATAGTTTTCTGCTCCACCAGGTTTTCCTCCTGAAGGTTTTTCTTTAACGAAAGTAATATCTGATTGGGGTTTACAGGCTTTAAAATATAATCGGCAATCTGAGAGCCGATAGCCTCTTCCATAATATGTTCTTCTTCACTTTTGGTTACCATAACGATTTTTAAAGAATTGTCTTTTTCCTTAATCATAGGAATGGCTTCCAGTCCCGATATACCGGGCATATTTTCATCAATAAGCGTTAAAGCAAATTTCTCTGAATCCATAAGTTCCAAAGCCTCATTCACGTTATTAACAGGCGTTACCTGGTAACCCTTCTTTTCTAAAAATACGATATGAGGTTTAAGTAAATCTATTTCATCATCGATCCATAATATCTTTTCTGACATAATTTATTTTTTACATGGTTATTCTATCAAAATGTTGACCAATTCCTTTTAAAATCTCACAAAATCGAAATATTAAAAGTTAAATATTAGTTAAATGGAAATGCTTCTCAGCAGATCAGGTTTCTGTTGTATTCAGTTATTCGTTTTTATATACAGCAAAGCTCTTTCCAGAACTTCGTCTTTTCCTTCTTTAATTCCCTGTACAGTAGGTTTTATAATGATATCCGGGATAATACCAATTCTTTGGGTTTCTCTGCCGTCGGGGTAATAAGCGCCAAGACCGGTAAAACGGGTATGAAGACCGGCAATCTTAAAAGTAATGACATCTCCGTTAGCCCCTGAAGTATTACTTCCGATAATTTTAGCTTTAGGGTGCTGCTTAAACATCATTGTTGTTGTTTCTGCCTGGCTCTGGGTACTCTCATTTACCAAAACGATAATATTGCCTTTATAGTATTCCGGATTTGTCCTGCCTATGCTGTTTATTCTGCTGTGAAATTTACCGGGATAATCGGTTTCCGGGAAATTAAACTGATAATAAAGTGTATTTTGAGGGAGGAAAAGATAACTTAAAGGGTGAATAGTCTGTTTTGGATAATTTCTAAGATCAAAAATGATAGATTGGGCAGATTGTAAATGGTTGTACATTTCATCAAGATCTTCCTTTTCGATGACTCCCATATTAACGTACCCGATTGTGTTTTTCTGATCGATGAATTTCCACCTTGCCGGGACTGAAGTTTTTTCATAAATAATATCCTTCGTAGGGTAAGTTTTTACGGCAACGCTTACATTTTGTCCGTTTCTTTCAAGTTTTAAAGAAAGAGAGTCTTTATTACTGAGAAGAAAAAGATGTTTGGCCTTATGAATTTTTCCCCAGGAATTGGACGCCGGAATATACTTGCCAAAAGTATTAACCATTTGAGGGATCGTTTTCCCTTCAATATCATAGATCACATCTCCCACATTCAAAGTACTTTCCTCATGAAACCTGTTGCGTAAGATTTTTGTTACAACCAGTTTCCCTTCTGCATAAGAGTATTCTACCGGAACCTTTCTGCTTCCGTAGAGGCTAAAATTAATATTTTTTGAATAAAGATAGGCATGGGAATCATCGGTTTTGCTTATCAGTTCAGCTAACACTAAATGATAGCTGATGCCATTATTGATGCTGACAAACTTTGGGATCATTTCCGAAAGTACATCGTTCCAGTTTTGATCGGTTTCATATTTATAAGGAAAGAAATATTCTACATAATTCCAGTATCTGAAAAGCTCAAGTAAGCTGATTGCTCTGGAAGTGAATGAGGAACCATAAGATTTTTCGTTCCGGAAATGGATTTTTCTGTCATTTTTTCCTAAATAATAATGATCTCCTATATTCCGGTTGTTTTCAATATAATGTAGCTTTTGTCCAACTTCTTCTGTGAAAATATGGGTATTGTTGATCCAGCTCAGGTCGAAATTTTTAAGAAAATAGATTTTGTCATCTTTTTTTGAACATTCTATACAATTGTCAACCTTTCCTAAATTATCAATCCAATTGGCGTATAGTTTATTTAATGCCGTTTTATTGTCAATATTTTCAAGTTCTCCCATTTTTTTCAGGAGTTGTTGGTCCCAATCAAAATTTCCTTTAGCGACCTGAGGGTGATAATATTTTAAGAATCCCCAAACCTTGCATAAAGATTCCAGTTTCTGATTTTCAGATAAAATTTGTGCAGAGAAATTTAAACTTAAAAAGAATAAAATGAAAAGAAAATACTTCCTCATTAAAGGCTATCGTGTTTTTCTCAAAGATAAATCTTTCATTCAACAGAAGCAAACGCTTTTAGAAAAAATAGAAATTACCAATTCAAATAATCCGAAAGCTTTGGAATAGAATTAGTACTTAATAGAAGTATGGTTAATATTTAAACCGATAATTTAACAAAACGGTCCCATTTAAAATCCCTAACTTTGTTTACTAATACTGACGTTTCAATGCAGAATAAGCTAAAAATCATCAACGATCCTGTTCACGGATTTATCAAAATTCCACACGAAATTTTATTTGACATCGTTGAACATCCATACTTTCAGAGACTAAGAAGAATAGGGCAGACCGGGCTTCTGAACCTGATTTTTCCGGGTGCTACCCATACAAGGTTTCACCATGCCCTGGGAGCGATGCATCTTATGTTTACAGCATTGGAAACCTTAAAACAGAAAGGTATCGATATTTCAGAAGAAGAGGAAAAAGGAGCGATGTTGGCTATTTTGCTGCATGATATTGGTCATGGTCCGTTTTCCCATGCCTTAGAAAGTATGCTGATGGATGACTGGCATCATGAAACCCTTTCTCTTTTATTGATGAATAAATTAAATGAAGAGTTTAATGGGCAGTTGTCTATGGCAATAGAAATGTTTCAGGGGAAATACCACCGAAAGTTTTTTAATCAGCTGATCTCATCCCAACTGGATGTAGATAGACTGGATTATCTGAATAGAGACAGCTTTTTTACAGGAGTTTCCGAAGGAAATATCAATACCCAAAGGATTATTTCGATGATGAATGTTTGTGAAGAAGGTGAACTGGTGATTGATGCAAAAGGAATTTATTCCATCGAAAATTTTCTGACGGCCAGAATGTTCATGTATTGGCAGGTTTACTACCACAAAACATCTGCTTTGGCAGAATTTCTTTTGGTGAAAATTCTTGAACGAGCAAAATATCTGATTTCTCAAGGGATTGAGTTGCCCGCTACAGAAAATTTGCAGTATTTTTTATATCGGGGGAAAAGCGCCGCTACAGATGAAGATGTAGAAAGATTCACAAAACTTGATGATAATGATATCATTCAGGCCATGAAAGAATGGCAGAATTCTGATGATTTTGTCCTTGCCTACTGGTGCCAGTGTGTCATTCAAAGAAATTTACCGAAAACCATCATCTCTTCTCATTCTTTTGATCCGCTGATAATTGATGAAAAAATAAAAAAGACAAATGAATTTTTCGGAATCGATAACGGAAAAGAACTTGTACACGAGATAAAAAGAAAACTTGTGCCTTACCATGCAGAAAAGCAGCCTATCTATCTGTTGCAGAAAAATGGAGAAAGAATAAGACTTCACGAGTCTGAAGATCAGCTTTTATCAGGACTTATGATGAATAAAACAACACGCTATATTCTTATGTTTCCGAGGGATATATCACAATGAGATTCTTAAATAATATTAAAATTTACGATCTGAAACCAAAATATGTTTGCAAATTATAGAATTTCTTATCTTTGCAGAATATGGAATTTACAGCTTCGCAAATTGCAAGTTTTATTGACGGAAAAATAATAGGTGACGAGAATGCACTTATTACAGGGGTTTCTCCAATTGAAAATGGAGAATCAGGACATCTTTCTTTTATAGCACAAGATCGGTTTTCCCATTTTTTAGATACCTCAAAATGCTCTGTGATCATCGTTTCGGAAAAACTTCTGGACAAAAATAATTATATCCCTACCATAATCGTTGTGAAGGATGCTTATCTTTCTTTTCAGATTCTGATGAATTTATATCAGGAAATGAGAGGGAGGAAAGAAGGCATTGAAGATGGCTCATCCATCCATGATACGGCAGTGATCGGTGAAAAAGCTTATATCGGAGCATTTACATATGTTTCGGAAAAGGCTAAAATCGGTGACGGATCACAAATCTATCCTCATGTATATATAGGTAAAGGCGTAAAAATCGGTAAAAACTGTAAAATAGACAGTGGTGCCAGAATTTACGATTACTGTATCATCGGAGATAACTGTGTCATTCACTCCAATACTGTTGTAGGAGGAGATGGGTTCGGGTTTCAGCCGACTGCTGAGGGATTCAAAAAAATTCCGCAGCTTGGTAATGTAATTATTGAAGATGATGTGGAAATTGGTTCCAACTGTAGTATCGACAGAGCTACAATTGGTTCTACAATCATCGGAAAAGGAACTAAAATTGATAATCTTATCCAGATAGCCCATAACGTAAAAATAGGGCAGAATAACGTAATTGCTGCACAAGCCGGCATTGCAGGTTCTACCACCATTGGTGACTGGAACCAAATCGGAGGTCAGGTAGGAGTTGTTGGACATATTAAAATCGGTAACCAGGTAAAAATTCAGGCCCAAAGTGGGGTGAACTCCAGTGTTGACGACAAAGAAACATTATACGGCTCACCAGCCATCAGCTATAATGACTATTTGAGAAGCTATGTTCATTTCAGAAATTTCCCTGAGATCGTAAGTAGAATAAATAATCTTGAGAATAACTCAAAAGATAATCCTAATGAGTGATATGCAAAAAACGCTTCGGGAAGAGGTAACTCTGTCCGGAATTGGACTTCACACAGGTAAAGAAGTAAAACTTACCATTAAACCTGCTAAAGAAAATACAGGTTTTGTATTTGTAAGAACAGACTTGGAGGGACATCCTCTGGTAGAAGCAGATGTAAATTATGTTGTAGCAACAGAAAGAGGAACTACATTAGAAAAACTAGGGGTGAAAATCACAACCTGCGAACATCTTTTAGCAGCCCTTGTAGGTTGTGATATTGATAACGCAGTGATGGAAATGGATGCCTCTGAACCACCTATTTTGGATGGATCTTCTAAATACTTTGTAGAAGCTATTGAAAGTGTTGGAGTAATAGAGCAAAGCGTTGCCAGAGAATATTTAGTAGTAAAAGAAGTGCTTACTTACAGTGATCCGGCTACAGGTTCGGAAATCACAATTATCCCTTCAGATACGTACGAAGTAACAACTATGGTAGATTTTGGGACCAAAGTATTGGGAACTCAGAATGCCACTCTTAAAAATATTTCAGAATTTAAAGACGAAATCTCTTCTGCAAGAACTTTTAGCTTCCTGCATGAGTTGGAAATGCTTTTAGATCACGGATTGATCAAAGGTGGTGATATTTCCAATGCTATCGTATATGTAGATAAAGATCTTACTCCTGAAACAACAGAAAAATTAAAGAAAGCCTTTGGAAAAGACAACGTAGCGATCAGACCCAACGGAATTCTTGATAATCTTAATTTAAATTACCCTAACGAAGCTGCAAGACACAAATTGCTGGATGTAATTGGTGACTTAGCCTTAGCAGGTGTTAAAATAAAAGGTAAAGTGATAGCCAACAAACCGGGACACTATGTGAATACTCAGTTTGCTAAAAAACTTAACCGCCAGTGGAAGCTTCAGAAAAAGAAAAACGTTCCGGATTTTGATCTTACAAAAGAACCTGTATTCGATATCAATGGAATTATGCGTCTTATGCCTCATAGACCTCCATTCTTATTGATTGACAAAGTTCTTGAGCTTTCAGACTCTCACGTAGTAGGATTGAAAAACGTAACCATGAACGAGCCGTTTTTCGTAGGTCACTTCCCTAAAGAACCTGTGATGCCTGGAGTTCTTCAGGTAGAAGCTCTTGCACAAACAGGAGGTATCCTTGTGTTGGCAAGCGTTCCGGATCCGGAAAACTATTCTACTTATTTTATCAAAATTGATAAAGTGAAATTCAAAAGAAAAGTAATTCCTGGAGATACCCTTATTTTCAAAATTGAATTGATCGAACCTATCAGAAGAGGGATCGTCCATATGCAGGGGTACGGATACGTAGGAGACACAGTAGCAGTAGAAGCAGAGCTAATGGCTCAAGTTGCAAAAAATAAAGTTGATTAAATGATTCATCAATTAGCAGCCGTAGATAAACGCGCAAAAATCAGCAAAAATGTAATTGTAGAACCTTTTACTACAATTGCAGGGGACGTAGAAATTGGAGAAGGAACATGGATTGGTCCTAACGTTACCATTATGGAAGGTGCAAGAATCGGAAAAGATTGTAAAATCTTCCCGGGAACTGTAATTTCTGCAATCCCTCAGGACTTGAAGTTCGATGGAGAAGATACACAAACAATTATCGGAGATAATACGACTTTAAGAGAGTGTGTAACCGTAAATAGAGGAACTAAGGCACTAGGATTTACAAAAGTAGGCAGCAACTGCCTTATTATGGCCACTTCACACGTAGCTCATGACTGTATCATAGGAGATAATGTGATTATTGCAAATGGTTGCGGTATTGCTGGGCACGTGGAAATTGGAGACTTTACCGTAATGGGAGGATTATCCGCAGTTCAGCAGTTTGGTAAAATCGGGAAACATACCATGATCTCAGGAGGATCTTTGATCAGAAAAGATATCCCTCCCTATGTAAAAGTAGCAAGAGATCCTATTTCTTATGCAGGTATCAACTCTGTAGGATTAAGAAGAAGAGGATTCTCTAACGAGAAGATTTTCGAAATCCAAAAGATTTACAGAGCTATTTTCCAAATGAAAATGAATGTTTCTCAGGCGTTGGCATACATTGAAAAAGAAATGCTTCCTACAGCTGAAAGAGATGAAATCTTACAATTTATTCAAAATTCACCAAGAGGTATCGTAAAAGGATATGGTACCGGTAAGGATAGAGAATAAGTAACTATAAACTACTATCAGACGATGAAAAGCCTAATCGTGTTAATCACAATTTCTACAACAACTTTTGTGTTTGGACAACAAACTGAAAGAACTGAGAACGTTAAAAAAGAAAAAGTGTTTACCATAGAAAGAAAGATGGCCGAAGAATCCAATGACAGTATTGCTAAGAATAACATCACTGATATTCTGAAGCAGAAAAATACCGGAAGCTCTATCTTAGGTACATCCAATGTATACAAGTCTGAAATTCAGAACAATGTAAGCAGATTGAATAATAATGTCAATACATTCAATAATAATACATTTAACAGAATGACGATGCAGGGCCAGGGAATACAGTTGAATAAAAGAAAATAAATACGTACAAAATTAATGGCAACAAGTAACGATATCAGAAAAGGTCTTTGCATCGAATATAGCAATGACATTTTTAAAGTAATCGAGTTCCTTCACGTAAAACCAGGAAAAGGACCTGCTTTCGTAAGAACAAAATTAAAGTCAGTAACCAACGGTAAAGTAATTGATAACACTTTCTCTGCGGGACATAAAATTGAGGAAGTAAAAGTAATCACAAGAAAATTCCAATATCTGTATGATGATGAGAACGGATTCCACTTCATGAATAATGACGACTTCTCTCAATTATATATCAACAAAGAAATGATCGAGAACGCTCAGTTTATGAAAGCGGGTGAAGAAGTAACGATCATTCTAAAAGAAGCTGACGAAACACCTCTTTCTGCGGAACTTCCACAATCAGTATATCTTGATGTGATTGAAGCTGATCCGGGAGTAAAAGGAAATACAGCTACCAACGCCCTTAAGAACGCTATCGTTGAAACAGGAGCTAGAGTAATGGTTCCTTTGTTCATTGAACCAGGAGACAGAATTAAAGTAAGCACTGAAGACGGTAGCTACTTAGAAAGAGTAAAAGAATAAATAAAATTTACATAAATTCGGGTTGCATTAGCAGTCCGAATTTTGTTTTATAAGAAAATCTATTGTTATGAGATTCCATTCTCCGCAAAAGCTTAAAACCATTGCAGATTTAATAGGCTCTACATTTGTAGGCCCTGAAGACTTTGAAGTATTGGGAACCAATGAAATTCACATGGTAAAACCAGGTGATATCGTTTTTGTAAACCATCCTAAATATTATGACAAAGCACTCAACTCTGCAGCAACTATTATTTTGATCGATAAAGAAGTAGATTGTCCTGAGGGCAAAGCTCTGTTGGTTTCTGATGATCCCTTCAGAGACTTTAATAAGATCAATACTCATTTTACGAGAATTTATAACTTCACAGAAGAACTTCACGATGCAGAAATAGGAGAGGGAACAAGAATTCATCCTTCAGCCGTGATCGGAAACAATGTGAAGATCGGAAAAAATACCCTTATCTTCCCCAATGTTGTCATTGGCGACAGAACGGAGATTGGCGACAATGTTATTATTCAATCCAACACCGTTTTGGGAGGAGATGCTTTTTATTACAGAAAATTAAACGGAAACTTCGACCGTCTTATTTCCGTAGGGAATGTGATCATCGAAAATAATGTAGAAATTGGAAACGGTTGTACCATCGATAGAGGAGTTACAGACTCTACCATCATTGGGGAAGGCTCTGTTTTGGATAACCAGATCCAAATCGGTCACGACACTGTTATTGGGAAAAAATGCCTTATTGCTTCTCAGGTTGGTATTGCAGGATGTTGTGTCATTGGTGATGAAGTTACTTTATGGGGACAGGTTGGTATCGCTTCCGGTAATAAAATAGAAGGGGGAACCGTACTATTGGGAAAAACTGGAGTCAACAGAGATCTGGAAAAAGGGACCTATATTGGGATGTTTGCAGAAGATTTTAAAACCTATCTGAAAAAAGAAGTAAAACTAAGAAAATTGTAATGAAAAACCTACTAGCGCTCTTTCTTCTTGTATATTCATTCAGCTTTGCTCAGAAATCAGAAATTGAATCAAAAATTACATTTAGCGACAACAGAATCGTAAACGCTAAAATTCCCTTTAAAACCAATCTTTTTGAGAGTGATCAAATTGATGAAATAACCCTTTCGGATAAAAAGGTTAAAATTCTTGAAAACGAGAAAGCCGTTAAATATCCTGCCACCGAAATTCAGAAAATAGAATTTACAGATCTTAAAAATAAACCAAGAACTTTTATCTATTTTCCTGCAGAATCTACAAAAACATTGGTAGAATTGATATATGGTGGAAAGAAAATAAAATGGGTGAAAGCATACAGACGCCATGGCTATGACGGGTCTACTCTTGTCTCAGATGTTTTGTTCAAAGGAGATATAAGACAGCCATTGAGTATCCTGGTCAATAACAGGAAAAAATTGAAACAGTTAATGGTTGAAAAACCCGAACTTGAGCCGCTTATTGAAAATATTAATTATAACAGACTTAAGGAGCAGGATTTAATCGATCTGTTGAAAAAATATGATGAATAAAATCAGATTTAAAAATTTTTTTAACGACAAATAATCGTTATTTTTGTCTGACGTATAAACTGAAAATAAATAAATTAAAACAACAATAAAATGTCAATTTTAGTAAACAAAGATTCTAAAGTAATTGTACAAGGATTTACAGGGAACGAAGGAACTTTCCACGCTGGTCAGATGATTGAATACGGAACCAACGTTGTAGGTGGTGTTACTCCAGGAAAAGGAGGAAGCGAGCACTTAGGAAAGCCGGTATTTAATACAGTTGCGGACGCTGTTGAAAAAGCAGGTGCCAATGTAAGTATCATCTTCGTACCACCGGCATTTGCAGCAGATGCTATCATGGAAGCTGCTGAAGCAGGGATCAAAGTAATTGTATGTATTACAGAAGGTATTCCTGTAGCTGATATGGTAAAAGTAAAATCTTATATTGCTGACAGAGACTGCAGATTAATCGGACCAAACTGCCCAGGAATCATTACTTCTGAAGAAGCTAAAATTGGTATTATGCCAGGTTTCGTTTTCAAAAAAGGTAAAGTAGGTATCGTTTCAAAATCAGGTACCCTTACTTACGAAGCTGCTGACCAGGTTGTAAGAGCAGGTTACGGTATTTCTACAGCTATCGGAATTGGTGGTGACCCAATTATTGGCACTACTACAAGAGAAGCTCTTGAATTATTCATCAACGATCCAGAAACTGAAGCGGTTGTAATGATCGGTGAAATCGGTGGAGGACTGGAAGCTGAAGCTGCAAGATGGTACAAAGCAAGCGGATCTACTAAGCCTGTTGTAGGATTTATCGCTGGACAAACAGCTCCAAAAGGTAGAACAATGGGACACGCTGGTGCTATCGTAGGTGGTGCAGAAGATACAGCTCAGGCAAAAATGGAGATCATGAGAGAAAACGGAATCAACGTTGTAGATTCTCCAGCTGATATCGGTGCTACTGTAGCAAAAATTCTAGGATAATATAAAAAACCAAATCATATGAAAAAACTTTTATTAGCCTCTGCCCTCGGTCTTTCTGTTTTATCTTTTGCACAAGTGCAATGGAGAAACACAAGGTTTGGGGTTACAGGAGGTTTAAACTACTCTAGAGTATCCAATGCCCATAACCCTTCAGGCCCAAGATACACTTTTCAAGGTGGAGCTTTGGCATTAATCCCCGTAGGGAAGGCAAACCAGTTCTTTATTCAACCGGAAGTACTGTACTACGGTGCAGGAGAAACAGGGAAAGATAAAGATGCTAAAGGGGTAAATGGTTACGATGCAGTATATGCTAATAACTATCTTAGTGTACCCGTTTATTTCAAAGGATATTTTTCTGAAGCAGAATCAGAATTCTTTGGATTGATAGGACCTAGATTTAACTTTTTATTGAACCAAAACGTTAAAAATGCTCCTATAGGCAGACCTTATTACGATCCGGATGTGACAGACCCTGGGCAACCGGCAGGCGTTAATGGTAAAGCTAACAGCTTTAACTGGGGACTGGCACTGGGAGTAGGATATAGCTATAAGAGACAACTCGAAGTAGCGGTAAAATATGACTTAGGTCTTGGTGATACTTACCCTGGTCTTGCAAAAGAATACAAGGGTACTGATAAAAAGAAATCTGAACAGGTTCTTGCACTTACTTTAAGTTATATATTCAAATAGAATTATTTATTCAGAATATAAAAAATTCCGGAAACGTTGTTTCCGGAATTTTTTTGTTTTTAGAACTTTCCTGAAATAGGTAGTAAAGATGACCTATTTTTCTTATTGCAAATAGATTTTATTCGGAGTACTGCTTAGAAACAAAAAAGGACAAATTCACTGATTCGCAAATTTGTCCTTTTCTATATGATAGTAGCCTTTCAGCTCAATATAACATTATCCTTTGATCCATTTCCAAAGCTCTTTCAGCGTAGCTTTATTTCCGTACATCAAAATCCCTACACGATAGATCTTTCCGGCCAGGAAGATCATAAAAATAGTAGTGGCCAGTAATAATATAATAGATAAGGCGATCTGCCAGGCAGGAACTCCAAACGGTATTCTCGCAATCATTGCAACGGGAGAAGTGAAAGGAATGATGGATAACCAAAAGCCTAATGGACCATCAGGATTATTCATCAAAGTAAAACTTCCGTACATTCCTAATGTCAGTGGTAAAATAGCAAATAAAGTGAATTGCTGTGTTTCAGTTTCATTATCTACTGCAGAACCAATTGCTGCATAAATAGAGCTGTAGAAGATATATCCCAGAAGGAAAAATACAATAAATACAAAGATAATTAATGGGAAGTTCAGTTCCAGAAGGCTATGGGAGATCTGAGTTGCCAGTTGGCCCATATCCAGTTTGCTTGCAATTTCATCATTTCCACCCGGAATTCCTTTCTGAAGAGGTGAGAATCCTGTATTTAAGACTAGTGCTCCAATGACAGACATGGTGATCCAGATAATGAATTGGGTAAGTGCAACCAGAGTAACACCTAGAATTTTACCCATCATCAGTTCAAAAGGCTTTACAGAAGAAATGATAATTTCTACTACACGGTTGTTCTTTTCTTCAAGAACGCTTCGCATTACTCTTACGCCATAAATAATAATGAACATGAAGGTAACATACATCAAAACCATGCTAAGTCCCGATTTTACCCCAAAAGAAAGATCAGAATCCTCCTTATTGTTGTTCGTAACATTGATTGTTTTTAAGCTGAAACTCTTATCAAGATCATTAAGTTGTGCCTGCTGAATGCCCAACTGCTTTATCTTTTCCTTTTTCACGATATTGCTGATGTCGGAAACGATTCTTTGCTTGGTATCAAAACCTATTTTTGTATTGATAACCAGTCTTGCGTCCTTTTCAAGTTCGTCAAAGTTTTGGTTTTTCAGCTCCGGTAAAATAAGGATTCCATCCAGAGATTCATTTCCTTTTAGATTATTAATCTTCGACTTTTCATCCGCTGCAGAAACAAATACATAATTCAACTTGTCATTAGACTTCAGCTCATTGGTAAAAAGTCCGCTTTTATCAACCACTTCTATGATGCTGTGTGATTCGTTGGCTTTAAACATAAGGCCGATCACTGCACAAAAAGCAATAATCATCACAGGAGCCAGTAAAGTCAGTATAATGAAAGATTTTTTCTTAACCTGTGTAAGAAACTCTCTTTTTGTAATTAAAAAAATATTATTCATAAAATTAAGAATGGTTACTTACGGCATTAATAAAAACTTCATTCATACTAGGAATTCTTTCGTCGAATGATCTCACTTTACCTACATGCACCAGATCCAACAAAATATTATTCTGCTCCGCTTCATTTTTCAGATCAAAAGAAACAAGATTGTTTTCATTGGAAAAATTGAAAATTTCATATTTACCTTTAAAACTTTCCAGTTGGTCATTATTTACCTCAGAAAGCGTAATTCCAAAAATATTTTTCTTGAATTTTTCTCTTACATCGAAAACTCTTCCGTCGATAATCTTCTTGGAATTGTTGATCAAGGCAACATAGTCACACATTTCTTCCACACTTTCCATTCTGTGGGTAGAAAGAATGATCGTAGTCCCGTTATTTTTAAGATCAATGATCTGATCTTTAATTAAGTTGGCATTCACGGGATCAAAACCTGAAAAAGGTTCATCAAGAATTAAAAGATGAGGTCTGTGAAGTACAGTTACTACAAACTGAATTTTCTGCGCCATTCCTTTAGACAGTTCAGAAAGCTTCTTTTTCCACCATTGATCGATATGAAGTTTATCAAACCACTTTTTGGCTTCATTCAGGGCATCATTTTTACTCATCCCTTTCAACTCTCCGAAATAAAGGAGCTGATCACCAACCGTCATGTTTTTGTACAGTCCTCTTTCTTCAGGCATATACCCGATATCTTTGATGTGATTGGGATTCAGTTTTTCTCCATTAATAAAGATTTCTCCTGAATCGGCTTGTGTGATTTGATTAATGATTCGGATGAAAGAAGTTTTACCTGCTCCGTTTGGTCCTAAAAGTCCATAAATACTGGCTTTGGGAACATGGATACTAAAATCATCCAGGGCGACCTTTTTTCCGGCATTATAGGTCTTTTTAATATGTTCAGCTTTTAGCATTCAATTGTTTTTTTACAATTAGTATAAAAAAGTCCTGAAAGTTACGGAAATATTAAAACAGAATAGAGGTAAAAGAAAAAATCCTGATGATTATCAGGATTCTAATTTATTGTTTTACGATTTGAGTAACTTTTTGCGTGTTGTCACTTAATAAGTAACGAATCATGTATTTTCCGGGTTTTAATTTTTCAATATTGATTTCTCCGGAATTCATGTTCACTGTATAACTGGCAACCTGCATACCCAAAATAGAATAGAAAGTCACACTTTTGATTCTTAAAGAAGAATCTTTTGCCTTAATGATAAGGAAATCCTTTGCGGGATTTGGATAGGCAAGCAATACTCCATCATCTGCCTTTTGAGTGATGGAACCCGGCTCTCTCAGCTGAGCTTTTAAATTGTTGGAAAATCCAACAAAAGTGCCTACAAATAGAATTAAAAGTAAAAGTTTTTTCATCAAATTTATAATTTCTCGAATATATATAACAAATATAACAAATTCTACAATTTCGTACAATAGTTTTTTGTAGAACTTATATTAAATTTGTAGAAACTTATTCAAAAAGTATTCCAAAATGATACATTCAAGAAATAGAAGACTTAGAGTTAATGAATCTATCAGAAGTTTGGTAAGAGAAAATGTGCTTACAACTGATGATTTTGTAATGCCGATCTTCGTAATGGAGGGCGAAAACAAGCAGGAGGCGATCCCGTCTATGCCGGGAATTTTTAGGCGAAGTATAGATTTAACCGTGAAAGAATGTAAGGAATTATTTTCTTTGGGTGTAAAAGCTGTCAATTTGTACATGAAAGTGTCGGACCATTTGAAGGACAACACAGGAAAAGAAGCATGGAACAAAGACGGTCTGATGCAGAATACTATTAAAGCGATCAAAGATGCTGTTCCGGGGATGATCGTTATGCCAGATGTGGCCCTGGATCCTTATTCCATCTATGGCCATGACGGAATTATTGAAAAAGGAAAAGTTTTGAACGATGCTACAAACGATGCATTGGCCAGAATGTCAGTATCTCATGCAGAAGCAGGAGCAGATCTTGTAGCACCGAGTGACATGATGGACGGTAGAGTAATGGTGATTCGTGAAGCATTGGAAGAAAGCGGATTTACAGACGTAGGTATTGTAAGTTATGCTGCAAAATATGCAAGTTCTTTCTATGGACCTTTCAGAAGTGCTTTAGACAGCGCTCCGAAAGATGATATGGAAATTCCGAAAGACAAAAAGACTTACCAGATGGATTTCCATAACTCCCGCGAGGCATTGAATGAAGTGTATAAAGATATTGAGGAAGGAGCAGACGTTATTATGATTAAGCCGGGACTTCCTTATTTGGATATCGTTTCCAAAGTGCGTGAAGCAATTGATCTTCCTATTGCAGTATATAACGTAAGTGGAGAATATGCCATGGTGAAAGCTGCGGCTCAGAACGGTTGGTTGGATAATGACAAAACAATCATTGAAAGCCTTACCTGTTTTAAAAGAGCAGGAGCAGATATGATCTTTACCTATTTTGCTAAAGAAGCTGCTATTCTTTTGAACAAATAATTCAACAGAGTTACCATAAAAGAATCGGGCTGTTCCTTGGAACAGCCCGATTCTTTTTTTTGATAAATGATATTTACATGATATTAAAATCTTTTCCTTTTGTAAACTTTGCCGCAAAAGGAGACTGATTTCCGGAATATTTCAAAATAAAATGTTTCTCGGTATCAGTATCAATTTTAGCGTCTACTTCTACATTTTGGGTCTGAAAACTTAAATTCACGTCAGAAGATGAATCTTTTTCCAGAAAAATTTCCACACTTTCTGCATAGAATAATGAGGTACTCAGATAATTGAACTTAATATTTTTTCTGTATGTTTTAGACTTGTCCTGAGTGAAAAGAGAATAGTTCTTCAGAATCTCAATTCCGGGAGAATCAATATTCGTAATTCTTGATTTCGTTACATTATTTACCCTTACAGAAAAGCTTTTGGCACTTTTAATATTTCCGTTGATACCGATATTAAACAATGAAGGTAACGCCATCCCATATTCATCCATGCTCTCTTTGGTGAATTCAAAATCAGGAATCAGAGCAGGATGCTTCGGAGTATTGATGAGTTGTTCTTTTATCGTATTTAAAGTTCCGTCAGAAAATAAATATCCGATGAGATTGTTTCCGGTGGTTCTCCAGTTTCGGCCGTTCCATTCAAAAATTTCGCACAGTAAAGTGTCGGTGGAAGAGTGGGGAAGAAGATCCATATCCTGCCATTTAAATACTTCCTTAGCGTAAGGTCGTCGGTTGGTCAGGGTAATGCCCAGATCCAACGCCAGCAGATCTGTAAGCTCTTGGTTATTTTGCATAATAATTTTGTTGTTGATGTAAGATGAATAAAACGGTATTTTACCTCATCATTTTCCAGTAATAAAACTGGATTTTTTAGATTTTGTCTGAAACCGTGTTTTTTATAGCCAGCCTTTTTTTCCATACACATAGGTATCGTCAAACTGTTTATCACTCATAAATAAATATAAAATTCCCTCTATAAAAGGAATAATAGAAGCTGCGCCAACAGTAACGATATTAAGGACCAATTGAATAATTCCTTCCTTCGTATATCCCAGATAGAATTTATTTAAAGCCAGCCAGCCAACAAGAATCCCCAGTATGGCGGCAGGAATTTTCTTTTCTGAACGATAAGGAACATTGCTTTGTGAGCTTTGACTATTTTCTGTTTTTGTGTAACCGTAATTTTCCATTGCCTTAATATTTATAATTGATTTGTGATAAATAAGTAGCTTAAAATGACGAAAAGTTACAATACGCTCATCTAGTGAGTTTAGCTTTTCAAGTAAACAAAAATTTTAATTGGTATAAAGCGAGTTTATATTTTTGATATATTTGCCCTATGATTTTACGAGGAGAAAACTTAATCAAAGAATACGGTCCGAAAAAAGTTGTAAAAGGCGTTTCTGTACAGGTTCAACAGGGAGAAATTGTTGGTTTGCTGGGGCCGAACGGAGCAGGAAAAACCACATCGTTTTATATGATCGTAGGGTTGGTTAAGCCCACTTCAGGGAAAATTTTTCTGGATAAACAGGAAATTACTACCGATGCAATGTATCGCAGAGCTCAAAAAGGAATCGGTTATCTGGCTCAGGAAGCTTCGGTTTTCAGAAAACTATCTGTAGAAGAAAACATCATGGGAGTATTGCAGCTTACCAAGCTTTCAAAACGTGAGCAGCAAATTAAATGTGATGAACTGATTGAAGAATTTTCTTTACAACACGTTCGTAAAAACAGAGGTGACCTTCTTTCCGGAGGAGAAAGACGTAGAACCGAGATTGCCCGTTGTTTGGCAACAAGTCCGAATTTTATCCTTCTGGATGAGCCATTTGCCGGAGTAGACCCGATTGCGGTGGAAGATATTCAGAAAATTGTAAGAAGCCTTGTCGATAAAAACATCGGAATCCTGATTACGGATCACAACGTACAGCAGACCCTTGCTATTACCAATAAAACATACATTATGTTTGAAGGAAAGATCCTGAAAGAAGGACTTCCGGAAGATCTGGCTAATGATCCACAGGTAAGAGAAGCCTATCTGGGTGAAAACTTCGTCTATCAAAGTATTTTAGATAAACCAAAGAAGAAAAAATACGCTTACAACATTTGGGCAGGAAATTTTGATTCTAAAGCTCATCTGCAAGGTTTTGTAGATGAAAACTTTAAACAGTTTGATGACCTCAGACTGATGTACGGTTTCGAAGATATCAGTTTTGCTTCATTAGCCAATTCTGAAATAGAGCACATCTTCAATGATGTGGTAGATAAAAATGCGAACAACTCATTTGTGTTCCAGAAAAAAGAGGTCAATACTCAATATTCACTGGAACAGGCAGAAGCAGAATCTAAAGAAGCCAGCAGACCAGAACTTCACTATCTTACTACCTATATGTACGAAGGATAGGCACAGCTCTAAGGTAAAAAATTCTTCAATGTGTGTTTTTGTTTTTTCCCATGGCTTTCCAACAAGGAAAAATGAGAATTTTGAAAACTAAAGTTATAGTCAGGGCAATGCACCAGGACTCTAGCCAGTTATAAATAAAATATTCATCATAGATCTTTTCATTATTATGTAATGAAGTGAGTGTAAAAGTAATGATGGCCGTGATAAAGAGGCTCTTAATTATTGTTTGCTGCATTCTTTTGATTGGCAAATATAATTTCCCAAGTATTAAAAGCGAGGTCAGATAAATGATGCTGATTCATACTGTCGATGAATGCTTGATAAGCGATATCTAAAAATGATTTTAGCTTACAATCATAGGAGACAAATACACACGATTTTGAAAAACAATTAATGACTGGAGTATCATCTTGTTCCAATAGATGTATAAGATCACCTAATCCTGTTTTACTTGCTTTCTCAGAAATCGTAATTCCACCATTTTTCCCTCTTTTTGTTATGACTAGCTCTTTTTGAGATAGAAACTGAACTACTTTAATAAGATGATTACGAAGAATATCAAGTCTTTCGGACAATTCATTCAAGGAAGATGAAGAGGCTTTATCGTTTTGATTTAAATAGATTAAGACCCGTAAACTATAGTCAGTAAAGTGGTTCAGTTTCATTGATTGTTAATTTAGATGAAGCAATTGAGGCCCAAATTCTTCATAAAGGATATCTTCTTGGGCAATGCCTAACTGTAGTAAAGAATTATATTGAGCTTTAATAAATGCTTCGGGACCACAAATATAATACTTTGCCTTGTCAATAAGAATTTCTTCCTTTATTTCATGTAAGTCTATTCTTCCCTTTGTAACAACATCAGATGGGTTTTCAACCGTTTCATAAAAAATATGTGTGGTTAGCCATTGATTATTTGTATTCAAGTGGTTCACATGATCTTTAAAAGCATGTACTGTTTCATCTCTGCAGCTATGAAGCCAAACAACAGTGTTATTTTGGAGAGTATTTTTTTGAGTTTCCAGCATACTCAATAATGGAGTAACACCTACACCACCACTTATGAGTACCAGTGGATTTTTAGATATAGGATTGGCATGGAATACTCCAGCTGGAGCACTTACCCATATTTCATCACCTATTTCCTTTTGATGTAATATATTAGAAACAACCCCGTCAGGTAAGTTTTGACTATTTTTTTCTCTTTTTACCGAAATTCTGTAATGTTCAGGATTGAAAGCAGAAGACAAGCTATATTGTCTGGGTTGCTCGTGCCCCAATTCAGGAATAAATGTTTTGATAGAAATATATTGCCCCGGTAGATAATCTGCAATCGATTTATTATTCTTAGGTTTTAAATAAAACGATTTTATTTCATTGCTTTCCTCTATAATATTGGCAATGACAAAAGCTCTCCAGCCCTTCCAGCCTCCTTCTTTTTTCAAGGTAGATTGATAGAGTTCATGTTCGATAGAGATCATAATTTGGGCTAATTCATTATAAGCTTGTGTCCATGCTTCTATAAGTTCATCACTGGCTGCCTCTCCTAAAACTTCCTTTATTGAGGAAATCAAATGGAGACCTACAATATCATATTGTTCCGGACTAATATTTAAGCTTACATGTTTATTTCCTATAGATTTTAAAACATTGATAAGAACTTCCGGATTTTCAATTTGCTCAGCATAGGCCAGTACAGCTCCGGCTAAGGCATTTTGCTGTTTTCCACTTGCCTGATGGCTCATATTAAAAATATTTTTCAGTTCAGGATTATGCTTAAACATTCTTGTATAAAAATGTTTTGTTAAATCTGTTCCATTGGTTTTTAGAACTGGAACGGTTGCCTTTACAAGTACTTTTTGGTTCGTATTCATTTGGTCTTTTTTATATGATGAAACAAATGTATAAAAAAATAATCTAATTGTTGTATTTAAAATGCAACAATTTCAATTTAAGTTTTTCATTTAAAAATCAGCTCATTAATCAGCGCACGTATTTTGGTAGATCTGATGATATTATTTCTAAAATCTTCAAAGAATATATTTTTAAAAGAGGGAAGAGTATATTGTATTTCCATAATGAATGGATGGAATGATGAACACCATTTTGAAAATAAGGAATTGAAAATTTTTAGTCCACATAGAAAACAAGTCGCATTAAGTTGGCTATTTCTATGAATTGTTTTAAAAAAGGTTTAATTTTACTAGGCTCTATAAAAAAAAATAATGGCAAAACCTTTCAACAGAACCGTTACTTTATTCGGAATCTATAAACAGCTGGTTCCTTTCATAAGACCTTACCGCCCTATGATCTATGGAACCCTATTTCTTACTTTTCTGGGAGCGCTTGCAGCACAGGTCAATCCAATTGTGCTGAAATATACAGTGGATGAGGTAACCAAACTAACCCACCTTCCTCATCCGATGTCGGAGGGTATTCATATTTTGGTTATTATTTCCATTATTTTGTTAGGGAAGGAACTGTTGAATATTTTTATCAATTTCGGACAGAAATTTTATGGCGAGAAGATAAGGATCAATGTTAGTTCCATTTTAGCACAATCAGCCATTGATAAAATTCTGACTTACCGGGTCGCTTACTTTAACGATGAAAACCATGAGTCTGGAAAATTACAGATCAGAATAGACCGTGGTATTGAAAGCTTAACGAAACTGGTACAAAACTTTTTTATTGATATTCTTCCGTTATTTTCCAATGCAATCATAGCATTGATTATCATGTATATGCAGAATGTATACGTGGGAGCAGTGTCTACCGTTATTGTTCCCATTTATTTTTATATCAGTTCTCTACAGGCTAAGAAACTGAGTGGAGTACGCAGGCAGCTCAGAAATCAGAGAGAAAAGAAGACTTCAGGACTTTTGAACCTCATCAATTCGATCATGGTGATCAAAAGCTTTGTCCGTGAAAAATTTGAAGGTAAAAAACAATATGATCTTCAGATGCAGCTGATGGAAAGCCAGATGTTCACCAGAAAAACCAATTTTATTTATGATGGCTTAAAAACTTTTCTGGAACAGTTTGGTGTTGTACTGATTATCCTGTTAACAGTATATCTGGTACTCGATCAGCAGATGACCATTGGGGCAATCATGCTTCATATCATGCTTTTTAACAATGTTTCGGCACCTATCCGCCAATTACACAGAATTTATGATGATATGAACGATGCAATGATCTATGCAGAAGGATATTTTGATATTTTAAATGCTGATAATGAAGCTGAACCCAACGGAGGCTTTATCGAAAAAGAAATCAAAGGAACTTTTGAATTAAAAAATGTAGACTTTACTTATCCCAACGGAACAAAAGCACTGCATGATGTTTCCATGAAAATTGAAAACGGAAAAACAACAGCCTTGGTAGGATTAAGCGGTGCAGGAAAATCAACGGTGATTAATCTTTTATGTAAATTTTACCTTCCCGACTCTGGAGAAATTCTGCTGGATGACGTCAACTTATGTGAGTATGATAATACGTTCCTCAGAAGCGATCTTGGGTTAGTTCTTCAGAAAAACCATATTTTTCAGGGAAGTATTGAAGACAATATTCGCTACGGTGACATGAATGCAAGCTTTGAACAAATTGAGGAAGCTGCCCAAAAAGCCTATCTGCATGATCAGATTATGGATCTGCCCGAGGGTTACAGACATGATGCAACCCAACTTTCCGGAGGTCAACAGCAAAGAATTGCTATAGCCAGATTGTTTTTGAAAAATCCCCCGATTATCTTTCTGGATGAACCTACTGCCAGTCTCGATGCTATTGCTACAGAACAGATCAAAAACTCTCTGGATGCCATAAAAGAAGGACGTACTGTGATCATTATTTCACATTCATTATCTCAGATTTTAGATTCTGACACTATTTATGTGATGAAAAAAGGAAGGGTAGTGGAAAACGGAACTCATGACGAACTTTACAGTAAAGACGGAACTTACCGAGAAATTTTTGATGCCTCTGCCAGAAGTTTAAACCTGGATAAACTGGTCAACACCTACAAGGAAAATTAAACAAAAAAGCCATTGTATTAATAAGAAAACCTCAAAAAAGAATTTTAGCTTTGCCGAAGCAATATGAATGATCATTATCTTAAAAAACTCGACAGGGTAACCGCTATTCTTACCCAATTGCAGTCTAAACCAATCGTAAGAGCTCAGGATTTGGCTGAAAAATTTGATGTAAGCATAAGAACCATTTACCGGGACGTTAAAACCCTGGAAAATGCAGGAATTCCTATTGTAGGAGAAGCCGGGAATGGATATTCTTTAATGGAAGGATATAAACTTCCTCCCATTATGTTTACCAAAGAAGAGATTCTAAGTTTTATCACTGCCGAAAAGCTGATGCAGAAATTTTCCCATCAGAGCTTGGGAAGCCACTACCAGGCGGCCATGGAGAAAGTACGTTCCGTATTGAAATATTCGGATAAAAATTTGATCAAAAATATTGAAAAGCAGATTGATGTTTTTAGTTTTCATACTGATTCCGGCGATTCACTGAAAAATGTAATTCCCATCATTCTTGAAAGTATTGCTGAGAAAACACAGCTCAATATTAAATATCAGACAGTAGACGGAAGAGTAACCAACAGAACCATCGAAACAGTCGGAATGTTCTTTGAGTTTAACTTTTGGTACATTATGGCATTCTGTACCCTTAGAAAAGATTTCAGACAATTCCGTATAGACAGAATTCTGGAAATTATGAAAACTCCCAATCCTTTTTTTCAGGAATATGGGCAGGTTAATGATTACCGAAAAAGATCCAACGGAAATAAAGTGACAGCAAAACTTTTGGTAGATAAAAAAGTAATGCCTCACCTTGTCAATTCAAAAAAGTATTATGGATTGATTCATGAAGCAGAAACAGAAAATGGAGTAGAGCTCACCTTTGAAACAGAATGGATCAATGATGGATTTCCGCGATGGCTGGTTACCTTTGCAGACTACGCCACAGTTCTGGAACCTCAAAGTCTTCGCGAAAGACTCAATGAAATGCTTATCAAGATGATAGAAAGACATCAATAAAACCTCAACAGAATAACTGCTGAGGTTAAAAGTGACTTAATTGAGGCAATAAATGAAATGGTTGATAAGCAAAGTGACCGGGACCACAAAAACAGAGAGCCTATCTGTTAAGTAATGATATGAGTTCTGCTAAGATTGAGGAAAAGCCACCGTTTATAAATGACATCGTATGGTGACCTTTCCAGGCTTCTGTTTTTTAAGATCTTGTCTTTTGCTGTATTAGAATCTTTCCCAGAAGAATGGAGGTTCAATACCTAATGCTCTAAGGTAAACATACCCTTGTCCACGGTGATGAACTTCATTGTCTACAAAATAAAGAATGTTCTGATATACAGGGAATTCATATTGTCCAAATAAGTTGAAAGTCTCCTGGAAACGCTCTTCAGAGATCAGATTAAAATAGTGATTGATTACCTCTGTTTCCTCATCCCACTTTTTCAAAAGCTCCTCTTTTGATTTTGGAACAAAAGCTTCTTCATTATACGCTTCTGTAGTTCCTTCAACAATTCCTTTTAAAGCAGGCCCTGCAATACCAATTAATTCCATCGCCAGTTTGGCAAACGTTCTCATTCCTCCAATTGAAAATTCGAACAAATCTTTTTCAGGGAAAGCTTCAATAACTCTTCTTGTCAAGTTTCTGTGTCCCTGCCAGTCATTCAATAATTGTTCAGAAGTCATAAATTGTTTCGTAGCTGTTGCTGTAGTTGTCATAATTGTATGGTTTTTGTTTATTGTGATACAAAGGTAAGAGCAGGTAATGACAACAGTTTGTCAGTAGTGTTTTCCCCGATTAAAAAATATTTTTTCACTTGTAAAATATCCTGGCCTGCTTTTCGTTAGAAAGATGTATATTAATAAAAAGAATTGAACATTTAGAATTATGAAGAAGTTTGTTTTGCCCGTTATCACTACTCTTTTATTAGTATCGTGCAATAAGATTGAAGAAAAAATAGACCAGACCGTTCAGAAAACAACAGAAAAGGTACAGCAAAAAACTCAGCAGGTCGTAGAAGAATCCGTTAAAAGAGCAGTAGACGAGTCTGTAAACTCTTTAACGAATTCAAAGAATGCTACACTGAACGAAGTTTTCCCAGGTACTGCTACGTCCATTATTTCAGAAGAAAAAGGAAAGAAGATTAAAATTCCCGGGAGACCCGAAGGCTATATTTTTAAATATAAAGCAGATATTGCTGTGTTGCTTCCGTTTTTAGAAAATCAACCAACTTCTGATGAAAGTAAGTCGGATAAGAAAGCCCGCAAAATTGATGGACAAAATATCATCGATAAAATAAGCCTTGCTTCTAAATTCCTTCCTGAAAATACTTTTGATACCAGTTTCCTGGAAGATATTAAGAATGATAAAAACATTGAATACTATAAACTGAAAAGATTTCCCAACAGTAGTACTATTATCTACAATCCTAAAAATCAGACCATCATACAGTACGTAGAGGTAAATAAATAATTTGGATATGGCCGGTTTTTCCCGGCCATTTTTTGTGTACTGTCATTGCGTGAATAAGCAAAGCACTCCAGATTTACTGAAAACTATTTGCCAGTAATAATGAAATCATGTTTATTTCTGATGTCAGATAATTACTTTTTTTTATACAAATAGGGCCTTATTGCTTCATTTTTTTTCGCATTATTAATAAATTACTTTATGTTTTGTAAATTAATTATTGTTTTTATGAAATAATATTATTTTCATTTATTTGTTATATTTTTTATGTTAAATATTTTATTTTAGTAATTAATATTTATATTTTTAATAGATTTGTTAAATTATTAACAAATGATATGAAGAAAAAATTATTCAATAAAAAAGTATGTGCATTAGTATTAAGTGGAGCAGGTACCATGATATATGCTCAGGAAAGTGTAAAAGAAAACAATATTGATGAGGTTGTGGTAACCACGGGGAGAACTAAGCCCAGAACTATCATTACTTCGGCAAATCCTATTGATAATATTTCTGCCGTACAATTAAAATCCACAGGGCAGGTAACTTTTGATAAAGCTCTTACCTATGCCGTTCCCTCTTTTAATTCATCACAACAAACTGTTTCTGATGCAACAGCTCACTTTGATCCTGCAGATTTAAGAGGATTAGGGCCATCCAGAACATTAGTTTTGGTTAATGGTAAAAGAAAAAATCAAAGTGCTTTAATTTATGTAAATGATACACCTGGAAAAGGTGAGGTAGGTACGGATCTGAAAAGTATTCCATCTGCAGCCTTGCAGAATGTAGAAGTGTTGAGAGATGGTGCATCTGCACAATATGGTTCTGATGCTATTGCAGGAGTCATCAATATTATTCTGAAGAACAGCATTGGAAAAAGTACCGTTAATCTTTTTTCAGGTGTCACTTCAAAAGGAGATGGTTTTAATATCGGGGCCGATTTTAACACAGGAGTCAGAGTTGCCAAAAATGGAAGCCTGAATCTTACATTGGGATATTCTTCCCAAAATAAAACGAACCGAGCAGGCTCTGTTACAAAAGATGAACTTTTTGGGGTGGATAATGCCTGGACGCAAGCTAATCCCGGTTTAGGAATGATTATTGGGCAGCCGGAGACCAAAGTGGGCAATATGTTTGTCAATTTTGAACTGCCAACAGGTGAAACAGGTAAATTTTATGCTTTTGGGGGTACAACTTACAGAAGTGGGACCAGTTTTGCTTTGTATAGAACTCCCTATTGGGTAACTTCAGATTTTGGTTTATTAACTCCACAAGGACAACCTTACAATGGATTTCAACCGCAATTTAAAACAGATGTTTACGATTATAATTTAACCTCCGGGTGGAAAGGCATGTTGGGAAAATGGAATTTTGATGGGAGTGCAACCTTTGGCTCGAATGCCGTAGATTATGCTGTAGCAAATACCATTAATACATCTTTGGGGCCCAATTCACCAACCCGTTTTAGAGCAGGAGGTCATCAGTTTAGTAATATTATAGGAAACATAGATATCAACCGAAATTTTGGTACGTTTGTGTTAGGAGCTGGTGTTGAAGTGCGTAATGAAAACTATCAGGCGAAGGCAGGAGAGGAAGCCTCTTATATAGGAAGTGGTGCAGAATCATTTCCGGGGCTGCAGCCTCAAAATGAAGTCAATAAAAACCGTCAGAATATTGGAGCTTATTTGAATGCTGAATGGGATGTTACGAAAAACCTTTTAATTGGAGGAACGGTGAGATATGAAAATTTCAGTGATTTCGGAAACAACGTTTCATGGAAAGGAAATGCAAGATATAAGTTGTTAGATGATAAATTGGTTTTCCGTGGATCTGTTTCTACAGGATTCCGTGCACCTTCATTACACCAGATTTATTATTCCAATGTTCAAACCAAAATTACAGGGAATACAGTAGCTAATCAGGGTACTTTTAATAATGACTCTCAAATTGTAAGATCCGATCTCGGAGTACCAAAATTAAATGCTGAAAAAGCCTTTAACATTACTGGGGGATTTGCCATAAGACCTTTTAAAAACCTTACCATTACGGCAGATTATTATAGAATAAAAATTAAAGACCGAGTACTATTCTCAGGAGATATTGGTTATATAACTGGAGCTCCGGGTAGCCCTGATCCAACAAACCCTGTGGAAGTAATATTAAACAATAATAAAATAACATCCCTGAAGTTTTTCACTAATGCTGTAAATACTGTTACTCAAGGGGTCGATTTGGTAGCTAATTATTATACTTCCGCTATTGGCAAAGGGAGATTGGGTGTTATTGCTGCTTTCAATTATAACGAAACTAAAATAGTAGATAATATTGCTGTTCCCTCCATTTTGGCCAAGAATGGCTACTCAGAAAACTTTTTTGACAGAAAAGAACAATCCAGAATTACCACTGCAAGACCAAAAACAAAAACTATTCTTAGCCTTTCGTATGATATTTCAAAGTTTAACTTCAACCTTAATAATACTTACTTTGGCTCTGTTACATGGCAGCACGCAACTGATCCTGCCAAAGATCAGACTTTTTCTGGTAAGGTAATTACAGACATAGTTTTGACATATAAAATAACAAAAGACCTTAAAGTTTCCGGAGTAGTAAATAATTTATTAAATGTGTATCCGGATGTAATAGACAATAAAGGAGATGTAGTAACGGATCTTGGGGGAAGGTTCAAATATCCTTGGGAGGTAAACCAGTTTGGATTCAACGGAACCGTTTTTCAGCTGAATGTTAATTATACTTTTTAATCCATAGATAAAGGAATTGGGATTTGCTTTGTAATCCCAAAAGGGAAGCAATTTCAAAAAGTATGAAGCCGGACTATATAATATTACCTGACGTTAATTCTTAATGTCAGGTAATATTTTTTTCAGATAGAATAGGGCGTTATTACTACATTTTACTTTTTATATTGTACAAAAAAAGGTATTTTAGTACTATGAAAATTTATACAAAAACAGGAGATAAAGGACAAACAGCATTGTATGGCGGAACAAGAGTTTCCAAAGCCAGTGCAAGAGTTGACAGTTACGGAAATATAGACGAACTCAATTCATTCATCGGAATTGCCAAAAGCCATATTGAAGATCAGGACGTTCTGAAACAATTGAAAAAAATACAATTCGATTTATTTACCGTAGGTTCAGAAGCTGCAACACCAGCAGATAAGTTGATGCTGGCTAACGGAAAGTCACGTCTTCCGATCATTATTTCAGAAACAGAAATTGAAGAACTGGAGCAGTGGATGGATGCTTTTGAAGAAAAACTGGAGCCCCTTCAGTATTTTATCCTTCCTGGAGGTGGCAAATCTGCAACATTTTTACATGCAGCAAGAACCATTTGCAGAAGAGCAGAGCGTTCATTAGTATTTTTAAATGAAGCAGAAGAAGTTCGTCCGGAACTTATCAAATATTTAAACAGACTCTCAGACTATCTTTTTGTTTTGGCAAGATATATTTCAAAGCTCAACAACGAACCGGAAGAATATTGGAACCCGAATGAAAGATAAAGCATTACTTTTCATCAACGGAGACGCTCCAAAATCATTACCCAATCCTGAAAATTACGGTTTAATTGCCTGTACAGACGGTGCTTTTCATTATGTGAAAAGAATGAATTTTCCTTTGGATACGCTGGATTTTATTTCCGGTGATTTCGATTCTCATTCCGGATCGGATGAAGAAATGTATCAGGATAAATTCATTCTTACCTTGGATCAGGATAAAACAGATTTTCACAAAGCTTTGGAAATTATTTTGGAAAAAGGATTTTATGAGGTAGATGTCCTAGGGGGAAGTGGAGGAGAACAGGATCATTTTCTAGGAAATCTTACGGTAGCTTATGCTTTTAAAGACTGTATGAACATTAAATTTTATGATGAATTTTCTGAGTATTACTTTATTCCTAATCATTTTACATTAAAAGGAGCAAAAAACAGAATGATTTCTCTTTATCCTTTTCCGGCGGTGAATAATATAACAACCAAAGGGCTCAATTGGCCTCTAACCAATGGAAGTCTCAGTATTACTTCCAGAATAGGAACCCGAAATTTTGCTGTTGAAGATGAAGTTTCAGTAGAATATGAATCAGGAGATCTTTTATTATTTGTAGGAATCAGAGCAATAGAATACCCTGCAATTTATTAGAGTGATTATTATCAATAGAAACGGGCTGAAGCCCGTTTAATAAAAATACACGAATCCATTGGCTTTAGCCAAAACTTATTAAAGACCATTGAATAAACTAATCAAAATATCAGTTTTCACCATTTCATTGTGCAGTATTCTATCATGTAGAACACAGCATTTTGAATCTCCTCAGTATGGAAAAAATGAAACTGAAAAAGTCATTACAATTAAAAAAGTAACAAATTTCCGAGCGGTAGGAAATATTAAAAATACAGAAGGAAGAACATTAAAAGAAGGGAAATTCTATAGAAGTGCTCATCTTCACAAGCTTAAAAGCAGATCTTTTAATGATCTTGAAAAAATGGGAATCAAAGAAGTGATCGATCTTAGAAATTCCAAAGAAATAGCCCAAAAGCCAGATCAGCTTCCCACTCCAATAACTTATAAAAAATATTCAGCATTTGAAGACGAAGGAGATCAGCTTGCCCAAGCCAAAAAATTGGTGTTAAAAGGAAAAGTGAATGCTTCCGATGCAGATAAAAGGATGATTGATTTCTACCGGGAATATGTTACAGAAAACCCGGAAACCATCAAAACCATTATCACAGAAATAATGGAGTCTAAAGACCCGATTCTTTACCATTGTACTGCTGGTAAAGACAGAACCGGAATTATTACAGCCCTTATTTTAACGATCCTGAAATTTGATAAAGAAACAATCTACAACGAATATCTTTTATCCAACAATTATAGAAAAGACCTGGTGGAGAAGAGACTTCGGCTTGCCAATACATTGCATTTCTTGTATCCTAAGATGGATTTGCAGGTACTTGAAAAGCTAAGTTGGGTAGAAAAAAGATACCTTGATGCCGCTTTTGAAGAGATCAACAAAAAATATGGCTCTACTGACGGATATATCCAGCAGGTATTGGGAATTTCTGATGCTAAAAGAAATGAGTATATTCAAAAGTTTACGTATTGATTATCAGACATAAATTTTTACAGAATATAATATTGTGTCTTAAATTAAAATTATGATAATTTTAACACCCGAAAATCAAACTTTTTTAGCAATTTTGCATTTCTTAATTCACTTGTTTAGAAATGAAAATAAAGTACTCGGAACTTATTGATCAGACATTATATTTTCCTACTGAGGAATTTAATGTTTCTGAGAACAATTTGTTGTTTCACGATGTTCCATTGATGGACGTTGTTGAGCAATTTGGCACTCCGCTAAAGATTAGCTATTTGCCGAGAATTTCTCAAAATATTCAAAAAGCTAAAAGCTGGTTTAAAGAAGCTTTTGAAAAAATTGAATATAAAAAGAATTATACCTACTGTTACTGTACAAAATCCAGTCATTTCAATTTTGTATTGGAAGAAGCTCTGAAGAATGACATCTCAATAGAAACATCTTCGGCGTATGACATGGATATTGTAAAGTCTCTTTATGAAAAAGAGAAGGTAGATAAAAACATTGAAGTAATCTGTAATGGTTTCAAAACGGATGATTATCTGACGAAGATTTCAGATATGATCAACAATGGTTTTGAAAATATTACTCCAATTCTTGATAACTACAGAGAACTGGATAAACTTACAGAGAGTATTGACTCTACATTTAATATTGGAATCAGAATCGCATCAGAGGAGGAACCAAAGTTCGAATTCTATACCTCGAGATTAGGGATTGGGTATAAAGATATTATACCTTATTACAGCCAGAAAATCGCTGAACACCCGAATGCAAGATTGAAAATGCTTCACTTCTTCATCAATACGGGGATTAAAGACACTTCTTACTATTGGAACGAATTGTACAAATGTCTTCGCGTATATGCACGTTTGAAAAAAATTGCTCCGGAAGTAGACTCTCTGAACATCGGTGGCGGTTTCCCAATTAAAACTTCATTGAACTTCGATTACGATTATCAGTATATGGTAGAAGAAATCGTTTCTCAGATCAAAAAATTCTGTGAAGAAGAAGGAGTGGAGGAACCTAATATTTATACTGAATTCGGAAGCTTTACCGTTGGGGAGAGTGGAGCGAACCTTTATAAAATCATTTCTCAGAAACGTCAGAACGACAGAGAAAAGTGGAATATGATTGATTCTTCATTCATGACAACACTTCCTGATACCTGGGCGATTTCAAGACACTTTATCATGCTTCCGCTTAACCGTTGGGAAGATACTTATGAAAGAGTGTTCTTAGGGGGATTAACTTGTGATTCAGATGATTACTATAACTCAGAACAGCATACCAATGCCATCTATTTACCTGTTT
Organism: Chryseobacterium sp. JK1; assembly: GCF_050632815.1. Taxonomy (NCBI): domain Bacteria; kingdom Pseudomonadati; phylum Bacteroidota; class Flavobacteriia; order Flavobacteriales; family Weeksellaceae; genus Chryseobacterium; species Chryseobacterium sp. JK1. The sequence continues at coordinate 65,650 of NZ_JBODRU010000003.1, read as the reverse complement.
TCAGTGACACAAAACCTTTATATATAGGATTTTTCCACACTGGAGCTTATCAGGAAACAATCGGTGGATATGGTGGTGTACATCACTGCCTGATGCCTCAGCCGAGACACGTACTGATTCAGAAAGATGAAAACGGTGAACTTCATTATGAAATTTTCCGTGAAAAACAGGAACCGGAAGATGTACTAAGACTTCTTGGATACAAATAGTTTTCTTACCAAAAGAAACGAAACCTATAAAGCAAAAGCTCTCAGATTTTCTGAGAGCTTTTTTACTTAAAAATAATTGGAAACTTTGTCAAGTTCAAGATCTTCATAATCTGAAACCACAGTATCAGCCAATGTATAATCCTGATTTTTTGAATGAGGACTTCTATAAGCCGCACAGAATATCTTAGCTCTGTGAGCGGCAAGAATTCCATTGGTAGAGTCTTCGATAACCATACAGTTTTCAACCGGTTCACCCGCCATTTCAGCAGCGAGTAAAAAGACTTCCGGATGAGGTTTGGATTCTTTTAAATCTGCCCCACTTATTTTTCCGCTGAAATATTGTTCAAGTCCGAATTTTTCAAAAACCATATTGATCGTTGTCATGGTCGCAGAAGAAGCCAGTATAAGTTTTATTCCGTTGTCATTGTAATGCTGGATCAGTTTTCTTACCCCAGGAATGAGGTCAAATTCCTCATCATTGTAAAAGTAATCCTTGAAGTGTGCACGCTTGATTTCGGCAATAGCTTCGTACGTCTGAGGTAAATTAAACTGATCAATTAACGTTTCAGAAACTCTTTTAGTGGAAGCACCGGTAAAAGAGGTGTACAGATCTTCGGAAACGGCAATTCCCAATTCATCAAACGTTTTGAAATAAGCTTTTCTATGCAATGGTTCTGTGTCTACAATCACTCCATCCATATCGAAAAGAACAGCTTTTAAAGGCATATTATGAGTTTTATACAAAAATAACTATTTGAGTTGAGAGTAGAAAGGGAATAGGTACAGGTAACAGATAGATTATCGTTAAGTCAAACTTTTACCCCTGTAAACTCTCATACTCTCATAAATCCTCATACTCTCCAACACTCTTACGTTCCAACTCATAAACTCTTCGTATCTTTGTGGTCAATATTTCAAGTTTAAAACATTAAAATTTTTAAATAAAGCATGAAAACATACGCAGGAATTCCCGAGGAAAACGCAACGTTAGAGAATTCAAAAGTAATGTTGGTAACAGTTCCTTATGATGGAACTTCAACATGGGGAAAAGGAGCAGATAAAGGTCCTGAATTATTCTTAGATGCTTCTGAAAACATGGAGCTTTATGATATCGAAACACAAACTGAGCCTTACCTTCAGGGAGTATATTTGGCTGGAGAAGTTTCTGAAAATTCAAGTCCTGAAGCGATGACAGAAGCGGTTTACCAAAAAACAAAAGAGCTTTTGAATCATGAAGGAAAAGTATTTACTCTATTTGGAGGAGAGCATTCTGTTTCTATCGGTTCTATTCGTGCAGTAGGTGAAAAGTTTGAAAATCTTACCGTTCTTCAGTTAGATGCCCACACAGATTTACGCCCTGAGTTCCACGGCTCTACTTCTAACCACGCTTGTGCAGTGTTTGAAGCGAATGAGAAACATAATTTAGTTCAGGTGGGAATCCGTTCTATGGATGCTGAAGAAGCTCAGTATCTGCCGGAAGGAAGAGTATTCTTTGCTCACGAGATTGCCAATAACGAGAACTGGGTGAATGATGTATTGGAAAAAGTTTCAGGAAACGTATATATTACGATTGACCTTGATGCTTTTGATCCTTCCATTGCTCCATCTACAGGTACTCCTGAACCAGGTGGTTTACAATGGTATCCAACATTGGAACTATTAAGAAAAGTATTTGAAAAATGTAACGTTGTAGCATTTGATATTGTAGAATTAATGGATTCTCCAATGGCTAAGCCAACTGCTTTCCTTGCTGCGAAGTTATACTATAAAATGCTTGCTTATAACGATATTTATAACAACAACTAATATTCCGCAAGAATCGGATTTTTTCTGCCGTATATTCTTTGGAAATTTGTGAGGTAAAAACAATATATGATGTCCACACAAAATCAAATAGATTATAACAGAATTGCCAAAGCGATAGAATATATCCAGAGCAATTTCAGACTTCAGCCAAGTTTGGAGGAAGTGGCAGAAAATATTCACTTAAGTCCCGCTCATTTCCAGAAAATATTTACAGATTGGGCCGGCACAAGTCCAAAGAAATTTTTACAGTTCATCAGTCTTGAACATGCTAAAAATTTGTTGAAGGAAGAAAAAGCAAGTCTTTTCGATACCGCTTATGAAACAGGACTTTCCAGTACAAGCAGACTTCATGATTTGTTTGTAAAAATAGAAGGAATGTCCCCTGCAGAATATAAAAACGGAGGCAAAAGTCTTGTTATTAACTATAGCTTTTCGGAAAGCCCTTTTGGTAATATAATCGTTGCCTCTACAGAGAAAGGAATCTGTTATATGGCTTTCGAAAGCAATAAAGAAACAGCATTGGGAGATTTGAAACAAAAGTTTCCCAATGCTTCTTTTTTTGAAAAATCAGATACTCTTCAAAAGAATGCTTTGTCCATATTCGATAAAGACTGGACGAAGCTCAATACCATCAAACTTCACTTAAAAGGAACCGATTTTCAACTTAAAGTCTGGGAAAGTTTACTGACAATTCCTATGGGTAAATTGTCTACTTATGGCAGCCTTGCTGAAAAAATAGGAAGCCCTAAAGCATCTAGGGCTGTTGGTACCGCTATTGGCCGTAATCCAGTGGCATTTCTCATTCCTTGTCATCGCGTGATTCAATCTACAGGTCATCTGGGTGGATATCGATGGGGCAGTGAAAGAAAACAGCTGATTGTGGGTTGGGAAGGTTCACATATTTACTCGTAACATATTTTTATCACAAAATATTTTTAAAGGATTATATTAAAATTACCCGTTAAATTTAGGTTTTGGCTGAAGCCGATGGATTGTTGACCTATTTTTATTAAACGGACTAAAGTCCGTTCCTATTGATAGAAAAAATGTGTCATTTGTGAAAACATTGGTGCCATTTGTGTTTAAATGTAAAAGAAATTAATTAAAAAGTTATGCTTAGCCTCTTCGAAGAAATATCCGACTATCCCCCTAATGTACTTCCGCACGACGGAACCGTTCATTATTATGGAAAGATTTTCTCTAAAGAAAAATCTACCCAATTTTATAATTACCTGCTTAGTCAGATTCCATGGGAAAATGATGAAGCCATGATCTTCGGAAAATTAATCTTAACGAAAAGAAAAGTAGCTTGGTTTGGAGATAAAGCATTTGAGTATACCTATTCAAAAAGAACAAAATATGCCAAACTATGGACTCCCGAATTACTGGAATTAAAGAAAAAATGTGAAGAAGTTTCTGGAGAAACCTACAACTCCTGCCTTCTCAATTTATATCATGACGGAAGCGAAGGAATGGCCTATCACAGTGATGGTGAAACCGATTTGAAAAAACACGGTGCCATTGCTTCTCTCACATTTGGAGCAGAAAGAAAATTTTTATTCAAACATAAAACAACCAAAGAAAAAGTAGAAATATTCCTGGAAAACGGCAGTCTGTTAGTTATGAAAGGCACAACGCAGGACAATTGGCTGCACCGACTTCCACCCACTACAAAAGTGAAAACACCCAGAGTAAATCTGACTTTCAGAACGATTGAAGAATAACTTTAGCCTTGTCAAGGTTTAAAACCTTGACAAGGCTAAAATTTCTAAAGCAAAAAAGCTGTTCAAAACGAACAGCTTTTTCAATTTATTTAATAATCTCAGCTTCAATAGAACTGTCATCGTATACTTTAATAAATGCCTTGGTATAATCCTCTTTAGTGGCAAAATTCGGATTATCTAAAAATTTCTGTGGATTGATCGCAAAAAGCGGAAACCATGTACTGCTGATCTGGATCTGAATTTTGTGGCCTTTCTTAAAAGTATGAACCACATCCTGAAGTCTGAAATTGACAGCCGTTTTCTGATTGGCAACCAAAGCTTCTCCTTTTTCTCTTGAATTTCTGAATCTCGCAGGCATAATTTCACTTCTTACCATCTGGTGGTAGTTTCCGTAGATAACACCGTCTTTCTTTTCTACAGGTTTGAAATCTTCAGGATATACATCAATTAATTTTACAGCAAAATCTGCATCTGTAGAGGTTGACGCAATATTCAATTTAGCCATAATTTCACCTGCAAATGCCATATTTTCGGTCAAAACATCTGTGGTGAACGTTAATACATCAGGTCTTCCTACTGCAAATCTCTGATCCTCCGACATATAATTTTTCGGAGTAAATCCATTAAAATCTTTTAAATGATCAGAACTTAAAACCGGATTATCAGGATCACTGTAATATTCTGAATATCCTTGTCCTGCTGTCTTTTTTAATGTTTTATCAGCTAGGTAAAAATTAACTTTCTGGGCGTTTTTTGGTGGATAAGAAGTAAATTCTTTCCATTCTTTAGCTCCAGTATCATACATCAAAGCTTCCGGAAGTCCTGCATCTTCTTTCGTATTTCCTTTCAGATAATGTTTGAAGAATCTGGTTTCAATATTTTTCTGATAATAAGTGGCAATACTATCTCCAAAATAAGTTTCACTGTGGAAATGTTTTCCCTGTTCCTGCGACCATCCTCCATGAGAGAAAGGTCCCATTACGATTGTATTCTTAGCTTTTGGACTTGTTTTTTCAATCGTTTTATAGATGTTCAGAGGGCCGGAAAGATCTTCTGCATCAAACCAACCTCCAACAGTCATTACCGCATGATTGATGTTTTTTAAATGAGGAAGAAGTCCTCTTTTCTGCCAAAATTCATCATAATTAGTATGATTCATAATCTCCGTCATGAAGAAATTATCTTTGTAGTATTTTTCATAAGCATCTTTCAGGGTTCCAAGATCTCTGTAGAACTTTAATCCGTCTTCAGAAGTCTGTTTGATGAAAGAATCCATGTACCAAGCTTTGTTTTCAGGCTTTGTTTTTTGAACTCCAAATACTGGGAAAGTTCTGAAATATCCCAACATGAATCTTCCGTTGTGAAGAAAATCATCATTCCAGAAATCAGAAATGGGAGCCTGTGGAGAAGAGGCAACAAGAGCCGGATGCTGAGATAATGTTCCTACAGCAGTATAAAAACCTGGATAAGAGGTTCCGAATTGTCCTACTTTACCATTGTTGTCTTTAACGTTTTTTAAAAGCCATTCGATCGTATCATACGTATCTGTACTTTCATCAGTATCTTTTTTCGTTTTATGTTCCACCTGTGGAGTCATGTTGGTAAAAGTGCCTTCACTCATATATCTTCCGCGTACATCCTGATAAACAAAAATGTATTTGTCATTCATCAAATAAGTATTGGGGCCAATTTTTGTTTTGTATTCATTTTCCCCGTAAGGTGCAATGCTGTAGCAGGTTCTCTGCATCAGAAAAGGATATTTGTTCTTATTTGAAATATCTTTCGGAATGTAAACTGCCGTAAAAAGTTTCACACCATCACGCATAGGAATATAAAATTCTTTCTTGGTGAAATTGTCTTTAACGAAATTGTCTTTCTGTTCCGTTTTTTGAGCCTTTCCAAGAATGAAAAAAAGAATAAATAAAACTGAAATATGGATTTTCATAAAAAAAATTTGGTGCTAATTTAAAAATAAAAACACGTTTAGCGATGAATCTTCTTTAAAAAGCTTTTTCTGGGAAAAAATAAGGTATACAAGAGAATCGGCCGGAGATGTCCGGCCGATGATTTTTAATTATATAGAATTATAATGTTTTCTACCTTTTACCTTTAAACTGGTTTAGTTTCATACTCAGGGAAAACATAATGTAACGCTTTAGAATCAAATCCTCACGGTCTTCAAAATAAGTGTCTGTAATATTCCTTTTTACACTTTGATTCTGATTTAATACATCATAGATCTTCACTTTTGCCGTAAACTGTTTTTTATAGAAAGAGTATCCCAGGCTGGTGTTCCAGAAGTAAAAATCTTTTTTAAATCCTGCTGCAATATTGGAGTTGGTATTATATTCGAAATCATTTCCGAAAATCAATCGGCTTTGGAACAGATAATTGGTTAATTCCAGCTTTAACGATTGGCTGGCGGTATTTACACTTTTAATATCAGAATTTGAATATCTGGAAAAAGTATAATTGATTTTATAAGAGGGTTTTATGCTAAGCTTATCCTTAATATCAAAATTTAGATGTAAGGTCGGACTTATATTATACGAATTACTTTTAATAAGCTGTCCATTGATAGAACTGTTGTTATACATATAATTCATCATAAACCTAGGGCTTATGACCAATTTTTTATCCTGCCATTTAAAAGTTTTGCTCAAACTGGAACTAATATTGAACCCTTTATTTCCACTGATATTGTCATAAGTGACAATCTGCTTTCCGGCATCATCATATCGGGTGTAATTGATTATATCGTTGTTTCTGTAAGTAAAACCTGCATTGATGTAATAATTGGTGCCAGAAACCATGTTATAGCTGTTAAAAGATACCATACTGCTGTTCATCCAGGAATTTTTCAGGTCTGGATTTCCGGTGTACGTAGACAAAGGATCAGATTCATCTTTGTAAGGAATTAATTTTTCAGCACTTGGAACAGTAAAGCTCGAAGAGTTTGAGAATATTAATCTTTGACGCTCTGAAAGGGAATATTGAACATTCACCATATATCTTGGAAGAACAAAGTTTTTTTTCAGCTCATAATTCTGGCCTTTAAAAACAGAATTTACTTTCATATCCGAAATATCAAGATTTACGCTGGTCCATGTACTTATTTTCTTTTTGTTAAGATAAAAAGACAGCTCAGGAGAAAACTGATTGATTTTTTGTTCCATACTGTTGGACAGGAGAATGTTGTATTTGGAATACTGTCCGGTAGTTTCATCAAAATCATTAAAATCTCTGAAATCCCGCGATAATTTCGAACTGTAATTTATCTCCATACTGATTGATGCAGAATCGGAGATAGGTTCCGTATACGCTGCCGTGAAGCTATAGTCATTACCCTGGCTTCGGTTTTTCTGTAGCTGGTTCCTGTTATCTGCAGTTGTTCCGGATTCTCCATAGAATGTATTTTCTGATTGATTGACGGTATTTGTTAAAGATTCGGAAATAGAAGTATTCATTCTTACAGACAATGAACGTCCTTTTTTCTTCAGATTTTTAGAAAAGCTGATGTTAGGGCTGAAAGTATTATTTTGATTGTTTGAAAAACTCGAAGACTGACTCTTATTAAGGAGCTGATCATTTTTTGACGTTGAAGATTTTGATTGGCTGGAACTACTGCTTTCCGATTTTGAAAAAGAAGGAGATATATAAAGATTTGTTTCAGGATCCAGCTTTATTCTGGTTGAGTTATCAAAATTATATTGCCTGGATTCATTTTCACCACTGTTTTCAGAATTGGTTTTCAGAATATTGTTTGGAAGCAAAGTCGTTCTGGATACTTTAGAAGCCGTTTCCTGATTAGACTCTGAATATTTTAAGCTGAGATTATCAAGATCTGCATCCGTGGAAATTTTATCATTATAATTCAGTCCGATCGTTGAAGACCTTTGAATTCCGCCACCACTGCTTTGTGTTCCACCCCCGCGAATGCTTCCCATATTGTCGAAAACATTATCTCCGGAAACACTTTTTGAATTGATATTATTAGAAGACAGCATAAGACTGAGCTTGGTATCACCTTTAAAATAGCTCACCATTCCGCTTCCTTCATATCGTTTGTCGGAACCATATCCGATGATAGCTCTTGCAATCAGTCCTTTATTTTTCTTTTCATCGATATTGAAGTTGATGGTTGTATTTTGAGATTTTGGAGGCCTTTTGCTGAATTCCTCCTCTTTCGTTTTAGTAGTTGTAACCTGAACGTTTTTAATAATATCTGCCGGGAGGTTTTGTAGAGCCATTTTACCGTCTTTGTCAAAAAAAGGTTTTCCATTCACCATAATCTGATCTACGGTCTTTCCGTTCACGGTAATCTTATCATCATTGCTTATTTCCACTCCGGGAATTTGTTTCAGAAGTTCCTGAATGTTACTGTCAGGTCTTACTTTGAAGGCTGATGCATTGAACTCCACCGTATCTTTTTTGATTTTTATTGGAGCAACGGTGATTTTTACCTCATCGATATTGATGATTTTTTTAGATTCAAGTTTTATATCTCCCAGAGAGAGGGGCTCATTAATTTTTTCAAATACTTTGGTGTAGGAAAATTTTTCAGTATCAATTTTCAGAATTGAAGGCTCTTTCTGCTCATCAATTTTCAAAGAAAATTTTCCCTCTTTATTACTGGCCGTATAATTGACAATAGACGAATCTTTTGCCTTCAGCAGGTAAACAGTAACGTTTTCGATCGGTTTTTTTTCTACATCAGTTACTTTTCCATCAATATACAGCTTTTGGGCGTTGATAACTACCATATTGCATATTAACATCCATAACAATAAGACTTTCTTCATTTGTTTTTCAAAGCGGTAAAAATAAAAAAACATCCCAATTATAGGGATGTTTCTTACAAGTATTTATAAAAAATTATCTTTTTTTAACTATGCTCTCAAATATCTTGAGTAAGCATATCCTTCCTGCCCGTCGGCCGTTTTCACTTTCCACCAGTCATCAGAAGTTTGTTCTATTAGCGTTACAGAAGATCCTTTGGAAGCTTTGCCTACCACAGCAGCTTCAGTAGAAGGTTCCTGTCTGATGTTCAGATTAGATTCTTCCGTTGCAACCGTTAAAGAGGCTCCGGATGCAAGGCCTGCAACCTGCACATCAATATTGATATCTGAAGAAGAATACGTAGAGTCAATAGCTCCCAGAGCGTTCCATACAGCATCTTTAGCAGCAGTATTGGAAGCATTTCCGGAAACATACAAAATTCCGTCCTGTTCCTGAACCTGTAGGTTTGAAATTCCTGCGGACTGTGCTGCTGAAACTACACTTGAATATTTATCTTGTAATTCGCTCATCTTAAATTATTTTACAGTTAGGTTGTTGTTATATTTTCCGATTTTCAAAGCATCTACAGATTCTTTGATCTTTCTTGCCTGAAGGCTGGAAACATTTCCTGTAAGGGTAAGTTGTCCGTTTACAACTTCTACTTTTACAGAAGGGAAATCTTTCACAGCATCCTGAACTTTTTTCTGAACAGCAGGATCTACGGCAGAGGAAGTTTCAACTGGAGGTGGAGGTGGAGCAACAGTAGACATATCCATAACATCTTTTACTCCGTTGATCGCTTTAAGTTTAGCAATCATTGCGTCTTTAGACTGAGGGTTTTCGAAAGTACCGCTTAAGTGAGCAACACCATCTTTTACTTCAACAGAAGCATTGGGATTAGAAGTTACTACAGTTGTAGCTTGGGTCTGAAGATCGGCATCAGAAACTTTCTTTTTACAAGAAACTGCTCCGAAAGATACAGCTACAGCTAATGCAGCCATTGCGATAGTTTTTTTCATATTGTATATTTATTAAGGTTGTTACACTACCAAATGTAATAATAAAATTTGTACCAAAAGAATAAAAAATCAATAAATCTTTTTAAAATTTTTTGCAATATTTTCGAAACCAGACTTTTAATTTTTAGGGATTAAAAACTGAATGTAAAATTAACCTGTAGTGAAGAAAATCTTCTGTCAATTGAAAAACTATTATATTTGCGCAAATTGAACTATATATATGAAAGGACAGAATAAACTTTTTATAGCAATTATCATTGCACTTATCCTGGGAGTAGGAATTGGAGGAGTAGTACACGTGAAGTACCCGGAAAGTGCAGAACCTTTTTCCAAGAATATCAAATTATTGGGAACTGTTTTCATCAGATTGGTACAGATGATTATTGCGCCATTGGTTTTTACTACTTTGGTGGTGGGAATTGCCAAAATGAGTGATATCAAAATGATCGGAAGAGTAGGTACAAAAGCAATGCTTTGGTTTATTTCCGCATCTTTGGTGTCTCTTTTCATCGGATTGATTCTTGTTAACTGGCTGGAGCCGGGGCACGTTACAAAACTTCCTATTCAGGATGTAGCTTCTGCCGACGAGCTTCTTAAAAGCAGCAAGAGCTTTTCTATGGAAGACTTTGTAAAACACATGATTCCTAAAAGTTTATTTGAAGCTTTTGCAACCAATGAAGTACTTCAGATTGTGGTATTTGCCATTATGTTCGGAGTCGCGTTGGCAAATTTAGGAGAAGCGTATTCCCAGCCTGTTGTAAAGCTTTTTGATATTATTGCCCATGCTATCCTTAAAATGGTTGGTTACATCATGTGGTTTGCTCCGTTTGGAGTATTGGGAGCTATTGCAGCTGTAGTGGCTACCAATGGTTTTGAAATCTTTAAAGTGTATGCAATCTATTTAAGAGATTTCTTCTTTGCGATAGGGGTGCTTTGGTTGGTCCTTTTATTAGTAGGATATTTTATCTTGGGAAATCGTCTTTTCGATCTTTTAAAGAGAATTAAAGAGCCATTATTGATCGCTTTCTCTACCACAAGTTCAGAAGCTGTATTTCCGAAACTGGTAGAAGAACTTGAAAAATTTGGATGTAACAGCAGAGTGGTATCTTTTATTTTACCATTAGGATATTCTTTCAACCTGGATGGAAGTATGATGTATATGACATTCGCTTCAATCTTCATCGCACAGATCTATGGTATTGAAATGACTCTTGGACAGCAGATTACCATGCTTTTGGTGCTAATGCTTACTTCAAAAGGAATTGCCGGAGTTCCGAGAGCTTCACTGGTAATCATTGTAGCAACATGTTCTATGTTTGGAATTCCGCCGGAGGGGATTGCTTTAATCTTACCAATTGACCATTTCTGCGATATGGGAAGAAGTATGACCAACGTATTAGGAAATACCCTGGCTACTTCAGCAGTATCTAAGTGGGAAGGGCAGTTAACCGAACCTTTAGACAAAATTTAAATAATGAGTTTAAAAAACTTAGAATCTTATAAAAGCCATATTGAAAAATATGGCTTTTCAGTTATCAATGAAGTGTTTTCCGATGCAGAGGTTGTTCAAATAATTCATGTTTTGGACCATATAGATACTTCAAAAGAGAACTTCAGAAAGTCGGAAGACTTATTTGCCATAAGACAGTTTCTGAAGGAAGTTCCAGAAATTAAACACCTCATCTTTAATGATAACATCAAAAAGATCATTAAGGAAATCTTTGGTGACCAATATTTTGTGGTGAAAAGTATTTACTTTGATAAACCTGAAACCTCCAACTGGTATGTTGCCTATCATCAGGATCTGACTATTTCAGTGGATAAAAAATTGGAGTTATCTGGTTTTGGTCCGTGGACCACAAAGCAAAATCAGTTTGCTGTACAACCTCCGTTGAATATTTTAGAAAATATTTATACCATTAGGATCCATCTGGATGAGACGGATGAAAATAACGGAGCATTAAAGGTAGTTCCAAAATCTCACGCAAAAGGAATTTACAGACCGGAAACCATTGATTGGACTACAGAAACAGAAGAAATCTGTAAGGTAGAAAAAGGCGGAATTATGATAATGAAACCTCTTATTTTACACGGTTCAAATAGAACAACAAACGGAAAGAAAAGACGGGTAATTCATATTGAGTTTTCTGATGTAGAACTTCCGGAAGTCCTGCAATGGTCGGAAAGACTGAATTAATGAAAATAATGAATGATATTTTAAAATCATGGAAGCCATTTGAGATCGTATGGCTTCTTTCATTTTCACTGCTTGGTGTGGGAATTGCCGTGGTCAGCAAAGATAACTGGCTTAATTTTTTCGTACTGATATCCGGAATATTATGTGTTGTTTTGGCAGCAAAAGGAAGTATTTGGAATTATATTATCGGAACTTTAAATACCGTAGCTTACGCTTTTGTAGCCTATCAAAATGGCTTGTTTGGAGAACTTGGGCTCTATCTGTTGTTTTTTCTGCCGATGAATGTTTTCGGTTATTTTATGTGGAAAAAACATACCAAAAATGATATTGTGGAAATGAAATCTCTTCAGTTGAAATCCTTGCTGACTGTTTTCGTTCTTACGGCTTTGGGTTGTGCTGTGCTTGGATATTTGCTGTCACTGTTAAAAGATCAGAATACCCCTTATCTCGATGGAATGTCTACTATCATTTCAATTACAGCGACTATTCTGATGATTCTCCGCTACAAAGAACAATGGCTGCTCTATATCATCTTAAATATTGTTACCGTTATCATCTGGATCATAAGAACCTTGGACGGAAGTGAAAGCGGAATCATGATGATTGCCATGTGGTCTGCTTTTCTGATTAATGCAGGCTATGGATATTACAACTGGAATAAAGGAAGTAAAGAAGAAAAAGAATGAAAAAAACAGGACTCACATTAGGAAAATATGCCCCGTTTCATAAAGGCCATCAGTTTGTTTTCGATACTGCATTAGCTGAAGTAGATGAGCTGGTCGTACTGATCTATGATACGGATGTTATTGAAACGCCTTTACATATCCGGGCAGGATGGATCAGAAGTCTCTATCCGAAGGCTGAAGTGATAGAATGTTGGGATGGCCCGGATGGATATTCCAATGAAAGGTGGTTTGAGATTATGCAGGAAGAGTATATTATTAAAATGCTGGATGGAAGGGAAATCACTCATTTCTATTCCAGTGAATTTTACGGCGATCATGTAAGTAAAGCTTTGAATGCAATAGACCGGAGAGTAGATGAAGCGAGAGCTATAGTTCCCATTTCTGCAACAAAAATACGGGAGAACTCTTTTGGTTATAAAGAGTATGTAAGCAATATTGTATACAAAGACCTTATTACCAAAGCTGTTTTTCTGGGAGCGATGTCTTCAGGGAAATCTACACTTACAGAAGCTTTGGCAAAAAAATTCAATACCACTTTCGCTCCGGAATACGGAAGAGAATACTGGACAGAACATCAGATCAATCGGAGGATTGGTTTTGAGGATTTCAATGTAATAGCCAAAAGACATATCGAAATTGAGGACCGTGAGATTGCCAATGCTAATCAATATTTTTTTGTTGATACTAATGCGATTACCACCTATATGTTTGCCATGGATTATCATGGGAAATCTCCCGATTTCTTAACCAGAACCGCTGATCTGAACTATAAAAGATATGATCTGTTTTTTCTATGTGATATAGATATTCCCTACGATGATACATGGGATAGAAGTGGAACTCAGAAAAGAGAAGTTTTCCAAAAGCAGATCATTGCAGATCTCAAAGAAAGGAATATTCCGTATATTTTGTTGTCAGGAAGTCTTGAAGAAAGAATCAGAAAAGTGGAGAAGATTCTCTCTGAATTCAGAAAATATTCGAATTATTTTGGCTCCGGAATTTGATATTATACAGTTGTTTAAACCTTATAGGTTTTTAAAACCTATAAGGTTTAGGATAGAAGGTTTCAGAAGAATTATTTTTTTAAATTTATCTAATAAGTTTCATTGCACAAAAATTCTAAGTTTTTAAAAACTTAAATGTGGAAGTCTTTTCAATTAAGTAATTTTTCACAGATTAGAATTTAATAAACTATTTCACCGAAATTTCATCAATAAAAATATAAGCGTCTCCGCCCGCTCCCTGATGCCATTCCGGAAGTTTTCCGAAGTAATAGGCTTTTACTTTGATATACCGGGCTTCGGTAGGGAGAATTTCTGTAGAAAAATCCTTGATCTGTACATTTTCATCTTTAGGATCGATAGAATTATCTATTGTTTTGAGGAGGATAAAATCTTTTCCGTTCATAGAGGCATAATATTCCACTTTTTTAGGCATCATAATCCAGGCTCTGCTGTCCTGGAGATAGGTAGAGGATAGCTGTGTAATCTGCTGAGGGGATTTAAAATCAATAATCGCTTCAAAATCCTGCCCCTGGTAACCATGCCATTCTCCTTTTCTCCAGTTGATGTCTCCTCGAATTCCGTCAATGAGGGCCAGTTTTCCAGTGGCAGTATATTGTGGAGTTGCTTTTGAAAGAATAATAATATCCCAGTAATTGGGTCTTCGGTTGAAATTGGCAGTGGTAACCGAACTCTTTTCACCGTTTCTTTCGGCATAAGCCATCACCTGAGTCGTTTTACTGATGGAGAAAGGTTCTTTATATGCAGTAAACGTCTTTCTTTTATTAGCGTCCGATTCATCCAGAGTCATGTAATATAGCTTGTCTCCTGGGTTCAATGAGGTGATTTCTACTTTTGTATTAAAATCAAATATTCTTTCTGCCGCAATTAGCGGAGAAGCCGTTAACTGAGCATATTTAAAATCTTTAACAGGTTTTACATTTTCAAAGCCAAGCTTTTTCAGTTCAGTTTTAGCGGTATTTTTGGTAATTGTTCTTGTGGTTCCGTCTTCAAGGTGAATTTTAATTTCGTCAAAATAAGGCGTTGTCGTTTCCCATTCCGGAAGTCCCGGAGTTACAGAATAAATTCCCATTGAGCTTAAAACATACCAGGCGCTCATCTGGCCACAGTCTTCATTTCCGATCAGTCCATCAGGAGTGTTTTTATAAAAATTATCAAGAATATATTTGATTTTAGCATCAGTTTTTTCAGGTTTATCTACAAAATTGTACAGATAAGCGATATGGTGGCTTGGCTCATTACCTTGTGCATACTGTCCCATAAGTCCTGTAATATCTACCTGCTCTCTACCTGTTGTTTTATCCGGAGCAGTAAAGATGGCATCAATAAACTGCTCAAACTTTTCTTTTCCGCCATGAGCAGCAATAAGCCCAGGAATATCCTGCTGTACAGAATAAGAATAATGCCATGAATTTCCCTCTGTATAATTATTATTAACCTCTCTAGGATCAAAAGGTTCATACCAGCTTCCGTTCTTTCTTGGCTGCATAAAACCTGTTGTAGGGTTGTAAAGGTTTTTCCAGTTCTGAGAGCGTTTCATGAAATACTGATACTCTTCTTTCTTTCCTAAAATCTTTGCCATTTGCGCAATACACCAGTCATCATAGGCATATTCTACCGTTTTGGAAACACTTTCATGTTCATCATCTATACTGATGTAATTATTCTGTTTATAAGCATTCAGTCCGAAAATATCCTGCATGGCGGAGCCTTTGGATGCCTGAAAAGCTTTCTCATAATCAAACCCCTGAATTCCTTTAGCCATAGCATCTGCGATAACCGATACAGCGTGGTAGCCAATCATACATTCTGTTTCATTGGATGCGAGTTCCCATACCGGAAGTTTTCCGCCCTGTTCATATTGTTTGATAAAGGTATTGATGAAGTCTGCCGTTCTTTTCCTGTCAATCAAAGTCATCAGTGGATGAGCTCCTCTGAAAGTATCCCAAAGGGAGAATACAGTATAATAATCGAATCCGTTGGCGGAGTATATCTTATTGTCTCTGCCACGGTATTTTCCATCTACATCCATATTGATATTAGGCTGTGTGAAAACATGATAAAGAGCCGTATAGAAAATGGATAATTTGTTTGGGTCATCAGATTTTACTTCAATTTTTGAAAGTTCCTTATCCCAAGCCGTTTCTGCCTGTTTTTTTACGGTTTCAAAATCTTTGATCTTCCCTTCTGCCAACATATTTTTTTCTGCTCCTTCATATCCGGTGGGAGAAAGAGATACTTTTACATGGATGGTTTCTCCTTTTTTAACCTCAGTAGAAAAGGCCAAAGCCAGTTTTGTTCCGGTAAAAAGATGACTTTCCTGTTTTCCGTTGACTTCTTTTTTAGAAATTTTCATCGGTTTTGAAAACTCAATTCTGGCATAAACATATTGATTCTTAGCCCAGGCCTCACTTCTTCTGAATACTTCAATCGTTTTATCATCAATGATCTTTACTTCACCTTCAAGAAGCTTATCTCTGTGATTCAGGTCTAAAATGATATTGGCCTTACCCGCGTTGTTGTATATATATTCGTGATAACCTACTCTCTGTGTAGTGGTAAGGCGGACATTGATATTGTTTTTATCTAATTTGACTGAATAAAACCCTGCTGTTGCTTTTTCATTGTTATGAGAAAACTGAGAAGAATAATCTTTACTGTTCAGGCTTGGATTTCCCATGGTAGGCATCAGCATAATGTCCCCATAATCTGAAACCCCGGTTCCGTTGAGGTGAGTATGAGAAAAACCATAGATCACCGAATCTGAATAATGATATCCGCTGCAGCCGTCCCAGCTTCCGTCAATTCTGGTATCAGGTGAAAGCTGCACCATACCAAAAGGAACAATTGCTCCCGGAAAAGTATGTCCGTGACCTCCGGTTCCAATGAATGGATTTACATATTGAGAATAATTTTGTGCGGAAATAACCTGAGTGATAAATAAAGAAAATGCAATAAGCCTTTTTTTCATATTCTAATTTTATAACAGCGAATATATCGAAAAAGGGGCATACGGATGTAATAAAAACAGAGTACACATTGTCTTATTAAAAACGATAATAAACTATGAGAAAAGTATTCCTTTCTGTGATCATGCTGCTGCCGGTAATAGCATTCTCCCAAAGTATAGCAGGGAAAATTACTCAAACCGGAAATGGAGTTTCCTATGTTGAGATAGTGGCCATTAAAGATCAACAAAGACAGACCGCGATTTCGGACGAAAAAGGAAATTACTCACTGAAACTTTTGGAGAACGGAAATTACAATATAAAGCTGATTCAGGATGGAACAGAAATATCCAATACTGAACTTATTATAAACGGGGACGTAAAAAAAGATTTTTTTATTGAAAAAAAAAATGAAAAGCAGATTGAAGGAGTTACTCTTACCGCCAGAAAAAAACTGATAGAAAGAAAAGCAGACAGGTTGGTTTTTAACGTTGCCAATTCTGTAGCCTCTCAGGGAATGGATGGTGCTGATGCGCTGGGAACAACCCCGTTGGTAAAGGTAGATGAGAATTCGGGAATTTCAATTGCCGGGAAGAGTGGAGTGGCAATTATGATCAATGAAAGAATACTGAATCTTTCAGGAAGTGAATTGGTAAACTATCTTAAAAGCCTGCGATCTGAAAATATTGAGAAAATTGAAGTGATTACAACACCTCCCGCAAAATACGAAGCACAGGGAAACAGTGGAATTATCAATATTGTTCTGAAAAAAAATCAAAACTTTGGATGGAGCGGCAGTTTTACAACCAGTCTTCAACAGCAGACGTATACGGGGTTTTCCAACAGTGCGGGAATCAATTATCAGAATGAAAGACTACGCTCTTCATTGAAGCTCAGACAGTCTCAGTATAAAAAACATTCTTATGAAAATTATAGAATAGAAGGTTTTGACGGACTTAAAAGTAATGATAACAGACAGGATTTCGGAGACGGATTGGGTGCTAATTTAAGTGTTGATTATCAGCTAAGTAAAAAATCAAATATTGGATTCGTCTACGATTATGGGTTTGGACATACCAATATGGATATTGTGAATACTTCAGATTATTTTCAGAACAATCAGTATACCAATACGCTGCTTACCAATTCGGAGCACAGAGCAACGGGAAAACAAAATACGATAAGTGCCTATTATGACGTGAAATTCGGAAAACAGGATAATAAACTGAGTGTTACCGGTAATTATTTTTCCAATATTCCGGAGACAATCATTGATTTTACAACCAAAGAAAATTCCGGAGACCAGTTTATCGTTAAGTCTCCATCTAAAGTTGATTATAAAATTTATTCCGGGCAGGCAGACCTTACGTTACCATATCAGTTTGCAAAAATGGAAACTGGGGTGAAGTTTACCAATTTTGATAACAATTCAACTATTTTCTATCAGAACCTGGAGAACGGGAATTATGTTACAGACCCTATCAAAAGCAACGAATTTCAATACAATGAGAAAAACTACGCAGCATACATCAGCTTTGAAAAATCTTTTAATGAGAAATGGTCTGCAAAAGCAGGATTGCGTTATGAATACTCCACAGTGAATGGGAATTCATTAACTTCGGGTCAGCAGACAGAAAATTCATATGGGAAATTTTTTCCAACAGCTTATATTTCTTATAAAAGTAATGAGAATCATACGTTCAGTCTCAATTATTCCAAAAGAATCAACAGACCGGATTTCAGAGCGATCAATCCGTATCGATGGTATGTTAATATCAACTCTTATTCTACTGGAAATCCTTTTTTGAAGCCATCTTTCAATCATAATATTGAATTTTCCTATGTGTACAAAGGGAAGTTATCCGCATCAGCGTACTACCAAAGAAAATTGGATGGTTTTAGTCGAATTGTCAGTCTTGAAGGTGAGAAGAGGACCAGTACTTTTGCTAATTTTTATAATGTGAACAGTATAGGACTTTCGCTGAATTATTCCGATACTTTTTTTAAAATGTGGGAAGCCAATTATGCAGCAGATTTATCGTATATGTCGACCAGTGTTTTCGCTACTGATGCAGCGTCCAGAAAGGGAAGTGGCTATGAGTTTAATTTTCAGAACAATCTGTCTCTCAATAAAAATAAAACGGTTCAACTGATTCTGAACTACTGGATGAGGCTGCCTTCCAATTCAGGAAATGCACGTTGGGATTATCTGGGGAATTTTACAACGGGTCTGAAAATGAATTTTATGGAAAAAGATTTACAGATTAATGTCTTCGTTTCAGATATTTTCAAGGAATCTAAGAGTAAAGGAAGTATTTTTTATACTACCGGAACCCATTTTTTCAACAATTATTACGATGCAAGGAGACTGAATGTATCGGCCAGTTATACTTTCGGAAATAAAAAAGTAAAAGGAGCAGACCGTAATATAAAATTTGAAGAAAAAAACAGAGCAAATTGATGACGAATAAAGTATTTTACCCTGTTTCTGTTCATTAAATTCTGCGGCACAATTTGGCATTTATAAGTAGTTTCTGATGATGATTTTCTGAAGGATAAAATACTGTAGGTCTGAGTTTACAAAAGAATTTATCTATGATAGTGTTTACTTATTCTAAATAGGCAAAAAATCCGTAAATTTGTAAACAATTTATATTTATATGTTGACGAAAGAAAAGGTTCAGGATTTCCTTAAAGAAATAGAAGTAGACGATTTGGTGAATAATCTTCAGATTATGGGTGATGATGTTTATATCGACATGACTGCTCATTCACCAGCGATGCACGAAAAGAAAAAACTGGAAGCTGCTATGAAGCAGGCTTTTGCCAGTGAGTTTGGAGAAAATATTAATCTAAAACTTAAAATCGCTTCACCGGAGCCTAGTGAAATTCAGCAAAGTCAGATCAAAGGAAAACAAATTCCTGGAATTCAAAATATTATTGCGATCGCTTCCGGAAAAGGAGGAGTAGGAAAATCTACAGTTTCTGCAAATATGGCAGTAACATTAGCTAAAATGGGTTTCAAAGTAGGGTTATTGGATGCCGATATTTATGGGCCGTCTGTTCCTACCATGTTTGATACAGAAGGTGAAAAACCTATTTCTGTAGAAGTAAACGGGAAAAGCTTAATGAAACCTGTTGAGAACTATGGCGTGAAAATGCTTTCTATAGGATATTTCTCAGGAGCTAATCAGGCTGTAGTTTGGAGAGGACCGATGGCATCTAAAGCTTTGAATCAGATGATCAGAGATGCGGCATGGGGAGAATTGGATTTCTTATTGATCGACCTTCCTCCGGGAACAGGTGATATTCACTTATCAATCATCCAGGAAGTACCTGTAACAGGGGCTGTGATTGTAAGTACACCTCAGCACGTAGCGTTGGCAGACGTAAGAAAAGGTATTGCAATGTTCCAAATGGAAAGTATTAATATTCCGGTTCTTGGATTAATCGAAAATATGGCGTATTTTACACCGGAAGAACTTCCTGAAAATAAATATTATATTTTTGGAAACCAAGGAGCACAATATTTAGCTGAAGATCTGAATATTCCTGTATTGGGAGAGATTCCTTTGATCCAAAGCATCAGAGAAGCAGGAGATGTAGGAAGACCGGCTGCATTGCAGGAAGGATCTAAAATTGCAGATATCTACACAGAAACGGCAAGAAAAATGGTAGAAAGTTTAGTGGAAAGAAACAAAAACCTTCCTCCAACTGAAGCTGTGAAGATTTCTACAATGGCAGGTTGCTCTCCAAAAGCGAAATAATAACAACTTTCAATTAACATTGGAAAAAACCGAATTGAACTGAAAAAAATATGGAAACAAACATAACGCACGAAGATACAGTAACAAGAGTAATGGAAGCTCTGGAAAGCATCAGACCGTTTTTGAATAAAGACGGAGGTGACATCGAGCTTATTGATGTGAAAGATAATCAGGTTTTTGTAAAGCTTTTGGGAAACTGTTCCGGATGTTCATTAAACTTTTCAACCCTGAAATTGGGCGTTGAAAATACGATCAAACAACACGCTCCGGAGATTGAAAAAGTAGTAAATGTAGAGTAAGAACTACATAGAAGATATTTTTTGAAGACAGCCTTTTTTAGGGGCTGTCTTTTTTTTGTTTACATTAAAAGAAGAAAGTTATCAGCCAAACCTCACAGATTTTTAAAACCTGTGAGGTTTATTGATGATCAGAATAATATAAAGATTTAGATTTTTATTGTTTCACCACCTTATTTCCCACTCCCGTAAGAGCAGCGTCCGGTTTTCCTGATTTTGTTCCGGAAGTTCGGTAATACACGGTGTTATTGCCTCCTTCTATAGAAATTTTGTCTACACTGTCGATATACACTTTGTTACCAGTCCCGGAAACAGAAACCTTTTTAGCACTTCCTTTGATGGTTAAAGTATTATCACCACCTTCCACTTCTACATTTCCTCCTTTAAGGTTATAGTTCAGTTTATGGCCAATTCCTTCTACTTTTATCATTTTAGAGTTATCCGTTTGTTCTACTCCTTTTGCCGATTCTGTTTTTCTGGATTGAGAAAATGCTGTACCTGTTGTGAATAGTAAGATAGCCAGAACGGCTACTGTTCTAATATTTTTCATTGTGAATTGGTTTTTTTATTGGGGTAAATATATAAAAAAATCTTCTCTGTTTTTAATCGTTAGAATTGTTCCGAACCTTTACAGGATCAATTCATCAATAATCTCATGAATCACTGTAAGTACATCGGTAGATTTTTCCCTGATGATCAAGGAATTTTTTTTGTTCCTGATTAAGTTTGTGAAGTTATTGTCTTCAATATTAATATCTACTACAAAAGCACCGTATTTTAGGGCTGTTTCTGTAATAGCAATGGGAAGATTTGTAGCTCCTGAAGTCCCGACAATAAAGAGAACTCCGCTATTTTTTGCAATCTTCAGTGCGCTGAACCTTTTATGAGTTTTCTCATTATAATATTCATCAAACCATAAAATATTGGGGCGCATCCAATGGCCGCACTGAGTACAGGTTAATAATTCTTTGTCGCGGTCTGTAAGATCTTCACTCAGATCTTTTCCTTTTATTTCCTGGGGAAGAAGAAGAATTTCTTTGCATCCGTTTGAACATTTGATTTCCCGGTTATTTCCATGTATTTCATACATTCTCTGGTTTCCGGAGCGACGGTGAAGATTGTCAATATTTTGAGTGATCAAATGGAATCTGTTCTGTAACTTACGTTCAATAGCAGACAGCTCAATGTGGCTTTTATTAGGAGAGGACTCTTCAAACATTTTTTTTCTGAAGAGCGAATATTGAAGAACTTCCTCTGGGTGTTGCTTAAAATACCGTAAAGTTCCAAACTCTTCCGGCTTATGAAACTGAGTTCCTTTTACCCAAATTCCATCAATACCCCGATAAGTAGGAATACCACTGTCGGAAGAAATTCCTGCTCCGGTAAGAAAGGTAAATAGATTTCGTTTTTCCTTTTGCCAGACTTGGTGAATGATGCTTTCTAATTGTGCTTTCATGGGTTTTATAAGAATCTAAAACTACTCAATTTTTCAATAATAAAAAAGCTCCGGAATTACCGAAGCTTTCTCAATCAACTAAATAATATATTCTACTTTACAATCACTCTTTTTACCTGTCCCTCAGAAGTTTTTACAAGATAAACTCCTGTAGAGAGGGTAGAAGTATTGATTGTTAAAGCATTTTTTTCTTTTCCGATTAGTTTTCCGGACATATCGTACAGCTCATAATCCTGCTTTCTGTTGAAGTACAATACATTTCCTTTGTTAACAGGATTTGGAAATACATTGAAGGTGGCTGTTTCAGATTGTATTTCACCTGTACCTAAAGTAGGAGGTAATGCTACTTCATACATGGATAAAGTTCCACTAATTTCATTCGCGATAATCACGTAGCCTTTATTAGTTGTTGTATTTTCCGGAGCGATATAAATAATTCCTTCAGGTCCATTGTCTCCACCATAGGCGGAAGTAGATCTAGAATGTTTATAATCGGTGAAAGTTGGGTTGTTAGGATCTGTGATGTTGTAAACCATTACTCCTCCGGTTCTTTCTAACGTAATGAAAGCATATGTTTGTCCACTAATTGTTCCTAAAGCCACCCCTTCCGGTTCAGGACCTTTTGCACGGCTTCTGCTTTTTACAGCATTAGACTCATTATCAGCATTAAAAATTAAGGGATGGTTGGCTGCAATATATCTTTCAAACTGATCTCCACTATCGTAAACAATCTGTTTCGTATCTGCATTGAAAATAGAAAATGAACGGGCTCCCAAAGCTGCCATTTCTTCAAAATCTGAATCTCCGTCTGTATTTCCTGTTGCAGAAGAAACCCGGAATCTTCCTAAATTATAAGATGCTTTTAACATCGCAGATTGTGGGAAAATTGCCGGATCTAGTATATAAGTACTGGCGCCTACTGTCGTTCTTTCGCTGAATCCGGAAAGGTCTTTTTCGTCACCTTCATTAGCTGTTACGATATAATGAGTATTGCCTACTTTATAATTCTGTACAGCATCTGGAATGTAATAAGCTTTTACCGGCCAGTTGGCGATTAAAACTTCTCCATTATTATCCGAAGCATCAAACCCATTGCCTGGAAGGCTCATGTCTTTTTTACCCAATCCCCAGATTCCTGTAATGGTTTTGGTGGCAAGATTAACTTCTGCAATAGCATTGTTTTCCTGAAGCGTTACCCAGGCTTTCTGGCTGTCTGCACTGATGGTGACATATTCTGGTTCCAGATCCTGAGAAAGGGTGTTATTGGTTCTTACTTTTCTTAAACCTGTAGCCGTTAATGAAGCCAGTTGAGAATCAAAATTATTAAAATTAAGGGTGGTCACATTACTTTGTGAAAGACTTCCAATACCTCCTGAAATATCAATGATACTGATGGTTCCCTCAGGATCTATTGTGTAAGCATCATTGGGTTCTCCTTCATTGGCTGTAACCACTTTTGTTCCGTCCGGTGAAAAAGTAACCATATCCGGTAAAGCGCCAACAGTAACCTGTTTAAGGAAGTTTCCGTTGATATCAAAAAATACAACAGATCCATTTTGCTGAGGATTCGCATTAGGAGAGGCTGCGGCAATAATTCCATTTTTTACGGCAATACTTGTGATTCCTCCATACGCTGCCATATTTACAGTCTTTATTACTGAAGGAGTCGTTGGATTGCTGAAATCAATAATATCAAAAACATCTGTAAGAGAACTTATGGTAAATAGTCTTTGAGTGGAAACATCGTGTACTACAATTTCCGTAGAGCTGTTGTTGTTTCCTGAAGGATCAAAACTTCCTATATAATTCAACTGAATCTGGTTGGAAGGAACAGGAGCCGGTTTGTCATTGTCAACAATATAAACTGTTGCAGAATTGTCTCCTGAAATCGTTGCTCCCACAGGATTTTCCAGGCTTACTACAAAATATTCTGCCTGTTGTTCTGCCAGATTATCATCAATAATAGGAATATTAACAGTATAGCTTGTTGTGGAAGGAGTAATGGTAATTGTTTGATTGGCTAGTGTAAAATCGTTGCTGTCTGCCGTACTGTAAGGAGTTGGTTTTACCACCAGATTAACCGTAGCATTGGACGGATTGGCAATATTGATTTTAAAGGCAAGATTTCCTGCATTCTCATTCACTTTAATAAAATTCTTGTCCAGCGAAATAGAAGTTCCTGCCGTTGTAAAGGTTGTAGAGGTCGTTGCAGTTACGGCATTATCACTGAAATCTTCCACAGTATTAGGTTTCAAAGCCAGATAATACGATTGTCCGGCAATCAAAGTTGAGGTTGGAATGACAGTAATGACATTATTCGTGAAAATGGTCGTAAAAGGAACTTGCATACCTGTGGAATTTCCAAGTCTGAATTCAATAAGATTCTGTGCATTGGAGCTATTGATGGCAGAATTATCTATCAATCTTATATTTTCATTAAAAGATAGAGTAGGGTTTATCGTAACGGAAGCGTTATTGGTATTGTTTAAAGGTAGATAAGCAACAGTTGGTGGTGTTGTGTCAACTGTCCCAGTCGGTGTGGCATCCACGGTGAAATTGTCAAAACGGTTATTACCCCCAGTTCCTCCTCCCGTAGCCGAAAATTCTACTTTTAATTTAAAATTAGGATTATTGGATACCCCAGAAACTGTCGAAAAATCAAATGTGATAAGTTGTGGATTAGCATCCTGAGGATTTACAGCTTGATATTGAATGAAATTGGTTCCATCGATAGAATAAGACCATGTTTGGGTTCCTGCTCCCTGCGCAGACCTTCTGGTGGTAAATTTGGCAATCACATTATTGTATCCCGTTGTTGGAAGATTAAACTGTAATGCACCTCCAATCGGGTTATTAAATCTCAGATGGCTTCCTGAAGGATCTCCATTTCTGGCATTTAAATTATCAACATTAAAGTTCTGCCCAGTACCGTTGGCAAAATCAACAACACTGGTACCGCCGGCAATAGGCAAAAATGAACCATTCACCAGGGTAGAGGATGGTGTGGTAACAGATGTTGCGGAAGAATTGTCATTAAAATTCCAATAATGAATCAGTGTCTGTCCGAAAAGACCGCTTTGGAAAAAGAATGCGGCAATCACAGACCCTTTTAATAGGTAGTTGTTGATCATTTTTAACTTTTATTAGATAAATGCAAAAATGAGCTTTATGTTTAGCAACTACTTTAATGGAGTTTTAAGAAATGTTTAAAAAATAGGTTTGTTTCTTATAAAAGATAAAATAATAATTGTTCTACGAATGTGTTTTCAGGAAATCGGATTATTTTGAAGGCTTTCCGGAAAAATTCAACATTTTTCCTGTCTTGCTTCCTTCCAGTGGATGTTTCTGCATATAAAAATATCCTGAAACGGCTGTCAGAAGCAAGAGTACAAAAATAACCAGAACGATCCTTTTTAACATATCTCTCATATCGCTAAATTTTTAATATCTCTGATTTCTAAAGTTGCTGTAGGGTATCCTTTTTGGGTAACATTGATCATTGCTCTCCCCACTTCGTGTAAAGTTAGTGATTTTGTTGGTAAAAAAACAGGGAAAAGCCAAATAAGAGGTTTGAAAAACCATTTTACATTTACTTGTCCGTCAACAGGTTTCATAAATCCGGGTCTGAAATTGTAAGCTCCATTGAAGCCCATTTTTTTCAAAGCGTTTTCTGTTCTGCCTTTTACCCTTGCCCACATTATCTTTCCGCTTTCTGTACTGTCTGTATGTGCTCCGGAAACATAGCTGAATACCATTTCCGGATTTTGATGCAATACAGCTTTGGCAAAATGAAGGGTTGTATCATAAGTAATTTTGGTATAATCCTGTTCATTTATTCCAACACTGCTAATGCCTGCGCAGAAAAAACAAGCGTCATAGCCCTTCAGTTTTTCATCATTCATATCGATGGATAAAAAGTCGGAAACAAGGTATTCTTTCAGTTTGGGATGGTTTTTTCCTGAAGGCTTTCTGCTGATACTCAGTATTTCGGAAACGTTAGGGTTTTCCAGACATTCCATCAGAACACCTTCTCCTACCATTCCTGTAGCTCCTGTAATAATTATTTTGATTGAGTTCATTTTTTTGCTATTGATATTGTTATGACGGATGAGACGGAAGTTTTACTTTAAATGTAAGAAAGAAAATTAGAAATAAAAAAACCGGACAGAATAGAGGCCCGGTTTTAAATCATTATAATGTAGGAATTATTTTTTGTGCTGTAATTTGCTGTAAATATTTTGGATCAATCCATCTGCTACTGAAATTTTCGGAACAAATATTTTATTGATATCCGACCATGACATGACGTTGTTGAAAATATTCAAAGCATGAACTAAAACATCTGCTCTGTCTTCTCTAAGGCTGTAGTTGGTCATTCTTTGTTCCACAGAAAGTTCATTGAATTCTTTATAAACCTTTTTGAGATGAGCCAGAGACATAGGCTTTCCGTCTTTGGTTTTACTCATGGAAAATACCTTATTGATGTTTCCTCCCGAACCGATGGCCAGAATTGGTTTTTTGCTGACGATATGTTTCTTGATTTCGTCTTTCATTTCCTTCCAGTTATCCAGGGTGACAAGATTGTTGAGAAGGCGGATAGTCCCGATATTGAAAGACCTTTCGTAGACCATTTTTCCGTTTTCGTAGAATGTAAGCTCGGTGGAACCTCCTCCTACGTCAATGTATAGGTAGGCGAATTCTTTATCAAGCCCTTCTGCTACGTGATTTTCATAGATTAAGGTAGCTTCTTCATCACCGGAAATAATCTCAATATTGATTCCTGAGGTCTCCAAAACCTGACTGATAATTTCGTTTCCATTAGCAGCGTCGCGCATCGCACTTGTTGCACAGGCTCTGTAATGGTCTACTTTGTAGATTTTCATCAGATCACTGAAGATTTTCATGGAATCGATGACCATTTTTTCTCTTTCCGGACCTATTTTTCCGATGGTGAATACATCCATTCCCAGTCTCAGAGGAATTCTCAGAAGATTGAGTTTGATGAATTCAGGTTTTTTATTATTAATTTTAACTTCATTGATGAGAAGGCGTGCCGCATTACTTCCTATGTCTATTGCTGCTATCTTCATATTTTTAATAGTCTTTTATAGATTGCTTATATAAAGGTAAGTCTTTACCCAAAAATTTCCCAAAATTATCAAAAAAATAAAAATAAGGAGGCCCGTCTTTGAGGGTTACCATGATATAAAAATAATTTTTCTTTCTGAAAATTCTGCTGTTTTTGAGGTTTTCTCCGTAATCATAAAATGATTTTCCGTCTTTATCTACAAATGTATACCCACCACGGTAATACCTGGTATTGTTGATGCGATAAAGGTAATTGTTTATACGTTTGATCTCTGCATTATTTTTATCTAAAATTATTTCCCCTTTATAATTGATAATAAATTGGTTATCAGAGTTGTTTTTGTTCTCCAGGACGATGTTTCCGTTCGGGTCTATTTCCAGCTTGTTATAAATGTATTTTAAATTGGGAAGTATTTTTACAACCTTCAGCTTTTCGTTGACGATTAATGCTTCTCCGGATTTCTCTAAAGCAAAAGCGTATCCTTTGTAAAAATTGCTGAGTCCCTGGAACTTGGTCTGCCTGATTTTACCTTTGCTGTTTACTGTAAAAAAGGAGTTGTTGCTTTCAAAAGTATAGAGTTGTGATTCCAAAGGTACTCCGACAAACTTTAAGGGGCCTGGATTTTCTTTAAGAATAATCTCTCTGTCTTTCGAAATTATTTTGTATTGGTTTTGTTCCTTTTCAAATATCAGCATTTGATTTCCGTAAAAATCGATTACTTTGGCTGATGTTTTTAAAGTTTCATCACCATTTTCTATGATTCCACTTATGGTTTTTCCTTCTGTATTTTTTTCAAAATAAAAAGTGTCTTCGTTTTCAGCAAACGAGGGTTTTAAAACTGGATAAAACTCACTGATTATTTCCCCTTTTGAGGTAGCAAAAGCATATTTGTTATTTTTCCGTACGATATTAATGGGCGGGATGTTTTCTGAATCGTATCTGCTATCCGGAAAATTGATATCGTAAGAATTATTTACGTCCAAATTGTCAATTTCTCCCAGACCTTTTAAAATATTAAAAATAGAAAACTTCATTTTTTGGCGACAATAATGATAGTCGCCACCGTTTTGCCTGTCTGTACAGATTTCAAAAACTTCACCGTTTTTTATCTCAATATCGTCATAGGTGAGAGCCATTTTTTTACCCTTTAAGTTTTTGAAAAACTTTCTCTGATCTTTATGGGCGATATATACATCATCAGCAAAAAAATTATCATCGTATTGGAAATAGATTTCGTCAGACTCCAATAGCAATTCACCGTTTAATTTGTGAAATTTGACTCCATCTTTAGAACTGGTACAATATACATCTTTACCCTGAAGGATTTTTGCATTATAAAAAGGCCCTTCCAGTTTTCCTGATCTTAGATTTTCTACATAATAATGGTTCTGTTTCTGTTCCAAAATCAGCAGGGAATCTCTGTAATATTTTGCCTGACCATCAAAAGGTTTTGATTTTCTGTTGTTCTGATAGTCAATGATATAAGTTTTTTTATCTATAGAAGCGGCACAGTTGCCTTTGTGACAAACGAGTTGATCATACCTATCAGGGATAAGAACCTTTCCCCGGTTGGAAATCAGTCCGGCCTTATTCCCAAGGAAAATGTTTGAGTTTTTGTAATAGGTACTGTTGTAGAAAACGGCAACGGTATCTTTTAAATTAAGTTCGTCATCGTAAAAGTCTTCGATATAATAGTAGCTAGGTTTCAAAACCCAGTTTCCATTTATATCTTTAATGCCATATTTCTGGCTTGTAACCATATTATCTACAACAACTCTTTCTTCTTCAGTATGATTATATTTCTGCGCAGAAACCATGCTGGAAAAAATGATCCCCAAAAAGACAAATATTTTCATATGAGCGGTCATCCAATTGGTATTTCTTGTGTTATTTTTATGAGTTTTCCTGTTTTGGGATCTATGACACCTGTTATATAATGATATTGAAATAACCATATGGGTAATTTATCTTCATACAGCGTTTTGTAAATCTTTACCTCAGTTTTTTTTGAAATTTGTAATGACATCAGGATGATCTTTGTATTTATGGGTTAAAAAACTCAGGATTTCCTTTTGAGCAATTTGTTGAGCCTGTTTTTCAGAAACCGGAAAGTCTTTTACCCAATCAATTTCATTGATCAGTTTTCCGGAGCTGTCATATTGCCGGAATATTCCGACATTTTGAGAACTCTTAAATATAGTGTGGGTTCTTTTGAGCTTATAGTCTGGATAGTAAAAATTTACCGTTGTCAGTTGGGTATGATGATCCTGTATCCCTTCTGTATATTCATTGTTTTGAAATAAAAAATTGATTGATTTTCCATCTTTTGTCTGAATAAAAAGCTGAGGTGCATATTCATAACCGTTACAATAGAATGTATTCCCATTATTTTGTATTTTAAAAATGGATTGGGGTAAAAGAATTTCATCTTTGAGGGATGAAATGTCTTTTTTGGTAATTTCTTCGGCTTTTTTACCATTATCTATCCAGTACTGTCTTTTTATCTGATCTTTGATTATTAGCAGACTATCCAGTTTTTGTGTAGAATAATATTGGTTTTGAAGATAAAGCAGCTGATCTTTTTTCTCCATTACCGTTCTCAGGTATTCATCCTGCATATTTTTATATTCCTCAATAGAAAAAGAGGATACTGCCTTTTGCTGGGCATGGGCAAAAACGGCAGAAATGAAAACAGGAACAAGAAATTTGATCATCTAAATTTTTTTTTCAAAATCCTGCAATCCTGTAAAATTATTGCAGGAGTGTGTTTTATTTTTTGCTGGTCTTATCTTTTAAGTATCGATAGGTTTCAATCTGAGACCTGCATTCCTTTTTGTCATTTCTTATATATTCATTACTCAGCCTTTTGTCTAAAATTCTCGCTTTTACATTATCTCTGAGCTGAATATCAAGAATATCTTTCATTTCTTTCTTGAGGTTTTTGTCTGTAATTTTGGCGGCAGCTTCAATTCTGTAATCCAGGTTTCTGGTCATCCAGTCTGCGGAAGAAATGTACATGTCTTCTGCTCCTTTGTTGTAAAAATACATCACTCTGGCGTGCTCCAGATATTCATCTACAATACTGATAGCCTTTATTTTTTCTTTAAATTCCTTTTGGTTCACAGCGCAATATATTCCTCTTACGATGAGCTTTATGACAACACCCACAGTGGCTGCATCATATAGTTTTTCAATCAGTAATCTGTCGCTCAGTGAATTTACTTTAACGATGATTTCGGCTTTTCTTCCTGCTTTGGCTTCTTCAATTTCCTTATCAATATGATGCACAATCTTTTCACGCATAAACTGAGGACAAACTAATAAGTTCTTGCAAGTTTTCAAAACCGGAAGATAATCATCTTTTGGTTTTTTCAGCACATTGAATACTTTATTGATGTCTGCCATAATGCCACGATCGGCTGTTAACAGAAGGTGATCACCATAGATTCTGGCTGTTTTTTCGTTGAAGTTTCCGGTGCTTACAAACCCATACTGAATGGTTTTGTTGTGGGCTCTTTTTTTGATGACACAAAGCTTTGCATGTACTTTTTTGTTGGGAAGACCTATAAGAACGGTGATTCCTTCCGGTTCCAGCATATCTTTCCATTCCAGATTGGATTCTTCATCGAACCTGGCCTGAAGTTCCAGCATAACGGTTACTTCTTTCCCATTCCTTGCAGCGTAGATCAGCGCATTGATTATTTTTGAGCTGCTGGCAAGACGGTAGGCCGTAATTTGTATGGACTTTACATCAGGGTCCATTGCGGCTTCACGAAGAAGATCAATGACTGGATTGTATTTATGATATGGGAAGGTAAGGAGTACATCTTCTTTTAAAATAACATCTGTAACTCTTTCACCGTGCTCAAAAGCCTGGTGCGTAAAAGAAGTTCTTTCTACTGGTCTTTCATACGTTTCAAAAACATCAGGGAAGTCCATGAAATGTTTGAAGTTATGTATTTTTCCGCCAGGGATGATACTGTCTTTTTTGGTTAGGTTCAGTTTTCTGATAAGAAGTTCCAGCAAGGCTTTGTCCATATCTTTATCGAAAACAAAACGGGTAGGTTTTCCTTTTCTTCTGTTTTTAAGACCTTTTTCTATTTTTTCTGCGAAGTTGGTTCTGATGTCATTATCCAGATCCAATTCTGCATCTTTTGTTACTTTGAAAGCATTGGCCGCAAATTCATCGTATCCGAAATAAGAGAAAATATGAGGAAGGTTAAAGGTGATCACATCCTCAAGAAGCATTACATTTTTTTCTTCTGGATCTTCCGTAGGTAGCAATACAAATCTTCCCACAAATCTTGACGGAATTTCAATAATGGCATAGTTGCTGGAATATTGCCAGTCTTTTTTTCTCATGGCGACTCCCAGATAAAGACTTTTATCTCGCAGATAAGGCATAGGGGTATTCTCGTGAAGTAGGATAGGAATCACGTTGGATTCTACCACTTCATCAAAATATTGTCTTACAAATTCTTTCTGCTGGGTTGTCAGGTTCTTTGAGTTTTTAATGAAAACTTTATGATCAGCCATTTCAGTCTGGATTTTCTTCCAGGTTTTGTCAAAATTGAGCTGCTGTCTCATCACTACTTCATTAATTCTCTGAAGGATTTTGGAAGGCGGTTGGTAGAAAGATTCTGCAATCACCTTTTCTTTAAAATCCATAGCACGCTTTAATCCGGCAACACGCACTCTGAAAAACTCATCCAGATTGTTGGAGAAAATTCCGAGGAAACGTATTCTTAAATGTAAAGGAACTTTTTCGTCCATAGCTTCCTGTAAAACCCTTTCGTTAAAGGCAAGCCATGTAATATCTCTTGGATTAAAGTGTAATGACATTATAAATGGGTATATTTTATCAAAAATAATAATTCGTGTAGTTTCTATCCCTATTTCTAAGGTTAAACTTTGATTAATTTTTAAAGTTCAGTGAATGCATAATAAATGTACTATTATAAGTCATCTTATTCTTAATTACTGCTAAAAAAGTTTCATTTAAAGAAATATAAAAAATGATGAAATTTAGAGTTACAATGATTTTTTGATACTTCTCTTCCTTTATTTATTTGATTAAATATACGTATTTATAATGTTGATAATGTAAATTGTTTTTTATTTTCATAATTTTGTTTTTAAGAATAGTTATATTTGCTGCTTATTTATAATTATTTCCATGAAAAAAAATTTACTATTGGCAGTTGGCTTTCTAATGGCCAACAATGTATATAGTCAGAGAGAATGTGCTACTGACTTGAAAATGAAAGAATTCTATTCTAGAAATCCACAGGCTTTGGCAAAGAAGCAAGATTTAAGAAATTATCTAACTACTAAGAATACAGCGAATAATATAGCAGGTAAAAATGTACAGACGGTCATAACGATTCCTGTTGTTGTCCATGTTCTCTATGGAAGTACAGCTCAGAATATTTCGGAGGCACAGATTTTATCTCAACTAGCGGTGCTTAATGAGGACTTCAGAAAATTAAATTCTAATTTTAGTTCTGTCGTTCCGGATGCTTTTAAGCCATATGCTGCAGATATGGAACTTACTTTC
The DNA here is from genome assembly GCF_050632815.1 of Chryseobacterium sp. JK1. NCBI lineage: Bacteria > Pseudomonadati > Bacteroidota > Flavobacteriia > Flavobacteriales > Weeksellaceae > Chryseobacterium > Chryseobacterium sp. JK1. The sequence goes on along the minus strand of NZ_JBODRU010000003.1, from coordinate 33,095 downwards.
TGTCTGGCAACAAAAACTCCTACAGGAGCTGCAACAAATGGTATTGAGAGAAAAGCTGTGGCTGCAAATTTTAACTTTGCAGATAATTATTATTTGGCAAGTGGGCTTACAGCTTGGGATCCTACCAAATATTTGAATATATGGGTAGGAAATATGCCTAGTCCTTATTTGGGATGGGCTTATTTGCCAGATGCTGCCGGGTTTCCTGAAGATGGTCTTGCTATAGGCTATGAATATTTCGGAACGACAGGTGCTGCAGTTGCACCATATAACGGAGGTAGAACGGCAACCCATGAAATTGGACACTATTTTGGATTGCTACACCCATGGGGTGAAGATGGTAGTGCATGTGGAACACCTGATAATGATGACGGTTGTGCTGATACTCCAGCTATTAATGATGCTCATTATGGAGGCGAAGTCTTCCCGGATAATACCTATATGTGTACCCCTACAGCAAATGGAGCGATGTTTATGAATTTTATGGATTATGTGACAGATACAGAAATGGCATTTTTCACTAATGATCAGAAAACAATCAAGACTAATACAATGGCTGGGCCAAGAGCGAGTTTACTGAACTCTAACGCTTGTGCATTTTTATCAGTAAATGATGTGGAAAAGGCAAATTCTATCAACCTTTTCCCTAATCCTACTACACAGTATATTTCTATAGCTTCTCCTTTAGCACCAATCAATGAGGTTGAAATTTTCAGTGCAGATGGAAGACTTGTGAAGAAAGCATTCATTAAGAATGAGACAGACAAAATTGATGTGAAAGATTTTACCAATGGTACTTACTATGTAAGAACTTACAATGGCAAAGACTTCGTGAAATCTATGAAGTTCATCAAAAAATAATGAAAATATTTCCATATTATACCAATCAAAACCCCGAATTTATCGGGGTTTTATTTTTATTGTGTCATTTTGTCACAATTCTTCGAATGGTATAGATATTGAGAAATTGAGAGTGTAAATTAAATTAGAAATTAGAAAAAATATAAAATATTATGAGTAAAATAATTGGAATTGACTTAGGAACAACCAACTCTTGTGTTGCTGTTATGGAGGGTAAAGACCCTGTTGTTATCCCAAATGCAGAAGGTAAAAGAACAACACCTTCTATTGTAGCCTTTACAGAAGACGGAGAAAGAAAAGTAGGAGATCCTGCAAAAAGACAGGCTGTAACGAACCCAACAAAAACTGTTTACTCTATCAAAAGATTTATTGGAACGCACTTCAAAGATGATGCTTCTGAAGTTTCAAGAGTACCTTATAAAGTAGTTTCAGGACCAAACGATACGGTAAAAGTAAAAATCGACGATAGAGAATATACTCCACAGGAAATTTCTGCAATGACTCTTCAGAAAATGAAGAAAACTGCTGAAGATTATCTTGGTCAGGAAGTAACAAGAGCGGTAATTACTGTTCCTGCATACTTCAACGATGCACAAAGACAAGCTACTAAAGAAGCTGGTGAAATCGCTGGTCTTAAAGTAGAAAGAATTATCAACGAACCTACAGCTGCAGCATTAGCTTACGGTCTTGATAAAAACCATAAAGATCAAAAAATCGCAGTATATGACCTAGGGGGTGGTACTTTCGATATCTCTATCCTTGATTTAGGTGATGGTGTATTCGAAGTATTATCTACAAACGGAGATACTCACTTAGGAGGTGATGACTTTGATGATGTGATCATCAACTGGATGGCTGATGAGTTTAAAGCTGAAGAAGGAGTAGAGCTAAAAAGCGATGCTATTGCTCTTCAAAGATTAAAAGAAGCTGCTGAAAAAGCAAAAATCGAATTATCTTCTTCTCCACAAACTGAAATTAACCTTCCATATATCACAGCTACAGCTACAGGTCCTAAGCACTTAGTGAAGACTTTAACTAAAGCTAAATTCGAGCAATTATCTGCTGATCTTGTAAGAAGATCTATGGAGCCGGTTGCTAAAGCATTAAAAGATGCTGGTTTATCAACTTCTGATATCGACGAAGTGATCTTGGTAGGAGGTTCTACAAGAATCCCAATCATTCAGGAAGAAGTAGAAAAATTCTTCGGTAAAAAACCATCTAAAGGAGTTAACCCGGATGAAGTTGTAGCTATTGGTGCAGCAATCCAGGGAGGTGTACTTACAGGAGATGTAAAAGACGTATTATTACTTGACGTTACTCCACTTTCTTTAGGTATTGAAACAATGGGTTCAGTATTCACTAAATTAATTGAAGCGAACACTACGATCCCAACTAAAAAATCTGAAGTATTCTCTACCGCGTCTGACAACCAGCCAGCTGTAAGCATCAGAGTAGGACAAGGTGAAAGATCTATGTTCAACGATAACAAAGAAATTGGTAGATTCGATCTTCAGGATATTCCACCAGCACCAAGAGGAGTTCCTCAAATTGAAGTAACTTTCGATATTGATGCTAACGGTATCCTAAGTGTATCTGCTAAAGATAAAGGAACTGGTAAAGAGCAGTCTATCAAAATCCAGGCTTCTTCAGGTCTTTCTGACGAAGAAATCGAAAGAATGAAGAAAGAAGCTCAGGAGAACTCTGCAGCGGATGCTAAGAGAAAAGAAGAAGTTGAAATCTTCAACAAAGCTGACGGATTGATCTTCCAGACTGAAAAACAATTGAAAGAATTCGGTGAAAAGCTTTCTGCTGATAAAAAAGCAGCTATTGAAGCAGCTCACGCAGAATTGAAGACCGCTTTCGAAGCTAAAAATGTTGATGACGTAAAAGCTAAAACTGAAGCGTTAGATGCAGCTTGGATGGCAGCTTCTGAAGAATTGTATGCTGCTGGTCAACAGCCAGGTGCTGATGCAGGAGCTGGGGCTCAAAACCCTGGTGGTAATGCAGGTGGCGAAGATGTACAGGATGCTGACTTCGAAGAAGTGAAATAATAAATGTAAACACTAACATTTAATTATAAATTAAGCCCGCGGTAAACAAAGTTTACCGCGGGCTTTTATGTTTTGTTATTTAAATAATATCCCGAAATTTATAGGAGAAAAAATCAAATATTTATCAAACCTTAGTTTAAAATATTTTTATGAATATTGAGTATCGAATTCTTTTACCAAGAGAAAGCGAAGAGTATCGCAGGATTAGACTGGAAAGCTTAAAAGAATTTCCGGAAGCATTCTCAGCAAACTATCAGGAAAGTGTAAGGATTGAAAAACTGACCCTTGAATATGATATTGAAAATCAGACTTTCAATAAGTTTGTACAAGGTGTTTTTGCCGACAATGAACTGATTGGCATTTGTGCTTTTGTAAACAGTAGTGACCACATCGGGAATATTTATCAAATGTATGTTCAGAAGAAATTTCAGGGGAAAAATATCGGACTGAATTTGCTTCACGAAACGGTAAAAGAAGCTTTGAAAAGATATAATAATTTGGAAATATTTCTTGAAGTATCTCCTGATAATACACAGGCTAAGCACTTTTATAAAAAAGCTAACTTTCAGGAAGTTGAACCGATTGACGAGGCAGAATCAATCATTTTGATGAAATATAAATCTTTTTAAATTATTTGAAATCTATTTAGTGAAAAATAGACAGACCTGGATTTACTTTTGAGGGAAGGGTACTATTTTGAAATCATTTCTATTGTTTTCGCTAATAATTAAATTGTTATTTTATTCTTTATTTAGGGAATTGTATGTACATATTATTTTGTTTTAAGAAAAAATAACTTAAACATTTTCAAAATATCTTTTTTTATTTAGAATAATTATAATTAATTTTGTGATCTAAATATTCTAAGGTGAAAGTATCGTTATTAGTGGGTGCCGTTTTTTTAACGGCAGGCGGATTCTTGTCTGCTCAGAAAATAGAGTTTTATCATAATGGAGAGCTTAAAAAAGGAGAACTTCTTAATGGTGGTCTGAAAGAGTGTAAAGAATTTTCTAAGAAAGACAATTATTGGGTTCTCAAAGGAAAATGTCAAATTACCTTCCTCAACGCTAATAATAAAGAAGAAACTATTATAATGAAAACTGGTGAAGAATTACAGATGCAGATTCTTTCACCTAAAATTTCATCCAGAGAAAAATCCGAAATCCGAATAGAAGGAGTACAGCTTACTGCAAAAAAGAAACAATTTTCCGAGATTTCCATTCAGCAGGAAGCTCTTCAAAACTTACAGTCATTCTCTATCGGCGATGTTTTACAGCAATTGCCAGGGCAATATGTACAACAATTCGACAATACCCAGTTCAAAAATATCGTTTTCAGAACAGCAAGTGGCTCGCCTATAACTGGATCCAGTACGATTCCCGGCGGAGATGACTTCGGAAACAGAGCTTTTGGGGTTCAGCTGATGGTGAACGACATTGCGCTATCGAACAACGAGAATATGCAGAGTTATAATTCGGCCAATAGCAGTCCTTTTGCTATTGATTTTACGGTCTCAGGTAATTCAGGAAATTTGACTCCCGGGCAACCCAATTATGGAGTTGATTTAAGAGAAATTCCTACTGAAAATATAGAGAGTATTGAAGTGATCCAAGGGATTCCTGATGCAAAATACGGAGATCTTACCTCAGGCCTTATTAAAGTGAATACCATAGCTAAGGCTTCACCTCTCAGACTTGATGCCTCTTTAAGAGAAGGAACCTATCAGGTGGGTCTTACCAAAGGTTTCGGGCTTAATAAAAATAATGCGCTTAACGTGGCTGTCAGTTATATGAATTCACTTTCTGATCCGCGAACAAGCTTGGTGGGATATGACAGAACGAATTTTAATGTACTTTGGTCATCACATGGAAAAAGTGGTTTCAGTAATAAGCTTACCGCTACATTTTCTACCAATACGAGCAAAGGGAGAAAAGATCCGGATGATCTTAATGGAATCATCATCAATGTAGATAATAAAAGCTTTTCATTAGGAAATAATATCTCTTACAACTTTGCAAGAAACGGACGTAAGCCCTTTTTCAGAAGCATAAGTGCAGATGTCGGAATTAATTATGCAACGCAGTTAACAGAACGTAGATATTGGCTGAATCAAGGTGCACGTCCTTATGGAACTTCTTCCGTTAATGATGTTTATTATGCCCCTTACACACCGCCAAGTTATGAAAACCAGGCTTTTGCAGACGGAAAACCTCTTAATATTTACACCAACTTCAGTATAAACGGAACTAAAATGACTGCTTCCAAATGGGTACATTCATATAGTTTCGGAGCTAATTTCAGATACGGAGATAACTTCGGAAAAGGGCGATATGGAACTGCAGGGCAGTTTACTACTTTTAAATCAACAGGGCAGGGTTCAGACGGTATGAGAGATTATAATTATCGTGATAATGTATTTTCCAGCAAGCAATATGCTTTTTATGTTCAGGATAATATTACCAAAGCCTTTGCCAACAAAAATATCTTAAGAGCTAATTTAGGGTTGCGTTATGATCTTCAAAACTCTTATTCCACTTACTCACCAAGGATTAATACCTCTTACCAAATAGGAAATCTTACCGTAAGAGGAGGTGTAGGGCTTACTTCCAAAGCACCATCTTTGAACCAGTTATACACTGCTCCGAGATATTTTGACTTCCTGCTAGGAGATTATCGTTTGCCGGGTTACTATTCTGCAGCCATTATGCAGACGGTTGTTACGCCAGGAGACAATTCTGATCTGAAACCTTCACGCAGCTGGAAAACTGAAATTGGAGTAGATTACAGATTACCTTTCGGATCATTTAACCTTACTGCTTATTACAACACATTATTTGATGGTTTTACTACGATGAGCGTTCTGAAGACGATGAATAAAGCCAAAGTAAACGTCAATATCGTTGGAACAGAAATTCCTACTTTCGAAATCGTTGGAACAGAAAAGTTTCATTATCTGCAGAACCGAATTGTTAATGGTTATCAATCCGTAGATAAAGGATTGGAACTTATGGCGAATTTCAAAAAAATAGAGGCGCTTAATTTATTTATTGGATTCAATGCCAGTTATGTAGAAACATCAGGGCGTAAAGATGATGGATTGTATACCTTTAAAGCCCCGGAAATTTCAGATAAAAACTTTGAATACGGAATTTATAATGATACCCGAAATAAAAGTTCCATGGCCAGAGCGAGTTTCAGTTTTGATTATCACTTGCCGAAAGCTGGTCTTATCATAGGGCTTAGAACAGATCACTTTCTTTCAGACAGAAAATTAACAGGAGCTAATGATATTTACCCGATAGGTTATCTTAAGTCTGATGGGGAAATACAGATGATTCCTGAAAGTGAGAGAAGCAATCCTTTATATCAGAACTTGTTCCTGAAGCCTTCGGATGAGAAACTTTCAGGTTTATATAAGAAAACACTTCATAATGTTCATTTAAGAGTTACCAAAGACTTCTTAAGTGGGTTCAGACTATCAGTGTATGTAAGCAATGTTTTCAATTTACGAGCATACGACGAGAAGGGCTATCTGTATCCCAACTTTACTTCTACTTCTTTTGGGGCCAATATCTCCTATAAATTTTAATAATAATACTAAAAATATCAACAATGAAACGATTAATACTATTGCTGATCCTGCCTGTTCTGGCTCTGCTGGGATGCAGCAGGGATGATGATTTCGGCGGAAATAACGAGATTAAACCCGTTCCGTTTACTGTGAATATCAAATATGATGCTTCAAAATATCCTACCGTAGCAGATAAAGGTGTGGCCAACGTTACCATTACTTTGGTGAATGCCGCAACCAATGATAAAATTATAGGAAAGACAAATGCTGACGGAGATTTAGTATTATCAGCCGTATTACCTGGAACTTATAGTATTCAGGCAGAATTGCAGCTGAAAAAGAATGAATATGAACAACAACTGGGAGAAGATACCAGCTACGAAATTGTACACTTTGGAGGGTTTCAGGAGAAAGTAACCGTTAATGCCAATATTTCTTCTACATTGGTAAGAATTTCCAGCGGAAACCTTGGAGATCTTGTGATCAAACAATATTATTATGCCGGTTCTGATACAAAACTGGGCGCTAATTTCAGAGATCAGTTTATCGAAATTCACAACAATTCAGATCAGACGATCTATGCAGACGGTTTATATCTCGTATTTCTGGAAGGAAATGTAAATAATAATGTAACAAATTATACTTTATCCAATGGGCAGTACGACTGGAGCAAGACTGCCGGAGGAGGAACTGCTGCCAATACAGATTATGTTTATTCCAATATATTAATTAAAATTCCTGGAAATGGAAGCCAATATCCAATCTTACCAGGAAAAAGTATTGTTGTGGCCCAAACAGCCATTAATCATAAAGTACCTTTTACTGATACTAACGGGACGGGAGTTGCTATACAGGATCCTTCTAAAACGGTTGACCTTAGCCAGGCTGATTTTGAAACCTATATGGGAGACTACAACATCAGCAATGGTAAAAAACCTTTCATGTGGGATATCCAGAATATTATGGTGCCGGATATGCTGATCAACTATTGGAGTATTGCTTCTAATGACTTAATTCTGAATGTCACTTCAATGCTGGGAGTAGGAATTCTAAGAGCTACAGATGCGGAAATAGCCACGTGGAAAAAAGTAGCCGCACCTAAAGCGCCTACCGGAACCCTGTTTTTACAAGTACCAAAGAAATTTATCATCGATGGAGTAGATATCACCGATAAAGAACAGAACGTACCTAAAGATTTCCCGTCAGATATCGATGCATCAAGAACTTTTATTATGAATGAATCTGGGTTGGGGCAAAACAACTTTACAGGACTTTCCGTGATCCGTAAAACAAAGGAGATTGTTAACGGCCGCGTAGTATTGCAGGATACGAATAACTCTGCCAATGATTTTGTAACGATTAAAGCAAACCCTAGAGGATATGCACAATAATAGAAAAAAAACGATAAAGATTTTTCAAACGAGTATGTTAGGATTGGCTGCATTGGGTAGTCAGTTCTTCCATGCTCAGACTACTCATTTAGATAGTATTAATATCAGTTCTGTAGAGAAGGAGATCAGAATCAACGATCCCTATATTTCTTTCTTTCAGCCTTTGGATTTTTCTCAGACAAGCTTTCAGTTTTCTACCACGAAGCAAAACTTTAAAAGAGTTCAGACCGCTGAAAAAACAGGAGACTTTACCTTTCAGTCTGAAGGAGTATATAAGCTGAATAATAAAATTGCTTTGTCAGGAAGACTTTATGCAGATAAAATAACCGAAGACAATGTTCCTTACATTCTGAATGATGAAAGAACAGACAGTTCATCCTTTATTTATAACCCGTCTTACTACTGGGCACCGCGTGCGGCGAGATGGCAAAAGCAAAGCTACTTTATGAACGGGCAGTTCGCTTATAATCCTATCAAGCCGGTTATCCTTCAATTGGGGGGAGAAGGAAGGTATTCAAAATCCTACAGACAAAATGCCGATCCAAGACCGCAGGTAGACAATTATAATTATAAAGCCTTTGCAAAATTAGGATTGAAATGGCATCAGCACTCTATTTTCGGAAAGTTGAGCTATGTTCATCATTACAAGAACAACAATATTATGTTCGTGACTCTTGGTGGAAATATACCAGCTAACGACAGTATTTATATCCGCTACAATGAAGGTTATGGTAACCAATATATAGGAAATAGTCAATATAAAACTTCCGAATATAAAATGGGAGGCTATATCTGGGGCGGAGAATATGCTTTTAACAATGCCAATACTCACTTTTCAGCAGGTTATGATTATAAAAATCTCATAGAAAGATTTTATAAAGTCTATGAATATCAGGATGCCAGTTATGCATATCATACAGAGTACACAAAATATTCAGGTCTGAAGACAAACTTACATAGTTTCTATCTTAATTTCTTAGGGAATTATAACGGGAAAAAGTGGGCTTCATCCATGACTTATCAGGATCAGCTCGATACCAATTACAACTATCCTTTAGAATACAGAACCTATCATCTGGAACAGAAAAACCTTTCCTGGAAAAATAGCCTGATCTGGTTCAATCATAAAAGTGAAGCATCTAAAATCCTTTTTGATGCAGCATATGCCAAGAATCATGTAAAAGATGTCTCGGTAGTGATGGAGAGAAAACTTTCTTACTTTCAATACCGTCTGGGATTTGAAAGAGAATTTTGTTTAATGCCGTTTCACAAATTTTCAGTAGGAATTACACAGAATCTTTACGTTCCTCTGGAAAAAGAATTCAACTATGCACCTTATCAAAGTACGAAAGAGAATATCTTTGTAACAAAAATAGCCCAGCCTGACTTTGCTTATGATTCCACTTCGAAGATGGGGCTGAATCTTAACGCAAGTTACCGTATAGATGAAGGGAAGATCAGATATGAGCTGTTTGGAAGCTTTACTCAGGTTTGGCTGATGAACAGTACATATAAAAATAAAGTCGATTACAACGGAAGAGCCAATCAGGTTGCTGTAGTAGGGCTGAATGTTTATTATTAAAAAAGAAATGAAAGACAGATATCTCGCTTTTCTGGCAATTGCCGGAATAGTATCTTTATTGAGTTATACTTCTAGTGACAATAACCCTACGGGATACACCGTAGAAGAACTGCGTACCTTATACAGCAGCGGAGACCAGTCCAAATGGCCGGCTGCCCATTTATTTGATGAAGCCAAAGAAGGTTTTCAGGATATTGGACCTTTATCCCCAATGAATTATCCGAAAGACAACCCTTATTCTGAAGATAAAATGGAGCTGGGGAAAATGTTGTTTTTCGATCCTCGACTTTCTAAAAGCGGACAGATCTCCTGCGCCAATTGTCATAATCCTGAAATCGGATGGTCCGACGGAAGCAGAGTTTCCTTTGGTCATGACAGGCAAACCGGAACCCGAAATGCACCCACTCTTGTGAATATCGGATATGCCAAAACATTATTCTGGGACGGCCGCGCCGGAACGTTGGAAGAACAGGTAAAAGCGCCTATCGAAAACCCGGTAGAAATGAACCTTCATATGTCTATGGCCACCAAAAATATCCGAAAAATAAAAGAATATAAACCTTTCTTTGTAAAAGCTTTCGGAAATGGAGATGTGACAGAAGAGAAAATAGCAAAAGCTGTCGCTACCTTTGAGCGTTCTCTCATAAGCCCTCCATCCAAATTTGATAAATTCGTTTCAGGGAAAAAAGATGCCCTTACCGATTCAGAATTGAACGGCCTGCATTTGTTCAGAACAAAAGCGAACTGTATCAACTGCCACAATACCCCTTATTTCTCTGACCAGAAATTCCATAATCTTGGCCTTACCTATTACGGAAGAAAATATGAAGATCTGGGAAGATATATCGTTACAAAAAACAATGAAGATGTAGGAAAATTTAAAACCCCTACATTAAGAGAAGTTTCCGAAAATAAACCTTATATGCATAACGGTCTTTTTCCTGAGCTTGCCAATATCGTGATGATGTACAATGCAGGAATGGGAAGAGAAATTCCAAAAGCAGATCAGGTGAACGATCCTAAATTTCCTCACAAATCTGGAATGGTGGAAAAGCTGAACTTAACCGATGATGAGGTTTTTGATATCGTTGCATTTTTAAAAACACTAAACAGTTACAAATATAAAATGCGTCCGCCGGAATTACCGAAATCATAAATACGAAAGATATTTTATTTGTTAATTGATAAATGCAAGAATCCAGAAAATCGAAGATTTTCTGGATTCTTGCATTTAAAAATATGACATGATCATAATCCTGCAAAAAGAAAGCCTGTTAAAGTTCAATATAAAAAAGGTCTCTAGCCTCTATTGTCTGAGAAAAATACCTACATTCGTATCGTCTTAAAGCAAAATTCAAAATGAAATACTCTAAAATTATTGTAGTTGCCGCCCTGTTGCTGTTTCAGTTAAGTATGGCGCAGGAAAAAGCAGATATTGTATTAAACAAAGCCTTTACGCACGCTAAATCAGGGAAGAAGAATGTACTGTTGGTGTTCCACGCTTCATGGTGCAAATGGTGTAAAACGATGGAGAAAAATATGGATCTTCCGGAAACCAAACCTATTTTCGACAAAAGATTTGTAACCGCTTACGTAGATGTTCAGGAAAGAGGAGAAAAGAAAAGCCTTGAAAATCCTGGTGGCCAGGAACTGATGAACAAATACAAAGGCGAAAATGCAGGACTTCCTTTCTGGCTTATCTTAAATCCAAAAGGGGAAGTAATTGCCAATTCTTTCAATGATAAAGGAGAGAACTTAGGATCTCCGTCTACATCAGAAGAAGTTAATGTTTTTGTAGCCAAGTTGGGAAAAGCATCTAAACTAAGCAAAGAAGAAGCACAAACAATTCAAAATGTATTTCTGAAGAAATAAACTTCATACTACATCAAAAAACAATCCCCGAAATCACTAGTCTTTCGGGGATTTTATTGTAATTATAACTCTTTGTAAACATATTCAATATTACTCCAGAGAACCTGATCATCAGATTTTACCATTTCTAAAGGATTTTTAAAAACAGTTCCAAACATATTCTCATATTGAGTTGTTCCGAAAAATGTATTCTGACTAAGAGTAAATCCATCAGAATCATTCCTAGGCATGCGCTTTACATATCTAAACGTCCTTTTTAAGGTAAAAATATTCTTATTGAAATCTCCGATATAACTCATCTGAATGTTGTTATCATCAATGAAAACAGAATCATTAACAATTTTAATGTTGTAAACCGGATTTGAAGAGTTGTCGGATATAAGTTGTATTGAGTGGTTTTTTAGATCCAGATTTAATTTTTTCCATGCCGGTTCTTTATAAAGACTCCAGTAGTTTTTTAGATAGGATTCATCAGGATTGGATTTACTCCCCAATGATCCCTTGTAGAGAACAATTCCCGTTATATGATAGCTTATGAATTCAAATTGATGGATCTGTCTGTCAACAGGCCGTGGATCATCATTTGTGTTATCATTATTTCCACAAGAAATTAGAAACAACGATACCAACGCAGCATAAAATGGGTATTTCATCGGTACTTTTTACAAAAATAGGGCTTTTGCACGGATTAGTGAAATAGAAGGAACTAAAATAGCCTGCAATTGGGTAAATAAAGTTGAAAAAATATTGTTCTAGCTATTAAAGTTAAAATAACTTACTATAAAATAAGAAAAGCGGATAAATGTATTTACAATCCCATGATCCGCTTTTCTTTGTTTTTCAGCTTCTTGTACTATTACTTTCTAAAATACATTTGATCCTGTTTCTGCTGCTCATTATAAATGATTTGGAAACTTACAGGCATATATTGGTAAAGCAGCTTCCAATGCTGGATTTTTGCGTGCTTTTTGAAACTTTCAAAAGATCTTATAAAAAGGTTTTCAATCATCGCTTTTACATAAGAATTCCCTTTCTTATAGATCAGGTCCATCAGTTTGATATGGTGAGCGATAATATTGATCTTGGACTCCTGTAATAAGTTCTTTAGATAATTGACAGTAGCCTGCATAATTCCTGCAAAATTGTTCTGTGCAGATAATTGTGCAATTTCATTTCGGAGTGGCGGATAGAAAAATTTTAAGTATTCAACAGCTATTTCCTGAGTAATAGTTTGCATTTTTACTTTCATCATAATTAAGAATTTTTCAAACACTTTTATTTGCAGCGAAATGTATACCAAAATCTATAAACAAGCCGCAAAAATAAATACGCCTACAATCACAGCAATGTGAGTGAGTAATATCTCGGAATTGTGTCTGTTATTCGTGGTTTTCCAGGTTTTCCAGTCGGAAATTTTTCTTATTTTATTTTTCATAATCTATTGATTGTGAGTTATTTTTATTTTTGTTTAATTTAAACACTTTGTAATGAAACACATAAATAATGTAACAAATATTTATATGCCATGGCTGTAAATCTGTCTTGAATACACCTTTTGAAGGTTGGCAGAAATGTGACTGAATATCATTTTTCGGTATTCTTCACTGCAAAATGCTGTAAAATTGTCCAGAGAATAAATAAAAGTGGTCTCAATTGCACTTTTTAAGACAGAATCTCCGTCGGTATAAATTGTGTCCATTTTCTGTAAACTTCTGAACAGTAGATTTCTGTCATTCTGGCTGATCATATTTTTAATACGTTCGGTAAAGGTTCGGATGATGCTGTAAGAATTCTGAATTTTGATTTCTTTTACTTCATTCTGAAAATCGGGAACCACTTCTGTGATTTCCTGTACGGCTTGTAAATAGTTCATATGATGATATTTTAATGGGGATGTTGTTCCAACATTTTGATAAGGGCACCAAAGATGAAAATGACTAAAAATGCAAAGAAAAGCATGTGATAAGGTTTCAGCCATTTCGGGGTTTCCGGCCCTCTGCTTTTTAATCTTCTCAGCTTATCAATTCTGTTTAATGTTTTTAAATCCATTTTTCTAGGTTTTGAAAAGGATGATGCCAACAATGTTCCGTTGAAAATAATTTCCATTTAAATTATTGAAATTCAGTATTTTGATTGTTTTAATTTGAGGGTGTGAAAGTGAAAAAGCATGTCAAAATGATAAGGTTTTTATCAATTTGGGAAAATGAAATACGGAAATTTCAGCTATCAATCATTACAAACGAATGGCTTAATAGGGAAGCTGCTTCAAAAAATGTCATTCTGAAAGAAATGAAATATAGTGAAGAATCTAATTCAATTATAATAAGATTCTTCCTTCATCAGAATGACAAACCCTATTATTGACTTTTTAGAAAAGCTGAACAAAAGATGATACGGTTTTAAATGCCATTTTTAAGTTTCGCAGAAAGAATTAGAATGAATATCTTTGCAGTTCAAATATTCAGAAAAATGTTTTCAAAAATAATCGTACACAGAGTCGGAAATAAGATCAACGGAGATTCCCTGACAATTTCCCAGGAAGAATTGAAGCTGGAAGAAGGAATGGCAGAAATGCTTGAAGACTACTTTTTAGGTTCCTTTAAATCGGAAGAAACCTTCCATTTTTACAGTGACACTTATCTGGTAAATAATCCGGTTTACAGTGCCGTATCAGAAATTTTTGAAGATAAATCCAAGTTCATCTGGGAGTCTGAGAACATTGCAAAACACCTTTTTGAAGCGGCAGAAAACCCAAGAGTTCAGAGTGGAGAGCTTTTCATCGTTCTTTTTGAGGATGAAAGCGACCGTCCGGACAGAGTGGACAAAATTGGGATCTTTAAAACAGAAAAAAGAGAATCTTTCCTGAAAATAAATCCTTCAGAAGAAACATTTGATATTGAAAAAGATCAGGGAATCGGATTATCGAAAATTGATAAAGCCGCATTGATCTACAATAATAATAAAGACACAGGGTATGTACTTTCCGTGGTTGATAACAACAAAAACGGTGACATGTACTACTGGTTCGAAGATTTCCTGAAAGTAAAACAGCGTGATGACGAATATTTCCACACGCAGGAAGCTTTGATGGTATACAAAGACTACATCACCAAGCAGCTTCCTCAGGAATTTGAAGTTTCTAAGGCAGATCAGGCAGACTTCCTGAATAAATCCATCAATTTCTTCAAAGAAAAGGAAGAATTTAAACTGGATGAGTTCGCCAGCGAAGTTTTAGGAGACGAGCATGTTATTGAAAGTTTTGTGAACTTTAAGACAGATTACGAACAGGACATGCAGGTGAACATTGCAGAAGAGTTCCCAATCAGTGAGGCAGCGGTAAAAAAGACGCAAAGACATTTTAAAAGTATCATCAAACTGGATAAAAATTTCCATATCTACATCCACGGAGACAGACAGAAGCTTGAGATGGGTGAGGATGATAAAGGAAAATATTACAGACTTTATTTCGAAAAAGAGGTGTAACAGAATTAGGCTCATTAAAGAATAATATCATAACTTTATCTCGCACCGCAAAATAATAGTTATGAAATTTATGATCATTTTCTGGGCTGTCTACATTCTTATTTTCTGTATACCTTTTCCGATATACCTTTACGTGATGATTTCGGAAGTAACAGCAGAACCGAGAAATTCATTAGCCGTGAGCTATGGATATCTCGGTTTTTCTTTGATTATATGGCTGTATATTTTTGTTTACGCAGTTAATAATCTTTTTATCAGAACTTTTAAAGAAAGAAATACCATTCAGTCTATTCTGCGGAAAGGTATTTCACGAGATGCAAAAATTATTGATTACAGATTGCTGAAATATGATCCGAAGTCTGATATTAATATTATACAGATTATGCTTTCGTTTGCTAATCTGAGGAATGTCCAGATCGAACACAAAATAATGTTTCATGATATAAAACCACTGGAAAAAAGATTTGATACAGGAAAAACGGTTAAGGTTTTACTCAATCCCGATGCTTCAAAAAGTCCATACTTTATTCTGGCTGGTCAGCAGACCAAATTTAATTCTTCGGGGATGATTTTGAGATTTATATTCATGATACTGATGATAGCATATGTGGCAGGACTGTATTATTACTTCTACACCAAAGAATCTTTTGATTTTGGATGGAGGTTTCTCACCTTTTTGCATCCGATTATTTTCAGTGGGGTGATGACCCTTATTTTCGTATTGATTTTCCAGCTTATTTTCGGGAAATTGTTCAGGAATGAAAAAGAAGAACGCCTTATGTTTACAGGACGAAATGCAGAGGCCAATATCATCAGTGTAAGCCAGACCGGACTCATGGTTAATGATCAGCCCCAAATTATGTTTCAGGTAAGTTATAAAGATTTCCAGGGAAAAGAACATATTGCTGTTTACAAGAAAATTGTCAGTCTTTTAAACCTTTCTTCTATACCGAAACAAGGAACTATTGAGATCATGTATGATGAGGATGAGCCAAAGAAGATTATAATTCCTACAGGCTTTTAAGCTAGAAAATGAATGTGTAAAAGAATGGGGCGTTAATGTGCTTTTGCTGAAATTTTTTCTCTTTTATCAAAATCATAAGAATCATTTTACTCATTTGTAATCTTAGCTGTTTACCTTATTCATTATCTTTGTGGCCTTAGTCTACATCATATATGAAACCAACAATTGTCGATTTAACGAAACCTATTCAATACAATGCAGGAGATCCATGGTTTATGCGGGTGAAAATTAAACATAAGGCACACCGAAAATCGCACTGGCTGATCCGTCTTGCAGTGAAACTTCCTTCTAAGCTTTTCCCGAAGAACTGGATTGGCTGGGCGGATGATACGATTAAAAATATGGGGCTCCATGCAACAACACATATTGATGCTCCATGGCATTATGGCCCTGTTGTGGAAGGAAAACCAGCAAAAACGATAGACCAGATTCCTCTGGAATGGTGCTATGGGGAAGGCATTGTCATTGATTGTACCCACAAAGAAGATTTTGTGGCCATTACCGTAGAAGATATTAAAAAAGACCTTGATAAAAACGGAATCACCCTTCAGGAAGGAAATATAGTTCTTATCCGTACCGACCGCGATAAGCTGATGGGGACTTCAGATTTTGTGGAGAAAGGAACAGGAATGAGCCGTGAAGCTACAGAATGGCTGATTGATCAGGGCGTAAAAGTAATGGGAATTGATCAGTGGGGTTGGGATCTTCCTCTAAAATATATGGCCCAAAAAGCTAAAGAAATGAACGATCCCGAATTCTTCTGGGAAGCTCACCGTGTAGGAATAGAAAAAGAGTATTTACACATAGAACAGTTAACCAATCTAAGTGCATTGCCTCCATCCGGATTTAAAGTCTGTGTATTTCCCCTTAAAATTGTAGGCGGATCTGCAGCTCCGGCCAGGGTAGTGGCCATTATGAATGAGTAAGAATGTAAAGAAAACTTAGAAACCCAAAAGGGGCAATTTGTGAATAAACAAACTGCCCCTTTTTATGTATTATTTTGCCTTTTCAGCTTCCTTGTTTCTATTTATTTCTTACGGAAAAATAATGCCCGGTTGTATTCAAAATTCATTCTGGCAATATTCAGAACAGAAATTCCCTGAGGACATTCTACCTGACAGGCTTCCGTATTGGAGCAGTGTCCAAATAGTTCAGTATCCATCTGAGCGATCATATCCAGTACACGTTTGCTTCTTTCCTCTTTTCCCTGAGGAAGAAGTGCCATATGGGTAATCTTTGCAGACGTAAACAAGGCTGCACTTCCGTTTTTACAGGTTGCCACACAGGCTCCACACCCAATACAGGCAGCGGAATCAAAAGCTTCCTCAGCCGTCTGGTGGGTAACAGGAATAGCCGTAGCATCAGGTGCCTGACCTGTATTAACAGATACAAAACCTCCCGAAGAGATAATTCTGTCGAATGCAGAACGGTCTACCTTCAGATCTTTTTTCACAGGAAAAGCTTCTGCCCGGAATGGCTCTATCAGAATAGTTTCGCCATCTTTGAATGATCTCAGGTGCAGCTGGCAGGTTGTTGTATTTTTTAAAGGACCATGAGCAATACCATTAATCATCATTCCGCACTGGCCACAGATTCCTTCCCGGCAGTCGTGGTCAAATTCTACAGGTTCATTGCCTTCAACAATCAATTTTTCGTTTAAAGTATCTAGCATTTCTAAGAAAGACATATGGGAATTTAATCCTTTCAGGTCGTAATTAACCAGTTTTCCTTCACTTTTTCTGTCTTTCTGTCTCCATATCTTAAGGTGTAAATCCATAATTTTCTGTTTTTTATTTGTAACTTCTTACCGTTGGCTGAATTTCTTCAAAGATTAATGGTTCCCTGATCAGTTCAGGTTCTCCGTTTTCACCTGTCCATGCCCATGCTGAGATGAATTGATATTCCGCATCATTTCTCATCGCTTCTCCGTCCGGGGTCTGATATTCTTCCCGGAAGTGAGCACCGCAGGATTCATTACGGGTTAAAGCATCATAGCACATCAGTTCCCCTATTTCAAAATAATCGGCAACTCTGCCTGCTTTTTCCAGTTCGGTATTCATTTTATCTCCCTGCCCGGAAACTCTTACGTCTTTGTAGAATTCCTGTTTCAGTTTTCTGATCTCCTGAATGGCATATTTCAATCCTTCTTCATTTCTGGCCAATCCACAATAATCGTATAATAATTTTCCTAAAGTTTTATGGAAATAATCAACGGTTTTGGTTCCTTCAATATCGATAAACTGCTGTATCTGATTTTTAACGGCCTTTTCAACCTGTTCAAATTCCGGTGAATCCGGTGATATTTTTCCGGTATGAATTTCATCAGCCAGATAATTGGCAATGGTGTAGGGAGCAATGAAATATCCGTCTACGGAAGCCTGCAAAAGAGAGTTGGCTCCCAATCTGTTGGCTCCGTGATCTGCAAAATTAGCTTCACCTAAAGCAAACAATCCCGGAACAGTAGTCATCAGTTCATAATCTACCCAAAGACCACCCATAGAGAAGTGGGCGGAAGGGGAGATCATCATGGGTTCTTTATAAGCATCATATCCTGTAATTTTAAGATACATATCGAATAAATTTCCGTATTTCTCTTTGATCTTATCTTTTCCCTGCTCTTTAATGGCTTTTGAAAAATCGAGATATACCGCATTTTTTAAAGGGCCAATTCCAAAGCCAGCATCAATTCTTTCTTTGGCAGCGCGGGAAGAAATATCTCTTGGCGCCAGATTCCCGAAAGCAGGATATCTTCTTTCCAGATAATAATCTCTTTCGTTTTCAGGAATGTCATTGGGAGGTCTGTTTTCATCCTGCTTCAAAGGAACCCAGATCCTTCCGTCATTACGTAACGACTCAGACATTAGGGTAAGCTTGGACTGATAATCTCCAGATTGCGGAAGAGAAGTAGGGTGCACCTGAATCCAGCTTGGAGAAGCCATTAAAGCTCCTTTTTTATGAGCTCTCCAGATCGCAGAACCGTTACAGCCCATGGCAAGAGTAGACAGATAATAGATTTTTCCGTATCCTCCTGTTGCCAATATGACAGCGTGAGCGGCGTGTCTTTCAATTTCTCCTGTGTCTAAATTCCTTACGATAATTCCCCTGGCTTTACCGTCAATCGTTACCAAATCGAGCATTTCATGCCTTGAGAACAATTGTACGGAACCTTTTCCTACCTGTCTCATTAAAGCCTGATAAGCTCCCAGCAGTAACTGTTGTCCAGTTTGTCCCCTTGCATAAAAAGTTCGGCTTACCTGTACCCCTCCGAAAGAACGGTTGTTCAGATAACCTCCATATTCTCTACCAAACGGAACACCCTGTGCAACAGCTTGATCGATGAGGTTCAGAGAACATTCTGCCATACGGTATACATTCGCTTCCCGGGCTCTGAAGTCACCTCCTTTCAAGGTGTCGACAAACATTCTGTACACATTGTCGCCATCGTTTTTATAGTTTTTAGCAGCATTTACTCCTCCTTGTGCGGCCACAGAGTGTGCTCTTCTCGGACTGTCCTGAAAGCAGAACGATTTTACGTTGTATCCCATTTCTCCTAAAGAAGCCGCGATAGAACTTCCGGCGAGCCCTGTTCCTACAACAATGACATCCAGTTTTTTACGATTGGCAGGGTTTACCAGTCTGGCTTTCTTTTTATAGTTATCCCATTTATGCTCTAATGGGCCTTGTGGTATTTTTGAATCTAAAATCATGATCGTTTCATTTAATGATAAGTAAAGAATACATACACCGGCATCAATGCAAAACCTAAACAGATAATGATTGAATAGGCCGTTCCGATGGCTTTAAACCATTTGACGAACTTCGGGTGATAAAGTCCCAGCGTTCTTACAGCGCTGTTTATCCCGTGAATCAGATGATAACATAAAGCGATCATGGAAATGATATAGATGATCACATACCACCATTCTTTGAAAACATTAACAACCAGAATATAGAGGTCTTTATTTCCATTTTCATCTAAAGGCGGGTTTCCGAATTTGTAGATGTACCAGAAGTTCTGAAAGTGAATCACAAGAAAGATTAAGATTAATGTTCCGAGGATTCCCATGTTTCTGGAAGCCCAGTTACTGGCTCTTCCGCGCCCGTCAGATTGGTAGCTGCCACCTGATTTTTTATTTTTTAAAGTGATGATCAGCCCGTCTGCAGCATGTAGAATAATGCTGGCATACAAAACATAAGAAACTATTTTGATAATAATATTTCCCGATAAAAAATGCGAATAGGCATTGAACTGTAGATGAGCCTGCTCCTGTGGCAGAAAAAGCTGAAGATTTCCAAGGAAATGAATCAACAGGAAGAAGCCCAAAAAGAGTCCTGTAAGGCACATCAGCATTTTTCTTGACAATGTTGATAACATATTTTTGTTTTAATGATTAATAATATCCTAAGACTTTCATCCATAACCCTCCTACAACCATATAAATGACCAGGAGTACAATTCCTATTTCAAGACCTCTTACCCACCATGCTTTAAGGTCAACGTATCCACTTCCGAAGAATACCGGAGCCGGGCCGTGGCCATAATGTGTAAGTACTCCGTAAATGGAACCCATAAAACCAAGCATCATAGCCAATAACATAGGTGGAATTCCTAAAGAAACTCCTACACCCAATAGTGCTGCATACATGGCGGCTACGTGAGCGGTAGCACTTGCGAAAATATAGTGACTGAAGAAGTAAACCAGAATAATAACAGGGAAGGCTACCTGCCAGCTCAAACCTCCAATTTGCACCTTGATAAGATCACTGAACCAGCCAATGAATCCCAATTCATTTAAAGAACTTGCCATCATTACCAGTACGGCGAACCAAACGATAGTATCCCATGCTCCTTTTTCACTTTTTACATCTTCCCAGGTTAATACTGATGTTAATAGTAATAAGGTTAATCCAATAAACGCAGTAGTAGTGGCATCAATAGAAAGCGCGCCCCCAAATATCCACAGGGCTAGCAGAATAAAGAATGCCAATAGCATCAACCATTCGTTTCTTGAAATAGGACCCATTTCTTTCAACTTTTGGGCAGCCATTTTAGGAGCGTCCCCTGTTTTTTTCAATTCAGGCGGGTATAATTTATAAAGAACCAAAGGAACAACAAAGAAAGCTACTGCTCCCGGTAAAAAACCTGCTGCTGCCCAAGACATCCATGTAATATCAATACCAAGGTTCGCTGCAAATTTCTGACACATCGGATTACTGGCAGTTCCGGTAAGGAACATAGATGATGCGATGAGGTTCATATAATAGCTGTTCAATGTTAAAAATGAACCAAGTTTTCTGTGAGTTTCCGGTTTTTCAGGAACGGAATCAAAACTGATGGCCATAGATTTCATGATAGGGTAGATGATCCCTCCACCTCTTGCTGTATTACTCGGAATGGCAGGGGCAAGACAAACATCTGCAAGTCCCAATCCATAGGCAAGCCCTAATGAACTTTTACCAAAAACTCTGATGAATAAAAAAGCAATACGGTTTCCAAGACCTGTTTTAATGAATCCTCTGGCAATAAAGAATGAAATCCCGATTAGCCAGATCACTTTATCTCCAAAACCTGACAGCGCTTTGGTAATTGATTTTCCTGCATCTCCAGGAGCAACAACCTGTGTAAGGGCTGTAAAGCCAATGGCCATCATACACATTGTTCCCATAGGTGCTGCTTTAAGAATGATTCCTAAAATGGTGGCTGCAAAGATGGCAAATAAATGCCAGGCGTTTTCGGCAACCCCCTCCGGAGCAGGAATGAACCATATAATCAACGCAACGGCAAATGTGATCGCTACGTTTTTAATATTAATTTCTTTCATAATCGTAATTATTTATTGGGACTAAAATCTACTTTGAACTTGGACAATGAATAGATTATTATTGTATTGAGAAGTGTTTTCTACCTGATGTTTGTAGCGGTCGAACTGTACTCCCAGCTGAATTCTTGCACCATAGTTTTTCAGGAATTCCAATCCGAACATGGGCGTAATGGTTTGTCGGGGGTTAGAATCCATTCTGAAGTTGGTATCAAGATATTCGTAACGACAAGATAGTTCGAAGGCACTGAGATTTTTATGATTGATCTCGTATCTTAGATTAGGGAGAAAATAAACCCCACGAATTAAGTATTGATCAGGATTTTCTGGTCTTAATTCTGGAGCAATGGAATTGTAAAGAACGTGATTGGTTGCCTGTTTGGCTTCAAGCTGCATATCAAGGCTCCATTTGGGATCAAATTTTACTAAAGAACTTAAATCTACTCCTAAAGCATATACTTTTTTGCTGAAAACTTCTCCTATACCTCCGTTTAAACCTACATTGAAACTATATTTCTGAGATAATCCGAAGACCAATCGGGTAGAATATTGTTTCCCGTTGTCGTTATCATTAATCTGATTTTTTCCATTTCCATTCACTACAGAAACCGCATATTGGAAAGGTATTTCTCCTAGCTGTAGTTGTCCTGTAGCAGACATTCCGATCTGGAAGCTCGTCCAGCCTAATTTTCCGAATTCAGTATATTGGTTAGACCAGTCTAAAGATTTGATGATATCAATGGGATACGTTTCTTCAATACCGAACCAGGGTCTGAATTGCCCTACAGTAATAGCAAGTTTAGGATTGAATGTATACTTCAGATAAGCGTTTTCTAGGACTCTGCTTTTAGGATCGTTTTTAAAATCGGCAAGGTTGGCCAAAACAACAACTTCAGTACGCTTACTGATCTGAGCCCTTAGCTGAACTCTCATGTATTTGAGCATGAAATTGTTGTCCGTTCCGGAACCGTCAGAATGATGAAGCCCGTTTACATCTACATCTTTACTCATCCCAACCAGATAGCGTGCCTGGAAAAGGCCTTTGATCTGGAGTTGCGGATATTTTACATTGTCTTCTTCCTGTTGAGGAGGCTGGGCTTTTAGAGAATCCTGTATCTGTGCATTCGCTGATAACCCGCAGGCCAGCAAACAGAGGATCAGGCTTTTCTTTTTGAGTGAGAAAAAGTCCATATCTTTTTGTTTATTTTTTTAATACTTTGAAGTCTATTCTTTCTGTAAAAGCTTTTTATCAAATACTTTTTGTTGGGAACATTCAACACTTTTTCCTTTAGATTATTGTCTTACAAGTGTAGAATAGAAACACTTTCAAGCGTCTCAGTCAGAACCTATTTCAGTTTCTTAAAATCTGTTGAATAGCTATTGTTTTTTATAGGTTGAACAGATCACTGAAATATCTTTAAGTGTAATATTGATTGCATTTACAGTATGCATCTTTAGTTTAATCCTAAGAAAGTGAACGGTGCCGATTCCTTAAAATTTGTGTTGGATTTACCGTTATAAGTTTGATAATTGCTGAGGTCCAGCTTCATCACTTTTCCTTTAGCACTCAGGTCAAAATCATTAAGGTCTACCCAGAAAGTGTTTGGGGTAAAAACGGTTTCAAAATAGTAGACCAGATTCTTTTGGTCGGATACAGATCTCCATCTGGTAGAAGAGATATTAGGCTCTGTTGCAGAAGTAATTCCGTAAGGTACCGAACAATTTCTGATCACGCCGAAAACGCTGGCCACAGCAGTACGGATGTCAGCCGTCTGAGGAATGGCATTGATGTAATAAGATGCTCTTACAAAGCGGTCTGCGGCGCGGTTGGTTCCCGGAAGCATCACTGTTCCCGGAATGCCTTTCCAGTAATTGTTGAGGGCAAGCTGTTCCTCAAAAACAGGAGAGTTGGTCATTACCGTATAAGACGGATCGTGGTGAATTACCAGCTTTCCGTTGATATATTCAAATACGGCATTATCTCCTGAAGCATCCGAGATAGAAAGGTGTACTGTGGTAAATCTTTCCGTTCCCGGAATATAATCGCTTACAATAACAAATGGCTCTTTTCTTGAGTATTCTACAGCTTCTTTTACCGTAGCAAAATTATCAAGATAATACTGTGCCCATAAAGAAATGGCAATTCCCTTTTTACTTCCTTTTCCATCGAATTTAGGATATTGAGATTCTCCCAACCAAAGAAGATTGGCTACCAAACCTTTTTCATTCATACCGTCTGCAGAAGCAATATCCCATGAAGAACTGATGATGCTTCCATATTTGGAGGTCCATTTTACAGATTTTGGCCCGGTTTGTCCGTTTCTGTCTATTCCTTTCGGGAATACCCATAAGTTGGCGGGGATCTCATCACGCCAATCCATAGAACGGGCTGTGAGAACAGTATTTTGTGGACCTTTGTAAACGACCCTTGTGCAGGCTTCGGATGGATTCCATAATCCTACAGAGAGGACGAGAGAAAATAGAAATAATGGGAACTTTTTCATAATAGTATTATTTGAATTTAAAATTTATATTGAATTTATTGTGAATAATTCAATGATTTCGCTTGGTATTCATTATTTGGTGATATAAATTTAGAAAAATTTGTTTAAATAACATAATAATTAAGGTTAATTATATGTAATTCATGTTATGAATCATGGTTAATACATGAAAAACCTCATCATTGGAAAATTTTTTGTATATTTTAGAGATATCACATTGAAAAGGGGTAAAAATGAAGAATAGTTCAATGTGTTTTTTGCTCTCTGATTTCCTGAAATTTATCGCAGATGAGTACTGGCGGACAATTTAAAATTACGTACCACAAATTCGAAAATTTTTCAAAAAAATCCTATATTTGATTGATAGACTGAAAAGATATATGAATTTTATAGAATGCCATGAAGAACCTATTCATATTCCGGGTTCTATTCAAAGTTTTGGTTATTTGATTGGCATTGATGCGGAATCCCGTACCATTACTTTTTTTAGCAGGAATATCTCGGATATTTTTAATATCGGGAGTTCAGATGAACTTTTCGGGAGAAAGATTACGGATTTTCCGGAAAGTTTTCAGAGCATTATTGATTCGGAGATCTATACTTCATTAGATAGATTTACAAGACGAAAGAATGAAACATATTTTGACAAGATTTTTATCAATGGAAAAGAATACCATTTTTCCGTTTTCAAAAGCGAGTCTCATATATTTCTGGAGTTTGAAGAAGTTGTGATTAATCCCAATAAGCGCATCTCTAATAAATACGACAATTTCTATATCATCGATAACGAGAAGGAACTCTGGAATCACCTTCTGGAAACCTTAGCAAAAGTTGTGAATTATGACCGGATGATGGTTTACAAATTCATGATGGATGGCTCCGGAAAAGTAATTGCAGAGAAAAAAAATGAAGACATGGAAAGCTTCCTGGGACTTCATTATCCGGAATCTGATATTCCAAAACAGGCCAGAGATCTTTATCTTAAGAAAAGAAAAAGGATTTTCAGTAATGTATATGCAGATACAGTTCCTATTGTAAGTAAATCTCATGAAGATATAGACCTTACTTTTTCTGCTTCAAGAGGAATGTCTCCTGTTCACGGGCAGTATCTTAAAAATTCTGGGGCAGCTTCCAGCTTCAGTGTGTCTATTATTATGGACGATCATCTTTGGGGTCTGGTAACATGCCAGAATATTGAGCCGAAGCATATTGATCTTGAAGACAGAGTACAGGCGGGAATTTTTACGGCTCTTGCAGCCAATGCCTATTCATCCTTTAAGTCTAAAAGTGAACTGAATTACCGTTTGGAGCTGAATGAGAGAGTATCTCAACTGAAAACAGGTTTTTTAAAACATAATAATCTGTTTGATTCTCTTATTGAGAGCAAAACGGAACTTAGAAACTTACCTGAAGCTGATGGGATGGCTATCATTTCCGATGACAATATGGTAACATCCGGAAGTACACCGGAACCTGAAAGCATCTCCAATATTGTAAAATGGGCGCTTGAGAATACCCAAGACAACATTTATGTAAGCAGAAGCTTTCTTAAAGATCATGGTGAAGAGCTTGGTCTTTCTAAAAATGCTGCCGGAATTGCCATCTACTTTATTGAAAGGGAAAAAAATGAAATGCTGATCTGGTTCCGTAAGGAGTTTGATGAACACATCAACTGGGCTGGTAATCCTGAAAAAAAAGTAGAAGTATTTTCTGAAAACGGAGAAGAAAAAAAGATGATCTCACCAAGAACGTCTTTCAGGATTTTTACAGAAAATATTAAAGGATATTCCAAAAGGTGGAACTCCCGAAGTGTAAGTGCAGTGCAGGCCGTGAGAGATTTGATTCTGGAAACTTCCCATAAAAATTATAACGCCATCAAAAGGCTGAATGACGAGCTTAAAAAAGTAAACGAGGAGCTTGACAGTTTTTCTTATACCATTTCTCATGATCTGGGAACCCCTTTAACGGTGATGAAACTCAATGCACAGATGCTTTTGGGAAATCTTGGAGCAGATGCTGAGAAGAGTAAAAATAAGATCAATACCATTATTGAAGAAATTGACAGTATGGCTGAAATGATGCACGACGTGCTGCAACTCAGCAGAGCCAAGCATAGCGAAGTACAGCTTGAAAGTCTGAAAACAGGTATTACTATTCAGAAAATTTCAGAAAATGCCAAGATGACTTATGGAAGTCCTGAAAGTGAAATCATCATTAAAGAATGCCCGGATGTATTGGCGGATAAAACGATGCTTCACCAGGTATTTCTTAATATCATCAATAATGCTGTAAAATATTCTTCTCATAGAGAGTGTCCAAAAGTGGAAATTGAAGGTACAGAAGATGGTCAGACTATTATTTACCGTATTTCCGATAATGGAATTGGTATTCCTGAAGAAGAGAAAGACAAAATGTTCAAAATCTTCAACAGAATGGACAATGCCAAGAAGTTTAAAGGAAATGGAGTAGGGTTGTCTATTGTACACCGTATCATGACCAGAATAGGAGGAAATGTGGCGTACGAAAGCAATAAAGAGGGAACTTCTTTCATTTTAACGTTCAAAAAACCTTACATTTGAGAAACTTTTAAAATGTTATTTTATGGTATCAGAATATCTTAAACAGAATACGGCAGAATATCACGATGCAGCAGAAAGACTTTTTAATTCTGAAAAGATTTTTAATAAAACTTTCACGCTGGAGGATTATAAAAAGATCATCCATACCAATTATCTGATGCTTTTGCACAGTGAGGATAAAATATTCAACAGCCTTTCTGATAAATATGCAGAAAAGCTTCAGCTGGAGGAAAGAAAGAAACTTTCTCTTATTGAAAAAGATCTTCAAAGTCTTTCTCTGGAAAACCAAACCGCTTCTCATACTCTGGAATTCAATAACGAACACGAAGCATTAGGAGCGATGTATGTCATCGAGGGTTCTACTCTTGGTGGAAATGTAATTGCTAAACAGCTTTCTAAAACGGAAGGTTTTGATGAGGTTACTTTCAACTTTTTCGGATGTTATCAGGAAAATACGGGGCCTATGTGGAAGAATTTCAAAGAGGTTCTGGATACTGAAGTAGCGGAAGAAAACTACAATGAAGTGCTTTCCGGTGCGAAAAAACTCTATACGTTTTTATTGAACGTGAACTAATTTATTTTAATTCTAATTAAATTCCTGAAAAATTGCGCATTTTTTCAGGAATTATTAAATTTGGGGAATTTCAAATTTAAACTTAACTAACAAAAAATAATTTAAAAAGTAACAATATGAAAGTAACTGTAGTAGGTGCAGGCGCTGTAGGAGCAAGCTGTGCAGAATACATCGCAATGAAGAACTTCTGTTCAGAAGTAGTTTTGGTAGACATTAAAGAAGGATTTGCTGAAGGTAAAGCAATGGATTTGATGCAGACAGCCTCTCTTAACGGATTCGATACAAAAATTACCGGTACAACAGGAGATTACAGCAAAACTGCAGGTTCTCATGTAGCAGTAATCACTTCAGGGATTCCAAGAAAACCTGGAATGACAAGAGAAGAATTGATCGGCATCAATGCGGGTATCGTAAAAGAAGTTACTGAAAACTTAGTAAAACATTCTCCGGAAGTAATTATTATTGTGGTTTCTAACCCAATGGATACTATGGCTTATTTGGTGCACAAAACTTCAGGTCTTCCTAAGCATAAGATCATCGGAATGGGTGGTGCATTAGATTCTGCAAGATTCAAATACAGATTAGCTGAAGCATTAGAATCTCCAATTTCTGATGTAGACGGTATGGTAATCGCTGCTCACAGTGATACAGGGATGCTTCCATTATTGAGCAAAGCGACAAGAAACGGAGTTCCTGTAACAGAATTCCTAGATGAAGAGCAACAAAAATACGTTATTGAAGAAACTAAAGTAGGAGGAGCTACTCTTACTAAATTATTAGGAACTTCTGCATGGTATGCTCCAGGTGCAGCTGTTTCTGTAATGGTTCAGGCTATCGCTTGTGATCAGAAGAAAATGATCCCTTGTTCTTTAATGTTGGAAGGAGAATACGGACAAAACGATATCTGCTTAGGAGTTCCTGCTATTATCGGGGCAAACGGAGTAGAAAAAATCGTAAACGTAACTTTGACTGCTGAAGAGCAATTGAAATTCGCTGAAGCTGCTAATGCAGTAAGAGAGGTGAATGGAGATCTTAAGTTTTAATGATTAACCAGCTTTAAAGCGGGTTACAATAAATAAAAACAGGCTGTTTCAACTGGGAAACGGCCTGTTTTGTTTCCTTTTGTTATTCTTGCTATTTTACTATATTTTTTGATTACCTGAACGAATATATAAAGGATTTTTCAAAATTCAATCACTCCCGAAAATAATGACAGGTTTTGACAAGTTTAAGACCCACTTTCTTCGATCGTTGTTCGAGTGTTCTTCGGATGAGCTTCGGAAAAATGATTCTTTTTCCGAAGAAGATCTAAACCTTAAAATATAAATAGTTTTTTATTTTTATGGGCAATCAAATTATTATAAAATTCTATTGTAAGCTCCTTCTTCAACTGGGGAATAATAAGGTCTGAAGAAAAACTAAACATCTTGTTTGTCATTCCGAAGGAAGCCGATGAATTATTTTGGGTCTGTAAGAATACAATCATTCATCCCCACATTGGGCAATCATAAAATTTCTTGTTTTCTCCTGATCTTTAATAAATTCTTTACCTACAAAATAAAGTGCATATTCATTAATAAGAGATTGTCTTCCCTTTTGAATATTTGAAATATCTGAATTTGTTTTTTTTAAATAAGAATCAAAAAAAATAATAACTTTTGTATTCTTTTCTTCCCCTAAGTCATAGATGATCAAAGTACCATTATAATCATAGGTTTTATAGTTTTTGGAAAGATGATCGTTATAATTCATTTCTGCAATACCAAATAAGTATTCATTTTTGCATTTTTTAAACTTATTTCTAAATACAAAAATTTACTCTTGTGAATCATTTTATCCAAATAATTAGATAATTCTAATTTAGAACTCTGAGAAGCACATCCGTAGTTTATTAATATTGTAAATAATACAATAATAATCTTAGTATTTGCTAAATTTCCCTTCATAAGATTTAATAAAATGAGCATTATTCTATAAAGGATATTTTTCTGGTATTTTCAAAGTGATCTATGTATTGGTAAGATAGTGTTTATTATAATAAAGAAAAATTATTGTTTTTAAAATTATAGAAACAATATAAAGACTTTTTTAATAAAAATGTAGCTGCACTATAAAACAAGAACCCCATCGAAATTGCGATGGGGTTCTTTATTTATCTGCGCAAAGTTATAAATTTGGCGTAGCGGGTGTGGCTTCTTTATTATCTATAGAGATTTCCTTAAATATTTTTTTTATCAAATATTCGTTCAATCCCTTTTCAATTGGAATTGGGTCAACAATTACAGATAGATTAAATTCTCCATAATAATTACCCTTCTCAAATAAACAAAAATATGTTTTATTTCCTTGAGCTAATTTGTAATTTTTATATTCATCAGAAGAAAAATCAATATATCCATATTTATAATTAGATAAATTAAACGCATTATCTAACATTAAATTTGGTTTATTAATATTATCAATCTCCCTCTTTAAAACACCTTCTTTTTCAATTTTTAAATAATATGCTTTATAAACAGAAGTGCTATTTTCTATTATTAAGTACCATTTGTCATCTACAGAATAGACTAAAAGTCTATCTTTAGTATGTGAAAATCCATTACTTAAAATCTTACTTAAGTTTTCTCTACTTGATATTTTTTGTAATTGCTTTTGAGAAGAGCAATTTATAAAAAACAACAAAAGAATATATATAAATAGTTTACTCATAATTATTGATTCATTGGTAAATCATTAGGATTTGTTACCTTGCCTCCTGCGTGCGGAGGATTTGTTCCATCTCTAGGAGGTTCAGAACTCCCTGTTACTCTTCTGACTAAATTTGACATCTGTATAGCATTTGTATTATTTACTGCATCTGATGCTCCTTTTGAAGATGGTATACCGTGACCTAAAACTTCGTGGCTTGATGTTTCTGCCCTGCTATCAGCCGTAGTAGAAGCTGTTTCAATAATAAATGAATGAGACCCTTTAGAAGTAGCAACATTAAAACCCTCTCCTCCTATACCATTGATTGTAGAAGCATTTAAATCTCCAGCTGGAGTTAAAAAAGATTTACCCAACCCTGCTGACACTTTAGAATCAATATGCCCAACAAAAGCTTTTGCACCTTCTGAAGATGCAGTATCTCCCATTGACAAGTATTCGACTTTATGCTCTTTTGAAGAATTTATAGCCCCTGCAAGAGTATTTATATACGCTTGCTCATCCTTGGATAAACCAGATGTGGCAGTAGCAAGAGCTTTGGAATCAATTTTATTAAATGAATTTCCTTTTACATCTATTAGCGCTCTAACTCCTGCAAATTTACTATTAGATAGAACTTTATAAACATCTGCTTTAAATTTTTGAGCATCTTGTGTAGTTACTCCTATTATATCTTTTACACTGCGTCCATCAGGATCAATAAATCTAATTGGGTTATTCACAGCATAATTATATGTAGAATGTCTTCTATATTTCTCACTCAAAGGATCCACCACACCCCATCTACCAATATCCGGCATATACATCCTTGCTCCATAATCGTACATCCCCGTCTCCTGCAACTCCTTTCCGTTGTACTTATATTGATACGATGGATTTCCCACTAAAGGAGTATACCCTTCATGCTTCAGTCCAAATGGATAATAATTGTTTTCTTCAAGAACTTCTATGCTGCTTCCATTATTGAAGTAACTCAATCTCACATTTCCTAAATGATCGGTGTAATTATAAATGTACTTATTATTTTCAACATTAAAATATCCCTCAGAGGTAGGAAAAAACTTTAAGCTTCCATTGGTGTATTGAAATCCATCCAAATAATTAGTTTCTACACTTCCAAAGATCTTTTTTAACTTTACTCCATCTGCACGATAGGTATACCAAATACCAACATTATTTTGGATAATAAAATTAGGTAAATTTAGATAATTATATCGTATTAGGGGTATCCCCTTATCAAAATGCCTGATCATGTTTCCATTGCTGTCATAAGTAATGGTGTTACCTCCTACAGGATAACCGGAAGGGTTCAGATAGGCATCGTATACTTTATCGAGTCGGTTTCCAGTATAGCTATACACCAGATTATCAACAGCTAAAGCAGTGCTGTTTCCGGGAAGTACTTCCTGGGTTCTTATCAGATTCAGAATATTTCCGTTCAGATCATAGGCAAGAAGCTCATTGTATTCTTTGCCCGATGGGTTAGTGTCTTTTTGATAGAAACCACCCACAAGCCTATTCATCGTGTCATACGAATACCCATATCTTCGAAGATGGCCATTGGCATCTGTAGATGTTTTCCAGGATACTTCGGCTATATTTCCATTATATTTTGGCTTGACCTGCAAAGAAGGGTAATCTGAGTTGGGAATCTCAAGCCCTTCTACTTGGTTGTAATTGATTTTATATCCAAACAGATCACTTCCTAAATTGGAAGGATTATTGATTTTGGTCATCCAGCCACGAATATTGTATTGATAGTCGATTTGCTGAAGAGGTGTTGCAGCAGCAAATCCTCCAACCTTTTTAGATTCCAATTGAGAGAGTTCATTGTATTTGTTCTGAGCAAGATATTCGACAGGATTATTGTCTACCTGATGCTTATGAACCAATAGTCTGTTTTGATGATCGTATTCAAATGTTTCTGTGATCAGTCTTTCAGAATCGGTATTTAAGCGCTTGTGTCTGGTAATAACCTGTAAAGGGGTACCGGTAAAATCAAGCTCAGATTCTGTGCGGGTATATCCACCCAAATGGTTGATCGAATGACTGCCTATTACCCGTGCTTTTTGATCATAGTAGGTATAATTTTTCGTCCAGTTATCATCTTCAACATTTTTCACCAAGCTCATTACAGGTAATCCTTTGGTACTTCTGCCATCAACTGAGGGTGTTTCAGTCAGTACAGATTCTCCCTGAATGCCTGTGGGAAATGTAGGATTAAAACTATACTCTGGATAGGTATCATAATAATTAACAGACAGTATGTTTTCAGGAATAAAATAGACCGCAGTATAATAAATGTTTATTCCATTTCTGAAGAATCCTGTAGAATGGCGTGCATCATAAATAACCAAATCCTTAATTTGATTCTGTATTGCATTTCTGGTTTCAGTTGAACTGAAGATTCCTGTATAAGCCACTCTTCCAAACTGATCATATTTGGTCATCAGCCATTTGCCCAATGCTCTCATATTCGCATCCTGGGTAAGCATTAATCTGTCAGTTTTATCATACACCATATATTCCCAGCCTTTACCCGGAAGCTTCTTTTCCACAAGTCTGCCTCTTCCGTCATAGCGGTACTGGTAGCACAGATCATTAAGCAGATCATCAGTAACGGCCTTATGTACCGCATTGGGAGGAATCACAAAAGCCAGCTGATTGTATTCATTGTACACATAATAGGTATCAACCTGAAGAGTAGGGCTCATGATCTTCCTTACCAGTACAATCTGTCCTTGACCGTTTTTAAATTCTACCGTTTCATTACCATCCTCATCTTTGACACTAATTTTATAGAGCTGATTAAGGGGGTAAGTCCCGTTAGATGATAAGCCTAAAGTACTTTTTGTAGCTCCGTTCTCCCATGTCGTAGTGGTGACATACTGATACACTTCATTGAAAACATTGGCGCTATAATCAAATTTAACAGGCTTAGCGGCCCAATCGGTCCCCACTTGAATTTGTTGCTGAATCCTGTCTAAAGGAGAGTTTTCCAACACCTTTTCAGAATAGATCTTTTCCTGACCATAAGGAGTACTGCTTAAATTCGCCTGGGGATTAGGAATAATAGCT